>CAVZKF010000021.1:0-155404 GCA_963775775.1 uncultured Alphaproteobacteria bacterium
CATGGCCGCCCACGTCCTCATGCCGTGGATTTACCGGGTGTTTGCCAACATGAAGCGATGGGGCCTGGGCGTGTTCCATGGCTTCCGCGACAGGTACCTCAACGCCTACCTGAACGAGTTTGTGTTCCGCTGGAACCGCCGCCACCGTTACTGTTCGGCCTTCGAGCGGTTGGTCGGCATTGGCCTCGCCATGACCCCGGCGACTTACGCCGACATCAGGGCTGCGGTCTGACCCGGACTACGAACTGCGAAGGAACTCGTGCCGGATCGCGTGGATGACATCCGGCAGGTGCGATTGATCCAGGGGCATGTGGACGGTCAAGAATGCGAGGCACGGAGATCGCCCGTCTCCGACCACGACTGCAACCTCGATGTTGCCACGACCATTTCCCGTCAACGTTACTGAATGTCCGCCTTCCACGAAGGTCAGTTCGGCTTCCCCTACGAGAGTTTCGTGTAGGCGAACGAGGCCATCCCGGAACCGCTCATAGTCCCACGCCTCCGCTTCGACGACGGCGGAGAATGGACCGGACGAAACCTCAATCCTTGTTGGGAAGCCCAGCGCAGGAGGGCCTGCGGGCGCCAGTGTCACGCGGCTGATGCCATCGGCCAGGATCATGCCCTCTTCGATGACCATGCTGCCTCCGCTGTTCGTGTTACGCGATCGTATTCAGAATGCTGGTTCGAGAACAGTGGTATTGCTGATGATCAACATGCTGTGGCCACCGGAGCTACGGGGATAAGCCGCTAATTTTGTATTGCTTGATTGCTCTTGATCATGCAAGCTGCCTTGCAGACGTATCGAAGTCTTCCCCCAGGATTTCGCAATGGCCAGATCTCCAGTGCATATACGCAAAATCCTCGCCCGTTTTGCTATGCAGGTCTCTCGCTTTCTGGGAGCCCTTTTCGGCCAGGCACTGCCAGCCTCACCCCAAACCCACACTTGTCCTCGACATGATCTATTTCATGGCGGTCGCTTTCACCTGTTCACTTATCATGGCACAATTCTCTATTATGATGACATCTTGACCCGCATTTGCCGGATGACGAAGGATTTTGCTGTACAATTTCGCAATTTATGGCATAGTTTCCATAGCGTTATGCTTCTTTGAGCGGGGCGGCGATGACGAACCCGGCGGGTGAAACGAATGAGAGCGTTCTCCGGCTTGATTTCGACCGTCGGTTGATGCTCCAGTTTCATGGATCGGTTTTGACCTCCGACGCCGGATTGCTGGCCTACCGCGAGTTCGACGACGCGCTCGGGCTGACGAACATGGCCAGCGAGGGTTTGGCCGACGCCCGCACCGGCAAGAATGGGCGGCACGCCTTGGCGGGATTGTTCCGGCAGTCCGTCTTTGGACGTCTTGCGGGTTAAGAGGACGTGAACGACGCGGAGCGGCTTCGGCATGATCCAGCGATGCGATGGGTCGTCGGCGGCAAAGCCGCAATGTCCAGCGCGGCGTCGCCGAGCCAGATGGGCCGCTTCGAGACGCGCTGGCTCGCGGACGAGAAGAACCTCTCCGCACTCTCCGATCTTTCAGGCCGATGGATCGACCGCGTGCACAGCCGCCGACCGCCGAGAGGCATCCTGCTCGACATGGATTCGAGCGTCAGTCCGACACATGGCGAACAGGAAAAGAGCTGCTGGAACGGGCATTACAAATGCACCTGTTATCATCCGCTGTTCGTGTTCAACCAGTTCGGCGATCTGGAGCGCTGCGCGCTGCGTCCCGGCAACGTCCATAGCGCCGACGGCTGGGACAGCCTGCTCAAGCCGGTCGTGGGGCGCTACAAGGGCCGCGTCTCCCGCATCTATTTCCGAGGCGACGCCGGTTTCGCCAATCCCGACATTTACGACTATCTCGAAGCCGAGGGCGTCAAATACGTCATCCGTCTGCCGACGAACCGCATTCTGCAAGAGAAGATCGGCCATCTGCTGACCCGTCCGGTAGGACGCCCGCCGAATGGAGTGCGGCGTTTCTATGCGAGCTTCAGCTATCAGGCCGGAAGCTGGACGAAGCCACGCCGGGTCGTCGCCAAGGTCGAATGGCATCCGGGTGAACTCTATCCTCGCGTCGGCTTCATCGTGACCAACATGGCGCGGGCCGCCGAGAGCGTCGTCGCCTTCTACAACAAGCGTGGAACCTGCGAGCAGTGGATCAAGGAGGGCAAAGGGGCGATCAACTGGACGCGGCTGTCATGTCACTCCTTCGCCGCCAACGCCGTGCGTCTTCAGCTTCACGCGCTCGCATACAATCTCGGCAATTTTCTGCGGACTTTGGCGACGCCGGAGCCGATCAAAGATTGGTCGCTGAGGACGCTCAAGGAGAAGCTGATCAAGATCGGCGCGAAGGTCGTCAGCCACGCCCGCTACATCGCCTTCCAATTGGCGGAGGTGGCCATTCCGCGGGACCTGTTCGCGGACATCTTGCGGATGATCACGGAGCTGCGGCCGCCGCCCTTGGCGTCCACTGCGTAGAGCGTTCGCGCGTCATGAGTTCGAGGCAAACGACGGGAGAGGTGCGTCTTGATGGCAAGCAATTCGTCCGTATCCCCTGTCGTAACAGCGGCTTCGGCCGGTTGTCCGCCATCTTGGGCTCGGGCGGCGGTCTCCTTGACCGCGCGGCCTTGTCAAAGGCGGAAAATTCGTGGAAAGCTGCACCCGAACCGGGGCCTATCCGGCGAATCCCGGTTCAGACCATGGTGCGCACCGGCAGCACAAATTTCACGTCTTCCAACCTGTCGCCGCCGCAGGGTTCATGGGGCTGGATCGGCAACGACTGGCCGACAAATCCCTATACCGGCGTGGCGTGGACGACGAGCGACCTTAGCGCCGCCTATGGGCTTCGAATCGGCGAATTGACCATGCCACGGCCCGTCAGCTTGCCGACGCGCTACACGAGCGCTTGTTGCGCCCGCGCGATCCTTCCGAAGTTTCTGCGTTTCGGTTGGAGAGCCTCGCGACAAGCCCTGAAGGTGTTCCATTGATTCCATTTCCGGCGTCGCGGAAACCAAAAAATATTCACTCCGTATAGACCTCTCTGCGATACCACATATCCCAGTAATTATTGGACCACCCGTGGGGGTCACGATCTCTCAAAGCTATTATCTCTCCATCTGGCATTATAAGGCAAATATTTTCCTTTAGGCCCGGAGTTAGATTGCGTAATTCTCCGCAAACATGATTTTCGAAACTGTTGCTAATGGCGCATTGGCGCCCAAGTAACACAGGACCGGTTGGACAAAGCGGGTTTAGGCCATAAAATTCATCTTTGCAGTTTTGAACGATCGCGTCGATCGTAGCCCTTAGCTCCCGTAACCCTGCGTCTGCGTAGAAGAAACCGCTTACGATACCCCAAGGTACGGCATGGATCAAATCTCGGAAGCAAATAAAGTCCTTCCCATATGGCACTTTCAATCTATTAACTAACCTAAGCCCAACATCGCAGTATATGCCGCCGTTCGCTAAGATCAAGCATGTACTTTGCTAAATCCGCTTTGTAAGAGTACGGCTTTAACTTATCGTATGCAAAAAGAACATCGGAGTCGAAATTGCTCTTTAGAAACTCCCTAACGTCATTTCCACCGAATAGATGATGGCGCGCGTCTGGGTGGTGCAGCTTCACAGACTCGATGTTTAGCCGCAATTTTTCGGGGAGTTTAGATGGAAGTCCGCCCCCATCAAGAATTAATATCTGGTAAATGTCGCGCGCTATGCAGCCTATTGTTTGGACGATACCGCCAGTTTCGTCAACGATATTAAATACTTCCCATGCTCCACATGCCGTCCGATTGCAAACAACCTTTGTCGACCATGGATCAGCGCACAATAACAGTTTGTCTTTCGTAATACAAAAGCCACGATCTAGGAAGGATAGGTTATACCCAGAAAGCGGCCCAGACGTAATATAGCCTCCTCTTGCAAATCCGGTTGAGCTTATTTCAATACCTAAACCCTCTGTCACCTTGATAAGGCCACTGTCATCTTTGATAGGAAAGGCAACCTTAATATGTTCAATACACCCACCAGCAGAATTAAAAGCCAATATTGTCCCGTGATGCGTCATTATATACCATGCTCTGCCCTCGTCCCAGCCTTTATTGAGGTCTTTCAGCTTTTCAATATTAGTCAATAAACCCGCGTCAAGGTCGTTTCTACTGTTGAATGTTTGATGAATGATTTTTGGGATCGCCACGGAACAAAAACCCTTGATAGTTCGTCCTTGGACTTTGTGAGGGAGACTCGATGGATAAGCGACCTTGCCCCATTTGCCGCCTCCCTTTTCTGGGGGAGTATGCCGGGAGCCTTTCTTTGTTGTCAAGCCGCCTTGTTTGCCGTCAGCAATTCTAAACTCCCCGCTCTCTGAAAATTCATCCTGCGATCTGTTTTACGATTTCGGGGGGAGAACGGTTTGGAGTTTATCATCTTAATATCGGCTTATACGCCAGAGGCGTGAACCTGTCCAATCGCCGGACCGAGGGGGATAAGCCTCGAGCGATATTCCTGGTAACCTTGTCCGCGGGCCCATGTTTGAGTTCGTTCAAGCCGGGATTCGCCGGATAGGCCCCGGTTCGGGTGCAGCTTTCCACGAATTTTCCGCCTTTGACAAGGCCGCGCGGTCAAGGAGACCGCCGCCCGAGCCCAAGATGGCGGACAACCGGCCGAAGCCGCTGTTACGACAGGGGATACGGACGAATTGCTTGCCATCAAGACGCACCTTTCGGATCGAAGGCGTCGCTCAATCTCCTTGCGGAGGCAACCGTTTGCCGCCAGTATGGGCGCGGAACGCGAATTGAGACCGACTCGTGGCCTTCTCGCCTAAAATAAAGGAAGAAACGACTGGCATTCCCTGTGAAAGGAAGCATTGGTGTGAGCGTCAGGCGGTCGCGTGAGCCGCTCGGCGAGACCCTCGCCCCGTTGATCGCATTGATCCGGGGCTTGTCGTGGTGAGGGGACGGAAAGGCCGATCCCTCCCAGAGACGAAGGGGGCAACGATGCCCAAACAACTCACCAATTCGAAGCCGACCAAAGTCAAACTCAGCGATACGCAGCTCATAATGATGCGCGAGGCGGCGCGGCGCGAAGATCGATGCCTTGTCGCGCCGGGGAACTTGAAAGGCGGCGCGGCGCGAAAGGTCGCCGAGAAGCTCATCGCCGCGGGACTGGTCAAGGAGATCAGAGCGAAGCCTGGAATGCCGGCGTGGCGACGCGATGAAGAAGCGGCGCGATCCTATGCGCTGAAGCTGACGGCGGCGGCGTTGAAGGCGGTCGCCGTCGAGAAAGAGGATGCGGACAAAGCCGCCGCCAAAGGGTCGAACGCGGGTTCCGGCGTCGGGGCCATAAACACGATGGCGCCAGTCGTCGGCGCGAATGCCGTATGCGGCGCAGTGTCTAACGAGGCCGCCGCTCCGGTCGCCGCCGCGACGGACCATGGAGCAGCCTTCGAGCCCGGCGCGCCATTGCCGGCCACCGCGCCGCCGCGCCCGGGTTCGAAACTCTCCGAGGTCGTGGGGATGCTCGGCCGGGACAAGGGCGCTTCGATAGAAGAGTTGATCGCGGCAACGGACTGGCTGCCGCATACGACGCGCGCCGCGTTGACGGGTTTGCGCAAGCGCGGCTACTCGATCGA
This sequence comes from uncultured Alphaproteobacteria bacterium, assembly GCA_963775775.1. Taxonomy (GTDB): domain Bacteria; phylum Pseudomonadota; class Alphaproteobacteria; order Rhizobiales; family Beijerinckiaceae; genus Methylocystis. The sequence goes on from CAVZKF010000021.1 coordinate 5,631, forward strand.
GTGGCGCCGGGAAGATAAGTCGACCCGCTATCGGCTCGTCCCGGCAATGATCAATGACGCCTCGGCGGCCGATGGAGCGGGCAAGGCGGAGGGATGCAAGAGGGCGAAAAGATCCTGCGGAGCCGAGGGATCCAAGGGACTTGAAAGATGCAATAGGTTCGAAGGATCGGCGAGCGTCGCCGCCGCCGCGCCGCCTGTCGGCGCGGCCCGATGAGGAGGCGTGAACGATGACGATGCGTTCGCCCGACCCCGACGAAACCGAGCGCCTGAAGTCGGAGATTGCGCGCATCAAAACTCTCGGTCTTGACGAGCTTCGCGCGCAATGGCGAAACGTCTTCGCGAAGAGAGCGCCCAAAACTCTGTCTCGATCGCTTCTGATCAGGATCCTCGCTTATCGCGTCCAGGCGGACGCGCTGGGCGACCTTGATGTGCGGATCTTGCGAGTGCTCGACGGCTACGGGGCTCGGGACAAGCGGGTGAGGCAAGGGGAGCGCAAGAACGAGCGATCCGACGCCCGCTCCTCTTCGCGTCCACATATTAAGCCGGGATCGGTGCTGGTGCGCGAATGCGCGGGTCGCGTGCATCGCGTCATGGCGCTTGATGCCGGCTTCGCCTGGGAGGGCGGGATGTATCGTAGTCTCTCCGAGGTTGCTCGAGCCATCACCGGCACGCGTTGGAACGGGCGCCGGTTCTTCGGCGTGGATCGCCAAAAGGAGGCGCCACCGGCCAATGGGCCACCCGCGAAATCCCGTCGCGCGCGGAGTGTCGGAGGCGTTGAGCCATGAGCTCTCGCCGCGCGCTTGATCGGCCAGCGCCGCCGAGAGGAGGCCCGAGCCCGTAATGACTCGCCTCTCGCCTCAACGCGGTCGTCGCTCCGCGCAAAGCGGCCAAACCGCGAAAACCCGGACACTGCGATGCGCGATTTATACCCGCGTCTCCACCGATCAGGGTCTCGAGCAGGATTTTAACTCCCTCGACGCTCAGCGCGAGGCCTGCGCCGCCTACATCCGCAGCCAGGCCCAAGAAGGATGGGTTCTGGCTCCTGGTCTTTACGATGACGGCGGCTATTCCGGCGGCAGCCTGGACCGTCCCGCGCTCCAGGCGTTGCTCGAGGTCGTGGCGCGCCGCCAGATCGATGTCATCGTTGTCTACAAGGTCGACCGGCTGACCCGCTCGCTCGCCGACTTCGCCAAGCTCGTCGAGGCATTCGACGCCCATGGCGTCTCGTTCATCTCGATCACCCAGTCCTTCAACACCACGACCAGCATGGGCAGGCTCACCCTCAACATGCTGCTCTCCTTCGCCCAGTTCGAGCGTGAGGTCACCGGAGAACGCATCCGCGACAAGATCGCCGCCTCGAAGAAGAAGGGCATCTGGGTCGGCGGCGTCGTGCCGCTTGGCTATCGGGTTGTCGAGCGCAAGCTCGTCGTCGACGAGAAAGAAGCCAAAACCGTCAAGCTGATCTTCGATCGCTATATCGAATTGGGTTCGATCCAAGCTCTGCTACAGGACCTGCGAGAGCGAGGCGTCGTCACACGGCGCCGAACGCTGGCGACCGGCAGGACGATCGGCGGCATTCCCTTCACGAAGGGGCCTCTCGCCTATCTCTTGAAGAATCGAATGTATTTGGGCGAACTGAATCATGGCCCCAATAGCTACCCGGCCGAACATCCGCCGCTCATTCCTAAAGAGCTGTTCGATTCCGTTCAGGCGCATCTCGCCAACAAGGCGGCGGCCTCGGGCTATCGCCAGTCCCGATCCGAGGCTCTTCTGATTGGCAAGCTGTTTGACGATCGTGATTATCGCATGACGCCGAGCCACGCCGTCAAGGGCGGCGTTCGCTATCGCTATTATGTCTCGCGAGCGATCATGGAAGGTCGACAAACCAAAGCCGGCGCGATCGCTCGCGTTCCGGCCGAGGACGTCGAGCGGGTCGTGGTCGATGCGATCGCAGGACTGAGCGGACCGGCGACCGGCCGTTGCGACGACATCGCCGACGTCCGCGCCGAGCGTCGATGGGTCCAAGAATTTGTAGAGAGGATCACGATCCGCGCTGGCGCGATCGAAATCGCGCTTACTGGCGAAGCCGCGGCGATCGCTGGGAGAGGTTCCATCGTCGCGCCATGGTCCAAGCCGCCAACCCGTGTTCAGCGCGAAATCATCGCCCCGGCCGAGGGGCGATGGGAGGATCCGCGCGCGATGAGTTCTGACACGCGATCGCGACTACTCGCCGCGATCGCCAAGGCGCGCCGCTGGCTTGGCGACCTCGCCTCCGGCCGCGCGCCCGATATCGAAACCCTCGCCGCCAATGAAAATCGCGGCGTGCGATCCACCACGATGCTGCTATCGCTTGCCTTCCTCGCCCCCGACCTCGTCAAGGCCATCGCCGAGAACCGTCTCCCGCGCGGGATCGGCTTGACCCGCATGATGGACCTGCCGAGCGATTGGGCCGAGCAGCGCAAGGCGCTCGGGCTGCGGTCGTCTCCTTAGTCGGCCAGAGGTGGGCAATCGAAGTAAGCGCGTTTGCGAACAATCGCGTTACATCCCGGCCGCCCAAAGTGCCACGCTGACCAATGCAGACTCGAAAACGTCCCCTACAGACTTCGAACCGGTCTCTTCAAAATCTTCCGCGACCCACTTTGGAAACGGGTTTGGAGTCCCGGAGACCGGGAGCGGAAACTGACCTCGCAAGCCGAAAATTTCAGTCTCCGGTGGTTCAGATATGCACTTTCCGCGCGCATCTCCCGGAAATGTCGGCACTATTCAAAACGACTAAAATCCCTGTAAAATCATTCCGTTGCGTGGTGGGGGAAGTAGGACTCGAACCTACGAAGGCATAGCCAGGGGATTTACAGTCCCCCCCCTTTGCCGCTCGGGACATTCCCCCACGGGTCCGAACGCGCCCCGCGAGGGGGGTCGGACAAAGGCCTAAGCGAACGCCCAAGCCTCAAGTCCCGCGCTTATGGGAATATCACGGCCCTCTGTCAACCCCGGCCGCGAGACGTATCGCGGCTCTCCAGCTTCCGCCGGAAGAGCCGCCTCAAATCGCTTCCCTTATTCGCGCGGCGCCCGAGCCGCCTCACTTCCTCGCCATTTCGAGATGCGTCAGGGCTTCCTCGGCGTGCTTCGTCGCGGCTTCGGCGTGTCCCTCCTTGCCCTGCTTGATCGCGGCGCGGAGATGGCCGATGGCTTCCTTGACATGCGGATTGGCCTTAACCTTCTCCGCCGCCTCGGCATGACGCAGCGCCGCCTCGGCATGATGCGCTACCGCGTCCGCATGCCCCGCCTTGCCCGCCTCGATGGCTTCGTTGGTGTGGTGGATGGCGGCATGCAAATGGCCCCAGAACACCGCGTGATGCTTGTGCTTCATGGGCGGCGGGGGCAGATCCGGCACGAAGGTCAGAGTGACGCTCTCGGCGCCGGCGGTGAGGCCGAGGCCCTCTCCACCCTCGACGTTGAATGGCTGGAGCGATATCGTGTTGTTCGAGCCGCCCACGAGAATGGCGCCGCCGGCGCCGACGCCGACCCGCAGCGAAGCCTCCGGCCCGACGTAATCGCCGGTCAGCGCGCCCGGCGCGAGCGCGTTGGTCTCCGCGACGACGCCCCAAACCAGATCGCCCGGCCCGTTCACGCTGATGTTCGCGCCGACCTTGGTCAATTTGCCGATGTAATGCTGGGGTTTGCCGCCCGCTAATTCGTCTTCGTAAACGCAGTCCAACGCCTGATTCTCTATCAGAACCGTTATGCCGTTCCCCGACAGATGGCATTCCAGAACGCCGACCTGCTCGCCGGCCAAAGCCGCCGTCGGCGCCATGGCCGCGAGAAACAAACCACGGCATAGTGTGCGCCTAAAATCAGTCATTCGCGCCATGCTCGAAACTCCTCGTTTGCCTTTGGACGTTTTTTGTTGGCGATCGGGCTCGCGCGACGCCGCGCTCCCGCCCCAATCCCATCGACATATTGGCCCGGGACCAAAATACAACTGCAGCGCGACAATTTACCTCATCGGTCCGGCGCGTCGGAGCGCGCGGCGGCGCTCCCGGCGACGACGCCTCCCTTGAGGAAGCCGTGGTCTTCAGCCTTCGTTCAGTGTCGGCGCGGCATAGGAGGAGGGCGGCGTCTGTGATAGAGGGGTGCGCCGGCCAAAGGCCGCCGGGCCTTTAGCGATCCTGTTCAGCGGAATTATCCATAATATGAATGAACTGCATCACGATTTCACGCAAGACGCGGCTCCCGCGCGAGCGGCCAATGGCGGCGGCGCTTTCCGCTCCGCGGCCCCGGCCGCCGCGATTTTGCGCGGCAAGGCGGACCCGCGGCTGCTGCGCGACGAATTGCTTTGCGAGATTTTCGCCGCGGCGGTCGCCGCCGCGCCCTCCGCCCTCGCCCTGACGACGCTGGAGCGCCGCTACAGCTATCGTGAAGTGGACCTGTTCGCGACCGCGATCGCCAAGGGACTCGTCGAACGCGGCGTCGGCCCCGGCGATGTCGTCGGCCTCTGGATGGCGCGCGGGCCGGAGCTGCTGATCGCGCAGATCGCCATCGCCAAGACGGGCGCCGCCTGGCTGCCCTTCGACGCCGACGCGCCGGTCGAACGGATCGCGGTCTGCCTCTTTGACGCCGAGGCCAAGGGACTGTTGACCTCGGACGCCTTCGCGCGCAAGGCGGCGGGCGGCGTTACGGTTCCCGTGCTGATCGACGCCGAAATCGCGACGATGGGCGACGCGCCCCTGCCCGATCCGCGCCAGCGCGGCGCGACCCCGGACAGCCCCGCCTATCTCATCTACACCTCGGGTTCGACCGGCACGCCCAAGGGGATCGTGATCACGGGCCGCAACATCTGCCATTATCTGCGCTCGGCCAACGAAATTTACGGCGTCGCCTCCTCCGACGTGGTGTTCCAGGGCGCCTCGGTCGCCTTCGATCTCTCGATGGAGGAGATCTGGATCCCCTATCTGGTCGGCGCGACGCTGTTCGTCGCGACGCCGGAGATTTTGGGCGAGACCGAGCAACTGCCGGATATTTTGGAAGAGGCCGGGGTCTCCGTGCTCGACACGGTGCCGACGCTGCTCGCGGTGCTGCCGCGCGACGTAAAAACCTTGCGCACGATCATTCTCGGCGGCGAGGCCTGTCCGCCGGCCATCGCCGCGCGCTGGACCCGAATCGGCCGCGTGATCTACAACAGCTATGGCCCTACCGAGGCCACCGTCGTCGCGACGGTCGCGGAAGTCTGGCCGAAGGAGCCGGTGACGATCGGCAGGCCGATCCCCAATTACAGCTGCTATGTCGTCGACGACGCGCTGAATTTGGTCGACACCGGCGTGGAAGGCGAATTGCTGATCGGCGGCCCCGGCGTCGCCAAGGGCTATCTAAAGCGCGACGCGCTGACGGCCGAGAAGTTTATCGCCAATCCGTTTCACTCGGACGGCTCAGATCCCCTGCTCTATCGCTCCGGCGACGCGGTGGCGCTGGACGAGAACGGCAATCTCGCCTTTCGCGGCCGCATCGACGACCAGATCAAGATCCGCGGCTTTCGCGTCGAGCTTGGCGAGATCGAGGCGGCGCTGTCGCAGGCGCCGGGCGTGCGCCACGCCGCCGTCGCGCTGCGCAATGAAAACGGCATCGACGAACTCGTCGCCTTTCTGACCGTGGACGGCGGCGAAAAGCCCGACCCCCGGGAGTTGCGGGTAAAACTGCGCGAGACGCTGCCGCCCTATATGGTTCCGGCGCGCTACGAATTCCTCGAGACTCTGCCCAAGCTTTCCTCCGGCAAGGTCGACCGCAAGGCGCTCAAGCGCATCGAGCTGACGACCCCCGCCGGGATCGACGAGGAACAGGAAATCCCACGCGACGAGACCGAGGCGAAGCTGCTGGAGGCGGCCAAGCGCGTGCTGCCGCCGGGCGCCATCCCGTTCGACGCCGATTTCTTCACCGATCTCGGCGGCCATTCGCTGCTCGCCGCGCGCTTCGTCGGCGCGGTGCGCGAGACCCCTCGCCTCGCCTCGGTCACGCTGCAGGACCTCTACGCTCACCGAACCCTGCGCGCGCTCGCCAAGCATCTCACGGGCAAGGCCGAATATGACGCGCCCCAGCGCGATCTCTCCTTCACGCCGCCTCCGCTGCTCCGGCGTTTCCTGTGCGGCCTGGCGCAGGCGGCCGCGCTGCCATTCATTCTCGCGATCGTCACCGCGCAATGGCTCGGCGTGTTCGTGTCCTACCAGCTGCTCACCCCGGTGGACGCTACTCTCCTCGAAGAATCGGCCGCGCTGCTCGGCGTTTACCTCTTCGTGAACGTCGCCACGGTGGCCGTGTCGATCCTCGGCAAATGGCTGGTCATCGGCCGCACCAAGCCGGGCCGCTATCCGCTGTGGGGCGTCTACTACTATCGTTGGTGGCTGTCGCAGCGTCTGATCGGCCTCACCCACGCGAAGTGGTTCCAAGTCTCGCCGCTGATGAATCTCTATCTCAAGGCGCTCGGCGCCAGGGTCGGCGAGGACGCGCTGATTAGCGAGTTCGACGCCGGCGCGATCGACCTCGTGTCCATCGGCGCCGGCGCCTCGCTGGGCGCCAAGCTGAAACTCTCCAACGCGCGCGTCGAGGGCAATGAGCTGATCATCGGGACCATCGACATCGGCGCCGACGCCTATATCGGCACATCCTGCGTGATCGAGAACGATGTGGTGATCGGCGACGGCGGGGCGCTGGAGGATTTGACCTCGCTGCCCGCCGGCGCGCGCGTCGGCGCGCATGAGATCTGGAACGGCTCGCCCGCGCGCAAGACCGGCATGGTCAACGAAGCCGAACTCGATCCAAAGGCGACCGCGGGCGCGATCCGCCGCCCGGTGATGACCTTCCTGTTCACGCTGCTGGTTCTGACGATTCCGCCGCTCGGCCTGCTGCCGATCTTTCCGGCCTTCTATCTCTTCGACAAGCTCGACGCCTGGATGGGCATAGCCGAGTCGAACCACATCTATTACCTCGCGGCGATCCCGCTATTCGCCTGGCCGACCGCCTTCGTCTTGGTGCTGGTGACGGTGGCCTTCATCGTCGTCGCGCGCTGGATCGTCATGCCGACGCGCGTTCGCGCCGGAACCTATTCCGTCTGGTCGTGGTTCTATTTGCGCAAATGGGCGATCTCGCTCGCCACCGAAGTCACGCTGGAGACGCTTTCGTCGCTGTTCGCGACACTCTATATGCGTAGCTGGTATCGCTTGATGGGCGCGCGGATCGGCAAGGATTCGGAGATCTCGACCAATCTTTCCGGCCGCTACGACATTGTCGAGATCGGCGAGAAATGCTTCATCGCCGACGAAGTCGTGCTCGGCGACGAGGACGTGCGGCGCGGCTGGATGTATCTCAAGGCCGTCAAGACCGGCGACCGCGTGTTCATCGGCAATGACGCGGTGATCCCGCCGGGCTCGGAAATCCCGACCGGCGCGCTGATCGGCATCAAATCGAAGCCGCCGGCCAACAGCGCGCTGTCGGAAGGCGACACCTGGTTCGGCTCGCCGCCGATCAAGCTGCCGGTGCGGCAAAAATTCGACGCCGGCGGCGCCGCCTGGACCTACGAGCCGCCAGCCTGGAAAAAATTCATGCGCGCGGTCTACGAGGCGGTGAACGTGTCCTTGCCGACCATGCTGTTCATGACCTTCGGCACCTGGGCGGTCGAGAGTTTCGGCCAGTCGCTGATCGACGGCGAATACGCGACCGTCGCCGAATTGTTCATCCTCGACTCCGTGTTGATCTCGGTCGGCATGACGCTAGCGGTGGTCGTCGTCAAATGGATCACCATGGGCCGCTACGAGCCGCAGGTGAAGCCGATGTGGTCGTTCTGGGCGATGCGCACGGAAGCCTGCGCCGTGCTCTACTGGGGCCTCGCCGGCAAGGTGCTGCTGGAGCATTTGCGCGGCACGCCCTTCCTGCCTTGGACGCTGCGGCTGTTCGGCGCGCATTTCGGCAAGGGCGTGTTCATGGACATGACCGACATCACCGAATTCGACTGCGTGCGCGTCGGCGACTATTGCGCGCTGAACGCCGTCGCCGCGCTGCAAACGCATCTCTATGAAGACCGCGTGATGAAGGTCGGCCGCGTGCATCTCGGGACCGGCGTCGCCGTCGGCGCCGGCTCGACGGTGCTCTACGACACATTTGTCGGCGATTACGCGCGCCTCGGCCCACTCACCGTGGTGATGAAGGGCGAGAGCATCCCGGCTCATTCCGAATGGGTCGGCGCCCCGGCGGAGCCGCTGGGCGCCCGCGGCGCGGAAGCGGAAATGGCGCGCAAGGCGGGATGAGGTTTTTCCTTCTCCCACTTGTGGGAGAAGGTGGCCCTTGCGGAGCGGGGTCGGATGAGGGTGGCTGCGACTACAACTCCTCCTGCGCGGCCGAAATACCAAGGTCCGACAGCCGCACGGCGAGTTCCCCCGCCAGAATCGGCGTCACCGGTTCGCCCGCCACCGCCTCGATAATCTCGCCGTAGCCCTCGGCGCCGAGGCGCCGATGCAGCCAGGTCCTCGCGCGCTTGGCGTCGATGACCCAAACCTCGCGCACGCCGAAGCCTGAGTAAACGCCGATCTTGCGGCCCCGGTCATAGGTGAGACTGGAATCGGCGACCTCGATCGCCAGCAGCACGGCGGGGCCGTCGAGTTTTGTCAGATCGAGATCGCGGCGGAAGACGCAGAAATCGGGCTCAAGATAAGTCGCCGCGTCGAGGCGCGGCGTGGTTTCCGGCGCAATGGCGAGATGCTCGGGCGTGACGCGCTGAAAAAAGCGGTTGAGTTCGATCTTGATCGATTCATGACGCGCCCCCTTGGGCGACATGGGCACGACCTCCCCGCCGATAAGCTCGAACCGCTCGTCCTCGTCGATGACGCCCGCCCGAACCATCGCCTCGATCTCGGCGACGCTAAACCGCCGCCGCGGCAGCCCTTCGGCGGCCTGGGTCGTGATGGGGAGGTCTTTGGGGCGAAGCAGCGCGTTCATGCGCGGGATTTTAGCGCGGGAGGCGGAGTTTGGCGAGCCGGAGGCGCGAGTTGTTCTTTCGTTTGAGAAGGTGGCCACGCAAAGGGAAAGCGCGCCCACGCCCCCAGTGACGCCTGTCGCGGCCAAGGAAGCGCCGCGCGGCGCGCCTGCGTGGTCCATACAATTTTGCGAATTGATCCTGAAGCATATACGTCGCGTTCGTGACGGACACAATACTGTAAAACGACATATATATTTCAGTCTTGTCGCACGAATACAGCAACGCGGCGCGCTTTTCGCGCTTAAATCTTAAACTTGTCATGAAGCGACTGCATGAGACCGCCATAATTATCCCGCTCGGCGCGGCCGCGCCCGCCGGGTTTCTCCGAAATCCCCGGCTGTCGGCGCGGCCGCGGCGGCGGCGGGCGAAGCCCGTCAGAGGAAACCAAAAGGAGCTTAAGTCCATGAAGAAATATTTCGTCATTCTCGCGCTGGCGCTCGGCTTCCTTGGGGGCGCGGCCACGGCCCAGGCGGCGTCGACCTTGGACATCAAGGAAGCCTGGTACGGCGTGAAAGGCTCGGCCGAGTGCCACCGCTTCAAAAGCCGTCTGTTGCTGTGCAACGACGACGCCTCGTGCAAATTCAACTGCGACAGCACGAGCGCCTGCGGCGACCCCGCGCCCGGCAAGGAGAAGGTCTGCAACATCGTCTATACTTGCAGCGACAAGCCGGACGCGCGCGTCGAAAAATCCTTCGCCGACTCCAAGGCGCCGCAAGAGCTGAGCTGCCAGTAACGGCGCTTTTTCGCAATCAAACTCCGCCCCGAATCTCCTTGGGGCGGAACGCGCTCAAATGTGAATCGCGCGGCCGTAGGCGCCGAGCACGCTCTCGTGCATCGCCTCGGAGAGCGTCGGGTGAGGGAAGACGCTGTGCATCAGCTCTTCTTCCGTCGTTTCCAGATTCATCGCGATGACAAAACCCTGAATCAGCTCCGTCGCGTCGGCGCCGATTATATGGGCGCCGAGTAGCCTGCCGTTTTTCGCGTCGAAAATCGTCTTGACCAGCCCCTCGGGCTCGCCGAGGGCGATCGCCTTGCCGTTCGCGCTAAACGGAAAGCGGCCGATTTTGAGCTCGAATCCGGCGGCCTTGCCACCTTCCTCGGTCAGCCCGACCGAGGCGACCTGCGGATGCGCGTAGGTGCACGCGGGGATGCACGCGGGGATGGGTGTTTTCGCGCGCGGATGCGCGTTTTTGCGCGCGATCGCCTCGACGCAGGCGACGCCCTCATGCTCGGCCTTATGGGCCAGCATCGGCCCGCCCGCCACGTCGCCGATCGCGAAAATTCCCGCGACATTGGCGGCGCCGGAGCCATCCACGGCGATGACGCCGCGCTCGATCTTGACGCCCAGCGCCTCGAGGCCGAGCCCCTCGACATTGGCCACGACGCCGGCCGCCGAAAGCAGCCGTTCCGCCTCGATTTTTCGCGTCGCGCCGTCCGCGCCGGTCAGCGTCGCGATCACGCCGTCCTCGCGCTTCTCGACCGCCGAAACCTTCGTCGTCTCGAGTATTTCAATGCCTTGGCGCACGAAGCTCTTGCGCGCCAGCGCGGCGATTTCGGCGTCCTCGGCGGGCAAAATCCGCGGCAGCGCCTCGACGAGGGTCACCTCGACGCCGAAGGCGCGATAGAAGGACGCGAACTCGACGCCGATCGCCCCCGCTCCGACAATCAGCAATGATTTCGGTAATTTATCGGGCTTCAGCGCCTCGAAATAGGTCCAGATCAGGCGCCCGTCGGGCTCCATCCCCGGCAACACGCGCGGCCGCGCGCCGGTGGCGACGATGACGTTCTTGGCGCTATAGACGCCCGGCCCCAGCGCGCCCTTGGGCTTGGGCGCTTGCGGGGTCATCGCGGGCTTTTGCGTGGGCGAAACCTCCACCGCGCCGGCGCCTTTGAGCAGCGCCTGCCCAAAAATCACGTCGATCTTGTTTTTCTTGAGCAAAAATTCGACGCCGGCGTTGAGCTTGCCCGCGACCTCGCGCGAGCGGGCGACGATTTTGGCGATGTCGAAGCCAGGCTCGGCCACGGTGAGCCCATAGTCGCCGGCGGCGCGCGCGAGACGATAGACATCCGCGCTGCGGAGCAACGCCTTGGTCGGGATGCAGCCCCAGTTGAGACAGATGCCGCCGAGATGTTCGCGCTCGACGACAGCGGTTTTAAGTCCGAGTTGCGCCGCTCTGATCGCCGCGACATAGCCTCCCGGCCCCGCGCCAATGACAATAAGGTCGTACGGTTCGGGCATGGGCGCCTTCCGCGAGAGGCTTGTCGAAGGTCTAACGTTCTAACCCAAGCCGCGCCCCGCGTCAGCCGCGGTCTTTCTCGAGCGCTTCCTGCTCGGCGCGCGACTGCGCCGCCAGCAGCAATTCGGCCTGTTCGCCGACCCGCGTCCAGACCTGGAATCCTTCTTGATCGCCCTTGTCCCTCAGGTCGCCTGCGCGAAGCCGCGCCAGCATCGGCGACTTCTTGCCGGCGCGCCCCTTGAGCGCGCGGGCGTGCATGTGAATCGCCTCATCGAGGGAGATTTCCATCGGCCCCATCCGTCATAAACACGCCAAAAGAATGTCTTGGCGGTGACAGACTACGACGGCGGGCGGGCGAAGGGCAAGCGGTTGACAACAACGGCGGACGCCCGAATCTCGCGCGGCGCGGCTCAATCTCGGCGAAGAACTACGACGCGGTTGCTGTTGACGCCTTTCGCATTGTTGCGAACGCCCCAGCAATGGCTGGTCTTGGTGAACTCCTGCGCGTTCACGAGAACGAACAGACGCCTGAAGGGCAGGCCTTCGACGGCCCGCCAGACCAATCGCTCCAGCAGCACGCTGCCGCCGCGGACTTCGCCGACCTCGAAGGCGACATGACCGCCGGGCGCGACAACGCGCGCGAATTCCGCGAAACAGTCGCGCACCATCAGCGACCACGCGGCCTCGCCGCGATGCGCCGAAATTTTCACGGCCTGCGCGTCGATTCCGGCGAACCAGTTGCGCAGCCAATTGTCGGCGGCGTATTGCACGATATCGAGAAATGGGGGGGATGTGACAATTAGCCGCGCCGAGGCGCTCGCGACAAAAGGCGTATGCGCCGCGTCGCCATCGCCAAAGGTCGCGGGAGGGTGAGGCGGCGGCGGACCGTCCGCCAGCAGCGCGCGCGACTTCTTCAAGATCAGTCTGGCGACATCGCGCGGCGGTGGCCTCTGTCCGCGCCTCGCGTTGATCTTGACCTGCGCCTCGACCGAAACCGCCTGATTGGGCGGCAGCGTATAGACCGAGAAAAAGCCCGGCGAATGGCCGGTGAGCCGGTTGATCGCCACCATCTTGATCCAGTCGTCGACAGGCTCGGAATGCGTCAGCAAAAAGCGCCGCAGCGCGCAAATCTGGCGCAGCGTGTCCTCATGATAAAATGCCAGCAGATCGCGGCGCTCCAGCTCCCCCCCGCTCCAGTCGATCTCGCCCAGGCGCGCTTCGATGGCCGCCGGCGAAGGCGGCGCGAGGCGCGGCCGCGCGAGCAGCGTGGACAACGGATTCATGTCATTGCCGATGGGCCAGCGTCCCTGCAACGCCGCCTGCAGCGGCGTCGTGCCGCGCCCCATGAAGGGATCATAGACGCCCTCGCCCGGCGCCGTGAGGCGCGAGATGAAAAACTCAGGCAGCTGCGGCTTGAAACAGGCGCGATAGCTGATCTCATGCAGCGAATGCGCCTGGCGCTGGCCGGAGGTCCAGTATTCATTGACGAAATAGGGAATGCCGTCCTGCTCGAATTGAATCGTCTTGGCGCCGAAGGCGTCGAAGGCGCGCAGTTCGGCGATGAAGGCGTCGGAGGCCGCCGTCGCGATGTTGGACGCGGCGAGATTTGTCATTGGAGACACGATGAAGCGAATGAAACTCTAGCGGATTGGCTCGGGACCCCTCCCTGCCCTCGAGGGGGAGGGTCGCGCCGTGAAGCGGCGCGGGATGGGGTGAAACCCGGGCGATACGGGCGCCACCCCACCCCGAACGGCTTCGGCGTTCGACCCTCCCCCTCGAGGGGAGGGTGAATCCCGGGCTTGCTTCACTCGCCATTATCGAGCCCCCGCGCCCAGCCTTCCTTCGTCTCGGCGATAAAATCCTCGAGCCGCCGCTCCGCGATCGCCGCGCGAAGTCCCGCCATCAGCTCCTGATAATAGGCGACGTTGATTTGCGTCAGCAGCATCATGCCGAGGATTTCGCCCGCCTTGAACAGATGATGCAGATAGGCGCGCGAATAGTCCCGCGCCGAAGCGCAGCTCAACTCCCGATCGAGCGGCGCGACGTCCTCGGCGTGGCGCGCGTTCATCAGATTGACCTTGCCAAAGCGAGTGTAGGCGAGGCCGTGGCGCCCCGCGCGCGTCGGCATCACGCAGTCGAACATATCGACGCCGCGCGCGACCGCCTGCACGATGTCGTCGGGCGTTCCGACGCCCATCAAGTAACGCGGCTTGTCGCGCGGCAGATGCGGCTCCACCGTCTCCAGCATCTCGAGCATGACCTCCTGCGGCTCGCCGACCGCGAGGCCGCCAATCGCGAGGCCGTGAAAATCCATGTCGGCGAGCGCGAGCGCGCTCTCGATCCGCAGCGCCTTAACCGCGCCGCCCTGCACGATGCCGAACGCGGCCTGCCCCGGCGCGCCGGCAAAGGCCTTGCGCGAACGCTCGGCCCAACGCAGCGACAGCCGCATGGCGCGCTCGGCTTCCGCATCGCCGCACGGCAGGCGCACGCATTCGTCGAATTGCATCTGAATGTCGGAGCCGAGCAGCGCCTGAATCTCCATCGAACGTTCCGGCGTCAGCACATGCTTGGAGCCGTCGATGTGCGATTGGAAGGTGACGCCATTCTCATCCAGCTTACGGAGCTTCGCTAGCGACATCACCTGAAAACCGCCCGAGTCCGTCAATATCGGATAGGGCCAGCGCATGAAGCGATGCAGCCCGCCGAGCCGGTTGACCCGCTCCGCGCCGGGGCGCAGCATCAGATGATAGACATTGCCGAGCAGAATATCGGCGCCGGCGGCGCGCACATCTTGCACGAACATCGCCTTGACGGTCGCCGCGGTCCCGACCGGCATGAAGGCCGGCGTGCGAATTGTTCCGCGCGGCGCCGTTATCTCGCCTTTGCGCGCGGAGCCGTCGGTCGAGTGAACCACGAATGAAAAGTCTTGCGTCATTTACGGCTGTCCTTGGCGCCGAGCGCGGCGATCTTCACGATTTTATAATCGCCGCTGTCGGCGTCGTTCCAATGCACGGTGAAAAGCGCGTTCACGAGAACGGCGATCTCGCGCAGATTCGTGCGCCAAGGGTCTGGCGACGCCGCGCCAAAATCGATCGTTCCGTCGCGCCGCAGAACGAAGGGGCGGCATTGCGCGCCGTCGAGATCGAATGCCCCGAACACGTCCCACGTCGAGACAACGCCGCCTCGCGCGTCGATGCGCAGATCGAGCGTCATCGGCGCTTCGGTCGGATCGTCGCGCCACAGCGCGAGCAGGCGAATGTCGCGCGTCTCGCTCATGCCGGGAACAACAGGCAGGCGTCGCCATACGAATAAAAGCGATAGCCGTTTTCGATCGCATGGGCGTAAGCGGCCTTCATGCGCTCAACGCCGCTGAAGGCGCTGACCAGCATGAACAGTGTCGAACGCGGCAGATGAAAATTGGTGAGCAGCGCATCGACGGCGCGAAAGCGATAGCCGGGCGTGATGAAGATGTTTGTCCACGCGCTGTATGGCCTTAACGCGCCGCCCTCGTCCGCCGCGCTCTCCAGACATCGCAGCGCCGTGGTGCCAACCGCGACGATGCGTCCGCCGCGCGCGCGAACCTCGTTGAGCGCGGCGGCGGTTTTTTCGCTCAGCGTCGCCTGCTCATAATGCATCTCGTGGTCGGCGGTGTCTTCCACTTTCACCGGCAGAAAAGTGCCGGCGCCGACATGCAGCGTCACATAGTGCAAACAGACGCCGGCGGCCTCCACGGCGACGAGAAGCTCCGGCGTAAAATGCAACCCAGCCGTCGGCGCCGCGACAGCCCCCGGTTCGCGTGCGAAAAACGTTTGGTAGTCTTCGGCGTCACGCGCGTCCGCCGCGCGCTTGGCGGCGATATAGGGCGGCAGCGGCATCGAGCCCTGCTCCGCGATGGCCGCGTCGAGCGCCGCGCCGGCAAGCTCGAAGCCGAGCGTGACCTCGCCCGTTTCCCCCTTGGCCTCGACGCTGGCCGCGAGCGCGCCGAACTCGACGCGCTCGCCGAGCCGCAGTTTCTTGGCCGGCCGCGCCAGCGCGCGCCAGCGCGACGGCGACAGCCGCTCGATCAGCGTCGCCTCTATGTGGGCTTTTGTCTCGCCGCGCGGACGAAACCCATCGAGGCGCGCGCGAATGACCCGCGTGTCGTTGACGACCAGCGCGTCGCCGGGCCGCAGCAACGCCGGGAGATCGGTCACGCGGAGGTCGCTAAAGGACGCGGCGCCGGCGGGAACGACCAGCATGCGCGCGCTGTCGCGCGGGCTCGCCGGACGCAGGGCGATAGCGTCGGGCGGAAGCTCGAAATCAAAAAGATCGACGCGCATCCACGGACTCATAAAACAATAAGCACGGCGATCTCGCCGCGCGCCACTCTCTCCGCTTGGCGGGGAGAGAGAGAGCCGCGCGCCCTAGTTTCCCGCGGACCCGCAAGCCTCGAACGCGTCAGGCTCAGCTCAACGACGCCTTGATGATCTTGTCGGGATCCTTCACCGGCTCGCCGCGCTTGATCTTGTCGACATTTTCCATCCCCGAGATCACCTCGCCCCAAACCGTATATTTACGGTCGAGAAAGCTCGCGTCGTCGAAGCAGATGAAGAACTGCGAATTGGCGGTGTCGGGATGCGAGGCGCGCGCCATCGAACAGGTTCCGCGCTTATGCGGCGCCGCGTTGAATTCCTGCTCGAGGTTCGGATATTTGGAGCCGCCCGTGCCGGTGCCCTGAGGACAGCCGGTCTGCGCCATGAAGCCCTCGATCACCCGATGGAACACGATTCCGTCGTAAAAGCCCTCGGAAACGAGCTGCTTTATGCGCGCGACGTGTTTGGGCGCGAGATCGGGCCGCAGTTTGATCTCGACATTGCCCTTGGTGGTCTCCAACGTCAGTTTATCGCCTGCCTCGGTCATTGTGTCTCCTTGTGTGTCCTCGTTCGCCGCCGCCCTGAGCGTTTTGGCGCAACCTTCGAGTGCCCTCATCCGACCTCGCTTCGCGAGGCCACCTTCTCCAACAAGTGGGAGAAGGGAGCGCCCTTATTAATTCTTTTTGTTGAATCTTGCGGTTCCCTTCCTTCTCCCACTTGTGGGAGAAGGTGGCCCGGCATAGCCGGGTCGGATGAGGGACCGCCGGAGACAACCGCCTCTCGCGCCTTAATGGCCGCCCCTCAGCTCTCGTCGCCTGCGAGGCGCAGCTTGACGATCTTGTCTGGATCCTTCGGCGGCTCGCCGCGATGGACCTTGTCGATGAACTCCATGCCGGAAATCACCTCGCCCCACACCGTATATTGCTCCTCGAGATAGCGCGCCGGGGCGAAGCAGATGAAGAACTGGCAATTGGCCGAGTCATTGTCCTGCCCGCGCGCCATGCCGACCGTGCCGCGCAAGAACTTCTCCTTGGAGAACTCCGCCGGAATGTTCGGCAGATCGGACTTGCCCGTGCCGGTCCCGGTCGGATCGCCGGTCTGCGCCATGAAGCCCTCGATCACGCGATGGAACTTCACGCCGTCGTAAAAGTGGCGCTTAACCAACGTCTCTATCTGCGCGCAATGCTTGGGCGCGATATCGGGCCGCATCTTGATGACCGTGCGGCCGTAGACCGTGTCGAGATTGAGCAGCTTGTCCTCGGCTCGCGCGGCGGGCGCCGCCGCGAGAGCGGCGGCGGCGGAAGCACCGGCGATGAGACTGCGGCGATCGATACTCATATTCCCTCCCAGGTTTCTTTATTTGCGGCGCGCGAGCGCGCGCTGGAGCGCGTCGGCGGCCTCAGCCGGCGCGAAGGCGGAAACATCGCCGCCAAGAGCGGCGATCTGGCGCACGAGAGTAGCGCTAATATGGCGAAGCCCCACTGACGCCGGGATAAAAACCGTAGATATGCCCGGCGCCAGCGTCGCGTTCATCCCCGCCATCTGCATTTCATAGTCGAAATCCGCTCCGTCGCGCAAACCGCGCAGAATCGCCGCCGCCCCCTGTTCGCGCGCCGCCTCGACCGCGAGTCCGCTAAAGCCGATCACCGCGAAATCGCAGGGCGAGGCGAGACCCGCGCAGGCGCCGCGGATCAACTCGGCGCGCTCCTCGAAGGAGAGCAGCGGCGCTTTGCCGGGGTGAACGCCGATGGCGACGACAATCCGATCGAACAGCCCGGCGCCCTGGCGGATTACGTCGAGATGGCCGAAAGTGAGGGGGTCAAAGGACCCGGTGTAAATGGCGGCGCGCGGCGCGGGACTGGTCATGGGAGGGGTATAGGGGATTTTGCGATTGGCCGAAACGCGCTTATTTTAGCTCCTTGATGGGGAATGATCTTCACATGACCGAACTGCTCGAAAAAGCGATCGCAAAGACGCGGGCGTTGCCCGAGGCGGAGCAGGACGCCATCGCCTTGATAATGCTGGATGCTCTTGAACCGGGAGGCGAAAGCGTCTCGCTCGACGCTCACGCCCGCGCCGCCATCGACGAGGGGTTGGCGCAGGCGCGGCGCGGGGAATTCGCGCCTGACGAAGAGATCGCGGCGCTGTGGCGGCGCCACGGGCTGCGAGCCTGCGATACCCTCGGCGAGCGCAACGCGATATCGAACAACGCATTTTTGCTTATCTTGACACGCACCGCCCGGCCGGGGCCCTAAGCGTTAAGCGCGCGTTGAAACGGACGATCGAAACGATTGACGCCTTCCCGACCGGCGGCAGAGCCGCCGGGTGGAAGGATGCCAGACAGCGGCCCGTAAACCCCTATCCTTACATCGTTTATTGGACAGTTGAAGCTAACGAAATTTGGATCCTGCACATCCGCCACGCGTCTCGACAGGCGCCGGGACAAGACGCGCCGTGATAGTTTCCGAGCCACCCCCTCGGATACGGCGTCTCCCCGGCCAAGCCCAACGCCGCCAGAGCCAATGGCGCGAAGGGAGGCAGGCCGAGGAAGGGCGCGGCGGAATGATGAAGTGGCGGGACTCAGACCGCTAAGCCTCCCCCTCCGCCGCGCTCGCCTCGACCTCCGCCTCGCCCACATCGCCGATATGCTCGACCGACACCACGCGCGCGCCTTCCGCCGTGTCGAACACGATCACGCCCTGCGTGCCGCGGCCCGCTATGCGGATGCCGTCCACTGGGCAGCGGATGAGTTGCCCGCCGTTGGTCACCAGCATGATTTCGTCGCCGTGCTCGACCGGGAAGGAGGCGATCAGCGCGCCGTTGCGTTGGTTCACCGCCATCGCGACAATGCCTTTGCCGCCGCGCCCGGTGATGCGATATTCGAACGACGAGCTACGTTTGCCGTAGCCGTTTTCGGACACCGTCAGAATGATCTGCTCGGCCGCGCGCATCGCCTCGAAACGCTCGTCGGAAAGATCGACGGCGGCGCCCTCCTCCGCCTCGACGGCCGGCTCATCGACCACCTCGGCGCCTTGCGCGCGGCGCAGCGCCGCGGCGCGCTTCAGGTAAGCCGCGCGCTCGTCGCCGCCGGCGTCGAAATGGTTGAGGATCGACAGCGAAATCACGCGGTCGCCCTCGCTCAGGCTCACGCCGCGCACGCCCATCGAGGTTCGGCCCTGGAACACCCGCACTTCCGTGACCGGGAAGCGGATGCACTGGCCGTCCTTCGTCGTCAGCAGCACGTCCTCGGCTTCGCCCGCCGTCGCGACATCGACGATCGCCTCGCCTTCATCGAGCTTCATCGCGATGACGCCATTGCGGCGTATGTCGCAAAAATCCGACAGCTTGTTGCGCCGCACAGTGCCCGACGTCGTAGCGAAGATCACGTCGAGCGTCGCCCAGCTCGCTTCGTCCTCGGGCAGCGGCATGATCGTCGTGATACGCTCGCCTTGCTCCAGCGGCAGCATGTTGACGAGCGCCTTGCCGCGAGCCTGAGGCGCGGCGAGCGGCAACCGCCACACCTTCTCCTTATAGGCGCGCCCGAGCGAGGAGAAGAACAGCACCGGCGTATGGGTGTTGGCGACGAAGAGGCGGTGGACGAAATCCTCCTCCTTCGTCTGCATGCCGGAGCGGCCCTTGCCGCCGCGCCGCTGCGCGCGATAGGTCGAGAGCGGCACGCGCTTGATGTAGCCGGCGTGCGAGACGGTGACGACCATATCCTCGCGGGCGATCAAATCCTCGTCCTCGACATCGCTTTCGGCGTCGAGGATTTGCGTGCGGCGCGGCGTCGCATAGAGCCGCTTCACCTCGAGCATCTCGTCCTTGATGATGCCGAACAGTTTTTCGCGCGAGCCGAGGATTTCGAGATATTCGGCGATCTCCGTGGCGAGTTTGTGCAGGGCGGCGGAAATTTCCTCGCGGCCCAAGGCGGTCAGGCGTTGCAGGCGCAGATCGAGAATGCCGCGCGCCTGCGCTTCCGATAGGCGGCATGTTCCGTCCTCGCCAAGCGCATGGCGGGGGTCGGCGATCAACGCGACCAGCGGCGCCATGTCCTTGGCCGGCCAGGCGCGCGCCATCAAGGCTTCGCGCGCGGCGGCGGCGTCGGGCGACGAGCGGATCAGATGAATCACCTCGTCGATATTGGCCACCGCGATGGCGAGGCCGACCTGCAGATGGGCGCTGTCGCGCGCCTTGCCGAGCCGGAACTTGGTGCGCCGCGTGACGACGGTCTCGCGGAAATCGACGAAGGCGCGCAGCACGTCGCTCAGCGTCATCATCTCCGGGCGCTTGCCGTTCAGCGCGATCATATTGACCGGAAAACTCGATTGCAGCGAGGTATGGCGCCACAGCTGATTGAGCACCACGTCGGCCACGGCCTCGCGCCGCAATTCGATGACGATGCGCATCCCGTCGCGGTCGGACTCGTCGCGCAGATCCGAAATGCCCTCGATTTTCTTTTCGCGCACCAGATCGGCGATGCGCTCGACCAGCGCCGCCTTGTTAACCTGATAGGGAATCTCGCTGATGATGATCGTTTCGCGATCCTTGCGCGTCGTCTCGATGCGCGCGGTGGCGCGCATGATGATCGACCCGCGCCCGGTGGAATAGGCGTTGCGGATGCCTCCGCGCCCCAAAATCGTCGCGGCGGTCGGGAAGTCCGGCCCCGGCACGATCTCCATCAGCTCCGCGACGGTCATATCGGGCCGCTCGATCATCGCGATGGCGGCGTCGATCACCTCGCCGAGATTATGCGGTGGAATATTGGTGGCCATGCCGACCGCGATGCCGCCCGCGCCATTGACCAGAAGATTAGGAAAGCGCGCCGGAAGGACGGTCGGCTCGTGTTCCTTGTCGTCGTAATTGGGCTGGAAGTCGACCGTGCCTTCGTCGATGTCCTCGAGCAGCGCGAGCGCGGGCTTCGCGAGGCGCAACTCGGTGTAGCGCATCGCGGCGGGCGGATCGTTGTCGACCGAGCCGAAATTGCCCTGCCCGTCGATCAGCATCAGGCTCATCGAGAAGGGCTGCGCCATGCGCACCAGCGCGTCATAGATCGCCGCGTCGCCGTGCGGGTGATATTTACCCATCACGTCGCCGACGATGCGCGCCGATTTCACATGCGCCTTGTCGGGCGTGTGGCCGTTCTCGTTCATCGAATAGAGGATACGCCGATGCACCGGCTTCAGTCCGTCGCGCACGTCGGGAAGCGCGCGGCTCACGATCACGCTCATCGCGTAATCGAGGTAGCTGCGCCTCATTTCGTCGGCGATGGACACCGGGCGAATATCGGAACCCGAAGGACCCGGCCCGTCTTTTTCGTTTGTCTCTTCGGCCAAGGGAGGCGCCAATCTGAATCTATTGTTGAATCCTCCCTTTTCTATAGGTGATTCTCGGAGCGCGCGCCAGCCTTTGCTGCGCAAGAAATACTTGTAAAAACAATCTATTATGAAATGAGAGGCGGCTTTCTCGGGAAAACTGGCTTCGCTTGTCCAGATATTGGGGTTTTTCTCGGCTTTTTGGGGACCGCGCGCTCCCGGGAAGGGAGCGCGCGAGGGTCGTCGTCGCTAGATGGAAACGGTCGTCAACCGTTCGCCTCGCGCAAGGATTCGCGCGCGGAGATCGCGATGGACGCGGCCGCCTCGTCGCCCGGCTCGATCAGCGCGAAGGGCTCAAGCGCGGGCGCCGCGGAAGGCGCGGGCAAAGGCGCGGCCATGGGTTCGGCCGCGGGCTCGGCCCGAGGCTCTGGCGCGGGGGCCGCCGCGACAGGCCTTGGCGCGGCCATCGGCGCGGCGCCCGGGAGCGGGCGAACGACCTCCGGCTGGCTCTTCTTGACCGCGGCCGCGGCCGCGGCGCCGGAGGTCGTGCGTCTTTCGAGGCGCGATAGATCGACCTGAACCGGAGCCTCCGGCGCCTTCTTGCGCATCATCGACGCCAGTCTGGCCAAGGAAGTGGCGGGCAACTCCTCGCCTTGCGACGAGGCATTCGCGGGCGCGGGGCCCGCGGCGGCCGGTTCCGAGCCCCTTCTCGGGGACGGGAGCGACGGCAATTTCGCGCGCGCGGCGGCAAGCGCCGCGCCGACGCCGGTCCTTGGCCGCGCCTCTTCCAGTTCGGGCTCGGCGGCGCCGGCGGAAGCGGCGACCGGCTGGGCGGGTTCGCCTGGAGACCCGAGCCTGGCTCGCGCCGCCTGAATAACGCGACGCCAGATCGGCTCGGCGGCCTCTTGTTCCCTCTCCGGCTTTTTGTCGGCGGAGTTGGGCTTGCGCGCGATCCAGCGAAAGAAAGCGAAGACCGCGGCCACGCCGAACAGCAATATTTTGCCGAACTTCAGCGCATAGACGATGAGGAGCGCGATCAATCCCAGTTTTTGCGCGGGCGCGGCGGGCTGGGCGACCGGTTGAGCGACCGTCACTTTCTTGAAGTCGGTATCGCCTGTTATCAACGCGATGAGGCCGTAAGGAGCGGTTTTGAGCGTGGCGAGATCGGCGTCGTCGTATCCCTTGCCATTGTCGTAGACGATGGTGTCGATGAGCGCGCCGGATTCGCCTCTAAATCGCTGGTAATTCATCTCCTGGCCGGCGACGACGATCTTGAGGGCGCCCTGGTCGCCAAGGGTGAAGGAACTGCAATTGACGATCCGATCGTCCGGGTTTTTCGATCCGAGCGCCGTCGCGCCGACGCAGGAGCTCAGACGATGCCTGGCGTCGTAGCGCGGCGCCTCCATCCAGCCGGTGACCTCCAGTTGCGACAGGCCCTGACGCGCGCGCGCGAGATTCTCGGCGGCGACCTTGGCTTTGTAAGTCCCCAGGACGGCTTCCGGGTCCATCGCCCTGGCGTCCTGATCGCTGATGTGGCCGTCGTCGACGACACTGACGTAGGCCATCCAATCCGGCCGGCTGGTCGTCGGCAGCACGACGCCTTGCGTGGCGTTGTCCCAATTCTTTCCGCCGCCCAGCAGTTTGCGCGCCTGTTCGCCATCGAGATAGACGCGATTGGCCGGGAGCCACATCGTCGCGCGATTGGCGAGGCGCACCTCGACCGGCCCTCGCGCGCCCTGCGCCAGCAGCGCCGCATAAGCCGTCGTCTCGTTGGTCGGAGCCGGCGGCGCCGGGGGCGTCGCGATGGGAGCCGGATCGGCGGGCTTGGGCGTCTGCGCGGCCGCGGCGACCGCGGGCGGCGCGGCGGGCGCGGCGATCTTCAAATCCGGAGCCTTGGCCGCCTGCGCGACGGGCCCCGGCGTCTGTTGCGCGATAGGCGTCGACGGCGCGGCCACCAAGGCCGCTGGAGGCGCGGCGGCCTCGCCAATCTTCAAATCCGGAAGCTTGACCGCTTGCGCGGCGGGACCCGGACTCGGTTGCGCGACCGACGCCGACGGCGCGGCGAAGGACTCGGACTGACCCGGCGCGGCGAACTCGCCGATCTTCAAATCCGGAAGCTTGGCCGTCTGAACGGCGGCCGCCGGAGTTTGTCGCGCGACTGGCGTCGCGAGCGTTGGAACCGGCTCGACGCGCTTCGCCGACTGATCGGCGGTCGCGATCCTCGTTGGCAGGACGGCTTCGCCGAGTTTTAAATCCAGATCGTTGGCCCCTTGCGCGGCGGGCGCGGCGCCGGGAATGGCGAGCGTCGTCGCCTGGACGGCGGTCGCGATCTTCGCCGGCATGGCGGCTTCGCCGATCCTCAAATCCAGACCCTTCACCGCCTGCGACGGGCTCTGTTGAACGACCGACGCCAACGGCTGGGCGGCGGGCTTCGCCGCTTGCGCGATGGCGGCCGCGGTGGGCTTGGCCGGCACGCCAACCTTCAACTCCAGCCCCCTGTCCATCCGTGGGGGTTGGGGCGTCGCGGGCTCCGTCTTCGCCGCGGCGGAATCCTTGCTTGCCTCGACCACGGGCTCGGGCTTCGTTTCGCGCGCGACACCCGGCGCGGGCGCGGGCTTCGCCGCTACCGCGCCGGGCGCTGGACGCAAGGGCGCCATTCGCACGATGATCTCATCGAACCCCTCCCGTGTCGGAGCCGACAGCACGGGGATGTCCGTCTCGTGATTTATGCGATGACCTTCGCGCGCCACGCCGGTCGGAGCAGCTGAAATGACGCCCGCCGCGACCGCCATGACGGCGCTGACGAAAAGGCGCGACAAACGCGGGCGGGAACACGACATCAAGCTACTCCGACACTATGAGCGTGCGATAGCTTGGGCCGCGGAAGCTGAAGAAAGATTTTAGAGAATAGTATCCTCTCGACCTAACGAAGTATCGAAGTAAACGAGATGCTAACGGGCCGAGCGCCTATCCGAGGCGCGCGGGGTCGGCTGGCGTCAGCGCGACGCTCTCGCCGCAGCCGCAGGCCGAAGTCTGATTGGGATTTTCGAATACGAAGGTCGAGGAGAACTGATCGGTCTTCACGTCCATGCGCGTGCCGAGCAGATACAGCACCGCCTTGGCGTCGATGATGACGCGCGCGCCCTCCTGCTCGACAACTTCGTCGCCCGGCGAGGGTTCCGCCAGATCCATTTTATAGGACATGCCGGCGCAGCCGCCCTTTTCGACGCTGACGCGCAAGCCCGTCGCGGGCGACGGCGCGACGCTGAGAAGCCCGCGCACGCGCTCGGCGGCGGCGTCGCTGAGGCTCAGCACATTGGACGAAAGACCGAGACTCATGGTTAATCTCCCGATATCGGCGCGTCGCGCGCCATTCGCTGTATACGTTTCAATAGTTCGCCCATAGGCCTGGCGTCGCCAGCTCTACTAGATTGTGGTCGGGATCGCGAAAGTAAAGACTCTTGCCTCCGCGCGGCCAGTTCATCCGCGCCTCGATCGAAACACGCCGCGCGGCCAGCCGCGCCTCCCAGGCGCCGAGATCGTCAGCCGCGATGGCGAA
Source organism: uncultured Alphaproteobacteria bacterium (assembly GCA_963775775.1). GTDB lineage: Bacteria > Pseudomonadota > Alphaproteobacteria > Rhizobiales > Beijerinckiaceae > Methylocystis. The sequence goes on from CAVZKF010000021.1 coordinate 30,110, forward strand.
CGCGAAATGCAGCCGGCCCACGCCCTCGTGCGGCGGGATTTCGCCGCCCGGCAGATGCAGCGTCTGCGCGGTGGTCCCACGCAGGAACGCCAGCAGCACGCTGCCCGGCCCGCAGTCGAAAGCCCACATTCGCGCGTCGCGCACCAGAGGCGTAAGCCCAAGCGTCTCTTCGTAGAAGCGCCCGGCTCGCGCGAGATCGTCGACATAGATAGCCGTTTCGAGCACAGCGCCAATTCTTGGCGCCGGATCGGTCATCGCATTCTCCTCACCACATATCGAGCGAGATGCGGGCCTCGTCGGACATGCGGCTTTGATCCCACGGGGGATTGAACACCATATGAACCTTCACGTCGGCGACGCCCGGCACCGCGCCCACGGCGTTTTGCACCCACACCGGCATTTCGCCCGCCACCGGGCACCCGGGCGCGGTCAATGTCATGTCGATGTCGACATAGCCGTCGTCCGAAATGTCGATGCGGTAGATCAGCCCGAGCTCATAGATGTCGGCGGGGATTTCCGGGTCGTAGACCGTTTTCAGCGCCTTGATGATGTCGGCGCTGAGCCGCTCCAGCGCCTCGGGATCGCAGCTCGGCGCGAGATTGATCATCGCCGCGTTGACCGCGCTCGCGGTCTTCTCCATGGTCTCCGCCTTGTTCAAGTCCGCCTCCTTTACGAGAATAAGGCCCGCGCCCGGATCAGCGCCTCGGCGAACCGGTCGATCTCGCCACGTGTGTTGTAAAGCGCGAAAGAGGCGCGGCAGCTTGACGTCGCGCCGAAATGCGCCAGCAGGGGCATCGCGCAATGCGTGCCGGCGCGCACGGCGACGCCGGCGCGGTCGATCACGGTCGCGATATCATGTGCATGGGCCGCATCCATATTGAAGGCGAGAATAGGCCCTTTTTCGCGAGCCCGTCCATAGATATGCACGCCCTCGATTTCCGCCAGCCGCTCATGCGCATAGGCGGTCAGATCGGCCTCGTGGGCGCGGATCGCCGGGCGGCCGAGGCTCTCCATGTAATCGAGCGCGGCGCCGAGCCCCACCGCCTGGGCGATCGGCGGCGTGCCCGCCTCGAACCGCTGCGGCGGCGTGTTGTAGGTGACGCTCTCGCGCGTGACGGTTTCGATCATCTCGCCGCCGCCGCAAAACGGCGGCAGGTTTTCGAGCCATTTGCTCTTGCCGTAAAGCGCGCCGATCCCGGTCGGCCCGTAAAGCTTATGGCCGGTCACGACGTAAAAATCGCAATCGAGCGCTTGCACGTCGACGTCGAGATGCACCGCGCCCTGCGAACCGTCGACCAGCACGGGAACGCCATGCGCATGGGCGATGCGCGCGACTTCCTTGATCGGAGTCGGCGCCGCGACGACATTCGACATATGCGTCAGCGCGACGATCTTGGTGCGCTTGGTGATGAGCTTCTCGAAGGCGTCGAGCGAGAAATTGCCGTCGTCGTCGACCTCGATCCATTTCAGCACGGCGCCCTTGCGCTCGCGCAGGAAATGCCAGGGCACGATGTTGGAGTGATGCTCCATCAGCGACAGAATGATCTCGTCGCCCTCGCCGATATGCGCGAGGCCGTAAGAGGCGGCGACGAGGTTGATCGCCTCCGTCGCCGAGCGCGTGAAGACGATTTCGTCGACGGAGCCCGCGTTGAGGAAGCGCCGCAGGCTTTCGCGCGCGCCCTCGAAGCCTTCGGTCGCGGCGTTGGCGAGGTAATGCAATCCGCGATGCACATTGGCGTATTCATGCTCGTAGAAATGCGTCAGCCGCTCGATCACTTGCCGCGGCTTTTGCGCCGAGGCGGCGTTGTCGAGATATATGAGCTCCTTGCCGTAGGGGCGCTCGGCGAGGATCGGAAAATCGCGGCGGATCGCCTCCACGTCGAAGACGGGCGCCGCTGTCGCGGCGTCGAAGGGTTGATTCATCGCAAAGCCTCCCGCATCCGCAGCCACGCCGCGACGCGCGCGGCCAGCGCATCCCGCGTTGCTTCGTCCTTGACGCGCGCCAGCGCCTCATTGGCGAAGCCTTCGATCAGCAACGCCTCCGCTTGCGGCTTTGGGACGCCGCGCGCTTCGAGATAGAATAATTGATCGGCGTCGAGCCGACCGCAAGTCGCGCCATGACCGCAGACCACGTTGTCGGCGAAGATCTCCAGCTCCGGCTTGTTGTTCATGCTGGCGCCGTCCGCCAGCAACAGCGCCTTCGACTGCATCGCGCCGTCGGTCTTTTGCGCGAGCGGCGCCACGCTGACCTTGCCTTGAAACACGCCTGTCGCGGACTCGTCGATGATGTAACGGAAAAATTCGCGGCTCTTGCCGCCGGGGCTTTCGTGCCGGATGACCAGCGTTGTGTCGGCATGATCGCGCCCGCGCAGCAGGCTCGCGCCGTTGAACGACACATCGGCGTTCGCGCCGCTCAGCGTCGCGAAAATCTGCCGGCGCAGCAGGCCGCCGCCCTCGACGAGGCAGAAGGAGTTCAGCGCGCTATTTTCTCCTAGCGTCGCCAGCAGCGAGACGACGCGCACGGCGTCCGCCGTCTGCGGCGCGATCGTCGCCACATGATCGAGCTGCGCGCCATCGCCGAGGGCCACGACCAGCGCGTGATTCTCCTGCGCGTCGGAGCGCTCCAGCGGCGTGAAGGTCTCCAGCAGCGTGGCGCGGGCGCCGGCGCCCAAAATCGCCAGCGAGCGCGTATAGACCGATCCCGCGGCGCCGCCGGAAACAAAATTCGCGAACTCCAGCGGCCGCTCAAGCACGCAACCGGGCGAAACGCGCAGCACGACGCCGTCCTGCATCAAGGCGGCGTTGAGGGCGAGCGCCGGGTCTTCGGCGCCGCCGGCCAGAGCGGCGAGAATTTCCGATTCGCCGCGCGCCAGCGCGTCGCGCAAGGAGAGCGCGCTAACGCCATAAGGCAAGGCCGAAACGTCGGAGAGATCGGGACGAAACACCCCGTCGAGCACGACGAATCGGCAAGACTCCCGCTCGCGCTCCAACGCCGGCGTCGTGGACACGGCGGCGCGCAGCGGCGCGACGGCCCGCAGCGCCGCGCGCAGATCGGTGTAGTGCCACGTCTCGACGCGCCGGTTCGGCAGTCCTTCGCGCGAAAAGGCGTTCCAGGCGCTCTGGCGCAGCGAGCGAGCGCCAGCGTCTTTCATCGCGTCGAACGCGGTTTTTAGGTCGGCGGTAGCCGATGTCGCTGTGTCGCTCATGATCACGCCGCTTCGCCGATGTAATCCTTATAGCCGCTCGACTCGAGTTCGAGCGCCAGCTCCGGCCCGCCGCTGCGCAGGATGCGGCCCTTGGCCATCACATGCACGGTGTCGGGTTTTATATAATCCAGCAACCGCTGGTAATGGGTGATGACGAGGAAGCCGCGATTCTTCGCGCGCAGCGCGTTGACGCCTTCCGAGACGACACGCAGCGCGTCGATGTCGAGGCCGGAATCGGTCTCGTCCAATATGCACAGAAGCGGCTCCAGCAGCGCCATCTGCAAAATCTCCATGCGCTTCTTCTCGCCGCCGGAAAAACCGCAGTTGAGCGGGCGCCGCAACATGTCCTTGACGACGCCAAGCCGCGCCGCCGCGTCGTTGACGCGCTTCATGAAGTCGGGCGTCTGCAACTCGTCCTCTCCGCGCGCGCGCCGCTGCGCGTTGACCGCGGCCTTCAGGAACGTCATCGTCGCGACGCCGGGAATTTCGACCGGATATTGAAAGGCGAGAAACACGCCCTTGGCGGCGCGCTCATGCGGCGCGAGGCCCAAGATATTCTCGCCGTTCAGCAGCACCTCGCCCTGCGTGACCTCATAGCCCTCGCGTCCGGAGACGACATAGGACAGCGTCGATTTGCCGGTGCCGTTCGGCCCCATGATCGCCGCGACCTCGCCGTCGTGGACGGTGAGCGTGAGGCCATCGAGAATCTTGCGTTCGCCGATGGAGACATGGAGGTTTTTGATTTCAAGCATGGTCATGTCCATTCTGAATCGATGATCGAGCGACAGGGCTGTTCAACTCCAACGCCGCAACTCAACTCTGATGTCTTCGATTAATTCGAACCGCCCCGCCCCGGAGTCGATCTCCTCCCGCCAAAGCCCGCGCCACTCTTCGATCTCGGTTTCCTCGGCCCGGCGCCGCGCCCGCCACTCCGCGACCGCGCCGACAACCACGTCCTTCTCGGAACGATATTCGCCGCGCGCCACCGCGGCGGCGATTTCCGCCGCGAGTTCGTCCGGCAATGAGAGTTGCAAGGTCCGCACGCTCATCCGACGCTCCCCTCGAGACTAATCGAGATCAACTTCTGCGCCTCCACCGCGAACTCCATCGGCAGTTGCTGCAGCACGTCGCGCACGAAGCCGTTGACGATCAGCGCCGTCGCCTCCTCCGCCGAAAGCCCGCGCTGCATCGCATAGAACAACTGGTCCTGCGAGATTTTCGACGTTGTCGCCTCGTGCTCGAACTGCGCGCTCGGATTCTTGCTCTCGATATAGGGCACGGTGTGCGCGCCGCAGCGGTCGCCGATCAGCAGGCTGTCGCAATTGGTGAAATTGCGCGCGCCTTCGGCCTTGCGATGCGCGGAGACGAGGCCGCGATAGGTGTTTTGCGACCGTCCCGCCGAAATGCCCTTGGAGATGATGCGGCTCTTGGTGTTCTTGCCGAGATGGATCATCTTCGTGCCGCTGTCGACCTGCTGGCGCCCGTTCGACACGGCGATCGAATAGAACTCGCCCTGCGAATTGTCGCCGCGCAGGATGCAGGACGGATATTTCCAGGTGATCGCCGATCCCGTCTCGACCTGCGTCCAACTGATGTGCGAATTGCGCCCCCGGCAATCGCCGCGCTTCGTCACGAAATTGTAAATGCCGCCGCGGCCCTCGCTGTCGCCGGGATACCAGTTCTGCACGGTGGAATATTTGATCTCGGCGTCGTCGAGCGCGACCAGCTCCACGACGGCCGCGTGCAGCTGGTTCTCGTCGCGCTTGGGCGCCGTGCAGCCTTCGAGATAGCTGACATATGACCCAGCGTCGGCGATGATCAGCGTGCGCTCAAACTGTCCGGTGTTCTTCTCGTTGATGCGGAAGTAAGTGGAAAGCTCCATCGGGCAGCGCACGCCCGGCGGCACATAGACGAAGGAGCCGTCGGAAAACACGGCCGAGTTCAGCGTCGCGAAGAAATTGTCGCTGACCGGCACGACCGAGCCGAGATATTTGCGCACGAGCTCCGGATGTTCGCGCACCGCTTCCGAAATCGGGCAGAAGATCACGCCGGCCCGCGCCAGCTCTTCCTTGAAGGTCGTCGCCACGGAGACGCTGTCGAACACCGCGTCGACCGCGACCTTGCGCACCTCGACGCCGGCGAGAATTTCCTGCTCGCGAAGCGGAATCCCCAGCTTCTCGTACGTGCGCAAAAGCTCGGGATCGACGTCTTCGAGCGAGGTCGGCCCCGGCGTCGATTTCGGCGCGGAATAGTAATAGAGGTCTTGATAGTCGATGCGGGGATGTTCGACCCGCGCCCAATTGGGTTCGGTCATGGTCAGCCAGCGGCGATAGGCCGACAGCCGCCAGTCGGTGAGCCATTGCGGCTCGTCCTTCTTGGCCGAGATGAAGCGAACGATGTCCTCGGAAAGGCCCTTCGGGGCCTTGTCCAATTCGATATCGGTCGAAAAGCCGTATTTATAAACGTCGACGTCGATGGACTCGACAGTGTCAACGGTCTCTTTGAGAGCCGCCATTCTTTGTTCTCCTCGTCACGGCGGGTTCAAGGCCCGTCGGCCGAATCTCGGGGCGCGGGGCCCCTCGCTCAGGCGGCGGATGATCGAGATCTTACTCGATCCACGACGCGTGCAAGAGCGATGCCGAACAACTCTACATCCTCCGCGCTCGAACGCCAACCCAGGCTAATCCGCAACATCGCCGCCTCGCTAAGTCCCATCGCCTCGGCGACATGCGAGGCGCGCGGCTTGCCGGAGGAGCAGGCCGAGCCCGAGGACGCCGCGACGCCCTCCAGATCCAGCGCCATCGCCAAGGTATGGGCCGCGATCCCCGGCGCGGTGAAGGCGCTGGTGTTGGGCAGGCGCGGCGCGTTCCTCCCGACAAACCGGGCTTCGGGCAGTATCGCCGCGATCCGCCGCTCGGCGTCGTCCCGAAGCCCGGCGAGCCGGCTGGACTCGTCCAACTCGCCACTCGCCGCCTCGAAAGCGGACGCGAAACCAACCGCCGCCGCGATATTCTCGGTCCCCGCGCGGCGACCGCCTTCTTGCCCGCCGCCGCGCAGGATCGTGTCTTCTATATGGAGATCGTCCCGGGCGAAGGCTAGAGCCCCGGCGCCGGCCGGCCCGCCGAGCTTATGCGAGGAAAAGAACAAAACATCCGCGCCTAATGTCGAGAATGTTGCATTGCAACGCCCCACCGCCTGGGTCGCGTCGCAGACCAGCAACCCGCCCGCCGCGTGGACCAGCGTCGCGGCCTCCGCGACAGGCTGAATGACGCCGGTCTCGTTGTTGGCTGCCTGCAAAGCGAGCAGGATCCGCCTGCCGGCGTGGGCGCGCAGCGCCCCCTCCAGCGCCGCCAGGGATATCCGCCCGTCCGGCGTCAGCGGCAGGGTTTGGGCCGCCTCAGTGGGAAAACGGTGGCCCTTCACGACGCAGGGATGCTCGCCGGCGGAGAACAGCAGCAAGTCGAAGGGGCTGGAACTCGCGGCCCGCGCGCAAATGCGGCGTCAGCGCGAGATTGGCGGCCTCGGTCGCGCCGCTGGTGAAAACGAGGTTGCGCGCCGCCGTCCCGACGCCCGCCGCGATTTTCCCCCGAGAGGTTTCCAGCAGTCCGCGCGCCGTCCGGCCCTCGGCGTGGATCGAGGAGGGGTTGCCGAGCTTGTCCAGCGCCGCCAGCATCGCCTCGCGCGCTCGTGGGCGCAAGGGCGCGGTGGCGTTATAATCGAGATAAGCGCGGGGCGAGGTCATGGTCAAACAGCTCCGCCGGGCAAGCGGCGGGGAGCATCCCTACCTCCGCGCGGCCGACAATCCGCGTTCGAGATCATAGAGCAGATCGTCGCAATCCTCTATGCCTACCGACAGGCGCAGCATCCCCTCGCCGATGCCGAGCGCGGCGCGCGCCTCCGGCGTCAGGCGCTGATGCGTCGTCGTCGCGGGATGGGTGACAAGGCTCTTGGCGTCGCCGAGATTATTGGAGATTTTGACGATCTCCAGCGCATTGGCCAGCGCGAAGGCCGCCTCCTTGCCGCCCGCGACATCGAAACTGACCAGCGTGCCGCCGCCGGACATCTGGCGACGCGCCAGAGCCGCCTGCGGATGGTCGTCGCGGAAGGGGTAGAGCACGCGCGTCACGCCCCGTTGCTCCGCCAGAAAATCGGCGATTTTCGCCGCGCTCGACGCCTGTTGCGCGACGCGCAGCGGCAGAGTCTCCAGTCCCTTGAGCATGACCCAGGCGTTGAAGGGCGACATCGCCGGCCCGGTCTGACGCAGGAAGTTGTGCAGCGTCTCGTCGATCAGCGCGCGCGAGGCGAGGATCACGCCGCCAAGACAGCGGCCCTGCCCGTCTATATGCTTGGTCGCGGAATAGACGACGATATCGGCGCCAAAATCAAACGGCTTTTGCAGCAGGGGCGTCGCGAAGACATTGTCGACGACGAGCCTTGCTCCCGCCTCATGCGCGAGATCGGCCACCGCCTTCAGGTCATAGACCTCCAGCCCCGGATTGGTCGGCGTCTCCAGGAACAGCGCCTTGGTCTCCTTGCGCAGCGCCTTTTTCCAAGCCGCGAGATCGGCGCCGTCGACCAGCGTGGTCTCGACGCCAAAGCGCGGCAGCAATTCCTCGACGACGTAAAGACAGGAGCCGAACAGCGCCCGCGCCGCGACGACATGATCGCCGGCCTTGACCTGCGACAACAGGCTCGCGGTGACGGCGGCCATGCCGCTCGCCGTCGCGCGGGCCGCCTCGGCGCCCTCGAGCAGGCACATGCGCTGCTCGAACATCGCGACGGTCGGATTGGAGAAGCGCGAATAGATGAAGCCGGGATCGTCGCCCTTGAACCGCGCCTCGGCGGCCTGCATGGTCGGATAGGCGAAGCTTTGCGTCAGAAACAGCGCCTCGGACAATTCGCCGAAGGGCGAGCGCAAAATCCCGCCGTGCACGAGCTGCGTCGCGGGCTTTAGGGGACGGCGCTTGGAATCGGTCTCGGAGGACATGGCTTCTCCTTGAGGGACGAAAAACAACGGGTTTCCTCTAGGAGACCCGGCCTTTTAGCGCCTTGTTTAACGTGGCGGCAAGCCGGCCGGCTCAAATAACCACGGGTCTAATTAAGGGCAAGGGCGGGGGCGCTGTCAATCGGGCGGGGAATGACGGCGCCACGTAAAGCTACGCCGCGAGCAAGAATCTTGGTTGCGCCCCAAGAACGGCGTCATCGACGAAGGGCTCGAATTTCACGAAATTCTCGCGGAACATATCGACGAGCCGACGCGCCGTCGCGGCATAATCGTCCTTCAACGCCCATGTTCCCGCCGGATCGAGCATCGCGGTTTCGACGCCGGGGACGGACCGCGGCACGGACAGGCCGAAATAAGGATCAACGCGATAGCCCGTTTTGGCGAGCGAGCCACTCAGCGCGGCGGTCAGCAGTTTGCGCGTGACTTGGATTGGCATGCGCTGGCCCACGCCAAACATTCCGCCCGTCCATCCCGTATTGACGAGCCAGCAATCGACCTGGTGCAGCGCGATCAGTTCGCGCAGGAGGTTCCCATATTCGGAGGGGTGTCGCGGCATGAAAGGCGCGCCGAAGCAGGTGGAGAATGTGGCTTGCGGTTCGCTCACCCCTTTTTCCGTGCCCGCGACCTTGGCGGTGTAGCCGGACAGGAAATGATACATGGCCTGCGCCGGATCGAGCTTCGCGATCGGCGGCAAGACGCCGAAGGCGTCGCAGGTCAGCATCACGATGTTTCTTGGATGGCCCGCGCGCCCGGAGGCCGACGCATTCGCGATGAAATCAAGCGGGTAGGCGATGCGTGTGTTCTCGGTTTTCGAATCATCGTCGAAATTTGGCCTGCGCGTGACGGGATCGAGCCCGACATTTTCCAGCACCGTGCCGAAACGCTCCGAGGTCGCGAAAATTTCCGGCTCCGCCTCGCGGGACAGTTTGATCGCCTTGGCGTAGCAACCGCCCTCGAAATTGAACACGCCCTCCGCGCCCCAGCCATGCTCGTCGTCGCCGATCAGCGAACGAGACGCGTCGGCCGACAGCGTTGTCTTGCCCGTGCCGGAAAGCCCGAAAAACAGCGCGCTGGCGCCGTCATCACCGGCGTTGGCCGCGCAGTGCATCGGCAGGACGCGCTTGGGCGGAAGAAGGAAATTGAGATAGCCGAACACCGCTTTCTTGATCTCTCCGGCGTAGCTCGTGCCGCCGATCAGCACGATCTTGCGGCTGAAATCGACGGCGATCACGGTCCGCGACCGGCACCCGTGCCGTTCCGGCTCGGCCCGGAAGGACGGCAAGTCGAGAATCGTAAGCTCCGGAACGAAGCCGTCGACCTCCGCACTTTGGCGGACGAATCAGCAAATTGCGAATGAACAGGGAATGCCACGCGTATTCGGTATAGACGCGCGTCTTGAGCCGATGACGCGGATCGGCGCCGGCCTCAAGGTCTTGCGCGAACAAATCCATGCCGCTCGCGTGGGCGATCATGTCGGCGCGCAAGGCGATCGAAGCATTCCGGCGTCATGGCGTGACTATTGTCCCACCAGATCGACGGCTCGGTGACCGCGTCGCGCACGATGAATTTATCCTGAGGCGAGCGGCCGGTATGAGCGCCGGTTTCGGCGACGAGAGCGCCGCCGCTGGCGATTTCGGCCTCGCCCCGCCGGATAGCCTCTTCGTAGAGGCGCGGCGCTTCGAGATTGCGAAAGACGTTTGGCTTATTCTCGAACGGAAAAAGAACGGCAGCGCTTCCCGGATATTCGGGGTCATCTCTATACATGGCGGATTCCTGGATTGCCGGATGCGGCCACATCCGCGCTTTCGCGGGGGCTCAATCCAAAGTGTCCTGAATGATCGGAGCCTAGTTTTTAAAGATTGGTAAATTTATTTCATTGGCAAGTCTTTCGTCGTCGATTTTCCATTGTCGCGAGGCCGCCCTTTTGAGCGCGATGACGATTCGCTGGTCGCGAGAGCCGGGGCGGAGCCCGCCGATGACCGGCGTCCTTGGCGCGAGCTTGTCAGCTCGGCCAGACGCGGGCAGATTGGGCTCCATCGAGACAGCTTCCAACATGGATCGGGCGAATGCGGGCATATAGCGGCTTAGGGATTGTTTTGGTCGTCGCCTTGGCGGCTTTCGCGGGACGGCCCGCCTTCGCCAAGGGCGGATGGCATTATTACGACCCGGAGTGTCCGATCGACCTTGGTTCGAAATCGATGAAATTCGTGGCGTCGCAGCCCAAAAGCACGGTCGAGCGGTTTTGCGACGCGATACCCGACGCGGGGCCCGCCGTGATCGCGCTCGACGCGCCGGACAATGAATTGCGCGATATGGTTTGGGACATTCGCATCCTGCGCGACCAAGGCAAGAAGGACGGCGAGGAAGACCCGAGCGCCGATCTCGTTTTCCGTCTGCCGGCGGAGAAACACAGAAACGGCATGGTCAATTTCGACGCCAACTTCAAAAGCGCCGGCGAATATATCCTGTTCGTCGAACTTTCTAGCGACGACGGGACCAAAAAATATACCGGCCGCCATCATTTCACGGCCGGCCTGTGGGAGCCGATGGAAATTTACACCGTGGCGGGTCTCGCCGCGGCCGTCCTGCTCGGCGGAGGCTTCGCCGCATACCGTTATTTGGCGATCCGCCGCCGCCCAAAAGGCGCGTGACGAACCCGCGTCGCCCGCGCGCCCAAACAGCCGTGATGCGCGTTACGCCAAGACGGTTTAACATCGCCTCCGATTAAGCTTGGAAGGCGGTCGCGCCGGCTTCGTTCCGGCGAGCGCAAATGATTGGGGGCGATGTCATGGACGAGAATAATTTCGGTATCGAGAAATTCGACGGCGAGGACGCCGCCTATAAGGGCTCGCGCTACTCCGAGGTGCGCGACGCGATCTTCGCCAATCCCTATCAAAAAATCTGGGGCGGCGCGGGCGAGCCGCCGATTCCGGTCTATCAGACAACGCTGTCCAGCGTGCTGCGCGGCATCTTGAGTTTCGGCAAAAAATATCTGTTCGGCCAGGCGGCGGCGCGCATCATCAACTCCCACGCGGATTTGCGCTGGGGGCCGGACAAAAAGGGTTATCGCCGCATCGTCCATCCCAATGGCGTCTGCCTGACCGGGCGGTGGAGCATCACCGAGGACACCGGCTATTCCGGCTATTTCGCCAAGGGCAGCGAGGCGCTCGGCGATCGCGCGATATTCGGCGTCAAAGCCCAATCGCGGCGAAACCGGCCGCTCGATGGGGATCGCCGGCAAGCTCTATCCGACCACCGACCCCGATCACGCCGAGCCGCTGCGCCCCGCCGGCTTCGTCGCGCAGGAGGATATTTGCGGCGACAATACCCGCTACATCAACGACGCCGAACTGCGCAACGCGCCCGACGTCACGCTGACGCGCGCCGGCTTCGTCGCTTTCCCGGTCGCGGCGATGGCCGGCATCGTCTTCACCCTCACCGACAAGATCGCGACGCAGCGTCAGCTCTATGAGATCGCCGAACTCGGCAAGCCGCCGCGAGAACCCACGAAGTGCCCTGCCTATATGCGCCTGCTGATGACCGCGGACACGCCGCGAATCGAAGGCGAAAACCTCGACATCCGCGATGAGGTGCTTGGCCAGATGTTCGACAAGGGCGATCCCGCGCCCAAGCGCAAGCTCGCCTTTCATATCGAGATCACCGATGACGGCACGGAGTTCGCGTTGCTGGGCTTCACCAAGCGCACCTTTAAGAACTGGCGGCGGATCGGGACGCTCGGTTTCGACGACGCCGTGGCGTCACTCAACGGCGATCACGTCGTCCACTTTCATCATCCGGGCTGGCGCGACGATCGCAACGATCCCGCGACCGCCCATCGCCGCGCTCCTTCGTGAGACGCGGCGCTAGAGTGCTTTCGGCAAAAGTGGACGCCGCCTTTGCCTTCCGAAAGCACGACAAAACAAAGGAATTACGGCTGCGCGGCGCGCCCGAAGGTCCAAAGGCGGTGAGAGAAGAACGATACGAACATCAACATGCCCGTCGTCACCATTTGCGCCGGTAGATAAGGCGCGCCGAGGCGGTTCACGAAAAAATTCATCAGCAGATAAGTGAGGCAAAACACCGAGGAAACGACCACCGCGAATCGCCAAGTCGCCTCGCTGTGCGAACGTTCGGTGGTGAACGTGTGGCGGCGGTTGAGGGTGTAGGAAATGATGCCGCCGATAACGAAGCCGACCAGCGTCGCCGGCACGGGCGGCCATTTGCCGAGTTCGACGAGACCCACCAGCACCGAATAGTGCGACAGCGTGGCCGTGACGCCGACCACCACATATCTCGAAAATTGTAAGTGAAGCCTCATGTGAACCCTCAATGCCGCAATTGCATGTAATACTGCGCGACGGCCTCGATCTCCTCGTCGGAAAGGTGCCGACTCATGTATCGCATCTCCTTATGCGGCCGCTTGCCCGAGCGGAAATTTTGCAATTGCGTGACAAGATAGCGGTCGTGCTGCCCGGCGAGATTGGGAATTTCCACGTCCTTCGCGATGCCCTCGGTTCCGTGGCAGGCCGCGCATTGCGCGACGAGGTCGGCGAGTTCGGAATTTTCGAGCGCCTCGGCCGAGAGAGAAAAAATCAGGCACGCCAAAAGCGTCGCGCAAATGGGGCCTAGCTTGAGCATCATGCATCGTAACCCCAAGGGCGCCGCCAAGCAACCGCGCGTTCTTTCGCGCTTGTCGTCAAAATCCGCCTAGCCCCCAACCATACCCCGCGTCCGCCGATTCGGGCGGCGCCGAATCGGAACGGCTGATTTTAGAACACCAAATCATGAATATTTCTCCTTGAAAACAGCGCCGAAAAAAAGGAGGCTCCCCCGGCTTCCATCTCGGCGCGAAACACGGCTCGGCCTCATGAACAGCGATTCTCGCAAGCGGATCGTCATCCTTGGCTCCATTTTGGCTTTTGCGCTCGCCGCGCCGCCAGCGGCGCGCGCGGCCGACGAGATTCAGGTCTATAACGCCGAGATCGCCGAGGTCGGCCAATGGACGCTGGAGCAACACCTCAATTATACCGCGCAGCGGCCCGACCCAGCGCCGATTTCCCCGGCGGATTGATCCCCAACCATAGCCTCAACGGCACGCCGGAACTCGCCTATGGCGTCGCCGATTGGTGGGAGCTTGGCCTCTACGCCCCCTTCGCCTTCGACCAGGAGGGGCGCTTCTTTTCGGACGGTTTCAAGGTTCGCACGCTGTTCGTGACCCCGGACGCGGAGAAGCGCGATTTCTTCTACGGCGCGAATTTCGAGTTCAGCTACACGACCCCGATGTTCTCGCAAACGCGATTTGGCGCGGAACTGCGGCCGATCATCGGCGTGCGCAATGCGGCGTTCGAATTCATCGTCAATCCGATCGTCGATTTCGCCCCCGGCAATTACGGCGCGACGACTTTCGCGCCGGCGGCGCGGCTGGCGCATAAATTCGAAAAGGATTTTTCGCTGGGTCTCGAATATTACGCCGACTTCGGCCAGATCGGCAATTTCTCTCCCTTGTGCAAGCAGCAGCATAATCTCTTCGCCGTCACCGATTTCAAGGTCGGCGACTTCGACATAGATTTCGGCGTCGGCCACGGCTTTACGCCAGGCTCCGACCGGCTGATCTTCAAGACGATCATCGGCTACGCCTTCCCCGTCTCGAAGCCCGGAGTCGCGCCCCGAGCATTGGCTGAGGAAGATTTTTTGAGCGACCGGCGTTGACGGAGGGCGACGCCCGCGACTTGATCCGCGCGGCCCGAGGGGACAATCTGGAGCTTGAGAAAGTCCCCGATCAGCGACGAACGGAGCCCCGATGCCCCCCGACACGCCGCCCGGCAAGGCGCTCGCCGCGCTGCCCAAGCTCGACCTGCGCATCCTCTCGGACGGGCGCGCCGGGCATGAGGCGCAGATGTTCGGGATCGCCGAGGCGCTGGGGCTCACGCCCGACATTCGCGACATCCATCCGCGCCCGTTCTACGCCGCGGTCGCGCCCTTCGGGCCGCTCGATCCGCTGGAGGCCGAGACGAGGCCCGGCAGCCCGATCGCACCACCCTGGCCGGACATGGCGCTCGCCTGCGGGCGGCGGACCCTCCCCTATCTGCGGCGCATAAAACGCGCCTCCAAAGGCCATGTCTTCACGGTCTATCTCAACGCGCCGGCCAATGGGCCGCGCGCCGCCGATCTCGTGGTCGCGCCGGTTCACGACGGGCTGTTCGCGCCGAACGTCTTCACGCCGGTCACGCCGGCCAACCGAATCTCTCCCGCCTTGCTCGCGCGCCTGCGCGAAAGATCCGGACCCGCGCCTCGAAGTCCTGCCGGAGCCGCGCGCGGCGCTGCTCATCGGCGGAAACAACCGGCATTTTCGGCTGACGCCCGCTGACGCGATGGCGCTGGCGGATGTCGTCCGCGCTCTGTTTTCGCAAGGCTTTAGCGTCATGGCCACGGCCTCGCCGCGCACGCCGCCCTTTGTGGCGGACGCGCTGGCGCCCGCGCTCGAGCGAAGGCGCCGGCTGGCTATGGGACGGCGCCGGGGACAACCCCTACCGCTCCATGCTGGCGATAGCCGACGCGATCGTCGTCACCGCCGATAGCGTGAACATGGTGGGCGAGGCGGTCGCGACCGGCGCGCCGGTCCATGTCTTCGCGGCCACCGGCAAGAGCCGCAGGGTCGCCGATTATCTCGAAAGACTGCAACGCCTTGGCGCGGTGCGGCCCTGGAACGGCTCGGCCGAGCGCTGGGATTACGAGCCGATCAACGCCACGCCGTCGATCGCGCGCGCCATCACCCGCGCCTATGCGATTTTCCGCGGGCTGCCGGAACTGCTGTGAGGGCGACGCGGCGAGCCGGGGACGACGATGCGGGCGAGGCGCGTCATGGCGGGAGACTTAATTGACGCCCGCCAATTGCACAATTAGAATTGTGACCATCATTTCAGGATTAAGACATGGCGGTCGTTGTCGATAGACCAGGATTGTAATCTACCTAAAAAGCTTTGCCCTAAAAGAATGCTGGCTTCCACGTTCGGAGCAAGCGCGGCATCAACATTGTATATCGTTCTATTACCAACCATTATTGACTTAATGCGAAATTTTGGAGATGGAATCCTTGAGCCGTCGGCGAGCGTATATGTCTGCTGGCCTAAGAAATCCTGCTCTGTAATCGTTCCACTACGAATCAACGTCGATACGACATCGGGCGGAAGGCTCACGTCAGCGGCCCCGCTGTCAACAAGAGCCGGCAGGGTGATCACGTCGTTGAGCCTCGCCGGAACCACGTAGACGCCGCCATTCTTTTCCATGGCGACCATCGCCGGCTCGGCGGCCGCGCCTCTCGCAACCGGAGACGACATGGGCGGCGTCGCCGGGAAGGCGAGTTTCATTTGCGAGGGGTCCGCGGCCAAGAAGCGGAGCGCGCCTTCCCTACCTCGCGCGCCAAATCGCGCTATCCAAACATAACCCTTGCCTCCGCCCAAACTGTAAACCGGCTGCCCTTCCCTAGCCGAGTCGCCGTAATTCATAAGGTGATCGACCATGAATCCCATGTTCGGATTTTTGCCCTCCGCCAAGGCCGCCAGATCGGCACGATCGAGCGGCTCGAGTTGAATGTCTCCCCATGTGGCGATTACTCCTCCATTTGAAGAGTAAATACGCGGCTTACCGCCAAATGTCGCCGACAGGCGCTCAATCTCATTGCTGATATCTAGACTGGAGAAGAAGGCCGGCGATACAGACTTATTGACATAAATCACCATGTTATTGTATAAGTGCAAAATCGTTAGGTGCTTGCTGACGCCATTCTTTACTTCGGAAAACTGGCAACTGACGGAATTCAGATATTGCTCGCTTGGATGGCATTTATACCTCTTGTACGCGTGCGAATTGGGCGCGACAGGCGTTCCGACCTCAAGCCCTTCAACCGAAAAAGGCTCCGCGTATCGAAGGCCCTCCCTCGCCTGAGGACGAGCGACAACCGACATGAAGAGGAGCATGACAGCGCACAAGAGGCGCTTCAAAAATCGCTTCACTGCTCCCTCCCGCCGCGCTTGAAGAATCAAGCCATCCAATCAGATAGGGCAGCGGTTTCATTCGTCAGCGCTTCCGACGAAAAAGGCGCGCGGCTTCTGTAACTCGCCACGCCGGAAATTACGGGCCCGATTGATGAAGCGGCCTTGCGCTTCGGAGTATTGGGCGGACTTCGTGGTCGCCAATTAGGTCGAGAGCGCGATCAGTTTCGGCCGCCGCGCCGCGCTTGAAGTTCCAGCTTATGTCTGAGAAAGGCGAAGCCCGACTCCAAAAGGATCGGCGCGACTTGCGAAAGGCCACCAGAGCTTGGGCGCCGCCGCGAGCAGCGCCCTGACGGGATTGGCGTCGAAAAAGAGGGCTCCGTTCTTGCGGACGGCGCCCCCGTTTACGTCGTTGGACCGCGCCGGTCGGCGCCTCACCAGCCGAACAGACCGCCAAACAAACCGCCGAGGGGCCCACCCCCGTAACCGTAACCGTAACCCGCGTAACCGTAACCCACGGGAGCCACTGGAGCCACCACGGGAGCGGCGTAATAGGCAGTGCCACCATAACCGGCGCCCTTGCCCGCGCAGTCGATCACCCAATCGCTGCGCCATCCCCTCGTCGTCCAGACGGGATCTCTCTTGATGCAAGTGCCGTAACCGCCGTTCATCCCGTAACCAGCGGGCGCCGGCGCGGACATCGAAGCCACGGGAACAAAGGCCACATGCCGGTGATGGTAATGGTGACGCCAGTAAGCTTCGGCGTGGCCCGAAAACGCGAGCGCCCCAACACTGATAACAGCGGCAGCCGCCGCCGTGGTCTTTAAGCTGTTGTAAGACATGATTGCCTCCTGACAGAAACGATTTTCCCGCCGCGAAGCGCGACGCGTCGTCGCTTCTTGCTTGCTTGACCGCGAGCATGAGCTACTCTATCGCGCACGATCTGGAATTACACCTTGAGCCCACGCCGACGTTATCAAGAGTTGGACCGCATTTTTTTAGTAATGCCCGAACCTTTGACCATACAGTTTTTTCTGATAAGCTACAGTTTATAAGTCATTCACGCTGGCCTGAGCATGGTCATACGGATTTAGATTACACCAACCTATGCCTTCGCATTTTCATTATGTTAAGTTTGCGTTTAAGCCAATTATCTTATCATTTTGCGATCCAATAACTAATAAAGACAATATTTTATCGTCTATATATTCATATACGGAATTCAAAGTCGTCAAACTGAAAGCACATAAATCCAGCAGGCGAAATCAGCGGATGTGTTCGCGGATTTGGCTAATAGCGCCGAGTCGCGTTCAGCTTCGATGGACGTCGGCCCGACGTAAACTTAGCCGTCAGCTAATTCTTTTTACGACATACTATTGACACTCTCGTGCGGTCATATTATCGCATCCAGACAGCAACGACTGGGTCGCGCCTCGGGCGATAGAACCTGCAAAATCAAACCGATCGCCATTAAGGATCGTCAGCAACGTGTTCGCGCGAGTCCGCTTGCCCGTTCGCGCGGGGTCGCGCCGACGCGCGCCGGCCGGATCCTTGATAGTCGATACTTGCGGAAAAGGAGCTGTTAATGGGACTTGCTCGAATCTCAAGCGTGCTCGCGCTTGGCGGCGCGGCCTTGTTTTGCGCGAAAATGGCGGTGGCGGACCCGGCCACGGCGTCGCGGGCGGCCGCGCCGCAAGGGCTCACCGCCTATCGGGCGGTCTATGAATTGTCGCTGTCGGACGCCAGCCTCGCCGCGGGCGCGGCCAGCGGACGCGGGCGCCTCTCCTTTAATCTCTCGGGCTCCTCCTGCCAGGGATATCAGGAGATCCGCCATCAGGTGACGGAGTTGCGAACCGCCGGGGGGGCGCCGCAATTGATGGAGCTCCGCTCGGCCACCTTCGAAACCGCGGACGGCAATGGATTCGACTTCGATTTCGAATCCAAGTCGGGCGGGGCGGCGCCCAAAAGCGTGAAAGGAAAGGCCAAGAGGACGAGCGGGTCCGGGTTGGCGGTGACGGTTGGATCGGCCAAAAGCCGAGACGTCGATCTTGGCGGCGACAACGCCTTGTTCCCCGCGGAGTATCTGCGACGAACGCTGGCGGCCGCGCATAATGACGAGAAAATGTTCCGAGCCAAGGTGTTCGACGGCTCCGAGCCGGGAAAGCCGGTCCTCGACGCTTCGACCGTGATCGGCAAGCCGTCGACCGCTCCGGCGACCGAAAAGGCGTTGAAGATTCAGCAACTCGAGGGATTGCGACACTGGCCGGTGACGGTCTCCTATTTCCAGCCGGACGCGCCCGACAGCACGCCCGTCTATGTCAAGACCTTCGAACTTTACGAGAACGGCGTCGTCCACGTTTTGAAAATCGATTATGGTCATTTCGTCGTGGCCGGCGAGATGAAGGAACTCGTGCTGGCGCCCCCCGCCAAGGGATGCAAATAATTACGGTGCGCCTATGACGCGCGGGGTTGGCGCAGGTCGAAGACCGCCAATGGCCCGACGACGATTTACGTCGCCGATCCCGCGCATCGCGAGGTTTTCGACTACGACGGCGGCGGTGGGGCGATTTGGCATTGTAACGCCTTTGGTCCCAGCGCGAACGAGGGTCTGAACGCGATGAATGTCGCCGCGGCGACGCGCACGATGGTCATTCCCGACGTTCCCGCGCGGGCGCCGTGAGCAAGGCGGAGTCACTGGTCTTCGGCGGCAACGCCGCCGTGAGTTATCCCCCGTAAATTATCGGCGCGGGCAGGTGCGGAGCGCCGGAATCGCATGTTAAAAGATTCCCATGCGCAGACTCCTTCTTCTTCGCCACGGCAAGGCCGCCCAGCAATCCGCGGGCGGCGACCGCGAACGTCCGCTTACCCGCCGGGGCCTCGCGGACTCCCGCCGCGTCGGCGAATTTCTCGTCGCGCAGGGCATGACGCCGGATCTCGCCGTCGCCTCCAACGCGCGCCGCGCCCGGCAGACGCTGGAGCGCGTGCTCGAGGCGTTTCCGGTCCATGTGACGCAGCTCATTGAAAACTCGATCTATTCGGCCTCGGTCGATCATCTCCTCGATATTCTCCGCCAATCGCCCGAAAAGGTCGTGACCATGCTCGTGGTCGGCCATAATCCCGGCTTTTGCGAACTCGCGGACGCGCTTGCCGGCGCCGGCGATCCGGAAGAGATTTCGCGAATGCGCATCAAATTTCCGCCGGCGTCGCTCGCGATACTGGATTTTCCAAGCGGCGGCTGGGCCAGTGTCGCCAAGGGCGCCGCGCGGCTCCATCGCTTCCTGACGCCGGCCGACCTGCGCGATGAGGCCGACGACGCGGACTAAAGTTCTGGCGCGATTAAAGAGCTGCGATGGTCCTTGAATCCCTGATGCTGCTGCTGGCGCTGGCGGCCCCGCCCAAGGCGCCGCGCTTGCGTCTGGCGCCCGCCCCGTTGCTGGCGCTGGCGGCTCCGGCCGCCTATCAGCCGCAAGAGCGCGCGGTCGGCAATTGGCGATTCGAGAGCGCGCTGGGGCTCGATCTGCCGCCGCTCGGGGCGTTGAAACAATTCGCGGGAACCGCGCCGGCGCAGACCCCGCGTTGCGTAAAACTCAACAATTACTGGTGCATAAAGCGCGCCGGCTGGAACGGCGAGATCGCCTCCGACCCCGACGGCCATGTCGCCTTCGCCAGCGCGGAGGAAGGCGCGGCCGTCGCGGCGCTGCTGCTGCGCCGCTATTACATTGATTTCAAACGCCATACGGCGCGCGAGATCGCCTCGCGCTGGGCGCCGTCGCAATGCGCCGCCCCGGCCGTGGCGTTCGGGGTTTCCCCTGGAGTTTCAAGGATGTTGCCGCAAAGACCATTGCCGATGGGCCTGGCGCCGCATGGGCTGTTCAACACGGTGCGGGCGCGCTGGCTGGCGACGCATCTGCCGGGCGGCGCGCTCCGGGCGGGGCTCCGCCGTCCGCCGCCCGCGCGGGTGCGGTTGACCGGCCTAACCCCCGCCCCCACGACGCCGAGCATAAACGCGCATGAAACGAGCGAAACGGAGCCAAAAACGCGCATTTTCGCGCATGTGGACGCATCGCCCGCGACCCCGCTTGATTGCTCCGGGGATTTGATCAGGATCAACAATTATGCGACCCATATCGCCGAGGGAATCGCGCCCGGCCCAGATCAAGATTTACACCTTTTCACCGCCGACGGCCAGCCCACCGAAAACCTCGCGAGGGCGCTGGCCAATATGGCGGCGGTCGAGATCGGCCCGCTGCGCGCCCACCCCTCGCTCGTCGCCTTCGCGGTCGCGCAATTGCGCCTGGCGGGAGTAGCTGAGACCGCCCAAAAAACTTGCGCTTTCCCGCCGGCCCCGCTAACCCATGCGAAACCTCTGGCGCCGGTAACCCATGCCAAACCTCGCGCGCCGGATGGAGTTCATGAAAGCCCGCATCATCGTCACCCTAAAGAGCGGCGTGCTCGATCCGCAGGGCAAGGCCATCGAGAGCGCGCTCAATGCGCTTGGCGTTCCCGGCGTCGCCAGCCTGCGCCAGGGCAAGGTTTTCGACGTGGAGATCGCCGCGCCCGACAAGGACGCCGCCCGCGCGAACCTCACGACGGCTTGCGAAAAGCTGCTCGCCAACACCGTGATCGAGAATTACGCCATTGAACTCTAGGCCGCGCCGCGCATGAAAGCCGCCGTCATCGTCTTCCCCGGCTCCAATCGCGAGGGCGACATGGCCCGCGCGCTTCGCCAAGCGACGGGCGTCCAGCCCGCGATGCTGTGGCACGACGACCACGAATTGCCGGCCGGCGTCGATCTCGTCGTGCTGCCCGGCGGCTTCAGCCACGGCGATTATCTGCGCTGCGGCGCCATCGCCGGCCGCGCCGCGATCATGGACGCGGTGCGCGCCCACGCCGCGCGCGGCGGGCTGGTGCTGGGCGTCTGCAACGGCTTTCAGATTCTGTGCGAGAGCGGACTGCTGCCGGGCGTGCTGATGCGCAACGCCAATCTGCGCTTCGTTTGCAAGATGCAGCATTTGCGCGTCGAGCGGAACGACACGGCCTTCACCAGCCATTACGCCAAGGGCCAGATCGTCGAAGTCGCCATCGCCCATGGCGAGGGCAATTACGAGGACGACGACGAAGGTATCGCGCGGCTGGAGGGCGAGGGACTCGTGGCCTTCCGCTATTGCGACGCCTCGGGGCAAGTCGGCGGCGCGGCCAATCCCAATGGCTCGCGCAATGATATCGCCGGGATTTATTCGGCGCGGCGCAACGTGCTGGGACTTATGCCGCATCCCGAAAATCTGATCGATCCGCTTCGTCGGCGGAATCGACGGGCGCGCGCTGTTCGAGAGTCTCGCGGCGGCGTAGCGCGGACTACCTTATCCCGTTTACGGGAGAAGATGGCCCCACGTAGTGGGGTCGGATGAGGGACGCCGCGGCTTGGCGGACTTCTTCCCAAAAGCCCTCATCCGACTCCGCTTCGCGGAGCCACCTTCTCCCACAAGTGCGGTATTATGGCGCAAACGCCACATGACATTTTTGGGCCCAAATCTTAGCTTTCAAGCATGAAAGCCGAGATAGCCACCACACAAGCCAAGTTCACTCTTGAGCGTCTTCACGCCGAGCTGGGCGGGAAGATTTTCGAAAACAAAAAGCAGGCCGCGCGCCTCGCCGCCGACATGAAGCATGTCGAGGCTGTCTTGAGGATGCTTGATCCTGATTACAACGTGCGCTCTATTTCGGTCCGGCGCCGCAAGCTCAACCCGTGGTTCAAGCTCGGGACAGTGTTTCGCCATGCCTTGGACGTTCTCAGATCGGCGGAAGCGCCCCTTACAGCGCGAGAGATAACATTCGCCATGCGCTCTCCGCCGCTTTCCTACTCGCGTGCCTTGCCGTCTTGGGCCTGACCGGAATACACTTGGAAGACCTCTAGCCGAAGCCGAAAAAC
Organism: uncultured Alphaproteobacteria bacterium; assembly: GCA_963775775.1. GTDB lineage: Bacteria > Pseudomonadota > Alphaproteobacteria > Rhizobiales > Beijerinckiaceae > Methylocystis. Next base: position 52,241 of record CAVZKF010000021.1, read on the forward strand.
GTGAGCGTGGCAAAAAGGAACATTCCGCCAAACAGCATCTGTATTTACCCACTCCCTTGCCACGGAGCGCAATCTCTGAATCCATGTGCGCATGGATCGGACTGATTTGCAGCGCCTGAGCAAGGACGAGTTGATTGAGCTGGTGATCCAGCTTCAACGACCGGATAAAACGTCTCGGACTTCGTCCAAGCCTCCGTCGACGGACAAGAAAGAGAAACGCGAGAACTCGCGTCCTGGCGGGGCGAAGCCCGGGCATGAGCCGCACAATCGTCGGCTGGCCGACAATCCCGATGAGTTCCGCGATCACAGACCAACCCATTGCGAGCTATGCGGCGGGTCCGTGTCGCCCGACGCCGACATGGAATTGATCGGCGAATATGACGAGATCGAGATACCGCCGGTCAAGCCCTATGTCGTCCGCCACCGGCGCTTTGCCTGCCGCTGCGAGCATTGTGGCGCGGGCATTAAAGCTCCGGCGCCCGCCGTCGCCACGGCGACGCCTTTTGGACCGCGCATTCATGCGCTGGCGATTTATTTGAAGGGCTTTCATGCGCTTTCCTACGAGCGTCTGCGCTTCATGTTCCGCGACGCTTTCGGACTGATCGTAAGCGAGGGCGCGCTGATGAACATGTTCATCCGTTCCCATGCGGGGTTCAAGATCGAGGCCGATAAGGCGAAAGCCATTCTTCGTGAGGCGAGGGTTGTCGCCAGCGACGAAACCGGCGTGCGGATCGAGGGGACCAACTCTTATCACTGGGTGTTTCACTGCAAGGATGCGGTGGTGCATCAGCCCGATTATTCGCGCGCCGCCCGTGTCGTGGAAGAGATGATGGACGGCCATACGCCGAACGTCTGGATCTCGGATCGTTACTCCGCGCAGCAAAAGCATGGCGCCGCGCATCAAACCTGTTTGGCGCATCTGGCGCGCGACACGGCCTTTGCGCTGGAGCATGGATCGGACGATCTGCCCCTGCGGTTCAAGCTGTGGTTTGGCAAAGCCTTCGATCTGGCCAGAGATATCGCCAGTTTCAAAGCCTCGACGATCGCCAGCAAAAAGCGCGAGCTTGAAAAGCAACTCGCGGCCCTTCTTGCCGCGGCGACAGGATGCGACCTCGCACGCCAGTTGCAGGCCAAAATCGGTCGGGCGCAAGAGCAGCTTCTGATCTTTTGCGACTATCCTGGCGAGGTCGAGGCCACCAACAACGGCTCGGAGCGAAAGCTGCGGCCCTGCGTGATCCAGCGAAAAGTCACAAACGGCTACCGCGCCATGTGGGCCGCCCAAGCCGAAGCGGATGTGCGCACAACCGTCGATACAGCAAGGCTAAAGGGCGCAAACCCCTTTCAGACAATCCTCGACACCCTGGCCTGAAGCCGCAAAACCCGCGCCCAAAAATGGGGGTGGGTAATTGCCAGCATCTTTATCCCATATCGGATTTTCGAGGCCCAGAACCGTAATGATACCCAAAGAGCAAGATGAAACCTCGCGTCGCCGTTAATGAGGCCCACCGCGCCGCCGAGCAGGCCGAGCGCCAAGCGCGGAGTAATTTTAGAAAATGGTTGTGGCACACAGAGAAGCCCAATAGATAGATTTACCGGGTGGCTTGTCGTATGGACGGCTCTCTTGTTCATTGCCACGTTAGTAAATGCCTTGATATTGCATTTTACCGACAAAAAAATTGGCGATCAGATAAGAGTCTATGCAAGATCAGTTGGGCTTTATGAAGGCCGATCAGCGGCCTTGGCTTACCGTCCAAGTCGGTCTCGCCAGCGGCCTCACCTACGAAAGTAGCCATAGTGCGAACGTAACTTTCGTGCTTAACATAAACAATACCGGCAAATCCCCCGCGATAAACATGGAAATACTTCCTAAATTGGCAAATACCGTCTCTGGATTCCGAGAAATATACAATGAAATGTGTGGCCCAGCCAGAGAGAGAATGAAGGGGCATTATAACATCGGGAATACGTTGTTCCCTGGCGACGTTGCTCCATATGAAATTACCGTCACTATTAATATTGACGAAATTATTGCTAAGGAAAAAAAGGATTTTGGGACTAGTATTGGGATGTTCACCCCGGAACTTATTGGGTGTATTACTTATAGGCCTACCTTCGAGGAAGAATTTCACCAAACTCCGTTCATACTGAGTTTGTTTAAATTCGATCCCAAAATGCCAAAAGCTAGATTTGCTTTCATCCCAAGCGACGGGGATATTCCCATCGAGCATCTCGTGCTCACTCAACTCCCGTTCGGTGTTCCTCCAGACTGAAAGAGCGATAAAAGCCGCTGTTATTATTAGGAAAGAAACTGCGAGCGCGCACCGCGCAGCCGCTATCACTTAAAGCCCCGCTTTGGCTGTGTGGCGTTTGCGCCATAATACCGCACAAGTGGGAGAAGGAAGCGCCCTAACCCTTCGGATTATTATCCAATCCAACGGCTCCCGCTCGCGAATCGCCCGCCCGCCTGCTATGATTGGGCGTTGAATATAGGAGGCCGCCGTGCTCGACAGAAGCGTCGACGAGATGACGAATAGCGCTCTCCTGCGCGAATGGATGGATGGCCTTGGCGGCAATGTCGCCTCGGGAGCTTGCGTGCTGAAGTCCGTCAAGCTTTCCAAAAAGGGCAAGAAGATCACCATCGTCATCAAGAAGAAGAAGCGCGCCGCGAGCGGCGCTTAAATGGGGCGCCCGGGAGCGGCGAGAGCCCTCATCCGTCATGCCGCGCATGACACCTTCTCCCACGAGTGGGAGAAGGAGGGACGCCGAATAATTCAACTTCAATAATCTAAATTATGGGGCGTGCTATAGAACGCCCGTCAAAAATGACGGGCCATGGCGGGGTCGGATGAGGGCGCCGGCCATTTGGCGAGTCTTTTGTCAAGCGCGGGTGAGGTTCATGCCGTCACGTTTCATATTGATCGTGCTCGCGGCTCTCGCCGTTTGCCCCGCCGCCCGCGCGGACACGGCCGCCCCGCCCGAGGGGCTCGTCCTCGAAATCGGCTCGATGGTCGTTTCGATCCCGCGCCTGACGGTCGAGGGCGGGACGCTGACCGGAGCCGAACTGGCGCGGCTCGCCGACCCCAAGGACAAAACCCCGCTGGACGAACGGCTGGCGCGCGTCACCGCGAAGCGCATCGTCATTCCCGAAATACGCGGCGAGAGCAACGCCGGCGAGCGCGTGACGCGGATCATTTACAAGGACGTCGTGCTCGAAGACGTGGCTAATGGCCGCGTCGGCGCGCTGCGCGCCGCGTCGCTGGAGCAAAGCGCCAAGGGCGCGGGCGCCGCCGTCGAGGCCCACTACACCAAACTTTCGGCCAAGGGCGTCGATCCGCGCCAGCTCGCGCATGTCCTGGCCGTCGCGCGCGGCGACAAGGAGGAGGCCAAGACGATCGAGGAGGAGGCCGCGATCGAGAGCGTCTCGCTCGCCTTCCCCGACGCCGGGCTCGAAATTCACGCCGGGCCCGTCTCGGCGCAGGGGCTGCGGGCGCGCGCCCTAGCCGAGCCGCCGCTGGCCGCGACGCGGGACGGCGCCGCGACGCCGGAGCAAGGCGCCATGTTGGCGCTGACGTCGCTCGGCGCGATGGAGCTTGGCGCCTTTAGCGCGCGCGACGTGGTGATGACCGGGCGGGGCGCGCCGGGCGAAAAGCCCTATGCGGTGAAATTCGGCCGCTTGACGCTCGAACAAGGTCGCGGGCGCGAAAGCGCGCGAGGCCGCGATCGAGGATTTCGCGCTGGACAGCGCCGACGGCGGCCATGTCGCGCTGCGCCGCCTCGCCCTTCGCGGGCTCGATTTCAACACGCTGCTGACGCCGGGCGAGGCGCCGACTTGGCGGCTCGACCACGCCGAGGCGGAGGGCGTCGTCGCCGATCTGCCCGACGCCGGCGCCGATGGGCGCGTCAAATTCGAGATTGGCGCGCTTAGCGCCGACTTCGCCAATTACCGCGAGGGCGTCCCGACCAAATTCGCCGCGCGGCTCGACCGCCTCAAGGCCGATCTCGCCGCGCGCGGCGAAAGCCCGGCGGCGCATTTCTTCATGGCGCTCGGTTATCGCGACATCGCGCTGTCCGGCGACATCGCCGGCGTCTGGCGCGAGGAGGCGCGCGCGTTCGAGATCGAGCGGGCGCGCGTCGACGCCAAGGACATGGGCGCCGTCACGCTGCAAGCGAGTTTCGGCAATGTCGGCGCCTCGGTGTTTTCGTCAAGCCCGATCGTCTCGCGCGCGGCGATGCTGACGGCGACGGTCACGCGCCTCGAGGCGACGGTCGAGGGCGGCGGGCTGATCGACCGCGTGCTGGCGGAGGAAGCCAGAATCCAGCGGCGGCGATGTCGCAAAGCTGCGCGCCGATTATGCGCGCGACGCCGGCGCCGCGATCGAGAACTTGCTGGACAGCAGCGACAAGGCCCGCCGCATTGGCGAGGCCGTGACGAAATACCTCAACCACCCGACCCGCCTGCGCATAAAGCTGATCTCGCCCAAGGGCGTCGGCGCGCTCGACCTCGGGCTGAAAAGGCCCGGCGAAATCTTGAACGAGCTGGAGGTCGAGGCGGAAGCGCGGTGATTTTCGGCGGATCAAGCCGGCTGGAAATATCGAGGCCGACCGGCCACCCGAGGCTCATTTCCCGCGCTTCATCGTGAAGACCCGGTTGTTGAGCCCGAACAGCACGGTGTCCGGGTCGAGAAGAACGAACTCGACTTCGGAGCAGCTGGCGGTCATCGCGCGCAAGGTTTTGTTTCCGATCCCAAGGGCGCGCGCGACGACGACCGGGTCGGTCGGCTTGCCGTCGCCATCGGCGTTCAACCCGCCTTCGAACAGCATCTCGGCGGTCCTGTCGTGAAACACATAGGTCGGCCTGGCGCAGCCGAGCGGCGCGGGCGCGCGAAGCGCGCCGGGGGAGATATCGACTCGTTTGCCGATGAGTCGCTTGGCCTGCAATTCGTCGCCGGCGTCGCTTGCGCTTTGCGCCCAAGGCGCCGCGACCGCGCCGGCGATCACCCATCGACCCTCGAAGCGTTCCGCCGCGGCGGCGTCGCCTAGAAAACCTCCCGCCATAAGGCGAACCGCGAGGACGACGAAACCGGCGCGAAGGCGACGAAGCTTTGAAAACGACGGACGAAGGAGCATGGATTCTTCTCCTGGACAATGGCGCGCGTCTCGCCTCGCGCTGAAAGCCGCGACGCCAAATCGAAACCGGCTTCAACGGCCATTGTTCACCAATGTGGCCGAAGTCGCCGGCGAGCGCCGTGCGCCGACGCACGCCGCCAAAACCCCGCCGCGCCAGCGGGTCGCGGCGCCGTTCACTTTGTCATCTTTCGCGACTAGGCTATCGTCGCGTTCGTTTTAGCCCCCAAGCCGAGAGAAACGTCATGAAGCGCTTTGAAGACATCGAGGAGCTGACCGAGGAGAACAAGGACTATCGACGCGTTCTTTACACCGGCAAGCATCTGCAACTTGTTCTGATGTCGCTCAAGGCCGGCGAGGAAACCGGCGAGGACGTCCATATGGAGCACGACCAGTTCTTCCGTGTCGAGAAGGGCAAGGGCGAGGTCGTCATCGCGGGAGACAGCGTGAAGGTCGGCAAGAACGACGCGGTGATCGTGCCCGCCGGCCTTAGTCACAAGGTCATCAACACCGGCCAAAAGCCGATGAAACTGTTCATGATCTATGGTCCTCCGCACGATCCGGAGGTTGTCGCCAGCCTCGACCGTCAAGGCGGCGGCGAAACCGCCGAGCCAAAGGACGCAGGAGCGCCGTAGACAATCCGGAGCGCGGCCGCCGTGGCTTGGCGCGATCCCGTCATCGACTATTGCGAGCGGCGCGATCACGGCTTCTGGTCCGAGCCGGTCAATGCGCTGACCAATATCGCCTTTTTGCTGGCCGCCGCGGCTGCTTTCGCGCTGTGGCGGCGCCGGCGAGAAGCGGATTATCCGGCGCTCGCGCTGATCGTCGTGACGGCGCTGGTCGGCGTTGGGAGCTTTATCTTCCACACTGTCGCGACGCGCGGCGCGATGCTGTTCGAACGTCGTCCCGATCGCGGTGTTCATCTACGGCTATTTTCTGCTCGCGCTGCGCCGGTTCTTCGGCCTCGGCGCGCTGGCCTCCACCGCGACCACGCTGCTGTTCGCGGCGGGCTCATATCTCGTCGAAAGCACCTTTCACGGATTGCACGGCTCGGTCGGCTATCTGCCGGCGCTTGGCGCGATGACCGTTTTCGCGGCCCTGCTATGGCCGCGAACAGGCCGGCGCCAAGCGGCTGGCGGCCTCGCGCTGGCGGCGCTGGTTTTCGCGGCGTCGCTGACCTTTCGCACGATGGACGGCGATGTCTGCGCGGCCCTTCCGCTCGGCACGCATTTCCTGTGGCATATCTTAAACGCCTGCGTGCTGTGGCTTTTGCTGCGCACGGCCATTTTGGCGGTTGATTGAACCGCCGCTTTCGCTCAGGCGACGCCGAGGCAGAAAGCCAGCGTCCCGACCGCGGCGTGGGAGAATATCAGCGGCCAGATGTTGCGCGTGAAAAGATAGGCGGTGGCCCAGGCGAGGCCCGCGAAAAAAGTGTTGGCGAGCAGCACGGGATCGCCATAGGCGTTGTGCATCAACGAAAAAACGACCGAGGAATATAGAACGTAATTTCGCCCGCTCATTTGCAGCCGATCCGCGATCAGTTTCGGAATCGATCGGCAGACGACCTCCTGACAGGGGCTGGACACCAGCACATAGAATGGCGCGAAGCCGATCCAGTCGAAAGGCGGATGCGCGGCGGCGAGATAACGGCTCTCCAGCAACACCGAACCGGCCAGCGCGAGAGTGAGAGCGCCGCAGCCCGCCCAATGGCGGAGAGCCGAAGGCCGACCGAGCCCCAGTTCCGCGAGCGAGAAGCCGGCGACCGCGCATAGCGCGATGCACAGGCCCGACACGAGGAACAGCGCCTCGAACCTGAACTCGAACGGCAGCACGCCGTAACGGATCGCGACCCCGGGCGCGAGCAGCAGAAGCGCGAATCCGAGTAGCGAGACGATGTGACGCTGTTGACGTAAAACTGTCATCTTGCCGTAAAAGATCGATCAAGGAAGTGTCACAATCAAGCGCGGGCCAAATAAATCGGCGGCAGTCGACGCTCGGCCTCGCGGCGCTCATTCCCTCGCGCGAGAAAATCGCCTAAAGCAACGGCCATGCCCCACGCCCCCGCGCCCGCCGCTTCGCCGCTGCTTTTGTTCAACGCCCGCCTCATCGATCCCGAAAGCGGGAGCGAGACGCGCGGCGGGCTTTACATCGAGGACGGCCGCATCAGGGATCTCGGGCCGACGGTCGGCGCCGCGGGCGCGCCCGAAGGAGCGCGGATCGTCGATTGCCGCGGCGACGTCGTCGCGCCGGGCCTCATCGACATGCTGGCCTTCGTCGGCGAGCCCGGCGCCGAGCACCGCGAGACCATCGCGACGGCGACGCTGGCGGCGGCGGCCGGGGGCGTCACCACGATTCTCGCGACGCCGACCACCTCCCCCGCCGTCGACGACCCCGCCGTCGTGGATTTCGTCCTGCGCCGCGCCCGCGACACCGGCCGCGTGCGTGTCTTGCCGATGGCGGCGCTCACCAAGGGGCGCGAGGGGCGCGAGATCGCCGAGCTCGGGCTGCTCGGCCAGGCCGGCGCCGCGGCCTTCTTCGACGGCCCGCGCGCCGTCGCCAATGCGCTGGTGATGCGCCGCGCGCTGGCCTACGCCCGCGACTTTGGCGCGCTCGTCGTGCATTTTCCGCAAGACGCCGATCTTGCCGGCGGCGGCGTGATGAACGAGGGCGAGACGGCGATCAGACTCGGCCTCTCCGGCGTGCCCGCCGAAGCCGAGACCATCATGCTCGACCGCGATCTGCGCCTCGTCGCGCTGACCGGCGCGCGCTATCACGCGGCGATCGTCGCCGCGCCGCTGTCGCTGCGCGCGCTGCGCCGCGCCAAGGCGGAAGGACTGCCGATCACTTGCGGAACCTCGATCAATCATCTGACGCTCAACGAGGGCGACATCGGCGATTACCGCAGCTTTCTGAAACTGCGCCCTCCGCTGCGCGGCGAGGACGACCGCAAGCTGCTCGTAAAGGCGCTGGCCGAGGGGCTCCTCGACGTGATCGTCTCCGATCACGATCCGCAGGATGTCGAGACCAAGCGTCTGCCCTTCGCCCAGGCCGAATTCGGCGCCATCGGTCTCGAGACCATGCTGGCGGCGGGCTTGCGCCTCGTGCATTCGGGCGACGTGACGCTCGCGCGTCTGCTCGCGGCCATGTCGTCCCGCCCCGCCGAGATTCTGGGGCTGGAACAGGGCCGGCTGAAAAAGGGCGCGCCGGCCGACGTGATCCGCTTCGACCCCGACGAGCCCTTCGTCGTCGATCCCGGCAAGCTGCATTCGCGCTGCCGCAACACGCCGTTCGACGGCGCGCTGTTGCAGGGGGTGGTGAAACTGACCGTGGTGGATGGGGCGGTGGTTTGGGAGGGGTGAGCCGCCGACCCGCCTATCCCCTCGCCGCGACGGCGCCGCTGGCGCGCGGCGCCTCGAAGCAGCAGACCCGATTGCGCCCTTGCTCCTTGGCCGCGTAAAGCGCCTGTTCGGCGCGCGCGCTGGCGCTGGCGGCGGCATCGTCCTTCCGCGCGCTGGTGTAGCCGATGCTCACGGTGACGCGGCCCACTCGCGGAAAGTCGAAGTTTTCGACCGAGGCGCGAAGCCGCTCCAGCGCCGCCGCCGCGCCTTCCGAATCGGTGTCCGGCAGCAGGGCGACGAACGTCTCGCCGCCAAAGCGGAACAGGCGGTCCGTCTCGCGAAAATTCTCGCCCAGCAGTCGCGCCAGCAGCGCCAGCGCCTCGTCGCCCTGGGGACGGCCGAAGCCGTCGTTGATGCGCTTGAAGAAATCTATCTCGATCATCGCGAGATGCGCGCCGCGCGTTTCCTCGCCGGCGCGCAAGGGTCCGAACGGCGACGTTCCGCGCCCAACTTTTGACGAGATCAGCGCGCGAAACGTCTCCTCGAAGGCGCGGCGGTTGAGCAGGCCGGTAAGGTCGTCGCAATCGCCAAAGGCGCTTGTGCCGAGGTGATTGCGGTAGATGCGCAACAGCCCGCATACCAGCCGCTCATCATCCTCGCGCATCGGCGCGTCGCGCAAAATTTCGACGAGGCGGACGACGCCGTGGCCGTCGGCGACCGGAAAAACATGGCGATAAAGGCCGCAGACGCCGGATTGCGCGCGAAAATTGCGCTTGGTCTCGTAGCAGGTCTTGAGCGCCGGCTTGCTGTCGAGCGGTTTGACATTGTCGCCGGGCAGAGCGCAACTCGTCTGCTCGCAGTGCTCGCAGCGCGCCGAACCGAGCGTTACGCAACAACGCACGCCAATGTCGCCCTCTCGCGGCGCGACGCTCCATACGGACAGCAATTGCGCCCCGGTCAGTTCGAACATCACCGAAGCCATCGTATATTCGAGCGCGTCGCGGTCGCGCGCGTCGGCCCGGCCGGTGATCATCTCGATAAACCGGGTCATTTTGTCGGTCGCATCCATCTCGAGTCGCCATTTTGACGCGACGCGAGCCGCGCCGCATCGCCGGAACCGACCAAAGGATAGGCGAAAATCCAGTTGTATAACTTAATTCTCCCGGCAAAATTGTATGCACCCATCGATGCAGCGTGAATATATTGTTAAACAACGGGCGCCGCGAAGCGCGTCTGCTGTGTTTCCGCTTGAATAGCGCATGGATATGAGAATGCACGCCAGGAAGAAATAACGAATTGTTCTACAAACGCGCCGCGTTAGACTAAAATTGCTTGCATCTTAACGGTCCCCCATCGCGGGTTTGGAGCGGCGGCGCGCCTTGCCGGCGTAAGTCATGGGTCGTCATGAGGCGGCGGGGGCCCGCCAAGGCGCGCTCCCTCGGCCAGCCACTTGAACAATCCCCGCGTTGGCCGTAAATGCTCGCCCCGCGCGAGCACGAGACCCGCGCCAAGCAATCGGGATTGGACCTTAAGACGATGGCCAAGGAAAAGTTCTCACGCAACAAGCCGCATTGCAACATCGGGACGATTGGTCACGTGGACCATGGCAAGAACGTCCTTGACGGCGGCGATCACCAAGGTTTTGGCGGAGACGGGCGGGGCGACCTTCACGGCCTACGACCAGATCGACAAGGCTCCCGAGGAGCGGGCGCGGGGCATCACGATCTCGACGGCGCATGTCGAATATGAGACCGCGAACCGTCACTATGCGCATGTCGACTGCCCCGGCCACGCCGATTATGTGAAGAACATGATCACCGGCGCGGCGCAGATGGACGGCGCGATCCTGGTGGTTTCGGCGGCCGACGGCCCGATGCCGCAGACCCGGGAACATATTCTTCTGGCGCGCCAGGTCGGCGTTCCCGCGCTGGTGGTGTTCCTGAACAAGGTCAACATGGTCGACGATCCGGAGCTGCTCGAGCTGGTCGAGCTCGAGGTTCGCGAGCTTTTGTCGAAATATGAGTTCCCCGGCGACGACATTCCGATCACCAAGGGCTCGGCGCTGTGCGCGCTGGAGAACAAGAATCCCGAGATCGGCCATGACGCGATCCTGGCGCTGATGAAGACGGTCGACGAATATATTCCGCAGCCGGAGCGCCCGAAGGATCAGCCGTTCCTGATGCCGGTCGAGGACGTGTTCTCGATTTCGGGCCGCGGCACGGTGGTGACGGGGCGCATCGAGCGCGGGATCATCAAGGTCGGCGAGGAAGTCGAGATCGTCGGCATTCGTCCGACGGTGAAGTCGACGGTGACCGGCGTCGAGATGTTCCGCAAATTGCTCGATCAGGGCGAGGCGGGCGACAATGTGGGCTGCCTGCTGCGCGGCACGAAGCGCGAGGACGTGGAGCGCGGCCAGGTGCTGTGCAAGCCGGGCTCGGTCAAGCCGCACACCAAGTTCAAGGCCGAGGCCTATATTCTGACGAAGGAGGAGGGCGGCCGCCACACGCCGTTCTTCACCAACTACCGCCCGCAGTTCTACTTCCGCACGACGGACGTGACCGGCATCGTGACGCTGCCCGAGGGCGTGGAGATGGTGATGCCGGGCGACAACGTCGCGATGGAAGTCGCGCTGATCGTGCCGATCGCGATGGAAGAAAAGCTGCGCTTCGCCATCCGCGAAGGCGGCAGGACGGTTGGAGCCGGCGTGGTGGCCAGCATCATCGAGTGAGTTTGGCGAAAGGCCCCTCTTCCGTATGGAAGAGGGGCTTTTTTGTTTTTTGGCGGGGAAGAACGAAAATCAGTTCAGTGGCAGTTTATGTAGCCAGTCGATGATCGGCGCCGCGTCTTCCGCCAATTTATGCGTCACGTGCTCCCAGCCGTCCAATATCTGGCCCGCTTCCTTACCTTTCATAAGAACTTTCATCACGCCATTGACGAAGCTCGCGACGCCGTATGAGCGCGAGTCTTCCGGCCTCACCTCTCCGAGTGGATCGGGCGGCGGCTGAATCGCCTTGGGATCGTGGGGAACATCCTCCGGCGCAACGACGGGCTGTTCGCTCTCGATCTTCTGTAAGCCGCCAGAAACTTCAGGTTCGAATTTGTCGGGCGTGTTTTCGCGGATCGTGCGAGCAAAACCCTCGACATTGTCCCAGGGCAAGGGCTTTTCGATGCGGCTTTTCTGAACTGCGTCGTAGAAGCGCTCGACTTCCGGATAAAAGCCGCGCAGCGCGATGTGTTGCTGCAACAGCACCCGCAATCGAGAGGCGAAGGGCGCCGGGATAAGATCGACCTCGGCCTCGAACAGCGCGCGCAGATGGCGCGCCTCATGCTCGGCCAGCATGAAATTGCCCTGCCCCGGCGCCGTGGGCAGATCGACCTTGTACCTGCTCCAGCGACTCGCGATAATCGGAGCGCGGATTGAAACGACCGCCGCGTAAATCATTGAGCAAGCGGTCGGTCAGCGTGTGGCACGTCTCCAGCCATTGCCGATGATCCGGCTCGCTGCCGGCGAAGGGGAAGACCGGCAGATTTTGCGGACCGGCGACGACGGTGATCTTGCGGGAAGCGCTAAATCCGAAAGTGAAAGGCGAGGGAATGTTTTCCAGCGGCTTCACCGCAGACGACGGCTCCTTCGGCAAATGCTCCTTGATCCAACGATTGGCCGCCGCGGGGCCTTTGCCCCAGACTTCGACGGGAACGGTCGCGAAGACGAGTTCGTAAGACTCGACGCGAGAGGAAGCATAGAGGGAAACGGTGAAGGGAACGCCCCCTACGGAGCGTTGTTCGTACCAGTCAGTCCAGACTTCCCATTCCTCACCGAATGGCAAGGCGACCATAATTTTAGCCCATAGTTCCCGAGCCCAGGGTGGTGTTCGGTCCTGCCACAGCGGGCAATCCGCCAGTTCCGCCGCCGCGCCGCCAGCAGCGAGAAAGCGCGCATCACTTGAGAGGGCAGCCCAGACCTGGGAGGAGTCTGTCACTGCAACGGCGGCGGAGGCGGCGGCGGTGCCAGCAGACCGAACGGCAAAGGCGGCGTCGCCGGCGGCGCCGGCGGCGAACGACGCGGCGGCTGCGGCGCGATCCATTGGAGTGATCGCGGTGAAGGTGTAGGCAGCGCTGTGAGCGGCGACAGCGAGGGCAGCGAGCTTGTTGGCGCGGGCTGGATATTTCGCGGCAACCCGCGCCAATGCGGTCGCGCGAAACATCGCCGAAATTAACGCGGCAAATAGTCCCGTGTCCTTCGCCGAAAGTTCCTCCGCCGCGACTGGCAAGACGCGCAAGGCCGCGCGCGCGGCGATGATGATGGAGACCTCGCGCGGCTGCGTTCTCAGCCACGCTTCGAGGGCTTCCTTATCCCTAAAATCCAAATCCGTTTTCGCAACATCGTCGCTCATCTTAAAATCTCCGCGCCGCTCAAGATGGCGCCGGCGTCGGCGGCGCGCAAGCGGGGGCGGCTCCCTCTCCCCGTGTTTACGGGGAGAGGGTTGGGGTGAGGGGCTTGGGGCGTTATCCGCGACACCGAAGCGCTTCACGCATTTTGCCGCTGTAATTAGACTTTCGGCCGAAGGCCCCTGCCCCTCACCCTAGCCCTCTCCCCGCTCGCGGGGAGAGGGGACGCGCCTCGCCGGCATGAATCGGGGGCTTCAGGAACGCCCCCCCGCCCTTGTTCGCGTCGCTGCTCCGTCATATAGACCAGTGCGGCGGCGCGACGGAAAAGCGGTTCAGACATGTTAGACCCAATCGAAATCGGCATATTCACCACGCTTGGCGTCGCTTTCGCGGCCGGGCTGCTGTTCCTCGCCTTGTGGGGCAAGCAGAACCCTTTGCGCGTCTCCGCCTACGCGCTGATCGCCGTCGCCTTTTTATACGTCGGCTTCGCCTTTCGCTCGCTCGACCCCAACAGCTGGGTCGCGGTGGAGATGACCGGCGTCGCGATCTTCGGCTCGCTGGCCTATATGTCGATCATCTTCTCGCCCTGGTTCCTCGTGGTCGGCCTCACGCTGCATCCGCTTTGGGCGATCGTGTTCCATTACAATGGTTCGGGCGCCGCGTTCACGCCGGCGCCCTTCGCGCTGGCCAACGCCGGTTTCGACGGCGCGCTCGCGCTTTACGCGGTTTACGCGATCCTGCAACGCGGCAAGACCAAGACCCCCGCCCCCATCGCGCAAGACAATCGCAAACCCAAGAGAGGCAAGGCGCAATGAACGCTCCCGCGGAGTTTGACCTGCGCCACGACTGGAGCGTCGACGAAATCGTCGCGATCCATGATTCTCCGCTGCTCGATCTCGTCGCCCGGGCGAACGCCGTCCACCGGCGCCATTTCGATCCCAGCGACGTGCAAAAGGCGGCGCTGCTGTCGATCAAGACCGGCGGCTGCCCGGAGGATTGCTCCTATTGCCCGCAATCGGCGCACCACCGCGAGGTCAAGCTCGATCGCGTCGATCTTCTCGGCGTCGAGGAGGTGCTTGAAGCCGCCGAAGTCGCGCGAAAAGCCGGCGCCGACCGCTTCTGCATGGGCGCGGCCTGGCGCTCGGCGCCGCGCGGGCCGCGCTTCGACGCCGTCGTGGAGATGGTGCGCGGCGTGCGGGCGCTTGGCATGGAGGCCTGCGTCACGCTCGGCATGGTCGACGCCGAACAGGCCAAGAGCCTCGCCGAGGCGGGGCTAACGGCCTACAACCACAATCTCGACACCGGGCCGGAGTTTTACGGCGAGATCATCACGACCCGCACCTACGAGGACCGGCTGGAGACGCTTAAAGCCGTGCGCGGCGCCGGGCTGGAGATGTGCTGCGGCGGCATCATCGGCATGGGCGAGAGCGTCAAGGACCGCGCCGGCATGCTGGCCGTGCTCGCCGGCTTCGACCCCCACCCCGAGAGCGTGCCGATCAACACGCTGGTCGCCGTCGAGGGCACGCCGCTGGCCGGCCGCTCGCCGCTCGATTCGCTCGACCTCGTTCGCATGATCGCCACGACGCGCATCGTCATGCCGAAGTCGCGCGTGCGGCTGTCGGCGGGCCGCTCCTTCCTGACGCGCGAGGCGCAGATACTGTGTCTTGTGGCCGGCGCGAATTCGATCTTCTACGGCGAGAAGCTTCTGACCACCGGCAACGCCGGCGTGAACGAAGACGACGCGCTTTTCGCGGCGCTCGCGGGACGGACCGAGGAGAGGCCATGCACGTCCAAAAACGATTTTTGCTCGCCGGGGTGATGGGCTGGCCCATCGCCCATTCACGATCGCCTAAGATTCATAATTATTGGCTCAAATTGCACGGGCTCGAGGGCTTCTACGCGCCTTTGGCGATCGAGCCCGGCAAGCTCGGCGCGGCGCTGCGGGCGCTGGGGCCCTTGGGGTTTTCGGGCTGCAATCTGACCATCCCGCATAAGGAGGCGGCGATGAAGCTGGTCGACGGGCTGGACCCCGGGGCCGCGCGCATCGGCGCGATCAATTGCGTCGTGGTCGAAGCGGACGGCTCGCTGACCGGCCGCAATTACGACGGCTTCGGCTTTACCGCCTCGCTGCGCGCGGCGGCGCCGCGCTGGCGGGCCGACGCCGCGCCCGCCGTGGTGCTCGGCGCCGGCGGCGGCGCCCGCGCCATCGTCGCGGGGCTGATCGACGCCGGCGCCAGCGAGATCAGGCTGTTCAACCGCACGCTCGGCCGCGCCGAGGCGCTCGCCGGCGATTTCGGCCCGCCGGTCGCGGCCTATCCCTGGGAAGAGCGCCGCGACGCGCTTTCGGGCGCGGGACTGCTGGTCAACGCCACGAGCCAGGGCATGATCGGCCAACCGCCGCTCGACATAGCGCTGGACGCGCTGCCCTCGAACGCGCTCGTCGCGGATATCGTGTACGCGCCGCTGGAGACGCCGCTTTTGTCGGCGGCGCGGCGGGCCGGGCTCACGCCGGTCGACGGCCTCGGCATGCTGCTGCATCAGGCGCGCCCGGCCTTTCGCGACTGGTTCGGGATCATGCCGGAGGCGACGCCGACGCTGCGCGCGCTGATCGCCGCGACCCTGTGAACGGGACGCGATCCCTTCTCCCGTTCGCGGGAGAAGGGATTGGCGCTTACGCCGCGAAGAAGAAGAATTTTGGCGGCGGGGCGACTTCGCTGGCGAGCTTCGCGAAGCGATTGAAACGCTCGCTGGCGAAACGCGACTGCAATTCGACGACCTCGGTCAGGCTCTTCGCCTTGCCGAGCGCCGAAGCGAAGCCCATCATAGCCTGAGCGTTCTCGCTCCACAGCTCCATGCCCTTGAAAGCCCAGGCGGCAGCCTCGGGCGTCACGCTTGGCGTCGAAGCCGAGATCGCAAATCCCGCCACGCTCTCTTGCGCCGCGAGGACCGGAGCAGCTTCCAACTCGACGACCTCAACGAGGGCGGACACCGCCGGCGCCTCGG
Organism: uncultured Alphaproteobacteria bacterium; assembly: GCA_963775775.1. GTDB lineage: Bacteria > Pseudomonadota > Alphaproteobacteria > Rhizobiales > Beijerinckiaceae > Methylocystis. Next base: position 68,095 of record CAVZKF010000021.1, read on the forward strand.
GCGCGAGCGCGGCGGCGATAACCGCTTCGTCGACCGCTGGGCTCTCGAGCGGGACGTTCTCGGCGGGCGCGGGGGCAATGGGCTCGCTTTTAACGGAAGGCGCGACCGGCGCGCTCTTGGCGGCGGCCGGCGCGGGGGCGGCGGAGGCCTGAGCCTCCGGCGCGCTCTTGTCTGGATCGGCCGTCTTGGCGGAGGCGCCGGCGGCTGTCCATTTGGACTTGTTGCTTGGTTGCTTCACGGTCATCGTCTTGGACTCCGTCGTTGAATGTCTTCGAAGGCGACGCCTCGCTCAAGAACTCCAACGCCGTCGTCGCGGGCCGCCTCGAATTTGAACGCTTACTTGGGGCTCGCGGCCTTGGTGAAGGCGGCGCCGAGTTCCTTGGTCTGCTCCTGAAACGCTTCGAACTGGCTCTTGGCGAATTCGGTCTGGAGCGTCAGAACTTCCTGCACGTCCTTGGCCTGCACCAGCTTCGCGGCGAGGTCGAAAGCGGCCTTGACGTTGGCCTCGGCGTAGCCAAGCGCGGTCGCGCCGACTTCCTTGACGCCGGCGGCGGCGGGAATGGCCGTGGTGTCGACGGCGGCGATGGCCTTCTGCGCGGCGCCCGAAAAACCTTCGAAGGCCTTGCGGGCCTGTTCGACGCTCTTTTCGGCGAATTCACGGACCTCGGTGGGAATCTGATAGGTCGGGCTGGTCATGGAATTTCCTCCCTTTGACAAACGGCGTCCGCGGCGAGGAGCGATCCGCTCCGCCGCGAAAGTCTATGCTCGCGCGCCGACGCCTTGGCGGCGAACCGACGTAATATGACCGATTCTATTGTGCGATGCAACATAAATTGTGCGCTGCATTTAAGCCCCTGATAAAAAAGCGGCGCCACGCGCGCCCTTCTCTCCGTCGCGGCTATTCGACGCGGGCGGCGCAATATTGAGGCGGCATTGCTTTTGTTTTCGCCGCGGACGACATTTCGCGTTCACAGCCGGCTTTCGTCGCGGTCGGCGCCCCGCGCGGGATCGCTCGCCAACCGACCGGAAATCGCTCAATGACAGCTAATATCAACGATTTGATGGACAAAATCCGACTGTTGGAAGCCGAGTTGGACGCTGAAATCGCGCAGCGTCGAATCGAGCTGCACGTCGGCATGGAGAAAGGACGCATCTTTTTCGAGCAAGAGATTTTGCGGCGGCATCGCGAGCTCAGGACGCGGCTGTCGACATATATTCTGAACGCGCGCCCGCTGGTGGTGCTGACCGCGCCGGTGATCTACGCGATGATCGCGCCCTTCGTTTTGCTCGACATCTTCGTCACGATATATCAGGCGGTCTGCTTTCCCGTTTACGGCATCCCAAAGGTGCGGCGCGGCGACTATCTGGTGTTCGACCGCCACCATCTCGCCTATCTCAACGCGTTGGAAATTATCAACTGCGCTTATTGTTCCTACGCCAACGGGCTGATCGGCTATGTGCGGGAGATCGCGGGCCGCACGGAGAAGCATTGGTGTCCGATCAAACACGCGCGGCGGGTGATCGGGGCTCACCCGCGCTACGCCGAATTCGTGGATTATGGCGACGCGGAGGCCTATCGGAAACTTTCCGCGCAAATGCAAACTCCGCATAAACCAGCGGATTGAGGCCGCTTTTCGGGCGCCCTCGCGCCCTTGATTTCATAACAATGGAAAGTCCGCGCGGTTACGGCGCGAGCGTCGGATCCGCGTCAATCCCGAGCGCCTGTTCCAACCCGCGCGATCCGCCGATCGCGTCCGCGAGCGTGTAGCGGTCGAGCGTCTGGAAGAAGGCGTTCAGCGCTTCCTTGAAAATTCGCTGCAAGCCGCAGCGCCCCGTGATCACGCAGTTTTCGGGGGCGGCGCCCATGCACTCGGCGAGCGCGAAATCGCTTTCGAGCTTGCGTACGGCCGCCCCAATCGAAATTTGCGACGCCGGAACAGCCAGCCGCAACCCGCCGCCGCGCCCCCTCGTCGCCTCCACGAAACCGTTCTCGATCAAGCCTCCCACCACCTTGCGCAAGTGGTTTTCCGAGATCGCATAGGCCGCCGCGATCTCGGAGATCGTGGCCCCGCGCTCGCCGGCGACAGCGAGGAAGATCAACGTTCTCAGCGCGAAATCGCTAAAAAGTGTCAAACGCATGGCCCGCGCCCCTCTTGCCATCTCCCCGCGCCAGCGTTAAAGATGTATATGATATACATCTTTAAGCACGGGAGAGGGAAATGCCCACATTGTATGAACGCCTCGGAGGCGCGCCGGCCGTCGACGCCGCGGTCGACATCTTCTATCGCAAGGTGCTCGCCGACGGTCGCATTGCCCGCTTCTTTGAAAATGTAAATATGGAAGAGCAGATCGCAAAGCAAAAGGCCTTTCTGACGATGGCTTTTGGCGGCCCCAACAAATACACCGGCAAGGATATGCGCGAAGCGCACAAGAAGCTAGTCGCCAAGGGCTTGAACGACATGCACGTCGATGCGGTCGTCGAGAATCTGTCGAGCACCCTGCGCCAGCTCGGGGTTGGCGAGAAAGACGTGCTCGAAGTCGCGGCGCTCGCCAATTCCGTCCGCGACGACGTTCTAAACCGTTGATGTGGCGAGCATGACCCTGCTGACCTACCGGAGCGCGGCGATAGACATCGAGCCGGGCGAGGATGTTCTTTCGGCCCTGCTGAGAGCCGAGATAGACGCTCCTCATTCCTGCCGCGCTGGCGTTTGCCAATCCTGCTTGCACCGCGCCGTGGAGGGTAGTCCTCCCGCCGCGGCGCAGGAGGGTCTGACGGAGGCGCAGAAGGCTCAAGGCTACTTCCTGGCCTGCGTCTGCGTCCCCGAAGCGCCCTTGACCGTCGTCCCGACGGACGAGGCGGCGGCCCGCTCCGAGGTCATCGTGCGCGCGATAGATCGTCTTTCGGGCGATGTGGCGCGTCTATATCTGGAACATGGCCCGGACTTCAGCTACCGGCCGGGCCAGTTCCTTGAACTGATCACGCCCGAAGGGCTCGGCCGGCACTATTCAATCGCAAGCGTGCCGGAGGAAGACCCCCACGTCGAACTTCATATCCGGCTTCATCCCGGCGGAAGAATGAGCGGCTTCGTCTCGGAGCAATTGTCTCCGGGCGACCGCCTCCACGTCGCCGGCCCGCTGGGAACCTGCTTCTATGAAGGAGTCGATCCTGGCCAGCCATTGACGCTGGTCGGCGCCGGCACCGGCCTCGCGCCGCTCATGGGCATTTTACGCGACGCGCTACGACGCGGTCATCGCGGGCCGATCCGGCTCTATCATGGCGCGCGCGAGCGCGCGGGCCTTTACCTCCATGATCCGCTGGAGGCGCTCGCGGCGAAGCGCGAGAACTTCACCTATGTTCCGCGAGCCCTGAACGAACCGGGGCCTCAAGGCGGCGATGTCGCGGCCGCCGTGCTGGAGCAGGAGCGAGCGCTGAAGGAAACCGCATTCTTTTTGTGCGGCGGGGAGCGACTGGTCGGCCGCCTCAAGCGCGATTTGTTCATGAAAGGCGCCAGTCTGAAACAAATCCGGTCGGACGTTTTTTTGCCCGCGAGTTAGCCGGCGTCGCGCGGCGCTCATGGAACCCACCCGCCCATGGCTGTTGGAGTCGCGTGCCTTGCTTTATGGAACGTCACACGAAGGCGCGCCGGATGTCGGCGCGCTGTCTTTTTTTGCGGGTCAAAATAGTCGATTTCGCCCGTTTTTCTCCGTGTTTCCGCATGGCGCGCTGTTCTCGTTCTCAACCCACGGCCACATGGGATCAACGGCAAAAGTTAAAGCCGCCCCCCTCCCGTCATTCACCATAAATCGCCATTTCAGTTAAAAAGCCATGGGCTCGGATAGACCGCGAAGCGACGAGCGATTAAGTTCCCGTTAACCGAGAGCGGCGCTGGCGCGGCGGCCGTCGTTCGCCCGGCGCGCGTCGCGGCGGCTTCGTCAATGCGTAAAAAGGCAAGCGAGTCCAAGATGTTCGAGGACGAGCGTAACTCCACGGCGGCGCTGATCGCCGCCGATCCCGCCTTCACCTCGCTCGAGGCCTCGGGCGCGCCGATTCTCGCGGTCATGGGAACGCCGCCGCGCGTCGTTTACGCCAACGCGGCGGCGGCCGCGGTGTTCGGGGCCGACCCCGCCGCGCGGCTGCTGACCGGTGGCGAGCGCGGGCTCGCGGCGGCCATCGACCGGCTGCGCGGCTCCGCCGCGCCGCGGTTGGAGCGGCTGTCGATCGACCTCGGCGCCGGCGTCCAGACCATCACCATTCTCTGCCGCCGCCTGTTCGACAGCGACGACGCGCCCTGCTTCGCCGTCGCCGCGCTCGGCCTGCGCGCGGACGACGCGGCTCCCCAAGAACCCGCGCCGGACGCCAGTCCCGAGCCGCCCGCCCCGAAAATCGAGGCGGAGGAGGCGCCCGCCGATCCGGCGCTCGGCGCGTTGCGCGCGCGGCTCGCGGAACGGCATGGCGACGCCGCCCCGCGATTCCTTTGGAAAACCGACGCGGCCGGCCGTTTCGTCGACGTGACGCATGTGCTGGGCGATGTCGTCGGCGCGAGATACGCCGATCTGCTCGGGCGCGGCGTCGAGGAGACGTCGCGGGAGATGGGGCTGGGCTCCGCTTTCGCGGCCGCTCTCGCGACCCGCAAGTCATGGAGCGGCGTCGTGGTCGACTGGCCGGTCGAGAACCCCGCCTGCCGCGTCCCGACGACGCTCGGCGCGCTGCCGATCCATGACGCGGGGCGCGGCTTCTCCGGCTTTCAGGGCTTTGGCGTGTTGCGCTTGTCGCAGGCGACGCCGGCCGAGATGACCGAAGCCGCGCCACAAATCATCGCGCCGGAGATGGCCGAAGTGGAAGCCGAGCCGCGAACGCCGCCGCCTCGGGAGCCCGAATTCACGAGCGCCAATGTCGTGCCGCTGCGGCCGGCGCCGCCGCCCGAGCCCGCCAGCGCGCTGACGCCGGTGGAGCAGAGCGCCTTCGACGAAATCGGCCGCGCGTTGGTCGAAAGCGCGGAGCCCGGCGACGCGCGCGATCTTCTGGGCCAGGTGACGCGGGCGGTCGAAGTGACGCGCGCGACCGAAAGCCCGCCCGCCGTCGCGGACGACGCCGCGTCCCGCGCGATGGCGATGGTCGACCTTCTCCCGGTCGGCGTGCTGGTGGCGCGCGGAACCAAGGCGCTCTACGCCAACCGCACGCTGCTCGACTATCTCGGCTATCCCAACCTCGACGCGCTCGCGGCGGACGGCGGACTGGCGCGGGTGTTTTTGGGCCGCCTGCCCGCGCGGGCGCCGACCACGTCGCCGGTCGAGGTCCAGGCGCAGGACGGCGAGACGCTCGACGTGGACGCCCATGTTCAGAGCATCGAGTGGAGCGGCGGTCCGGCGACGCTGATCAGCCTGCGCCGCGCGCGCGCCAATGCGCATGCGCGCGCCGAAAATGCGCGTTTATGCGCGCAGGAGACCGAACTCACCCGCCTTGGCGAGGAGCGCGACGCGCTCGCCGCCTGTTTCGACGCCGCCGGCGAGCCGACGGCGATCCTTGGCGCCGACGGCCGCATCGAGCGCGCCAACACTGGATTCGCCGCGCTGCTCGGCGAGGACGCGCGCGTCGTCGCGGGGCGCGATCTCGCCTCGTTGTTTCGCGACGAGGACGCGATGCGGCTCAAGGCATTTTTCGTCCCCGGCAAGAGCGAGGCCGCCGAGGAAATCGTTTTCGCCGTCAAGGCCCGCCGCGCCGGCGTCGCGAGAACGAAGCTGTCCCTGCGCCCGCTCGGGCCCGGGCGCTTCGTCGCGCGCGCCCTGGTCGAGTCCGCGCCCGCCATGCCCAAGTCCGATTCGGAAACCGCCCGCGAGGAAGCCGAACGCGCCAGCGCCGCGAAATCGGATTTTCTGGCGCGCGTCTCGCATGAGATCAGAACGCCGCTCAACGCCATCATCGGCTTCGCCGAGGTGATGATGGAGGAGCGCTTCGGGCCGGTCGGCAATGAGCGCTACAAGGAATATCTCAAGGACGTGCACACCTCCGGGACGCATGTGCTGAGCCTCGTCAACGATCTGCTCGATCTCTCGAAGATCGAGGCGGGCAAGATGGAGCTGGCGCCCGAGGATCTCGACGCCAACGCGACGATCGGCGAATGCGTGTCGATCATGCAAACCCAGGCCAATCAGCAGCGGGTGATCGTGCGGCTGTCGCTGGCGCCGCGGCTGCCGCGCATCCGCGCCGACGAGCGCTCGCTGCGGCAGATCCTGCTCAATCTCCTCTCCAACGCGGTCAAGTTCAACGAGCCGGGCGGACAGGTGATCGTCTCCAGCGCGCAGACCGAGGCGGGCTTCGTCGTGATCCGCGTGAAGGACACGGGCATCGGCATGTCGGACGACGAAATCGACATAGCGCTGGAGCCGTTCCGCCAGGTCGCCACCTCGCGCAAAACCACCGGCACCGGCCTCGGCCTGCCCGTGACCAAGGCGCTGATCGAGGCCAACCACGCCTCCTTCACGATCAAGAGCCGCAAGAACGAAGGCACGCTGATAGAGGTGGCCTTCCCCCCGGCAAGGAGTTTGGCGGCGGAGTGAGCCGGGGGACGTCCCTTCTCCCACTTGTGGGAGAAGGCGGCCCTTGCGTTCGCAGAGGTCGGGTAAATGCGTCCGGCCAAGTTGAGTCTTCCCCAAAACCCTCATCCGTCATGCTTCGCATGACACCTTCTCCCGCAAGTGGGAGAAGGAGCGCCAACACTCTCTATGTATCTAATTTTGCGACATTTTCTCCATCCCAACCGCGACAGTTTGGCGCATGGCGAAAGGTCGCGTTTGGCGTAGCTTTCACCTTGGCGAGGCCGACGCTTCGCTCGCGCCGACAACAAAAATCCGGCGCGGTCGGCGGACGCCAGCGCTTCGCGCGGCGCCGGGAAACGCAAAAAGGAGACCGTCATGAGCACTAATATTGGTGAAGGCGAAATCTCTTCCAAGGTCACGATCTTCGCCGGCGTCGGCGCGATCGCTGGGCGCCATTCTCGGCGGCGCCGTGCTGGGCTTCCCGGCCCTTATCGCCAGCACCGTCGTCTTCGGCCTCGCGGGCGGCGTTTTGGGCGCGTATTTCTAGGGCGCGGCCTCGCCCTTCCCTTCAGGGGGAGGGCGAGGCGCGGCCCTTGCAAATAATCCCGTTGATCCGATGCTTTGAACCCGGCATGAAGGAGCGATGCGCCTTGCCCTCGCCCTGCTCCTTCTGCTCCTCCCCGCCGCCGCGCTCGCCGAGCCGCTGGCGGTCAAGGTTGGCGTGTTGCGGCAGGCGCATTCGCGCGAGACCCTCTCCATCCAAGACATTCCCGCCGAGGACGACGCGCTGGCCGGCGCGCTGATGGGCGCCGCCGACAACAATACGACGGGCAAATTCACCGGCCAGACATTCGAGACCATCGACGTAAAACTCGCCGAGGACGAGGACGCCGGCGCGGCGTTGGACAAACTCGTGAGCGAGGGCGCGCGGCTGATCATCGCGGACCTTTCCGCCGACGCGCTGTTGAAAGCGTCCGAGCGCGCCAAGGCGAGCGGCGCGCTGCTGTTCAATATCTCCGCCCCCGACGAAATTTTGCGCGAGGAAAACTGCCGCGCCAATGTCGTGCATGTCGCGCCCTCGCGGGCGATGCTGGCCGACGGTCTCGCGCAATATCTGATGTGGAAGCGCTGGAGCCGCTGGCTGCTGATCAAGGGCTCGCATCCCGAGGACGAATTGCTGGCCGCCGCCTATCGCGCCAGCGCGAAGAAGTTCGGCGCCAAAATCGTCGAGGAGCGGGTGTTCGAGGACATGGGCGGCGGGCGGCGCAGCGATTCCGGCTCCGTGCAGACGCAGCGGCAAATGCCCGTGCTGACACAAAGCGCGCCAGCCTATGACGTGCTGATCGCCGCCGACGAGTCGGAGGTTTTCGCGGGCTACCTGCCCTATCGCACCTTTGATCCGCGCCCGGTGGCGGGATCTGGCGGGCTCGTCCCAACCAATTGGGACGGCGCGCATGAGCAATGGGGCGCGCAGCAATTGCAAAACCGATTCATGCAGACCTTCCGCCGCGTGATGAACGCGCGCGACAATGGCGCCTGGCTCGCGATGCGGATGATCGGCGAGGCGGCGACGCGCGCGGCGTCGAACGAGCCTGCAAGACTGCGCGAATTCTTGATCGGGCCGGAGTTCTCCATCGCGGCCTTCAAGGGCGTGCGGCTGACGCTGCGCGACTGGAACCAACAATTGCGCCAGCCGATCCTGCTCTCGGACGGGCGCATGGTCGCCTCGGTGTCGCCGCAGGAAGGCTATTTGCACCAGACAAGCGAACTCGACACGCTCGGCCGCGACCGGCCCGAAACCAAATGCAGGCTGCGATGATGAAGAAGACAACGCAACGCGACTCCCTTCTCCCACGAGTGGGAGAAGGGAGTCGCGCGACATTCGCCCTCGTGCTTCTCCTCGGCCTCGCCTCCCCCGCCAACGCCTATCTCGCTTACGTCAGCAACGAGAAAGGCAACAGCATCACCATCATCGACACCGAGACATTGCAGGCGATCAAGACCGTGAAGGTCGGGCGCAGGCCGCGCGGCCTCGAGCTGACCAAGGACGGCTCGGAACTGTTCATTTGCGCCGGCGACGACGACTCGATTCAAGTGCTCGACACCAAGACGCTGCAAATCACCGGCAAGCTGCCGTCCGGTCCCGACCCCGAGTTGATGGCGCTGAGCCCCGATGGCAAGACGGTCTATGTCTCCAACGAGAACGACAATCTCGTCACGATGATCGACACGCAAACGAAGCGCCAGATCGGCGATGTGCCGGTCGGCGTCGAGCCCGAGGGCATGGCGGTCAGTCCCGACGGCAACATTCTCGTCAACACGTCGGAAACGACGAACATGGCGCATATGATCGACACGCATACGAAGCAGATCGTCGCCAATATTCTCGTCGACGCGCGCCCGCGCTTCGCGCAGTTCAAACCCGACGGCTCCGAGCTGTGGGTGTCGTCGGAAGTCGGCGGCACGGTCGCGGTGATCGATCCGGTCAAGCATGTCGTCAAGCAGAAGATAAGTTTCGAAATTCCTGGCCTCTCCAAAGAGGCGATCCAGCCGATCGGGATTTCCTTTTCGAAGGACGGCAAGCGCGCTTTCGTGGCGCTGGGGCCGGCCAATCGCGTCGCCGCGATCGACGCCGAGAGCAAGAAGATCGACAAATATCTGTTGGTCGGGCAGCGCGTCTGGCATCTCGCTTTCACGCCGGACGAAAAATATCTCCTGACCGCCAATGGCGTCTCCAACGACGTGTCGGTGATCGATGTCGCCAGTCTCAAGGTCGTGAAGTCGATTCCGGTGGGGGCCTTTCCCTGGGGCGTCGTGGTGGCGCCGAAATGAGTTTTTGCGCGCCTTGCTCTCCGCCGTCATTGCGACCGCGAGCCGAAGGCGAAGCGGGTGGCGATCCAGGAGTCGCGGGCGGCGCCTGGATTGCCTCGCCGCGTGCGCTCCTCGCAGTGACGGGCGCCGTGTTCGAGCCGTCGCCATGACCGACGCGCCCGCGCTAAGCGTGACAAAACTCTCGCACGCCTATGGCGCGCGCAAGGCGCTCGATGATGTGAGCTTTTCGCTTGAGCGCGGCTCCTTCGCCGTGCTGCTGGGGCTCAACGGCGCCGGCAAGAGCACGCTGTTTTCGCTGGTCACCGGGCTCTATTCGGCGGGCGCTGGACGCGTCGACATCTTCGGCTTCGACATAGCCAAACAGCCGGGCGAGGCGCTGCGGCGGCTTGGCGTCGTGTTTCAGGCGCGCACGCTCGATCTTGAACTCAGCGTGACGCAGAATCTGCTCTATCACGCCGCGCTGCATGGCATTGGCCCTATCAAGGGCAAGCGCCTCGCGCGAGAATCGCTGGAGCGGGCGGGACTCGCCGATCGCGCCGGCGACAAGGCGCGCGATCTCTCCGGCGGGCAGATGCGCCGCGTCGAAATCGCGCGCGCGCTGTTGCACGCGCCAAAACTGCTGCTGCTGGACGAGCCGACCGTCGGCCTCGATATTAAAGCGCGCGCCGATATTCTGGCGCATGTGCGCGATTTGGTGAAGCGCGAGGGACTCGCCGTGCTGTGGACGACGCATCTGATCGACGAAATCGAGCCCGGCGACCGCGTGATCCTGCTGCACCGGGGCAAGATGTTGGCGAACGGAACCGCGGCCGAGATTGTGAGCGCGCAAGGCGTCGCGACGATTGGCGAGGCGTTCGAAGGACTGACGGCGGAGGCGATCCCCTCTCCACGCGCGCGGGGAGAGGGCTAGGGTGAGGGCTTGGGCCGTTATCACAAACGAAGATTGCGCGCGCATGCAAAAGCGACAGGCGACATAGATGACCCCTCCCCCGGCCCCGCTCGGCGGCTTTCACGTCAGCGCAATACGCCATCTGCCTTGGCGGGATCGTCTGGCGCGAGGCTTTGCGCTTCCTGCATCAGCGCGAGCGCTTCGTCTCGGCGCTGGTGCGGCCGCTCGTCTGGCTGTTCATCTTCGCGGCGGGGTTTCGCTCGGTGCTGGGCGTGTCGATCATCCCGCCCTACGACACCTATGTGCTCTATGAGGTCTATATCACGCCCGGCCTGATGGCGATGATCCAGCTCTTCAACGGCATGCAGTCGTCGCTGTCGATGGTCTACGACCGCGAGATGGGCAATATGCGCACGCTGCTCGTCTCGCCCTTTCCGCGCTGGTATTTGCTCGGCTCGAAGCTTTTCGCCGGCGTCGCGGTGTCGGTGTTGCAGGTCTACGCCTATCTGATCGTCGCTTACTTCTGGGAGATCGAGCCGCCGACCAAATGGGGCTATCTCACCGTGCTGCCGGCGCTGGCGCTGTCGGGCCTGATGCTCGGCGCGCTCGGGCATGCTGCTGTCGTCGCTGATCAAGCAGCTCGAAAATTTCGCCGGCGTGATGAACTTCGTGATCTTCCCGATGTTCTTCGCGTCCTCCGCGCTCTATCCGCTGTGGCGCGTGAAGGAGTCCGGCCCCTGGCTGTATTATTTTTGCGCGCTAAACCCGTTCACCCATGCGGTGGAGCTGATCCGCTTCGCCTTTTACGAGCAGATTTCCTGGGAGTCGCTGGCGGCGGTCGCGATCTACGCCAGCCTGTTCCTGATCGCCGCGCTGCGCGCATACGATCCCGCCAAGGGGCTGCTGACGCGCAAGGGCGGGTGAGCGGCTACTTCTTCCGCCCCTTCTTGCGCGGCGCTTCCTCCGCCGGCATGTCCGCCGGGCGCTTGACGCCCTCGGCGAGTTGCGTGCCGAGCGTCAGCGCGCGCGCCTCGGTCACGCGCAGCGCGCAATAGCCGTAATCCGCCTCTTGCAGATAGTTGCGGCAAATCTCCTCGCGACGCGAGGAGAAGCCCGCCTGCTCGCGCACCAGCAGTTTGCGCAGCGGCTTGTCTTTCTTGTTCTTGGTGTAGAGCTCGCGAAAATCCGCGCGCACGGTCTTTTCGACGCGGGCGCGGGTGTTCAGCATTTGCTTGCCGCGCTTCTCGTCGAAATCCTTCTCGCCCCAGAGGCCCGTGGGATCGACGCGGCAGTCGGCGGCCTTGATTTCGCAAGCGCCGCCTTCGTTCGAGACGAGAATGGCGCCGTCGAGCACGTCGAAACTGAACGGACAGGCCGGGAACTCGACCCGATAGCGGCGCAGGCCGGCGTCGCCCTCGCGCGGCGTCAGCTTGAGCGGCGTCTCCGACACGTCGACGCGGCAGCTGTCGCCGGAGCGCGACATGCGGTCTCCTGTCAGCGTTAGCCGGGAGAGCCGCGTCTCGCCGCCGACTCGCTGAAACTCCACGATGCTGCGCTCGCCATCTTGATAAAGCGGCTTGCCGACGATGGCGTCGTCGGTCGGGGCTTTCGGCGCGATCGCCGGGCCCGCCGCCGCTTGCTCCTCCGCGTCGCCCGCGCGCGCCCTTTTATGCGCGGGCTTGGCCGGCGGGATGCTTCACGCCTTCCGCGACCGCGCCCTCCGGCTCCGGGGCGACGGCGCCCGGCAGGGAGATTTGCGCGCGCGCGATGGGCGCCTGGCCCGTCAGCAGCGCGGCGAGACAGGCGAAAACCGCGGCGCGCCGCCGGCAAGGCTCGGGAAACCAACGGTTCGACATTTTCGCGGAACAGCCATTGATGGATTGAGCGGAAGGCCCGCCGCGACTAGCGCGGCGACAGCACCATGATCATTTGCCGGCCTTCCATCGAAGGCTCCAACTCAACCTTGGCGATCGTCGCGGTCTCGGTCTTGACCCTGGTCATCAGCCGATAGCCGATGTCCTGGTGCGCGATTTCGCGGCCGCGGAAGCGCAATGTGATCTTCACCTTGTCGCCTTCCTCGAAGAAGCGGCGCGCCGCCTTCATCTTGGTGTCGTAATCGTGATCATCAATGCCGGGGCGCAGCTTGATCTCCTTGACCTCGACGATCTTCTGCTTTTTGCGCGCCTCGGCCGCGCGCTTTTGTTCGAGAAAACGAAATCGTCCGTAGTTCAATATCTTACAAACGGGCGGTTCGGAGTTCGGGTCGATCTCGACCAGATCGAGGCCGGCGGTGTCGGCAAGCTCCAACGCTTGCGGAAAGGGAACCACGCCGTGATTCTTGCCTTCAGAATCGATCAGCCGAACCTCTCGCGCGCGAATCTCCTTGTTTATTCTGAGGCCTTCCTTTTGCGGGGCCGCAGTGCTCTTCATTGGACGTCGAATGGATGTTCTCCTTTAAATAAAGCCCGCGTTCCATCGGCCGAAACGCCAAAGCCCAGGTTTTGGTCTTAAGGCGCCCGCGACGGCGGACCTCCAGCGCCGGCAGAATCCCACGATTGGCCCGCATGTCAACCACGCAAGCCGCCAACGGCGCGAAAATCCTCGAACTGTGGCGCCGGCGCCGCTTTTTTCCTTCCGCGAAAGGGCGGCGGCGGGAAGGCCTATTTCGCCCTGAGCTGGATCACCATGTTGTAATCGTCGCTCGCGTGTTCGCCGTCGCCCTTGGCCTCATAGGCCAGACCGCGGTGGCGATAGGCGATCGAATCGCGCGGATCGAGCCGGATCGCCTCGGTGTAATCGGCGATCGCGGCGTCGAGATCGCCCTCCGCCTTCTTGCCTCTCGCCATATAGATGTCGCCGCGTCCGCGCAGCGAGACGGGATCAGCAGGCTGAAGTTCCAGCGACTTATTGGCGTCGGCGAGGGCGCGGGCGTATTCGCCCTCCCCCTTAAGGGCCAGGGCGCGATTGAGATAGGTGTGGGCGAGATTGGGGTCGAGCCGCAGCGCCGCGTCGTAATCGGCGATGGCGCGGCCAAAGTCCTTGTTCGCCTGATAGGCGTTGCCGCGATTGTTGAGCGCGATCGCGCGTTCGCGCGGAGGCGAACGCTTGTCGCCCGCGATGCGCGCGCAGGCGGCGATGATCATGGCGCCGTCGCCGTCCTCCCGCTTGCACTCGCTCCAATCGGCGTCGCTGGCCGCGCGCGAGGCGCCGGCGCAAAAAACGGCCGCGAGAACGCAAAAAAATCTCAGATAGTCGCGCATCTTTCCCCTCCACGCCGCCATGCGCGGGCAATTCCTACATCACGCGAACCCGAAGACAAGAGGCGAAAGGCGGGAAGGGATTCAATCAAGTCGGGGCGGCCTTTTCTCCCACTTGCGGGAAAAGGGAGAAGCAGCGACCTAAAGCCACTCTTCGAGCAGTGTGTTGACCTCGCGCGCGCCGTCCTCCGGGGTCCAATGCGTGACGCGCGGCAGGCGCTCGATGCGCAAGTTCTTCACGTAACGCTCGGTTCCCTCGAGACAGCACACATCGAGCGCGACATCCCGCTCGCCCCAGATCATCAATGTCGGCGTCTCGATCGGCGCCGCGGGTTCCTCGGTGGCGAAGATTTCAGGCGCGGCGGCGCGATACCAGTCGAGCATCGCCGTCAGCGCGCCTGGCCGACAGGCGTCGGCGCGGTAGATGGCGATGATCTCGTCCTCGAACGCGCTCCGGCGCGCCGTCTTGCGAAAAATCCATTCGATCAAGGCGCCGCCGCGCAGGCCCAGCAGCCAGTCCGGCAGCAGCGGCGTGCGGAACAGACTTATGTAACGCGACCGGCGCTTTTGCGCGGGCGTCTGGAGCGCTTTCGCGAAACAGCGGGGATGCGGACCATTGAGCGTGACCAGCCGCTCCAGCGGGCGCAAGCCGCGCGCGGCGAAGGCGAAAGCGAGCAGACCGCCCCAATCATGGCCGATCAGCACGACGCTGCTCGCGCCCGAGGCGTCGATCAGCCCGGCGATATCGGCGAGGAGATTGGCCAGGCGATAATCCTCGCGGCGGCGCGGCCGGCTCGTGCCGCAATAGCCGCGCTGGTTGACCGCCCAGACGCGAAAGCCCTTGGCGAGCAGCGTCCGCATCTGGCCGCGCCACTCCAGCGCGCTTTGCGGAAAGCCATGCAGCAGCAGGGCGAGGCGCTCGCCTCCGCCTGCCTCGAACACCTCGAAGTCGAGCCCGTTGGCGGCGACGACGATGCGCCGCGCGCCGAGAATCTCCTCGACGCTTCTCAATTCACTCCACCAAAACTCATGTCCTCGAACGCCGGACAACCGCCGCAGGGCTCGCCGCCCTCCATCGCCGCGCAGGCCGGCGCGGCGTCGCGCGCCGAACTCGGGCCGCCCGCGGCGGGTTTGGCGATCAGCGATAGCTGGCGCTCGAGCCGCTCGCTGCCGCATTTGGGACAGGCGGGCGATTCGTTCGAGCGAACGAGGGTTTCAAACTCATGCGCGCAATCGGCGCAGGCATAGGCGTAAATCGGCATGAAAGCGTCCTTCGAACGGAAAACAAGAGCCGGCGATGTTACCCAAAGCGCGCCGCGAGGCAAGCCGGCGGCGCCCAAAAATTGGACGCGCGACATAACCGTTTCATCCCGCTGGCCTAAATTTATTGGCGAGGCGCGCGCGTCAGGCGCCGTCAGTCTCGCGCGAAACAGACGAGCCGATGCGCGCCATATTGGACGCCGCCGGGCGCTTCCTTCAGTCCCGCCGCGCGCGCCAAGGCCAGCAGCGTCGAGTATGGTTCGGGCATATCGTTATTGACGATGTGATCGCATATGGCGTCGAACTCTTGCGTGCTCAAACCCGTCCAGTCGCGGCGCAGCCAGCCGCAATAGCGCCGCAGATAATCATCAAGCGATTCGTCCTCCTCGCGCGCGACGTCGACCAGCAGCAGCAGGCCGCCTGGCGCGAGGCGGCGGGCGGCGCGGCGGAAAAACTCGGCCTTCCGCTCGGTCGGCAAATGATGCAGCACGAAGCTCGAATGGATCGCGTCATAGGAGTCGTCTTCGTCCAGCGCTTCGAGGATGTCGCCATGCGTCAACGTCACCGGACAAGGCAGGTCGGCCAGTTCGCGCGCGGCGAGCCGCAGCGCGGTTTCCGAGAGATCGACGCCCTTGTAGCGGCTCGGCGGCTGGTCCCGCAGCACCGGCGCCAGCGCCGTGGCGTCGCCGCAGCCCAGATCGAGGAAAGCCGGCCGGCGTCCCGAAAAGCGCGCTTTGAGCGCCCGCCGCAAGGCCTCCGCGATCTCGCGGTGGAACATGAAATTGGCGGCGACCACCTTATGGTAAGTGTCCCACTGGTCGAAGATATTTGGCGAGGACGGGGCGGACATGGGCGCGGCTCCTTAAGGTTCCGGGGCGAATGACGGCTATATCGCCGGCGTCCTTGGCGTCGGAAGCGGTCGCTCGCTTTTTCGCCAAATTCGATCCCGCTGGCAAGGCCGGCGGCGACGGGCTTCGCCGCCCCGCATCCTACTCGGCGCGAAATCTGCTATAGAGAAGCCTCCGCCCGCGGGCTTCGCCAAGGATCGCGACACCTCATGAATGTCGAAAACAACGCTTCCGCCGCCGCCTCCGCTTCCGCCACCGCCGTTTCCACGCCCGCCGCGCCGCAAAAGGCCGAGCCGCGGAAAGGCGACCATGGGCTGCACGATGATGTGCGGCTGCTAGGCCGGCTGCTCGGCGAAACCGTGCGCGAGCATGAGGGCGACGAGGCTTTCGAGCGCATCGAGACGATCCGCCGCCTCTCGGTCGCCGCGAGCCGCCATAAGGCGTCCGAGGAACGCCCATCCGCCAAGCACGGACGTCATTTGGGAACGCCCGACGCAACGGACCTTGGCGACTCCGAGGCCGACCGCAAGCTCGATCAATTGCTGCGCAACCTCTCGGCCAAGGAGGCGCTGACGGTCATTCGCGCCTTCAGCTATTTTCTGCATCTCGGCAATATCGCCGAGGATCTGCATCCGTTGCAGCAGCGGGCGCGGGCCGAGGCCGCTGGCGAAAAGACGAGCCTGATCGAGCCCAGCCTCAGCCGCACCTTCGCCCATTTGCGCAAGGCGTCCGTGGGCGCCGGCAAAATCGCCCAGGTTCTCGCGCGCGGCTGGGTCTCTCCCGTGCTCACAGCCCATCCGACCGAGGTTAGGCGCAAGAGTCTGCTCGACGCCGAACATTCGATCTTCGCGTTGCTCGCGGCGCGCGAACATATGCGCTCCAAGACCGAACTCGAGCAGAACGACGCGCAATTGCGCGCGCGCGTCTCGCAAATGTGGCAGACCGAGCTGTTGCGCCAGTCGCGCCTCACCGTGCGCGACGAAATCGAAAACACGCTGAGCTATTACCGCTCGACCTTCCTGCGCGAAATTCCGCATATCTACGCCGACATCGAGCGGCGCATCGAAGGGCTGCGCGTGCCGCCGTTCCTGCGCATGGGCACATGGGTCGGCGGCGACCGCGACGGCAACCCCAACGTCACCGCCGCCTCGCTGGAGACCGCGCTCAAGATGCAGGCCGAGGTGGCCTTGCGCTTTTATCTCACGGAGGTGCATCAACTCGGCGCGGAGCTTTCGATCTCGCGCAGATACGCCGGCGCCACCAGAGCGCTGGAGGATCTGGCCAATCGCGCGGGCGACGACAATCCGCATCGCGACGACGAGCCTTACCGCCGCGCGCTGATCGGCGTCTACTCGCGCCTTGCCGGCACGCTGGAGCATTTGACCGGCGGGCAGGCGATGCGGCACGCGGTGGCGCCGGGCGCGGCCTACGCCAACAGCTGGGCCTTTCTCGCCGATCTCGTCACGATCGACGAGTTGCTGCGGCTGCACCACAGCGAGGTGATCGCCGCGCAGCGCCTGGAGCCCTTGATTCGCGCCGTGGAAGTGTTCGGCTTCCACCTCGCCACCGTCGATCTGCGTCAAAGCTCCGACCGTCACGAGGAGACGATCACGGAAATTCTGGCGCTGGCGCGCATCGCCGACAATTACGCGGCGCTCCCTGAGCTGGAGAAGCAACAGCTTTTGCTGCGGCTGTTGTCGCGATCCGCGCCCCGTTCGGCTGCTCGACGCGAAATATTCGCTAGCCGTCGAAGATGAATTGGCGATCTTCGCCAAGGCCGCCGCGATGCGCAAGACCTACGGCGACGAATCTTATCCGCCATTACATCGTCAGCCACACCGAGACCGTCAGCGATCTTCTGGAAGTGCTGCTGCTGCAAAAGGAAAGCGGCATGATGCACGGCACGCTCGATCCGCGCGACGCCAGCGTCGTCTCGGCGGATTTGATCATCGTGCCGCTGTTCGAGACCATCGAGGATCTGCGCAACGCCGCGCCGATCATGCGGGACTTCTATGCGCTGCCGGGGATCGCCAAGCTCGTCGCCAACTCCGGCGCCCAACAGGACATCATGCTCGGCTATTCCGACAGCAACAAGGATGGCGGCATCTTCACGAGCATTTGGGAGCTTTACCGCGCCTCGACGGCGCTGGCGGAGTTCTTCGCCGGCCAGCCCAATATTTCGATGCGGCTGTTTCACGGGCGCGGGGGCACGGTCGGACGCGGCGGCGGCCCCAGCTACGACGCCATTCTGGCGCAGCCGCCGGGCACGGTGAACGGCCAGATCCGCCTCACCGAACAGGGCGAGGTGATCGCCGCCAAATACGCCAATCCGCGAGATCGGCCGCGCTTCAACTCGAACTGATCGTCGCCGCGACGCTGGAAGCGACCTTGCTCTCCGGCCGGCAGGCGCCGCCGGACGAGTTTCTCGCGACCGCTTCAGAGCTCTCGACCGCCGCGATGTCGGCCTATCGCCATCTCGTCTATGAGACGCCGGGCTTCGTCGATTATTACTTTGGCTCGACGCCGATCGCCGAAATCGCCTCGCTCAATATCGGCTCGCGTCCCGCTTCTCGCAAACCGTCGCGCCGGATCGAGGATTTGCGCGCGATTCCCTGGAGCTTTTCCTGGGGTCAGGCGCGCGTCGCCCTGCCCGGCTGGTATGGCTTCGGCTCGGCGATCGCCGGCTTTCTGGCGGAGGACCGCGACGCGCGGCTGCCGCTGCTGCGCCGCATGAATTGCGAATGGCCGTTCTTTCGCGTGCTGCTGTCGAACATCGACATGATCCTGTCGAAGACCGATCTCTCCATCGCCCGCCACTATGCGGAGCTTGCGCCGGATCAGACGCGCGCGAAGGAGATTTTCGGGCGCATCGAGGCGGAATACGATCTTGCTGTCAGCGCGCTGGAGGACATCACCGGCGCGAGCGAGCGGCTCGCCGACAATCCAGCGCTAGCGCGTTCGCTGAAGCTGCGCGTGCCCTACATCACGCCGCTGAGCTATTTGCAGATTGAACTGATCCGCCGCTGGCGCTCGGGCAGAACCGACGACGACATCCGCCAGGGGATTCTCATGTCGATCAACGGCGTCGCGGCGGGTTTGCGCAACACGGGATGAGCGCGAAAGAAAACGACATGAACGCCCGCCTCGGTTTCTTGCGCGATTTTCTCATCGGCGCGCTGCTGATCGGCGGCGCGATCTTCATTCTCGCGCTGTCGTCGGTGCAAAATTTTCTCGCCGCCGCTTCCGCGGCCGGAGATGGCGCGCTGGCGACGGCCGGCGCGATCGGCTTGACGACGCCGGCCGTCGCCGCGGCGCTTTATGGTCTGCGCAAGCGTCGGTTCGGTTTCGCCGCCGGGCTGCTCGTCGTTCCATTGGCGCTGGCCTTATACGCCAAGGCCGCGCTGGCGGGAACACGCGGGGGACTATGCCGCGCTGGAATCGGGGCCGCTGCTCAAGCCCGCCGCGGACCAGAAAAACATCGTGTTCGATGACCCCTATTGGATGAATTTCTGGCTGAAGCCCATTTTGTCGAGCGGCAAATACGCGGTGTTCCATGCCGTCCGCCAGTCCGCGCGCTCGCCAGCCGAATGGCGCGAGGCGCGGCTCACTTCGGGCGAGGCGTGCCGCGAAGCGAACAATCTACTATCGACCGTCGAATTCACCGCCAACGGATTTAAAGACACGTGCATCGCCATGCTCCCCGCGCGGGAGCCCGCGCGGGCGTTGACTATAAAGATCGGCGTCAGCGAAATCGTGAGAGGGTTCGAGGGACTCTGCGATCGAAATTCTCGAACGCGCCGATGGCGCCGAACGGCTGCTCGCCCGCAGGGCGAAGGGGCTGGTTCCCTCGCCGGTGGCGTTCCTGGGGATCTTCGGCGTGCGTCCGCTCGAGATCAATGGCTTCGAAGCGATCGGCGACGTGATTGGCGAGGTTCTCTCCGTATCGATCCCGCGCGACTTTGCGCCGCCGCGCGGCGACGTGACCGACGAGCATGAAATTAGCGCCGCGCTCGAACAGTTTTTCGTCGACCCCAATCCCGCCGTTCGAAAAGCCGCCGAGATCGAATATGGCAAATTGAGCATCAATCATTGCCCGGCGCCGGAGAGCGCGGAACTCACCGAGCGCGCCGCGCGGCTGTTTCTCAGCCCCCATCTCGACGTGAGGGCGCTCGCCTATTTCTGCGTGCAAGATCTTCCGCCCGCCGCGCGCGAGCCGTTCGAGCGGCGGATTTGCCAGATGATTTCCGACGCGAGACGAACGAAGGAATATCTTTGGCTCGTCGATCGGGAAACCAAGCGCAAGGCGGTTTGCCCCGCTGAATAATGCTTTCCCGCGCCGACAGCGACGCGGCGCTAACGAAACCGGAGTGTTTGGCGAACGAATGCGTGTTCGAAATTCCGCTAACCCCGCGTGAGCGCGCCATGCGCTCACGCCCGCTAAGTTTCAAATCAGCGCCTTCGCTCATAATTTAGTGAATTCGTTGAGCTCGCCTTCCGCGAAGGGGTTGTCGAACTCGGCGACGAAGCCCTCGTCGAACACCCGCAGCACGGTCGCGGACTTGGCGCCGAGCGTGACCTTGGCGCCCTGCGGCAGTTTGAAGTTCGTCTCGATGTTGACGCCGCCGACGGAAATGTCGTTGATCTTGACGATAACCTCCTTGCCGTCGGACAAATGCAGAGGCGTCCGCCGCGTGAAGGGCACGATCCGCTCAAAGCGTCTGTTGTCGGGCAAATCCCAGGCTTCGCGATTGCCATACCAGGTCAGTTGCTCGGCGAGCTTGACGTGCTTCGCCTTGGGCAGGCTCATGCCGATGGCGAAACCGGCGGGCTCCTGCCGCACGACGCCGCCCTCGAAGCGGCCAAGTTCGGCGATGTAGATGACAATCTTCTCGCCGATCTCGGGCGCCACCGGAGCGGAGATCCTGATTTCCCGCGTCGACATTTCGATCACCGAACACTCGTGCTCGGTGCGCGAGGGCAACATGAATCGCCCCTGCAGTTCTACCTTGACCGTCGGATATCTGTTCAATTCGGCGGTCTTCAATTTCAATTGAGATTGCGTGGGCATGGCTGTTTCACCGGCCGTTCGTTGTGCGCGCTAGAAGAATTCAATGTTTTCGCCGGGGCAGACTGCATTCAAAATATTGACGCGCGCTTAAAGAAATGGATGACTCCAGACGGACTTAGCTCGATGCGATCAAATGGAGACATGATCGTTAACGAGACCACAGCGCATCGCCGCGCGCGCCCGTTCACCCGCGTTTTCGGGCCGCCAGCCCGCGTTCCCAGGCCAGCGCCTGGCGCACGATCTCTTCCAAATCGTCGTGCCGCGGCTCCCAGCCGAGCGTCGCCTTGATGCGGCCATTCGCCGCGATGATCGCCGCCGAGTCGCCGGGACGGCGACCCGAGACCTCGACCGGGAAATCGACGCCCGCGACGCGCTTCACCGTCTCGATCACCTCTTTCACCGAATAGCCGCGCTCATAGCCGGCGTTACAGACGAGGCTGCGCCGCCGCCCCGCAAATAGCGTAGCGCGTCCATATGCGCGCGGGCGAGATCCGAAACATGAATGTAATCGCGCAAACAGGTTCCGTCCGGCGTCGGATAATCCGTGCCGAACAATTGCATCCTTGGACGCAGGCCCAGCGCCGCCTGCGCCGCGACCTTGATCAGATGCGTGGCGTTCGGCGTCGACTGGCCGGCGCGGCCCTTGGGGTCGCCGCCCGCGACGTTGAAGTAGCGCAGCGCGACATAGTTGAAGTCGTACGCCTTGGCGACATCCTCCAGCATCCACTCCACCATCAGCTTGGAGCGGCCATAGGGCGAGAGCGGCTTGAGCGGCTCGTCCTCCGTCACCGGATTTCGCGAAGGATCGCCATAGACCGCCGCCGTCGAGGAAAAGATGAAGCGCTTGATCTCGCAGCCCGTCGCGGTCTCCAGCAGATTGCGCGCCTTGGCGGTGTTGTTGAGATAATAGCCGAGCGGATCGGCGACCGACTCCGGCACCACGATCTTCGCGGCGAAGTGGATGATCTCCTCGACGTCGTATCGCCCGACGGTTTCGGTCACGAGGTCTTCGTCGCCGAAGTCGCCGACGACCAGCGGGACGCCCTCGGGCACGGCCCAGCGAAAGCCGGTCGAGAGATCGTCGAGGACAACCGGCTTTTCGCCGGCGTCAAGCAGTTCCAAAACCATGTGGGAGCCGATATAACCAGCGCCGCCCGTCACCAAGACCGTCATCGTCAACACCCGTTCACGCGATTTCGTCACCCGAGAATTAATGGGCGGAACCTAAGTTTACGTCAATCTCCCCGCCCGAGCGGCGGTTCCTCCATCAAGCAACGGACCTTTCATGAGCAAGCGCATTCGCAAGGCTGTTTTACCCGTCGCCGGTTTGGGCACGCGCTTTCTGCCAGCCACCAAGGCCGTGCCGAAGGAAATGCTCACCGTGGTCGACCGTCCGGTCGTGCAGCATGTCGTCGACGAGGCGCGCGAGGCTGGCATCGAGCATTTCGTCTTCGTGACCGGACGCGGCAAGGCGGTGATCGAGGACCATTTCGATATGTCCTACGAGTTGGAGGACACGCTTCGCCGCCGCAACAAGACGAAGGAATATGACGCGCTGATGGCGGACCTGCCCAAGGCCGGCGCCACGAGCTTCACGCGCCAGCAGGCGCCGCTGGGCCTCGGCCACGCGGTTTGGTGCGCGCGCGACATCATCGGCGACGAGCCTTTCGCCGTGCTGCTGCCCGACATGATCACGCTGCCGAACGGCCCGCGCAAGAGCCGCTGCCTCGCCCAGGCCATGGAGGCCTATGGACAAGCACGGCGGCAATATCATCGCGGTGGAGGAGGTTTCGCCGAGCGAGACGCATCATTACGGCATTGTCGAGCGTCGGCGCGGATTACGGCCACAGTTTCGAGATCAAGGGCATGGTCGAAAAGCCGCCGCAAGGGCACGGCGCCGAGCAACTTGATGATCTCCGGCCGCTACATTCTGAACCCGGAGATTTTCGAGCTGCTGGAGAAGGGCGAAAAAGGCGCGGGCGGCGAAATCCAGCTCACCGACGCGATGATCAAGCTCGCGGCCACGCAGCCGTTCCACGGCGTGCGTTTCGACGGCAAAACCTACGACACGGGGTCGAAACTGGGATTTTTGGCCGCCAATATCGCCTTTGGGCTGGAGCGTCCGGACATAGCGGAAGGGCTGCGGGCGGAGATCAAGCGGCTGCTGGGGTGAGGCGGCGCGCTTTCCTTCTCCCGCTCGCGGGAGAAGGCGGCCCCGCCAAAGGAAGTCCATGGGACGGAAGGCCGTCGTCATTTATGACGGGCTATGGCGGGGTCGGAATGAGGGTTTTAGGGATGCTCCAACCGCTAGCTTATGGAAACTCCTCCAAGGGCTGATCGCGACGCAAATATAGCGGATGTCGCGGATGGCCCGCCTTCGTCTTCCCAAGACATTTCAATATTGCGCCTGGCCCGACGCCCCGAATTATATCGACAGCGGTCTTGTCGGCGCCATGAAGCGCTCCGCGACAACCCCAGGCGCAAACAACCGGCATCCCGTTCTCAATCGATCTCGCCGCGATCGTCTCGATGGCTTTTCGATTATCCTTGCCGAATGGATCGTCCACCCGCCGTAGTTCATCCGAATATGGGGTTCGCCAAGCGAACAGATTAGCGACGATAATGCCGCTCGCGCCTTCGCGCCGAGCAAACTCCATGCAGCGGCGAATGGTGGGATCGTCTCTTTCGGCGTCCGCGTCCGACGGGTTCAGCATGACGAAAGGCAGCAAATCATCCTCTCGTTCACCCCATCGCCGCGTGAGTTCGTAGCGATAAAGGCCGTCCCGCGAAATATTCGCGGTCTTTCGGATCGGCAAATCATTCACGAGAGTCATCAATTGAATAAACATGGTCGCGACTTGGCTGAAACCTCCCAGCGACCCTCATCCGACCTCGCTAAAGCGAGCCTGCCTTCTCCCACTCCGTGGGAAAAGGAAGGTTCGCGCCCGCTCACCGCTTCTTTTTGCGCAGCCTTATAATTACGTCGCAGCCGACGATCTCCATGCCCTCGGGCGGCGCCGGCAGGCGCGCGAATTCGACCGAGCCGTCCACCGCGTCGAACATGCGGCCGGTGCTTTCGTCCATGAAATGATGATGCGGCGAGGTGCGGGTGTGGAAATAGGTGCGCGGCCCCTGCACGGCGATTTCGCGCAGCAGGCCGGCGCCGGCGAACTGGTTCAGCGCGTTATAGACCGTCGAGAGCGACATGCGCAGCCCGGCCTCGCGCGCCTCGGCGTGCAGCGCCTCGGCGCTGACATGGCGGTCGCCATTGCCAAACAGCAGCCCGCACAGGGACAGGCGCTGCACTGTCGGGCGCAGGCCCGCGTCGCGCAGCTTGGTCTTGAGATCGCTCTCGCTGGGGCGGCTGGCGCCTTCGCCTCGCGCGCCTTGCGGCCGGGTCGGCGCGCGATCGGCGCTGGTCGAGGGGACATGCGTCATTTGTTACATCGCGCGGAATTCCGCGCTCCCTGTTTGTCACGAATAGCTGAAGCCAGTAGAAGTCAGCGACCCGGACCTGTCAAACGAATTGCCGGAAAGTGTAATCTTTCCAAGGAAGGCTTGGCCTGTGGTTCTTGGGTCGATTCGCTCGGCGGCGGAGACTGTCATGCAAATATCGCGCAAGCTTGCCTCCCTCAACCGGCGCGCCCTGCTGCTCGGCGTCGCGGCGCTCGCCTGCGGCGGCCCCCGCGCCATCGCGCAGGCCCAAGATTTTCAGTCCTTTGTGCAAAGCCTGTGGCCGGCCGCGCAGGCCGCCGGAGTCTCGCGCGAGGTTTTCGACGAGGCCGCGCGGGGCCTGACGCCTGAGCCGGCGGTGTTACAAAAACCCGCGACTCAGTCCGAATTCACCGTGTCGATTCCCGCCTATGTCGCGGGGGCCGCGACAACGAGTTGCGTCGCGCGCGGTCGCGCGCTGGCCGGCGAACTGACGCATATGCTGAGGCAGATCGAACAGCGCGACGGCGTTCCCGGCGAGATATTGGTGGCGATTCTCGCTGTCGAAAGCAATTTCGGGACGGCGACGGGCGGCGCCGACGTGTTGCGCGTGCTGGCGACGCTGGCCTGGAAAGGCCATATGACGCAAAAACTCAGCGACGAATATGTCGCCGGCCTGGTGCTGCTGCAGCAGGGAATCCCGCGTCACCGGCTGCGGGGATCATGGGCCGGCGCGATGGGCATGCCGCAATTCATGCCCTCGGCCTATCTGAAATTCGCGACGAGCTTCGCCGGCGACGCCGCGCCCGACATCTGGACCTCGCAGCCCGACGCGCTTGCCTCCATCGCCAGCTTTTTGCATAAATCCGGCTGGAATCCGGCGCTGCCCTGGGGCGTCGAGACGCGCCTGCCGCAAGGCTTCGACTTCGCCGCCTTCGACATGGACTTTTCGCAATTTCGCGCGCTGGGCTTTACCGCCGCGAACGGCGAGGCGCTGCCGGCGAGCGGTCGCGGCGAGTCTTTACATGCCGGCGGGCGCGAGCGGGCCGGCCTTTCTGATCACCGACAATTTCGAAGTGATCCGCCAATACAACACTTCCGACGCCTATGCGCTGGCGGTGGCGATCCTCGCGGACCGCATCGCCGGCGCCAGCACGCCGCTAACGCCCTGGCCAAAAGTGACGCCGCTGACGACGGCGCAATGCAAGGACTTGCAACAGGCGCTGACGCGGCTGGGCTTTTATCACGGGACCATCGACGGCAAGCTGGGCCGCGTCGCCCGCAACGCCGTGCACGCCTATCAACTCAGCGTCGGCATGCAGCCGGCGGACGGACTGGCGACCAAGGCGGTGCTCGATCGGTTGAGAGGGGGGTAAGGCGTTAGCGAGTTGGCGGGCGCGTTTCAAACCCCCTGGAAAACAAAAACTCTTAACCCGGACCGCGTCATTTAGAATTGCCGGCGACGCGGAAGATGGCTTGCCACCCGCTTTCGCCTGTGGCACAAGGCCGGCAGTTCAAAGCTGCGGTAGCTCAGTGGTAGAGCACTCCCTTGGTAAGGGAGAGGTCGTGGGTTCAATCCCCCCTCGCAGCACCATTTGATCTAATATCCAAACTGGAATTTGAAATTGTATCCTCGCGGCCATTGCTCCTAACTTGCCGAACGGAGGAATTCCTGCGTCCTTTGATCTATATGACTCAAAATGTTGTGGCGAAGTCGGTCTCCTCGCGGCCATTGCTCCTAACTTGTAAAACGGAGGAAAGTCCTCACCCTCCCGCCTCCATCGAAAAGCCATCCGCCAAAACCATGCCGAAGCGCCACCCCGCTCGCCTCGCCGGCGCGGTCGCGGAATTTGACGTTTTGACGCCGCGGGTTCGATCCCGTTCGAAGTCTCCCCTCGCCGGCGCCCGTCGTCGACTCGCTGGTCGCCCTCTTCCCGCGCAAGCGCTCGCGCGCGCCCGCGCCGATCCCTATATTGTCATAAAGAACCGCTCCCTTCTCGCGCGCGCCTTCGCCGACCCCTATATTGTCGTCAAGAACCACTCCCTCCCGAAAATGAGGATCTCATGCGCAATTCACCGCCCCAGGCTGTTCGACTCTGCGACTACATGCCGCCGGATTTCTTGATCGACAGCGTGGCGCTGGACATATCGCTGCATAAGACGCAAACGCGCGTGCGCGCCAAGCTGGCGCTGCGCCGCAACCCCAAGGGCCGGCCCGACGCGCCGCTGACGCTTGACGGCGACGGGCTGACGCCACGCCGCGTAGCGCTCGACGGGCGCGAACTCGCGCCGCAAGATTACGAGACGACGCCCGAAAGCCTGACGCTGCGCGCGATCCCGCCGGCGCCTTTCGCGCTTGAGATCGAGACGCTGGTCGATCCCACCGCCAATACGCAGCTCTCGGGGCTCTATCGCTCGGGCTCGGCCTATTGCACGCAATGCGAGGCGGAAGGCTTTCGCCGCATCACCTATTTCCTCGACCGCCCCGACGTGCTCAGCGTCTATACGACCCGCATCGAGGCGGACCGGAGCGAAGCGCCCGTGCTGCTCGGCAACGGCAATCCGATCGAGGCCGGCGAATTGCCGGACGGCCGGCATTTCGCGGTCTGGCATGACCCTTTCCCCAAGCCGTCCTATCTCTTCGCCCTGGTCGGCGGCGATCTTGGCCATATCGAGCGCCGCTTCGTCACCGCTTCCGGGCGCGAGGTGAAGCTCGCCATTTACGTCGAACACGGCAAGGAGCCGCGCGCCGATTACGCCATGGACGCGCTGGAGCGCGCGATGCGCTGGGACGAGGCGACCTTTGGGCGCGAATATGATCTCGACGTGTTCAACATCGTCGCCGTGTCGGATTTCAACATGGGCGCGATGGAGAACAAGGGCCTCAACATCTTCAACGACAAATATGTGCTGGCCTCGCCGCAGACCGCGACCGACGGCGATTACGCCGGCATAGAGGCGGTGATCGCGCATGAATATTTCCACAATTGGACCGGCAACCGCATCACCTGCCGCGACTGGTTCCAGCTCTGCCTCAAGGAAGGGCTGACGGTGTTTCGCGACCAGGAGTTTTCGAGCGACCAGCGCTCGCGCGCGGTCAAGCGCATCAGCGACGTGCGCGGCTTGCGCCTCGCGCAATTTCCCGAGGACGCTGGTCCGCTCGCGCATCCCGTGCGCCCGCGGCTCTATCGCGAGATCAATAATTTTTATACGGCCACCGTCTATGAGAAGGGCGCCGAGATCGTCCGCATGCTGAAGACGCTGATCGGCGCCGACGCCTTTCGACGCGGCATGGATATCTATTTCCAGCGCTTCGACGGAACGGCGGCGACGGTCGAGGATTTTCTGTCCTGTTTCGCCGAAAGCTCCGGCCGCGATCTGACCCATTTCGCGCTGTGGTACGAGCAGGCCGGCACGCCACTTGTCGTAAATGTCGCGACGAAATACGACGCCGCCGCCAGAACGTTCACGCTATCGCTGACGCAGCGGACGCCGCCAACGCCGGGCCAGGACGAAAAACAGCCGCTGCTGATCCCTATCGCGCTGGCGCTGTTCGACGAAGCGGGCGAGAAGCTGCCGCTCGCCAGCCCCGACATGAGCGCGCGAGAGGTTTCGCGCGAGCTGGTGGAGTTTTCCGGCGCCGAGCGCCAGTTGCGCTTCACCGGTCTCGCCGCGCGTCCCACGCTGTCGCTGCTGCGCGGCTTCTCCGCGCCGGCGCGCTTGGAGCCCGCGCAAGAGAGCGCGGAACTGGAGCGTCTGCTCGCCCATGACGACGATCCGTTCAACCGCTGGCAGGCGGCGCAGAGCCTCGCCCTGCGCTCGATCTTCGCCCGCGTCGCGGCCTTGCGCGCCGAGGCGGCCGCTCCGGACGACAGGTCCTTCGCGGCGGCCCTTCGGTCGTCTGCTGGCCAAGGGCGCCGACGATCCGGCCTTCACCGCGCTGGCGCTGACCCTGCCGGGCGAGACCGACCTCGCCCGCGAGGTGGGGGAGAACGTCGATCCCGATATTCTCTTCAAGGCGCGCGCCGGGCTGCGCCGCGCGCTGGGCGAGGCGCTCAAACCCGCGCTCGAGCAATGCCATGCCTCGAGCGCCGATATCGGGCGGTATTCGCCGGACGCCGCCAGCGCGGGCCGGCGCGCGCTGCGCAACGCGTCGCTCGATTTGATCGCGGCCGGCGACGCGACGCTCGGAACCAGCCTCGCGCAGGCGCAATTCGAGACGGCCGGCAATATGACCGACCGGCTCGCGGCGCTGTCGACGCTCGCGCTGATCGGCGGAGACGCGCGCGAAAAAGCCTTCGAGCGATTTTACCAGGACTTCGCCGGCGACGCGCTGGTGATCGACAAATGGTTCTCGCTGCAAGCCTGCATCCCGGAGGAGGCGACGACGAAGCGCGTCCTCGCGCTGATGACGCATCGCGATTTTTCGCTCGCCAATCCCAACCGCGCGCGCGCGCTGATCGGCGCCTTCGCGAGCGGCAACCCCACTCGCTTCCATGCTCCGGACGGTTCCGGCTATGACATATTGACCAATGTCGTGCTTGACCTGGAGCCAAGGAATCCGCAGGTCGCCGCGCGGCTATTGTCCTCGCTGCGCTCATGGCGGACGCTGGAGCCGGGCCGCCGCGCGCTGGCCGAAGCCGCATTGAAGCGCGTGCTGGCGACGCCAAACTTGTCGCGCGACGTAAACGACATCGCGACCCGCGCGCTGGCGTAAGGCGGCCCCGCCATCTCCCGCTCGCCAGCCGAGCGTTCCCGGTCCGCGCATTCGGCGCGCGAAGTTCGGCTACAGTCGGCTTTCGAGCGGGAGAAGGGATTTGCGCGTTTTCGATTCAGTTTCGTCTCCACGCCGACTCGGCGAGCGCCATCGAGACAAAATTTTCCCGCGCGCTAACCGATTCATCTCAAAAGAAAACGCAATTAACTGAAAATTAACTACCAAAATTTGTCGCCAAGCATCTGGACAAACACGCGTAAGCGGATTCAGATGGCTGCGAATCGAGAAGCGTTTCTCGACTGCGTTCCCCAGTTCGCCAAAAATTGAAGAGGTCATGGATGGCGCGCTTGCACGCAGCCAAAGGGACGACGTGCCCCGAAACCGTGTGGGGCGCCTACAGTCTCCAGGCTAACGGCGACAAGGGTCCCAAATCCAACGACCAATGGCTGAAGCCTCTCGCCGTCATCGCCGGCCTGCTCTTTCTGGCCTGTTTGGTCGAATTCGTTTTCACGCTGACCACCACGATGCACGAGCAATTGCTCGTCAACGCTTCCAGCGATCTCGAATTTTATTCGACCGCGATCTGGCGCGAGTTGCGCGAAGCGATCAATTCCGGGAAAGACGCGAACGCGTTGATCGAACCACTCGCGCGCATCGCGCCAGGTCAGACGACAGCGCGTGGCAGACGCATTCTCATCACGGATCCTTCCGGCGTCGTCGCGGTCTCGTGGCCGCGTTTGTCCACGACGAACATGAAGCTGAGCGAAATATTCGGAGAGAATGGCGCCGCCGTCGACAACGCCGGCAAGCTCGGCGCCCGGCGCATCGTTCTCCGGGACGGCGCGCCGGCGCTCGAGGTGACGCGCAAATTGCCCGGCCCCTTCGGACAGCTGACGATAATTCATCCGCTCGACTCGGTGCTGATCGAATGGCGCGCCATCGCCGAACGCTTTGCTGTTCAGTTCGCGGCGACAACGGCGATGCTCCTGGCCATTCTCGCCGCCTATGCGCGCCAAGCGCGCAGACGACGCGCCGCCGAGGAAGTGAACGCCCAAATTCGTCGCCGGCTGGAGACGGCGCTGTCGAACGGTCGCTGCGGCCTTTGGGACTGGGACATAGCGCAGGGTCGAATTTACTGGTCCGACTCGATGCATGAAATACTCGGACGCAAAGCGGAGCGTCGTTGTCTTCCGATCGATGAACTCGACGCCATGCTGCATCCCGGCGACGGCGATCTCGCGCATATCGCGGGGATGGTGCTCGCCTCGAAGACGAAAACCGTCGATCACGAGTTTCGGATCAAGAACGCCGCCGGCGAGTGGATCTGGCTGCGCGCCCGAGCCGAACTCGTTCAGGACCCGCGCGAACCGGGCGCGCATCTCGTCGGCATCGCGGTCGACATTTCCGATCAGAAGGCGCTCGCGGAACAGACCGCCACCGCCAACATGCGGTTGCGCGAGGCCATCGACGCCATCTCCGAGGCTTTCGTGCTGTGGGATTCGAGCAACAGGCTTGTCACCTGCAACTCGAAATTCCTAGAACTGAACGGTCTGTCCAGCGACGTCGCGACTCCAGGCGCGAGCTACCGGAACGTCATGAACTTCGCGAGGGCGCCTCTCGTCGAGATCGAGCAGGAGCGGAACGAACACACGGCCGTGAACTCGCGCACGCTTGAAGTACGACTGATCGACGGACGCTGGCTGCAAATCAACGAGCGCCGCACCCGGGACGGCGGTTATGTTTCGGTGGGCGCCGACATCACCACGCTGAAGCGTCACGAAGAGCATCTCCTGCTCTCGGAGCGGCGCCTGACGGCTCATGTCGCCGAGTTGAAGCGCTCCCGGCAAGCGTTGGAAACGCAGGCGCAACAGCTGGCGACGCTGGCCGAGCAATATCATTTCCAGAAATCGCAGGCCGAGGCGGCCTATATCGCCAAATCGGACTTTCTCGCCAATATGAGCCACGAGCTGCGCACGCCGCTCAACGCGATCATGGGCTTCTCCGACGTGATGCGCCAGCAGCTGTTCGGCGAGTTGGGCTCGCCCAAATATCTCGACTATTGCCAGGACATCCATCGCAGCGGCGCCTATCTCAACGCGATCCTCACGGACATATTGGAAATGTCGCTGCTCGAGGCCGGAGGTCGGCGGCTTGTCGAACGCGAGGTCGACATATCGGCCGCCGTGCACGAGGCCATGGAGCAATGGCGCTGGCGCGCGAGCGAAAAGGAAATCGAGCTGCACCGCGAGATCGACACGGGGCTGATCTGCGCCGGCGATCACGCGGCGATCGTCAAGGTGCTCGGCAACCTGCTCTCCAACAGCGTGAAGTTCACGCCGCCGCGCGGCAAGGTTCGCGTGCGGGCGTTGAAGCTGAACCGTTCGATTCTCGTCTATGTCCAGGACAATGGCCGGGGCGTCGAGCGCGAGGCTTTGAAGCGGCTAGGCGCGCCATTCGAACAGTCATGCGCGGTGATCGAGGACGGCATGAAGGGATCGGGACTGGGCCTCGCCATCGCGCGCGCGCTGATCGATTTGCATCGCGGCTCGCTGCGGCTGCGTTCGCGCATCGGCGTCGGCACGGTGGCGCTGGTGCGTCTATCCGCCGACACCGCGCTCGACCGCGCCGCGCAACGCGCGTCCGAGCTGCGAGACATCGGCGCCGTCATGAAGGCCAAGGCGCCCGCCGAGAAGACTCAGCCGAGCGACGAACCGACCGAGGGCAGCGACACGACGACGCGCAAGCCGGGCGCGTTGTCCTCCAGGCGCAAGGAGCCATGATGCAGGCGCGCGACGGCCGCCGCGAGCGACAAGCCGAGACCGGAACCCGGACGCGAGCGCGAATTCTCAAGCCGCACGAAGCGGCCGACGACGCGCTCGCGATCTTGCGGCGGCACGCCGGGCCCACGATCGGCGACGCGGATCTCGATTGATCCGGCGACCCGCCGCGCGGTCACCAAAACGCTCGGCTTGTCATCGCCAGCGCCATATTTGAGCGCGTTGTCGACGAGATTGGCGAGCATCCGCCCCAACAGTTCGCGGTTGCCGCGCACCATCAGCCCCTCTTCCAGCTCGGACCGAAACAACGCGCCCTGCTCCTCGGCGACAGGCTCGTAAAGCTCCACGATGTCGGCGGCGATCTTGCCGGCGTCCACCTCGCTCATATTGTCGCCGGAATAGCCGGCCTCGGCGCGCGCGATCGTCAACAGCGCGTCGAACACGCGGATCAACGCGTCCGATTCTTCGATGATCGCGCTCAAGGCGGCGCGCGTCTCCTCGGGACCGGCGTTGGCGCGCGCGGCTTCCTCGGCGCGGTTGCGCAGCCGCGTCAGCGGCGTCTTGAGATCATGCGCTATATTGTCCGACACCTCGCTCAAGCCGGTCATCAACTCGCCGATGCGCGCCAGCATCGCATTGAGATTCTCGGCGAGGCGGTCGAGTTCGTCGCCGGCTCCCGTCGTTTCAAGCCGTTGATCGAGATCGCCGGCCATGATGCGTCGCGCCGAGGCCGACATGGCGTCGACGCGCTCCAGCATCCGATAGGCGACGAAGAGTCCGCCGAGCGTGCCGACCAAGGCCAGCCAGAACAGCGAGGCGCCAAGTCCCTGCCGCAGAATCCGCCTCAGCACGCGATGATCCTCGGTGTCGTGGCCCACCAGCAGCCGGAACTCGCCGGGCAAAACGACGAGCTTGGCCAGCGCGTGATGGTGAATGTCCGCGGCTTCGCCGCGCCGCCGATAGATGGTCTCGTCGAGCGCGCCCTCCTCGGCGCCGATCATTGGCGATGCGATGATGTTGCCCGCGATATATTCGCCGGCGTAGGTCGTGACGAGAAAGATCGAACCGCCCGGCGCGCGCGCCCGGCGCTCGATCGAGGTGACCAATTGGCGCAGGCCGCCCTCGCCGTAGAGTTCGGTCAGCCGCGCGATTTCGGCGTCGATTGTTTGGGCGGTTTCTTCGTCCAGCACTTTCTCGACGCGCTGACCAACGCTGGCGAGCACAACCCACGCGCCAACCGAGAACAAGACGAAATAGGCCACCGACAGCTTGAAGGCCGTCGTGCGAAAAAGCTTACCGACCGTTTTCACGGATCATATATCCCGCGCCCCGGATCGTGCGCAGCAGGGGCGTCGCGCGGCCCTTGTCGATCTTGGATCGCAGCCGCGAAATATGCACGTCGATCACATTCGTCTGCGGATCGAAATGATAGTCCCAGACATTTTCGAGCAGCATGGTTCTCGTCACCACCTGGCCCGCGTTTTTCATCAGATATTCGAGCAGGCGAAACTCGCGCGGCTGCAAGACGACCTCCTCCCCGCCGATCTTCACCTCGCGCGTCAGTCGATCGAGTTGAAGATCGCCGACCCGATAGACCGTGTCTTCGCCGCGCGGCCCCGAGCGGCGGCGCGCCAGCGCCTCGACGCGCGCCAGAAGCTCGGAAAAGGCGTAGGGCTTGGCGAGATAATCGTCGCCGCCGGCGCGCAGTCCCTTCACGCGATCGTCGACCTGCCCCAGCGCGGAAAGAATCAACGCGGGCGTGTCGACCTTCTGCTCGCGCAGGCCGGCGATCAGCGAGAGCCCGTCGAGCTTTGGCAACATGCGGTCGACGATCAGCACGTCATATTGGCTTTCGCGCGCGAGGGCGTAGCCCTCCAGCCCGTCGGCGGCGAGCTCCGCCAGATGGCCCTGCTCGCGAAACGCTTTCACGAGATAGTTGCCGGCTTCCTTGTCGTCCTCGATGATAAGCAGGCGCATGGCGTCGATATGAATCCTTGCTTGCTAAAGCCAAGCGGCGCCATCGCGCGCCGTCAAAGGCTTTCGATGTCCGGGTCGAGAAGTTCGTGCAGGTGCACGACGAAATAACGCATATGAGCGTTGTCGACCGTCGCGTGCGCCTTCGCCTTCCAGGCCGCCAGCGCGCTGTCGTTGTCGGGATAGACGCCG
Source organism: uncultured Alphaproteobacteria bacterium (assembly GCA_963775775.1). Classification (GTDB taxonomy): domain Bacteria; phylum Pseudomonadota; class Alphaproteobacteria; order Rhizobiales; family Beijerinckiaceae; genus Methylocystis. The sequence continues at coordinate 101,878 of CAVZKF010000021.1, forward strand.
ACGATATCGAGCTTGGCCGGATCGCGGAAGGCGACGCCCTGCAAATCCTCGAGTTCGCCGCCGAACACGAGATGAAGCAATTGCTTGGGTTTGGCGTGCGGAGGCGGCGGGTTCGTCATGATTTCCCTTTCATCGCGGCTTTGGCGAGAGCTAGGCCTTCATTAAACAGCGCCCGCGGCGCGGCGACAAGCATGTCTCGACGCGAGCTCGCGCGGTTGTAGGTCAGCGGTCCGTCCTCGATCTCCGACAACAGGCCGCCAGCTTCGCTCAATATCACGTCGGCGGCGGCGATGTCCCAATCGCGCGCGCCCGGCGAAGCGATGGCGAGGTCGTTGGCGCCCGCCGCCACGTCGGTCAGTCTCAGCGCCAGCGACGGCGCCCGCGGCGCGATTTTAAAGCCATAGGCGGATTTCTCGAAAAACTCGGTCTTGTCGCGAGGCGACACGATGCGCGCGCCGGCGAGTTCTTCGCGGGACGATACGCCGATGGACTCGCCGTTAAGAAAGGCGCCGCCCCCTTTTCGCGCGGCGAAGGTTTTGCCAAGCGCCGGCGCATGGACGACGCCTACGACCGGACGGCCTTGTTCGATCAAGGCGATGGACACAGCCCAACGCTTATCGCCGCGAACGAAGGCCGTCGTCCCGTCGATGGGGTCGACCACGATCAACTCCCGGCGCGACAGACGGTCGGCGGTGTCGGCGGTCTCCTCGGACAGCCAGCCGGCGTCCGGCGCCAGCGAGGCCATTTGTTCGAACAGGAAACGGTCGACGGCAAGGTCGGCCTCGGTGACCGGCGAGCCGCCGCTTTTGTAATTGACGTCGGCGCTGGTGCGCTCGGCCGGGCGAAAATAGGCCATGGCGATGTCGCCGGCCTCGCGCGCCACGGCTTCGAGGCGCGCCATAAACGCGCAAAGGTCGGTCTGTGTGCTCTGCATTATAAAGAGTGGTAGGCGAGCGGCCCTCGCGCCGCAAGACGCCTTTTCGCGCTTCAAGCCGCCGATTTCGCGTAAATGCGAACAATTTGATCGTTTCCCTTTGCCCGGCCTTCACTCTGAAGCGCCTTTTATACCTATAAAGCAATGGTTTATGACAAATTCACCAGCCTTGTTAGCGACTTTCTCCCCGGGCCGGCGCGAAGGTCTCCACGACAAGCCCGATACTGTCTTTGAGGAGGCGATCCGTGTTGAAGACCAATTGCGCGGCGCAAAAGCCGCTGGCCGAAAATGTGCAACGCGACGCGCGCGCCGACGAAGGCAAGCGCCTGGTGCGCCTGACGCGCGGATATATTCGCATTTCACGCCGCTTGGCGGGGATTTCGATGACGATCGTGGTTCCGGTCGCGACCTATCGCGGCGTGGCCTTGGGAGTGGAGACAACACGCGCGGGCGGAGCAGCCTATCGCTTGTCGCTGACCCATGGAGACCCCGATCTCGACGTCGTGCTGGCCGAAACCAGTGACGCCGACGACGCCGCCGCCGACTGGAAATTCTGGGCCTCGGTCTTGGCGTTGCCGCGGCTTTACAAGGCGAACGGCGAGATGGAGCCGGTCGACCGCGCACAGCGCAAGAGCTCCGTTCAAGCGTCCGCGCAACGCCAGCGTCTCCAAGCGCCGCCCGCGTTTCCTGACGCGCCGCAAGACGGGCGTTCCGTCGCGCAAGAACACGGTTTTCTCCGGCGAGCGCGAGATCATCTGCTACGAGTGAAGCGCGCCCCAGAGGCTCTGGGCGAAAAAGCCGGCGAACAGCAACAGTCCGGCGTCGCGGTTGGCGCGAAAAAGCTTTAGCGCCAACTCGGGCGGCGCGGCCTCGTCAATCTGGCGCGTTTGCCAAAAAAGATGCGCGGCGAAGGCCAAGACGCCAAGCTGCGCGAAGGCCCCAAAATGCGCCGCGAGCATCGCGGCCTGCGCGAAAGCGACCGACAATGCGTAAAGCGCGCCGACGGCGCCTTGCACATGGGCGCCGAAGAGACGCGCGGTCGAGCGCACGCCGACCCGCGCATCGTCTTGAATATCCTGAAGCGCGTAGATCGTATCGTAGCCGATCGTCCAGAAGATCGCGCTCAGATACAGCAACGGCGCCGGCGCGGCGAAAGCGTCGGCGCGCGCGGTCCAACCCAGCAAGGCGCCGTAAGCGAAGGCGCAGCCAAGGATGGCCTGCGGCCATGAAGTGAAGCGCTTGGCGAAGGGATAGAGCAACACGATCAACGGCGACGCCAACGCCAGCACTATCGTGAGGCCGTTGAACGACAGCAGCACGGCGAGCCCTACGAGACATTGCGCGACCAGAAAGACCGTCGCGGCGCGCAACGAAACTCGGCCGCTGGCGAGCGGCCGGTTGCGGGTGCGCTCGACCTTGGCGTCGATCTTCCGATCGACGATATCGTTATAAGTGGAACCCGCGCCGCGCATCGCCACGGCGCCGACGAAGAACAGCGCCAGCTGCTTGAAATCGGGCGCGAGGTCCAACGCAGACGCCGCCAGCGCGCTGCTTTGCCAACAGGGCAGCAGCAACAGCCACCAGCCGATCGGACGATCGAGCCGCGCCAATTGCACGAAGGGTTTGAGCGGCCCCGGCGCGAAGCGCAAAAGCGGATGGCCGGAGACGGCGTCCGGCAGCGCCTCGGCGACGCCCGCCTTCTCCCGCGTCAGGCTCAAAGCGGTCCGGCGGGCAGCTTAAGTGGCTGATTGCCGGGGCCGGCGGCGGCCTGCGAGCGCTGTTGCGATTGCATCTGCTTGACCTTGGCCGCGACCGAGCAGGCCTGCCCCGCGAAGCCCTGGCTCTTGGCGCGCGCCGTTTTGAAGCCTTCGATCACATTGTCGGGGATCGTGCACCAGTCCTTATTCTTGGTCATGTAGTTCAGCATTTCGGTCTCGATGCCGACCAGCGCGCGCGCGGCCGGACAGGCCGCGACAGGATCCATATGGCCCTTGCCGGCCTTGCCCAATCGATTCAGAACGCCGATCTGCGCCATGCGCCTTTGCGTCAGACGCTGAAAGTCCTCCTGGCAGCTTTGCTGCGCGGAAGCCGGCGAGACAGGGCTCGCGGCGAACATCAAACCCATGAACAGCAAGGCCGCGGGCCTCGCGGGAAGGGCGAAAAAACGAGCAGTCATGGAGTCCGATCCGTAAGTCATGGACAAATAGTTATCAGCAGCGCGGCGCCTCGCGCAAGCGTCGCCGACATAGGCGCAACAAAGCGGCGGCTTGATGACGGCGTGGCCGCAATTTTCGAGGCGGTCCACGCCCCGCGCGGCGGCGGGAGTCGCGCTATTCGCGCTCCCGGTCGAGCTGGCGAGGCGCAAGTCTTGCATTTACGATTCGGAGAAAGCCGGAATCGACGGCGCGACGAGAATTGGGCGCGAGAGTCCGCCTAAGGAGTGGGCGGCGACGCTGCTTCGGCGAGCGCATTGAACACACGGAGGGCGCAGCAGAGAGCGCGCATCTTATTCGTTGACGAAAAGCCCGGGTTTGGCCTATATACCTCCTCCCGTGGCCGCGTTTTCGCGGCTGCTTTTTTTCCCGGGGGGCGGTGTCGTCTTCCGACGCACGCTTTAAGGAAAAGGAAGAATGGCCAATACGAGTTCGGCCAAGAAGGCCGTTCGAAAGATAGCTCGCCGCACCGCGGTGAACCGCGCCCGTCGCAGCCTGCTGCGCACCTTCGTGCGCAAGGTCGAGGAAGCGATCGCCGCGGGCGACGCGAATGTCGCCGCCGAAGTTTTGCAAACGGTGGCGCCTGTGGTGATGCGCGCCGCGCAACGCGGCGTGATCCACAAGAACACCGCGTCGCGCAAAGTTTCGCGCCTGACCGCGCGCGTGAAGGCGCTGACGAAAGCGGCCTGATCGAACCAGTCGCATTGCGATGCGAACAGCAAATCGAAAGCCCGGCTCAGCCCGGGCTTTTTTTATGCGCGCTATCGCCGCGAGGACGCGCCGCTTGCGCAAAAAAGTCACACATCGAAACAATTTTTATCGGCGATTGTGCATGCGCACACAAACGGGCTCGTGATTCAGTTCGTTACAAACAAGGCGAAAAATGCGGCTCCGATATGGCCCACTTGACAGAATTGCGAACGTCCAATTTCACCGATTTTGATGACCTCGTTACAAATTTTTGACAGCGCGCGGAAGAGTCCGCTTCCCTCTGACGAAGCATCGATTTGCGACAGCGCTCATCGCGAACGCGCATTTTTTTCGCGAGAAGCGTAACGATTCTCCGCCTTCGCCAATTGCGTTCAAAGCACCGCCTGTATAGGTTCCAAGCATCGAACGAGAGAACGCAAGCGGCCTTAAACGGTTGATGTGGATATCTCAAATCGAAAGACGCGCGTGCGATTTTCAATCGCATGTCAGTTGTAAGATTCGGCCTTGAGTTTTTCGGGCGGCGGTTCGACAAGTCGTTTTTTCGTAGAGTACGCACGGTGTCGTCGTAAAACCACGTCGCCTAGTCGTATGGCATGGAATTCCGAAAGAGCGCGGCGGCTTTTTTTGGATGAGGGGGGATCCGATGTCGTTTTCACGAAATGTCCGACATATTCCTGACAATCACCACTTCCATGCGCGCGCGGAAGAAGGCGTGCGGTCTGGATGACGGACATTACGGCAGTCGGCCTTTCGGTTTGCCGCATGGTCGAGCGATCGGCCCTCCGCGGCGGCGCTCCCTCCACACTTCGCGCGGCCCGATCTAACGACGCTCGCGACGCCGACACTTTAGCCACCTATCACAACTTCGCATCGTTCCGAGCGACGTATTCTCGTCGTTCGGACGCGCGTGTCCTCTTCGCCAAGGCGCACAATGTTCGACGACAAGGATTCTCAACCAACTCCACCCGCTTATACGAGCGAGCATCTGATATTTGGGAGCGCGTCCGCATGCGGCTGCGCGCCGAACTCGGCGACGCGGTCTATACCTCCTGGTTTCTGCGCCTCGAACTGGAACGCGTGGGGCAGGATGGCGTGCATTTGAGCGTGCCGACGAAATTTCTCAAAAGCTGGATGCAGTCACATTATTTCGATCGCATCAAAAAGCACGTCGTTTCCGAATTCGGCGCGATCGACCGCCTGACGATCGAACTGCGCCAACAGGGACGTAAGTCCAAAGCCCGCGAGGCCGGAACGGAACTTGACGCGCCGGCGCCGCGCGAGGCGAATGGCGGCTTTGTTCCGATGCTAGCTTTGGAGCGAAAGCCCGCGCCGGAACCCGCTCATGGCTCGACGCGGCGCGTCTCCGGCAAGTCCTTCCAGCGAGGAGAGTGCGACGTCTTCGTCGGCTCGCCGCTGGATCGTCGACTTTCCTTCGCCACTTTTCTCGTCGGCCCGTCGAATCATCTTGCTTACGCGGCGGCCTGTCGTGTCGCCGAACCGCGCGCGGCCGAGGTCCCCCCAATGTACAACCCGCTCTATGTCCACGCGGCGGTCGGCCTGGGCAAGACGCATCTTTTGCAAGCAATGGCCCAAGCGGCCCACGGGAATATGCCGCGGGTCGTTTATCTGACCGCGGAGAAATTCATGACGAGCTTCGTCTCGTCGTTGAGCGCGCAAACATCGATCGCCTTCAAGGAGAACCTCCGCGCGATCGACATGCTGATTATCGACGACGTGCAATTCCTGAAGGGCCCCTCCATCCAACAGGAATTTTGCCACACCTTGAACGCGCTGACCGTCGCGGGACGACAGGTTATCGTCGCCTCGGATCGGCCGCCCTCCGAACTCGAGGATCTCGACGAGCGGGTTTTGTCGCGCTTCAAGGGCGGCCTCTGCGTCGACATCGGGCAGTTGGACGAAGGACTACGGGTCAAGATTCTCGAGGCGCGCGTCGCCGCCGTGCAAGAAAAGCAAGCCGGCTTCTCCGTCTCGCCGGAAGTGATCGCTTACGTCGCGAAGACCGTGACGACCAATGGCCGCGATCTCGAAGGCGCCGTGAATCGATTGCTCGCGCATTCCACCTTGAACGGAGAGCCGCTCACCATCGCGACGGCGGAAGCCGCGATACGCGACCTCATTCGCGCGCATGATTTACGGCGCGTGAAGATCGACGACATTCAAAAGCTCGTGGCAAGTCACTTCAATGTGTCGCGGGCGGAGATTCTCTCCGCGCGTCGCACGGCCAATGTCGTGCGTCCGCGCCAGATCGCGATGTATCTCGCGAAAACATTGACGCTGCGCTCATTGCCCGAAATCGGGCGACGTTTCGGCGGCCGCGATCACACGACGGTTCTGCACGCGGTCCGTAAGATCGAGGAACTCGTATCGAAGGATCGCAACCTCGCCGAAGTGATTGAACTGCTGAAGCGCATTCTGAGCGAACCATAGCGCCGCGCGGTCGGCGCGCTTTTCGCTCGGATGGAGTCGTCCGAGCGATAGGAAATCGCGCAAAATTAAAAAGCTGGAGCAAGTTCTCATCGCAAAAGTCAGTCAACTCTTGCGGAACCTGGTCTAGTGTCCGGTCTTCACCCGCGTCCAGGCGCGGGTGATGGTCCTTTGCAGCGCGAGGTCGGGGGCCGTCACCGCGAAAAGGCGCGCCATCGTCGACTCGTCCGGATAGATCGCCGTATTGGCGAGGATGGCTGGGTCGACCGACGCCTTCGAGGCCAAGACGCCATTGGCGAAATGCGTGGCGTTGGTGTTGCGCGCGGCGATGTCCGGACGCATCAGGAAGTCGATGAACATATGCGCCTCTTCGGGATGCGGCGCATCCTCGGGGATCGCTAAAACGTCGAGCGAGATCAGGGTTCCTTCCTTCGGAATCACATAGGCGATGTCGACGCCGTTGCCGGCCTCGCGCGCGCGATTGCGCGCCTGAAAGCTGTCGCCAGACCAGCCGATCGCCAGACATATGTCGCCATTGGCGAGCGCGTTGATATATTCCGAGGAATGGAATTTCTTGATGTAGCGGCGGAGAGCGAACAGATGCTCCTCCGCGCGTTTGATGTCCTCGGGGTTCCTTGAATTTGGATCGAGCTTTAAAAAATTGAGCGTGATGGAGAAAAGATCCTCGGGACTGTCGATCACATAGACGCCGCAATCGGCGAATTTCTTCAAATTCTCGGGGCGCAGCACCTGCTCCCAGCTCGTTATCGGCTTGTCGCCGAGGCGCTCCCTGACCTTCGCGACGTTGTAGGCGATCCCCGTGGTGTACCACATGTAGTCGACCGCATATTGATTGCCGGGGTCGTAGCGTTGCAGCTTGGCGGCGATCTCCGGCCAGAGGTTCTTCGAATTCGGCAGCTTGCTCTTTTCCAGCGGGCGGAAGACGCCGGCCTTTATCTGCCTTGCGAGAAAGGTCGCCGAAGGGGCGACCACGTCATAGCCGGTCGCGCCGGCGAGCAGCCGCGTATCAAGAATTTCGTTGGAGTCGTAAGTGTCGTAAACGACCTTCACTCCGGTCTCGCGCGTGAAGTCGTCTAGCGTCTTGGCGTCGACGTAATCGCTCCAGTTGAAAACATTGACGACGCGCTCGGCGCCGACGGCGGGGCCAAGAAACGCCCCGCTCAAAGCCGCGGCCGCGGCGATCAACGCTACAATCGTTTTCTTCATTGGGGCGATCCTGTCGTGGCGCGATCCCTGGAGTTCTTCGCGCGGCGCGTCGGCGGGCGGCCGCCCGCGCGTTCTAACATGCTTGCAATGGGCTTGGCGACGCGCGATCTTTCGCGCGATCAACATGAGCGCGCGGAGCCGATGGGATGCGTGTGGAGCCGTCCGAAGCCGAAGCCTTCGACCGCCCGGTGCAAACCCGGAACGTCACGCGCGGCGCGGGGCGGCTGCTCCGCGCGCTGGGCTATTCGGTGCTCGGCGAATTCCCTTTGCCGGACGGCGGCCGCGCCGATCTGGCGGCGCTGGCGAAGGACGGTTCGATCCGCATTATCGAGGTCAAATCCTCGCTGGCCGATTTTCGTTCCGATGGGAAATGGGCGCGCTACCGCGCCTTTTGCGATCGCTTCTATTTCGCGATTCCGCTCGATCTCTCGGAAGAGGCGTTTCCGCTGGACGCGGGATTGATCGTCGCCGACGCGCATGGCGCGGCGCTGCGACGCGACGCGCCGATACATCGACTGGCTCCCGCGACGCGCCGCGCGCTGCTGGTGCGTTTCGGCTCCCTCGCCGCTGAGCGGCTGCACGCCGCGCTCCACCCGCGGGAAGGACTCTAATCCGCCGCCCGCGTCACCTCGGCGCGCGTTTGGCGAGGATGCGCTGCAAGGTTCGACGATGCATGTTGAGCCGCCGGGCGGTCTCGGAGACATTGCGGTCGCAGGCTTCGAACACGCGCTGGATGTGCTCCCAGCGCACGCGGTCGGCGGACATCGTGCTCTCGCCCGTGTCCGGCTTGTCCGCCTGGGTGGCCATCAGCGTGTGGTAGATTTCGTCGGCGTCGGCGGGTTTGGCCAGATAGTCGAAGGCGCCGAGCTTAACAGCGGTCACGGCGGTCGCGATATTCGCGTAGCCGGTGAGGATGACGCCGCGCGCGTCGGGCCGCTTGGCCTTCAACTCGGAAATGACGTCGATGCCGTTGCCGTCGCCAAGACGCATGTCGATGATGGCGAAGGCGGGCGGATTGCTTTCCAACGCGGCCAACCCGTCCGCCACCAATTCGACCGCCGTGACGGAAAATCCGCGCGCTTCCATCGCGCGAGCGAGGCGATTGAGAAAAGGCCGGTCGTCGTCAACAATAAGGAGCGTCAATTCACTGGGCGGCTCCGCCCTTTCCTCGGAGTCGGCCATATCCGTCGCGTCTTCATGATCGACGTCGTGTTTGTCTTCGACCGTCATGCGCCTCGTCCCCATTTGATCTTTATCATCTCACTTTAACTGCATTGCCCGAATCGGCAAGATGCCCCGTTCCGGACTTCATGGCCAACGCAAGCGGGACCTTCCATTTCGCGCCCGCTCCGTCTCAAACCTCCGCTTCCGTCTGCGTGCGCCTTTCGAAGGCCGCGCGCGGCCAAGTGATCGTCACGCGCGCCCCGGTGCGCGGCGGTTCGACGTTGGCGGTCTCCACCAACGCGCCGGAGCGCTCCAGCAAAGTCTTGGCGATGAAGAGCCCGAGTCCAAGGCCGGAGTCGGGCTCGGCTTTTACGCGTCGTTCCGTGGAGTCGCCGCTCACATAGGGGTCGCCGACCCGATCCAATATTCTCGGCTCGAAACCCGGTCCGTCGTCCTGAATGGCGATGCTGACATATATTGGCGTCCAGCGCGCATCGATCCATACTTTCGACCTGGCGAAATCGACCGCGTTTTCGACGAGATTGCCGAGACCGTATAAAATGCCCGGATTGCGCGCGCAAAGAGGAGCGGGGGCCGGCCCCTCCTTCGTTACGATCACCTCCACCTCTTGATCGCGGAGCGGCTCGACAACTTCCTCGATGAGCGTCTCGATCGCCAGCACGTTCAGCACATGCGCTTCCTGCGTGCCCAGCGAGTTCAGCTTGCGCAGGATTTCGCGACAGCGCCGCGCCTCCTGCGCCAGCAGCGCCAGATCCTCCTTCATCCCCGGCGCGCTGTCGGGCGCCATCTTCTGCAATTCGGACGAGATGAGGGTGATCGTGGCGAGCGGCGTTCCCAGTTCATGCGCGGCCGCGGCGGCCAGCCCGTCGAGTTGCGTCAAATGCTGCGCGCGCTCCAACACGAGTTCGGTGGCGGACAGGGCGCCGGCGAGCTGGCGCGCCTCGTCCGAGACGCGCGCGGCATATAGCCCGATGAAAGCGGCGCTGAGCACCAGCGCCGCCCAGACGCCAAGACGATAGAGCAAAGGGAACTGCAGCGGCTGGTCGGCGCGCCAGGGCAACGGCAGATATTCCACGGTCAGCAGCGTCGCGGCCGCGACCATCAATATGCCCAGCAATAGCGTCAATTTGCGCGGGAGCGACACCGCCGAGATCATCACCGGCGCCAGGAACAGCATCGCGAAACTATTGACGACGCCGCCGGTTAGATAAAGGAGCGCCGCCAACTCCAGAATGTCGAAGGCGAGCAAGACCGCCGCCTCGCTGTCGTCGAGCCGGAAACTGCGCGGCGTGCCGGCGCGCAACGCGATGTTCAACGCGGTGGAGGTCGCGACGGCGACGAAACACAGGCCGATCGGGAAATCGAATTTCAGATAGTGATAGACATAGATCAGCGCGAAGGTCTGACCGAGGATGGCGGACCAGCGCAGCATGACGAGCGTGTCCACCCGCAAATGGCGCGCGGCCTCGCCGAAATCGTCCTCGATCCTGTTCGGCATCGCTTCGCTCCAACCCTCGGTTTCCCGCGTTCGTCCGTCTTGCGTCAAAGTCCCGCGCGCGCCGCGCGCCACAGGCGCCATTGCCGCCGCCAGGGCTGCGGCTCGGCGCCCCATCGGAACGGGTTATAGTCTCGCCGCGACATAAGCTCCAGGTAAAGGGGAACAGTCGCGGCGGGGAGCAATGCGATGCGCGCCGCGTCGTCCAGCCTCCCGGCGCGCCCGCGGGCCGCCTCGAAGCGGCTAAGCGCCAGCGCGCGCAATTCGCCGAGCGCCGAACGCAGCGGCCCCGAGTCGACGCCCGCGCGCGCGTCGTCGGGCGAGACGCCATGGCGTTCCAGCAGCTCCAGCGGCAGGAACCGCCCGCCGCCCAGGGGCAGTCGGCGCATAATGCGCGTCAGCCCCAGCGCCGTCCCGGCCTCCGCCAAGGCGCGACCCGCTTCGGCGCCGGCCGGCGCCCCGAGAACTGGCCCGCCAAGGCTCGCGGCGCTCCAGCGCAGCACGGCGCCGACGGTCGCGTCGCAATAGGCGATCAGCGCCGCGAGGGTTTCCACGGGGTCGTCGTAAAGGTCGACGGCATGCGCCTCGAGAAAGGCCGCGAACTCGTCCCGCTTTAGTCCTCGCGCGGCGATGGTTTCCATTACGGCGTCGGCGACGGGATGCGCGGCGCCTCCCTCGCCGCCCGGCGCCTCCAGCGTGTCGGCCCACCAGCGCAGACGCATCTCCCCAAGCAGCGGCTGCGTGACTTTCTCCCGCACCTCGTCGATTTCCATCCAGAAGGCGTAAAGCGCGTGAAGATGGCGCCGCCGTTCGGCCGGGGCGAACAAGGCGGCCAGCCAGAGATCGCGGTCCTTGTCGCGCAACGCCGACTCGCATAGCGCGTAGTGCTGGGCGAGCTCCGCCGCGCGCTCGGGATTGGCGGGAGCGCTCATCTCAAACCGCGATCAGCAGCGCAGCCACGCACCGGCCTTCATCGAGCAGCATATTGTAGGTCCGCACGGCGGCGCCGGTCGACATCGTCTCGCAACCGACGCCGGCGGCGCGCAATGTCGCGCGCAACGGCGCGGAGAGCGGCGCGAGATCGGCGCCGGTCCCGACGATGAGCAGATCGACGCGGCCGGCGGGATCGCTCAACAGGAGATCGAGGGGCTCCGCGTCGATCTCGCTCGCCTTCGACAATGGCAGCGCGCGCACGCCGGATGGGGTCGCCAAGATCGAGCCGCGATGCGACATATCCGCGAAGCGGAAGCCGCCGCCGCCATAATCCTCGATCCTGTGCCGTCCGGGAACGAAGCCCTCGGTCTTCGTCATCGCGGCGCGCTCAGGCGCTGGAAGGTTTGGCGCGCCTGGCCGATTTCGGGGCGGACTTAGCCTTGACCGAATCGGCCTTGCCGGCATCGGTCTTCCGCGCGGCGGCGTCCTCGACCGGCGCGTCATCGGAGCTTTTCGCGCGTTCAACATCGTCGGTGCGCAGACCGAGATAAATCAGCATCGGCGAACAGATGAACACCGACGAATAGGTGGCGACGACGATGCCCCAGATCATCGCCAGCGAAAACGAGCGGATCACCTGGCCGCCGAAGATGGCCAGCGACAGCAGCGCGAGAAACACCGTCGTCGCGGTCATGATGGTGCGCGGCAGCACGGCGTTGATCGACATGTCGATGATTTGCGCGGTGCTCATTTTTTTGTATTTGCGCATCATCTCGCGAATACGGTCGAGCACGACGACCGTCTCGTTCAGCGAATAGCCGACGATGGTGAGAATGGCGGCGATCGAGGTGGTGTTGAATTCGAGCTGCGTTAGCGCGAAAAATCCCACCGTCAGCAGCAGATCGTGCATCGTCGCGATGACGGCGCTAACCGCGAATTGCCACTCGAAGCGGAACCACAAATAGCCGAGTACCGCGACGATCGACAGCACCACGCCGAGCGTGCCCGACTGCACCAGTTCGTTGGAGACGCGTGGCCCCACGACCTCGACGCGGCGCAATTCGTAATCGTTTTCAACCGCCGCGCGCACGCGCTCGACCGCCGCCTGCTGCGCCACGTCGCCGCCGGGTTGCAGGCCAAAGCGCATCGTCGCGTCGGACCTATTGCCGAAAGCCTGCACCTCGATCTCGCCGAGATTGAGCTTCTCGGCGAGCGTCCGCAGCGTGCCGACTTCCGCCGATCCGCCCTTGGCGCGCAGTTCGATCACCGTCCCGCCGGCGAAATCGATGCCGAAATTCATATGCACGAAGACGAACAGCAAGACGGCGACGATCGAAAGCGTGGCGGACAGCGGATAGCTCACGCGGCGAAACCGCATGAAGGGGAACTTGGTGTTCTCCGGGGCGAGGCGCAGAAGTTTCATGGTTTGTGGCCCCTCAGATCGGCAGGCGCGTCGGACGCGCGCGGTGATACCAGACGGCGATCATCATGCGCGTCATGGTCACGGCGGTCACGATGCTGGTCAAAATGCCAAGCGCCAGCGACACGGCGAAGCCGCGCACCGGACCGGCGCCAAGGAAATAGAGGATCGCCGCCGCGACGAACATGGTCACATTGGAGTCGACGATGGTCGCGAAGGCGCGGTTGAAGCCGGCGTCGAGCGAGGCGAGAATCGAGCGCCCCGCATGTTGCTCCTCGCGGATGCGCTCATAGATCAGCACGTTGGAATCGACGGCCATGCCGATGGTCAGAACGATGCCGGCGATGCCCGGCAGCGTCAGCGTCGAGCCCAGCAGCACGAGGCCCGCGAAGATGAAGACCACATGCACGAACAAGGCGAGATTGGCGAAGATTCCAAACACCCCATATGTGATGAGCATGTAGACGACAACGAGCGCGGCGCCGACATAGGCGGCGCGCTTGCCGGCGTCGATCGAATCCTGCCCAAGGCCCGGCCCCACCGTGCGCTCCTCGACGATGTTGAGTTTGGCCGGCAAGGCGCCGGCGCGCAGCAGGATCGACAGATTATTGGCCTGCTCGACCGTGAAATGGCCGGAGATCTGGCCGGAGCCGCCGGTGATCGGCGTAAGGATGCGCGGCGCGGAGATCACCTTGTTGTCGAGCACGATGGCGAACAGCCGCCCTACATTCTTCGACGTGACTTCGCCGAATTTTTGCGCGCCGCGAATATTGAATCGGAAATTGACGACCGGCTCGCCGCCGCGCTGGTCGAACCCGGGTTGCGCGTCGGTGAGATCCTCGCCCTGCACCATGACCTGCTTCTCGATGGTCATCTTGCCGCTCTGGTCGGTCTGCTCCAGCTCCTCGGTTTCCGCGGGGCTCTGGCCGGGGTCGGCGACGAGGCGGAATTCGAGCTTGGCGGTCTGGCCAAGGATCGTCTTCAACTGCTCGGGGTCTTGCAGGCCAGGCACCTGCACGATGATGCGGTCGTCGCCCTGACGCTGGATGCTGGGCTCGCGCGTGCCGAGCGCGTCGATGCGGCGACGGATCACTTCGATCGACTGATCCACGGCGCGGCGGACTTTCTCGGTGAGGCCGGTGTCGGTCACGATGACGCGCACGAGGCCGTCGCCATCGTCGTCGACTTCGAGCGGCGGCGAGCCGGCGCCGAGCCGGTTGGTGTAGCCCTGGGCCAGCGCCTTTAGCTTCGGCTCGATCTTGGCGCGGTCGGCGGCGTCGGGTATGCGCAGTTGCACGCCGCGCGCCGTTTGCCCGATGCCGCCCGTCGTCGCCACCTTCTCCTCGCGCAAAATCCGGCGCGCGTCGTCGCGCAGATTCATCGCCAGAGTGTGCAACACGGAAGGTTTGTCGACCTCCAGCATCACGTTGGAGCCGCCTTGCAGGTCGAGGCCCAGCACGATCGTCGCGGGCCGCGCCCAGTCAGGCAGACGCGCCGCGAGCGCCTCGTAATTGGACGGCGATAGCAGACTTGGCGCGACGACAAGCATCGCGGAGAACGTCATCGCCAGAATCGCGACGATTTTCCATTTGGCGAAACGCAGCATTGCTTGCCCTATAGCTATGGGATCTGGTTTTGGACGCGTGCAGCGGGGTTCGGCTTGGGATCGCCGCGCGGCGCCGTCAGCTCTTTGCCGGCGGCGGCGTCTGCTCCTTGACCGGCTCGCCCTTCGAGCGCACCTCGACGATGGCGGTGCGCAACATGCGGCTGCGCACGTTCGGGGCGATTTCGATCTCGAATTCGGCGTCGTCGACGGATTTCGTCACCTTGCCGATGAGCCCGCTCGACGTGACTACTATATCGCCGCGCCGGACGTTCCCGAGCTGTTTCGCCTTCTCCTTTTGAGCGCGCTGCTGCGGCCGCAGCACGATCAGATAAACGATGCCGATGACCACCAGAACCGGCACGATCTGCGCGATCAAATCGGGCAGCGTGACGGGCGGCGTTTCCGGGTTCGGCTGGCCGGTGGTCGCCGTCGTCGCGCCCTTGGGGCCAACCGGGGCGGGCGGGGCGGAGGGGGCGGGCGCCGTGGGGGCCGCGGGTGCGACGGAAGCAGCCGGCGCCGGCGGGGCTGCGGAAGGAGCCGGCGGCGGCGTGTCGGAGGTTGGGGCCTGTTCTGTCTGCGCCATGGCTTCCGGGATCAGTTTCATCTTGCGATCTCTTTTTCGAAGCGCCCGCGACGGGCGCTGGCGAACATGGCCGGATTCGGCCCTGCGAATGGGCGCGGACTATAGCCGCTCACCTTGCGAAAGCAATGCCGCCACAAGAGTTCGCGTCGCCTCGCGGCGCCCTCGACGCCAAAATCGGCGCCGCGACCCAAATACGCCACAAGCTTGTGCGATACAATTTGGGGCGATTGGGAACACATGCTTCGGCTCTGCGTTTCTATGTGGAGGCTTACGAATTAAGGGGCTTACGAAGAATGGGGGCCGGCGCGCCCTCATTGGAACGGCCGTTCCGCGAGGTTGTCCCTGTCGAACAGACGGGCGGGATTTTAGCGGGTCCGAACGAGGGTCGGACTTCAACCAGGAGTAAGGCTTATGTTGCGCAAATTTACGGCTTTGGCGGCGATCGCGGCGCTCGTCGGTTCGCTGACCCTTTCAACGGCGGTGGACGCCAGGGGCTTCCGCGGCGGCGGCGGATGGCACGGCGGCGGCGGGTGGCACGGCGGCGGCGGGTGGCGCGGCGGCGGGTGGCGCGGCGGTGGCTGGCGCGGCGGCTATTACGGTCGCGGCTATGGCTATCGCGGCTATGGCTATGGCGGCTGGGGCTATGGCGGTTGGGGCGGCTATTACGGGGGCGGCTGCTGGAATTGGTGGTACGGCCGCTGGGTATGGGTGTGCTGACGAACGCGGCGCGGCCTTACGCGGATAGCTCCCGCGCCAGGCCGCGCATGAATTCGATGCAGGCGGCGAGTTCGCCGATCTCGACGAATTCGTCCGGCTGGTGAGCCTCGTCGATGCGCCCGGGGCCGCACAACACGGTCGGAACCCCAGCGCGCTGGAATTGTCCGGCCTCGGAGGCATAGGGGACGGCGATGGTTCGATTGGCCTTGGCCAGCCGCATCGCCAGCCGCTCCGCCGCCGAGCCCGGCTCCGGCGCCAGCCCCGGGACGTCGGTCTCGGTGATGGTCTCGACGCCCGTCCCCGGATGGGCCTTGAACTCGCGCTCCAGCAGCGCTTGGGTGAAAACATCCAGCCGGTCGCGCGCGGCGGAGGAAGCAACCCCCGGCAGGCCGCGAAATTCCCACTGGAAGGCGCAATCGCGCGCGACGATGTTACGGGCCGTGCCGCCGGCGATCACGCCGACATGAACGCTGGAAAAGGGCGGATCGAATCTTCCGGACGGGTCGCCTTCGGCCCGAAATGCGTGGCCAATTCGGTCGAGTTCGGCGACGAGCAGGCAGGCGGCGTGCACCGCGCTGACGCCCTTGTGCAGATTGGCGGAGTGAATCTCGAAGCCGCGCACCCGCGTGACATGGGTGGAGACGCTCTTATGCGCGTCCGCGACCCGCATTGAGGTGGGCTCGCCGACGATCACCGCCGCGGGCCTGGGCAGATCGACCCCGAAGCGGGCGATCGTGTCGAGCGGACCGAGGCAAGTCGTCTCCTCGTCGTAGCTGAGCAGAATATGAATCGGCCGCTCCAACGCGGCGGCCTTGAACTCGGGGATCATCGCGAGGCAAACGGCGTCGAAGCCCTTCATGTCGACCGCGCCGCGCCCTAGAAGACGCGAACCCTGGCGGCGCAGGACAAAGGGATCGGCGGTCCAGTCCTGCCCGGCGACCGGAACCACGTCGGTGTGGCCCGACAGCACCACCCCGCCCGCGACATTGGGGCCGATGGTGGCGAATATCGCCGCTTTGTCTCCCTTGGCGTTGGGAACGCGCCAA
The DNA here is from genome assembly GCA_963775775.1 of uncultured Alphaproteobacteria bacterium. Taxonomy (GTDB): domain Bacteria; phylum Pseudomonadota; class Alphaproteobacteria; order Rhizobiales; family Beijerinckiaceae; genus Methylocystis. Next base: position 118,393 of record CAVZKF010000021.1, read on the forward strand.
AACGGCACGCCCTGCTCGCGCAAATAGTCCTCGATCACGGCGATCAGCGGCAGATTCGACTTCGAACTCTCGGTGTCGAAAGCGACGAGGCGCGCCGTGAGATCGATCGCCGCTTCGAGCCTGCTCATCTGGGTCAGTTCAGAGTCGGGCGCGACAAGGGACTGTCGAGCGAAAACGCGGGAACCTCGATGTCGAACGTCTCGCCGGCGTCCGTGGCCATGCGATAGCTGCCCTGCATCATCCCGGAGGGCGTGGCGAGCGGGCAGCCGGAGACGTAGCGAAATGTTTCGCCCGGCTCCAGCACCGGCTGCTCGCCGACGACGCCATCCCCGCGCACATCCTCGCGCCGGCCGTTGGCGTCGATGATCACCCAGTGGCGCGACAGCAATTGCACCCGCACCCTCCCGAGATTGGCGATCTCGATCGTGTAGGACCAAAAATAGCGGTTCTGCGCGGGGTCCGAGCGCTCCATCAGGAAGTCGGGCAGCGCGGTGACTTGAATGTCGTTTGTGATGGCGATGTACATGGACCCCACTTTAGGAACGGCCAAGCGGAAAGTGAAGTTCAATTTTGAGGCCATGGGGCAATTCACCGCGGGATTAACCGGCCAGCTTGGCTCCAGCCGCGGGAACCAAAAGCTTTGCCGTGCGCTAAATCGCTGCCGGTTAAAGAGATTGGCCAATTGGGGGAGTTCAATATGCGTTCGAAGCTTCTTTTCGCTCTCGCGGGTGCGACGCTCGCCTTTTGCGTTGGGTGCGCCGTCGCCCCGCCCCTCCCCGTTGTGAATGCCGCGACCCCACGTTCGGGTCCTGGATCGAGGTGGCCGGTGATCGCGCTTATACCGGCGGAGAAGCAGGTTGATTCGTCGGGCTGCGCGCAAGGGTGGGCGCGCAATTGGCGCCGGTGGATATCGGCGGCGGGCCCGGCTACGTCAACGAATTGGTGCTGAACAGAGCCGGCGCGCTTTTCGCGCCCCGTCCAAAGGTTGTGATAGCGCCGAGCTGCGTCGCCGCTCGGCGTTCGATTGGAGGCGCCGCGCCGAAAAACTTGCCGTGGCGCACTTGCTCTAGCGCGCAAGTAGAGTAAAGTGCGCTCCGAGGCGGTTCGTTTTCGCGCCGTCGATTTCTTGGTCGGAGCCCATGCGACATAGTTGGTTCGGTCGTCTATTCTTCGCGCTGGCGTTGGCCATTCAGGTCTTCTCGCCGGCGGCGGCGAATGTCGCCCAATCCAACGACCGATTCCGCCAAGACCGCTTTTCAGATTTGTTTGAAGACCGCTTCGGATTTCGCGACCGGCAAGCAGCAATTGCCTGGCCGGCCGGAGCGGCACGGCGGCGGTTGCGCGTTTTGTCGATTGTCTTGCGACGGCTCGGCGCCCTTTGGCGCGGTCGTCGCTGAAATCGGCGTGGCGCCCGTTCAGTCGCGCTCTCGCGCCTGGACGGCGGCGGATCGCGCCTCGCCGACCCCGCGCGAAGCAAGCTGGCGCCAACCTCGAGCGCCGCCGCAATACTCCTGACAAAAAGCGGTCTTAGCGTCCCTCTCCGTCCGCTCGTTCGGCGTCGAGGCCTAAGCCGCGGCACTCACGTTGCTTAGCGAATGTGACCAGGAGAATATCATGCCTACCCCCAACGCCCGGCGCGCGCATGCCGCCGACGCGTCCGGCGGCTCCGACCGCCCGGACAAATTGTTCACCGAGGCCGCGTCGCCTCCCGTGACGATCGATAATAACGACGCCTCGCGTCAACCGGCCCAGTTTCGGGTCGCGGCGGCGCGCCGCGGCGATCCCGGTCGATTAATCGATCTGGAGCGCCGCGCGCGTTTCGGCCGCTTCGGCTTCGGCGCGGCCTAGGGTTTCGCCGATGCCTCGTCAACTCGCCGGCGACCTCCCTCGGATGGGCGCGTATTACGCCCCATCCGGGGGACGCCAGCGATGATCACGAATTCAAGAACGCCGGGCCTCCCGAAGAACGACCCTCGCCGCGCGCCTCTCTCCCCCTCCCAGCGGCTCGCGGCGCCGTCGTCCTTATCGAGGCGAGGCCCAGCCAAGTCGGCATGGCGCACGTTCAATGGAGCTTCGCGCCCTGAACGTTGGCGGACCGCGCCATGCCGACTTCTCCTTTCGCCGCGGCGGCCGCGCCGCGAACTCCGGAGAAGGAGCGATCCGGCGGAAATCGTCAGACCGCCGCGCGAGACGCGCTGGCCTCCACGGTCACTTGCACGATTTCTGGCGGGCGCATGAAGCGGATCGGCAGCATCGACTTGCCAAGGCCGCCGGAAATGATCAAATGGCGGCCATCCTCCTCGATATGCCCATATATGTACGTCGAGCGAAAACGCAGTTCGGCGAAGATTGGACCGGCGAAAGGCAGATTGATCTGGCCGCCATGAGTGTGGCCGGAAAGCGTCAACGCGACGCGCTTTGGCGTGCGCGAAAAGATGAACGGCTCATGCGCCAGCAGGATCGCCGGGGCGTCGTCGGTGATTTTCGCGAGCGTGCCCGGCAAATCGTCAAGGCCGCGCCAATGGCCGGCGCCGGCGCGGATGGCCATCTGGTCGGCAAGGCCCGCGAGCCAGAACGGCGCGCCATTCTTCGATAGCCGCAGCACGTCATTTTCGAGCAATTTCGCGCCCATATGGCGCAGGGCCCGCCGCACGCTCTCCCCGCCGTCGCCCGGATCTTGCGGCAAGGCGCCGTGCCACCAATCGTGATTGCCAAGAACGGCGAAAACGCCGAGCGGCGCCCGCAGGCGCGAGAGCGCTTCGGCCCATTGCTCCGGCATGACTCTCGACGCGAAGGGGACGCCGCCGGAAAAATCGCCGAGCAGCACGATCAGATCGGGCGCCAGCGCATTGGCGACGTCGGCGATCGCGGCGATTCGCGAGGGCGGCATCCAGGGCTCGCAGGCGTGCAAATCGGAGATGACGGCGATGCGCAGATTGAGATCGGCGGGCCAGTCGGCGGGAGAAACGCGATAGGGCGTCACGTCGAGCATGAAATTGGGCTCGACCACGACGCTGTAGCCGGCGAGGGCGGCCCCCGCGAGAAGCAGACCGCCGCCTCGGTTTATAAACGCTCTACGGGTGATCATGCGGCTTCCCGGATTGTCGCCGCGCTCGCCTTAGGCCGCGAGATCGTCCTCCCGCAGGAAGGCGGGAAGATAACGCGGATCGGCTGCGGGCGAGGCGGCGGCTGGAGCGCCGAGAGCGAGGGAGCATTCATGACGTCGAGCGCGGCGGCGACGGCGGAAAGCCCTATCTCGTGATAGAGCCGCGCAAGCAGGTCATGCTGAACGGCGGCTTCGGACTTGTTGAACTCGGTGACGAACATTTGCGACATGTTAACTCTCAAGGCTAGGAACAAGGTGAATTTTTGCTGCATCCTTTCCGGCAATCTCTCGTGATCGAGTTAAGACCGCGTTAAACGCGCGTCACGGACCGATTTAGCGTGAGCTTTGTGGCGCGATAATGGTAGCCTGGCGCCGAGCCCGCTTGAGTCCCCGGTTTTCCGCCTGTAAAGCTTGCTCCGATGCGCCGCAGCCTTCCTCCCGAACCTGTCTCGACGGCCGCCATATGGAGCTGGCGGCTTGGGCTGTTCGCGCTCATTCTCGCCATTCTGGCGGTGGCGCTCGCCAGGGCCCATAAGTTCGATCCGCCGGCCGCGCTGGCTTCGATCGGCGGCGCGATCGTCGTGGCTCTGGCCGCCGTGCTGTTGTTTGTCACCGCCTGCGCGACAATCTGGCGAAGCGGTGCGCAAGGCTTTGGCCGCGCGCTCGGCGGGCTGTTTTTCGCGGCCCTGACGCTGGGCTATCCGGCTTTTTTAGCGGTCGAGGCGATGCGTTATCCCGTGCTCGCCGACGTTTCGACGGATATCGACGATCCGCCCGATTTCTCACACTCTAGCGCGGCGCTCCGGGCGCGGGGCGGCTATATGCCGCCAACCCCGCCGGCGGCGACGCGCACCGCGCAAGCCGCCGCCTATCCCGACGTTCAGCCCATCGTCGTCGATCTCGAAATGGACGAGGCGCTGGCGGCGGTAATGAAGACGGCGGCGACGCGCGGCTGGCGCCTCGTCAAAAGCGCCCGCCCAATGCGCGCTCGGGCGACGCCCATGTCGATTTCCTGGTCAAGACGCGGGTGATGGGCTTCGACGAGGACGCCACCGTGCGCCTGCGCCCGCTCGCCGGCCAAACCCGATAATTTGCGCGCCGCCTCGCGCTATGGGCGGCACGATTTTGGGGAAAACGCCAGCCGGATCGAGGATTTCGCGGAGGGGCTGCAGACGCAGGTGGAGTAGTTGGCCGGACCAGCGCGAGGCTGCGAGTCGGAATGCCACGCTTAACAGCCGGTAGTGAGCGGCGGTTCAGAGCGGTGGGCGGGTTAATGGTGTTACGCAATTAGCCACAAAGTTTGCGCCTTGATTGGCTATTGACCGTTATTTGGCGCTGGTACACCGAGAGGACCGGGATTTGGTGGTTATGCTCGCCGCCTGATTCGTTATAATTGCGGTGCAGGCGGGGACTTCGGGATGTCAGGAACCATTATCATCGAAGATTTGCGCAACATTGCGCGCCTTGAGATTGATCTGCCGGAAAGCGGCGTCTGGCTGCTCACGGGCGGAAATGGTTCCGGGAAGACGTCGTTGCTCGCTTGCTTACGGCGAATCGGGAATTCAAACGCATTCCCCACTCATTTTCCCTCTTCGATTAAGTCGACCCCACTCGATAATTATGAGACTGCCAAAATAGTCTACAAAATTAATGATGAGGAGGTTGAATATGCCTATCGCGGTGAACGATGGGCTCCTCGTCCGCGTAAAAATAGCCATCTTCTGGGAGATTTCGGTTACCCCAAGGTTCTCTATATCGGAGCAAACGCAGAGCGGATTACAGCGAGACCAGACGACTTTCGCCCGGCAAGAGCCCAGAATGCACCTACAAATTTAGTTGCTGCTGCAAATAGCATATTTGAAACAAAAAAATTCAATACTTTAAAAGTAGTGAATCTAACAACTGGGCCTGGAAACAAGGCTTTCGTTCTCAAGGTCCGCGACACTCCTGCAAGCTATCATTCTGAAAAACAATTTAGCTTGGGAGAGTTGTGCATTTTAAAGCTTATATCGGCATTATCTAGCTGCCCAAACCATTCTCTTGTCTTGATTGATGAGCTAGAAATGGCTCTCCATCCGCGCGCCCAGTCTCAACTATATAATTACCTTTGCAAAATTCCGAAAGACAAGAAGTTGACGGTTATATTTTCAACTCATTCCGTCAGTCTTTTGAAGTCGGCATCACGAAAGAACACAATATACCTGCAGCGCGATGATGATAACAATGTAATACCAATAGTTGGTTGCTTTCCTACATATGCTATCGGAAATATCACGATTGGCGAAGAGCGCGCCCCCGACGTCGTTCTGTACGTCGAAGATGAGGTTGCCCGCTCCATTGTTGAGCCGTTGATAAAATTAATTATCACGGAGAAATTCTCCGATGATAGACTATTTCCAACCGTCAAAATAGTTCCAATAGGCGGGTACAAGCAGGTCGTGCACATTTTAATAAGTCACAATTCTCTCCTTCCGCCGAGCACTAAGTCGTATGTATTTCTAGATAAAGACGTAGAAGTTGAAACAGTTACCGAATGGAAGAGAAATGAAAACCATGAACGCTAAATTGGCTATCGAAGGTGAAGGAAAAGGTAAACTACCTTCCATCAAACACAGAAGTTGGCATAATTAGCTACATTTGTAACCACAGAAAAGACGCTGAAATCAAGTTGAGAGCTGCAATAAGCGATAACGGCTTCACTATAACTGAAGATAAATTTGAAGCATTCAACTCAAGTTCCGGCAAGGACAAGAGAGACAAGGCAAAGACGATACACAGAGAAATATGCTCTAGTATAGCATCGCTCTCCGCAAAAGATAACGAGCAGTCGACCCGAATTTTGTCAGAAGTATTTGCAAGGCATTACTTTAAACTTAACCGTAGTGATGCGCTTCGATTGTTTGGATCAAAATTGGTATAGACTGAAAATGTAAGGCGAATTCGTGAAGGACGTTTCCATCAAAAAACCCGCCCCGCCCGCCCGACGCGGTAAAGCTTCAGCGCTCGCCGGATGTCGTCGCGGGTCAAAGAGGCCGTCGCCGAACGTCGCCTCGGTCGATCTGCATGGGCGCCAGAGCCGGCCTTGGGCAACGCGTTGTTTATGCGCGTCGTAACATTATTCGCGCCGCCATGCGCGCCGATGCGCGAAAATGCGCGCCCGCCGTGACCGTCGAAAGCCACGCTGATTTTTTGAATGTCGGACAATGGGCTCTCCAATCGGAGCTAGGCGCGAATATTGCTCCCTTGGGACAAAATGTTCGTCCGGCGTCGAGCACGACGAGACAACCGCCGACCACCCTCGTTTTCGCTCGCGTTCTAGTTTATCGTTAGGCGCCAAGAGCAAAGGATCGGCGCGAGATGACCGAGAACATCGAACCAGCCTCCCCTGCCCCGCCGGCTTTCACGCTGGAGGAGGAGCACGAGGCCTATCGCCAGATGCTGCTGATTCGGCGCTTCGAGGAGAAGGCCGGGCAGATGTACGGCATGGGGCTGATCGCCGGCTTCTGTCATTTATACATCGGCCAGGAGGCGGTGGTCGTCGGCGTCAAAATGGCGGCGCGCGAGGGCGATCAATTCGTCACCTCCTATCGCGACCACGGCCATATGCTGGCCTGCGGCATGGACCCCAAGGGCGTGCTCGCGGAGCTGACCGGGCGGCGGAGCGGCTTCTCCAAGGGCAAGGGCGGCTCGATGCACATGTTTTCGCGGGAGAAGAATTTCTTCGGCGGCCATGGCATCGTCGGCGCGCCGGCGCCTATCGGCGCGGGGCTCGCCTTCGCCAACGCCTATCGCCGCGACGACCGGGTGTCGCTGACCTTTTTCGGCGACGGCGCCGCCAATCAGGGCCAGGTCTACGAGACGTTCAACATGGCCGAGCTGTGGCGACTTCCGGTCGTGTTCATTGTCGAGAACAATCATTACGCGATGGGCACCTCGGTCGAGCGCTCGTCCGCGCAGCGGGATTTCGCCAAGCGCGGCGCCGCCTTCAACATTCCCGGCGCGCAAGTCGACGGCATGGACGTGCGGGCGATGCGCGCCGCCGCGAGCCAAGCCATCGACTGGTGCCGTAAGGGGAATGGGCCGTACATCATTGAGGCGCAGACCTATCGCTATCGCGGCCATTCGATGTCCGACCCCGCCAAATATCGACCCAAGGAAGAAGTGGCGCGGATGCGCGAGGAGCACGACCCCATCGAGCAGGTGCGCCTGCGGCTGCTGGCGCTGGGAACGAGCGAGGACGAGCTGAAGAAGATCGACGCGCGAACGCGCAAGCTCGTCGCGGAAGCCGCCGATTTCGCCAGCGCCGACCGCGAGCCGGAGCCAGGCGAATTGTGGACGGATGTGGTTGTCTAGAGCGACAAAGGGACAGTGGACGATGCGAGGATGTGAAGCGATGGGGCTGATACGATGACCGTGAACATCCTCATGCCCGCGCTCTCGCCGACCATGGAGCAGGGCAAGCTCGCCAAATGGCTCAAGGCCGAGGGCGACCAAGTCAAGTCGGGCGACGTCTTGGCCGAGATCGAGACCGACAAGGCGACGATGGAGGTCGAGGCGATCGACGAGGGCGTGCTGGCGCGCATTCTCGTCCCGGGCGGAACCGAGAATGTCGCCGTCAACACGCCCATAGGCGTGATCGCGCAGGAGGGCGAGGACGCTTCCGCTGTCCCGGCGCCCACCGTCGCGCCGGCGCCGTCCGCCGCGCCGCCGGCGCCCGCGACGCCAGTCCCGGCCGCGACCGCCGCCGCTCCGCCCGCGGCCGAACCCGAGCCCGAGGTTCCGCCGGGAACCGCGATGCTGACCATGACCATGCGCGAAGCCCTACGCGACGCGATGGCCGAGGAAATGCGCCGCGACGGCGATGTGTTCATTCTCGGCGAGGAGGTCGGCGAATATCAAGGCGCCTACAAGGTCACGCAGGGACTGTTGCAGGAGTTCGGCCCGCGCCGCGTCGTCGACGCGCCGATCACCGAATATGGCTTCACCGGCCTAGGCGTCGGCGCGGCCTTCGCCGGTCTGCGCCCCATCGTCGAATTCATGACCTTCAACTTCTCGATGCAGGCCATCGACCACATCGTCAACTCCGCCGCCAAGACGCTCTATATGTCCGGCGGGCAGGTGCATTGCCCGATCGTGTTTCGCGGCACGAATGGCGCGGCGGCCCGCGTCGCCGCCCAGCACAGCCAGGATTACGCCGCCTGGTATTCGCAGGTGCCGGGGCTGAAGGTGGTCGCGCCCTCGACGCCCGCCGACGCCAAGGGACTGCTCAAAAGCGCGATACGCGACAATAATCCGGTGGTGTTTTTGGAGAACGAGATTCTCTACGGCAAGAGCGGCGAGGTGCCGTCGCTGGACGAATTCCTTATTCCGATCGGCAAGGCGCGCATCGCGCGGGCGGGCCGCGACGTGACGCTTGTGTCCTTTTCCATCGGCATGACCTATGCGCTCGCGGCGGCCGCGGAACTGGCCCAGGAAGGGATCGACGCCGAGGTCATCGATCTGCGCACACTGCGGCCGATGGACGTTCCGGCGATTGTCGAATCGGTGAAGAAGACCCATCGCTGCGTCGCCATCGAGGAAGGCTGGCCGCAATGCGGCGTCACCGCCGACATCGCCGCGCGCGTGCAGGAGGAGGCGTTCGACTGGCTCGACGCGCCGGTGCTACGCGTGACAGGCAAGGACGTGCCCATGCCCTACGCCGCCAATCTGGAGAAGCTGGCGCTGCCGAGCGTCGCCGAGGTGATCGCGGCGGCGAAGGCGGTTTTGTATCGCTAAGAGGAAAGCCGCGCCATGAACCCGCCGCGCCGAAACGCTGTCGTGCTCGCCGCCGCGCTGATCGCCGCGCTGCTGACGGTCTTTTACGCCCTCTCGCGCGACAAGGAACTGGCGGGCGATCTTCTAAAGGCGCTGTTTGGGCTGTCCGGCGGAACGACGGCGGGCGGGTGACCGATTTTTTGAGGGAAGGCGACAATGACCACCGCCGCGTCAGCGCAAGATCCGACAGTTCTCGTTTTCGCCTCGCCGCTGGCGCGCCGGCTGGCCAAGGAGGCCGGCCTCGACATTGGCGCGTTAAAGGGCTCGGGCCCGCATGGCCGCGTCGTCGAGCGCGATGTTCAGGCGGCGTTGGCGACCGGCGCACGCGCGGCGCCGGCCCAGGCTTTCGCGCCCGCGCCCTCGGCCGACGTCACCAAAAAATTCTACGTGCTCGATTCTTACAAGGAAATCCCGCATGATTCGATGCGCAAGGCGATCGCGCGCCGGCTCACCGAAGCCGCGCAGACCATCCCGCATTTTTATCTGACCTGCGATTGCGAGATCGACGCGCTGCTGCGCCTTCGCGAGGAGGCGAACTTGGCCGCGCCCGGCGCCGAGGAAGGCAAGCCGGCCTATAAAATCTCGGTCAATGATTTCATCGTCAAGGCGCTGGCGTTGGCGCTGCAAAAGGTTCCCGACGCCAATGTGACCTATACGCCGGAGGCGATGCTGCGGCATAAGGCGAGCGACGTCGCCGTCGCCGTGTCGATCCCCGGCGGGCTGATCTCACCGATCGTGCGCGACGCGGAGGCCAAGAGCCTGAGCGAAATCTCCAATGAGATCAAGGAACTTTCGCAACGCGCCAAGGAGCGACGGTTGAAGCCCGTCGACTATGAGGGCGGCGTCAGCGCGGTGTCGAATCTCGGCATGTTCGGCGTCAAAAACTTCACGGCGGTGATCAATCCGCCGCAATCGACCATTCTCGCGGTGGGCGCCGGCGAGTCGCGCATTGTCGCCCGGAACGGCGCGGCCGTGGTCGCGACGATCATGACCGTGACGCTGTCCTGCGATCATCGCGCGGTTGACGGCGCGCTTGGCGCGACGCTGCTGGCGGCGGTCAAACGCTTCATCGAACATCCGGCGGCGATACTGGTTTAAACAAAAAAGCCCGGCCGCGAAGGCCGGGCTTTTTTAGGACGGGCTTGCCGCCGATCAGTATTTGGCGACCGTCGGAGCCGGGGCGCCCCAGTTGAAGTGATAGTTCACGCCGGCGCGCACGACGTTGAGCTGCGGATGATGGTTGTTGCCCAACTGCCAGCCGGTGACGGCGCCGTTGATTCCGCTGCTGTCGAGATCGACATAGAGATATTCGACCTTCGCCGACCAATGCGGGGCGAACAGCCACTCGGCGCCGCCGCCAGCCGTCCAGCCGGTGGTGGTGTTGCTATAGCTGGAAGCGCGTCGACGCCGCCGTAAGCGAAGCCGGCCGTGCCGTAGAGCAGCAGGGTCGGGGTGACGAGATAGCCGACGCGGCCGCGCACGGTGCCGAACCACGGCAGGCTGAGATTGCCGCCATTGCCGGTCGCGAGAGGCGTGAGCAGGCCGGTGGCCGAACGCGGATAGGGGCTGGTGTAGAGGCCAGCGTAGTTGCCCTGGTTGCCGCCAGAGATGCTGGTGCCCTGGATGTCGGCCTCGGCGCCAATCACGAACTGATTGATCTGGTAGTTATAGCCGACCTGGCCGCCGCCGACCACGCCGCCGGTGTTGCTGTTGGTCTGTGCCGCCGCCGGGCAGGAAGAACAGGTTCGGGCCGGCGCCGGGGAACGGCGATGGCGCCGATGCTGGAATGTCGTGTCGGCGTAGGGCAGATAGCTGTTGTTGTTGCTGTTGGCGCTCCAGCCGCCACCGATGTTCAGGCCGACGTAGAAGCCGGTCCACATCGGCGGGGGCGGCGGCGGCGGAACATAAACCGGCGCTTCCTTGCGCGACGGAAGATCGGCGGCGAAGGCCGACCCGGCGGCGAGCGCCAACGCAATCGCGGTGCTGGCCAATAGATTTTTCATTTGGAACGCTCCTCTAAGGCTAATCGCCTTTTACCCCTTGCGGACGACGCGATTATCGATGCGCTAATCATACGCGTCGAGACATATGAATCAAGCAAAACCATCGAATCAGCCGTTAGAATGGCCGCGCCATTATGTTTCTCGGTTAACCAAACCCTCTATCTAAAAGTTCTTCGTAACGCGCTCTTAATAAATTCCAGGTAACGAACTCTTAATAAACAGGCGCGTTACTCTAGTTGAGCTTGCATCTCGAAGGCGCCGGCGTCGGTGACGATGGTGAGCGTCGCCGCGACGCCGCTCTGTCGCGGCTTGGCCGCGCCGCAACAACTCGAAACCAGCGTCAGATCGAAGCCCTCGCCTTCCGCCGAGCGCGCGCTGTCCAAAAACAGCGGCTCGGGCGCCTCGGCGAACAGGTCTCGCGCTCTCCCCTGCCCCAGATAGTTCAGGCGCCAGGCGTTAGGCTTGTCCTCGCGCCGCGTCAGCGCGAACAGGCTCTTGGCCTCGGCGGGGGCTATTTTTTTTGGCACCAGGGCTAAGGCTTGCGCGATCTGTTCCGCGAAGGGCGAGGCGCCGCTCGCGGGGAAAGGCAGAGAGAGCCGCGCCCGCGCCGGCAGGCAGATTTTACCGCAAGCCGCATAATCCAGCGCGAGATCAAGCACGACCGGCGCCCTTGGGTCGCGCGGCGCGACGCGCAGCGGAAAGGTCACATTGGCGTCGTAGCCGGCGACGATGCTTCCCGCTTCGTCCATATGCTTGGGTCCGGGGTAAAGCACCTCGACCGAGGCGACATTGACGGAGCGCGAGAAATCGAACACCGGAGGCGATCCAGCGTCGCCGGGCTGGCGCCAATAGGTGACGGTGTTGGGATCGAGGTCGATCTCCACTCCCGCCGCGTAAGACCCGTCCTTGTCTCGCCCGCCGGCCAAAAGCCGCGCCGAGGAGGTTCGCGCCTTGTCGAACGCCGAGGCGAAGGGAGCGTCCGCGCCAAAGGCCGCGGGCGAAGACGAGGCGCCCAAAAAAGCGGCCAGAAAGAGGCGACGAAGCGATTTCGCGCGGCTTTGCGTCAGCATCTGGAAGGCCCTGATAAAATTTTGTCTTTCGCCTTCGCGGCGTCGCTTGTCGGCGGCGCGGAGCGAGCGTAGCATGATGCTATGAGCGCGACCCGAAAGAAGCAAGGCGCCGCCCGAACGGCCGGCGCCAAAGCGGTCCCGAAACAGCGTCCGTTTCTCGACGGGCAGCTGCTAGTCGCCATGCCCGGCATGGCGGACGAGCGTTTCGCCCGATCGGTCATCTATCTATGCGCCCATTCGGCGGACGGCGCCATGGGCATCATTCTCAACCGTCCCGCCAGCGTCCGCAACTTCCCCGAGCTGCTCGAACAATTGCGCGTGATCAACTCCGAGGAACGCATCAAACTGCCGAGCGCGGCAAAGGACATTCAGGTGCTGTTCGGCGGACCGGTGCAGACAGACCGCGGCTTCGTGCTGCACTCGGCGGATTTCCATATTCTCAACTCGACCCTGGCGATCGACGAAGGCGTTTCGCTGACAGCGACGATCGACATTTTGCGCGCGATAGCCATGGGCGAAGGCCCCGACCGCGCGCTGCTGGCGCTCGGCTACGCCGGCTGGGGCGCGGGCCAGCTCGAGAACGAAATCCAGCTCAACGGCTGGCTGCACTGCCCGGCCGACCCCTCCATCGTCTTCGACCGAGACCTCGACACCAAATATTCGCGCGCGCTGCGCTCCATCGGCATCGATCTGGCGAGCCTGTCGGTGACCGCCGGGCATGCGTGAACCACCGCTCACGGCGTCGGATTGCTGTGCAGCTGATGAAGGGCGTCGACCCGCGCCTCTATCTCCGGGGTGATCTTCACTTCGACCGACCCCATGTCCGTTTCAAGCTGCGCCAACGTCGTCGCGCCGATGATGGTGGAAGTCACGAAGGGCCGCGACGTCGACATAGGCGATGGCGAATTGCGCGGGATCGAGGCCAAGCTCCTCGGCCAGCGCCAGATATTTGTCGATCGCTCCGCGCGGCGCCGGGCGTCTCGTATCTCTGGCCTCGTTCGAACAGCGTCGTGCGGGCGCCGGGCGGGCGGGCGCCGTTCTGGTATTTGCCGGTCAGATAGCCTTGCGCCAGCGGCGAATAGGCGAGCAAACCGACCTGATCGCGCCAGGCGAACTCGGCCAGCCCCATCTCGAATGTGCGGTTAAGAAAATGATAGGCGTTCTGGATCGAGACCACGCGCGGGCCGACGCCTGCCGCCGCGCCGCGCAGGAACCGCGCGACGCCCCAGGGGGTCTCATTGGAAAGCCCGATATGGCGGACCTTGCCGGCCTTCACCAACTCGTCCAGCGCCGCCAGCGTCTCCTCGACGGCGACCTCCTCGCGCGGGCTCGGCTGGCGCCAGACGGTTCCGTCGGAGCCGAACAGCGGCACGGAGCGGTCCGGCCAATGCAGCTGATAGAGGTCGATGTAATCGGTTCGCAGCCGTCTCAGCGAGCCTTCGATGGCATAGGCGATGTTCTTCTTGTCGAGTCGCGTGGGCGCGTTGTTTTCGCGAAGCCAGGTCATTTCGCCGCGCCCGGCGACCTTGGTGGCGACGATCACCTTGTCGCGGCCGCCCCTCGTCTTTAGCCAGGAGCCGACGATGCGTTCGGTCGAGCCCTGGGTCTCGGGGCGCGGCGGAATTGAATAAATCTCCGCCGTGTCAAGAAAATTAACGCCCCGCGAAAAGGCGTAATCGAGCTGCGCATGGCCCTCGGCCTCGTTGTTCTGCTGACCGAAGGTCATCGTGCCAAGGCACAGCGCCGAAACCGAAAGATCGGTTCGGCCGAGCTTGCGATATTCCATGTTGGGGTTCCCCGCGATCCGCCCGCCCACGGGCGCCATTTCCCTATCGTACGGGCAACAGCCCCGCTCGCAAATTCTCCCGCGCCAGCGACAACGAGCATGTCGGTCGTCGCCTTGTCGCCAAGCCATGAATCAACGCGGTGATTGCTGAGCCGCGCGCTATCGCATTTTCGATATATCTCATAAGAACCGCTGAGAAATTGCGGCAGCAGCAAATAATCTCCGACGTTTCGCGGCGCGTGCGCCGGCGTCAATTTAAACGTGTAGCTGCCCGGACATCCATAGTGCGCGCCGACCGGCGGATAAACCGGAAAGATCGGATAACGAATTAAATCGTCGATCAGATAGTTTTCGTAGTCGATGTCGGGAACCGAAATCCCTATGTGCTTCAATAGTTTCTTGGCCACGTCGAGAAGCACGAAAGGCTTGGGGTGATTGACGGTGTGCATGAAGACCCCGCGACGCGCCCAACGGCCGAGCTCGGCGCTTAAATCCAGGCCGCAGGTTCGCTTGACGCCGTCGATGAGTTCGGCGCTCGCCTCGTTCCAAAAATCGAAATACCTCAGAGCCTCGAAAACATTGTTGTTGTACAGCGCGTTGGCTTCTCGCGGCGACAGGCCGTCGCGGAAGGCGAACAACGCCAGGGCGGAATGATAGGGGCCGAGCGGACCGAACACAGGGGCGCGGCCGTCGTCGCCCGTTCCGCCAGCATAGACGCAGTCGGGATGGAACGCGGCGAAAGTTATCATCGGAATCGAAATCGGGTTTTTAAGCAGACCCCGCAATTCAGTGGAGCCGCCGCCGGGAATAAGACCCGTCGAAAATTCGTGCATCAGCACGTGATCATAGGTCGCGAGAGTTCGGGCGAAGAATTTTAGCGGTAAGCGAGAGAACGATGACCACGGGAAAGTGATCGACCTTCGCGGTCGGACACAGCAACTGCATCGAATAGGCGACGCTGAAACTCTGGCAATTGCCGACGACGGCGATGCGCGGACCGGTGGCGCGCAGCACCCTCCCCGTCATTTTGGCGACAAAAGGCTCCGCCAAATATTGATACCAGGTTCTGGCGGTCTGCTTGTCGATCGGCTTGAGCATTAAACTGAGGTCTCCCCGGCGCCTGATTGAGCGACGCCCGCCGGGCGGCGGGAGCCAATGGGCCGCCGCGAGCACATTTGCGAAGCCAACGCCAATTTCGCTCCGGCGCCATCAGGCCACGAGCCGCGAAGGCTGCTTATGTGTTTGAACGAGATTTCAAATTTTCGCAAATATCGGATAGACGACATATTGTCACGCCGCCGGTTCCGCGTCTTTTTTCGCCGAGAGCGCCAGCTTCGGCGCGGCGGCTGAATACGCGCATCCAGCCTTTAATTGGTTTTTTACGCTCATTTGACTACAATGACGCAGCTTGCTTGCATGATAAGAGTTTTGTTCGGATCATATGAGAATGTTTTGGCGGACGAGATGAGCAAGAACGCATGTGTCTAGCGCGAGTTACGAAAAGTCGACGGACTTTTTCGGTGGGAGCTTGCTTGCTGGTAAACTTTAAGCGATTTCCCTCGGTCGGATGTTTCCGTCCAAACGGAAGACGCTCCAAGGCGTCGAATTGGCGCGAATACGGAAAATTTAAGCGTCGTATAAGAGACCACGAGCGTCGGAAAGCGGATTTCGCGAGCGCGCCGTCGCTTCGCAAAGGATGCATGGGGGCGAGGAACGAATTCTCGTCCGCCGAGACCAAGGCCAGGGCTTTTCGTTGGAAGCCCGCGCCCGAACAGGAGTTCAAGTAAAAGCCATGGGCAAGTTCACTCTTAAACTTGATAGAAACTCGGACCCGAGAAAACCCTTCCGCTCCGACGAACAGCCCTTGCCGCCCGAAAAGGCGCGCCTGGTCCAGCATCAGGACGTTCAGGGCTCGCGCTTGCGCTTCGGCTTCACCGTCGTCGTCACCTTCATACTGGGCTTCGGCCTGTCCGCGGTGAGCTTTTCGCTGTTTAATATTCTGTTCAACGGCGCGCCGTGGCCGCACTTTTTGTAGCTCGCCGGCCGGCTATCGCAGATAGTCGCTCGAACTCCAGATCCCGGCGCAGTTCAAAACTCTTGAACTGCGTGAAAATCGGAACGATCCAGGACTTGAGCGCGGCGCGAACGACGATTGACATATTCGTGGGCGGCGCGTGAAGAAAGCGCCAAAGCGAGAGCGACGGATCGTCGAGAATATTGGCCACCGGGCCCGGCAAGGCCGACACGACGAATTTATGCTTGGCCGGGTAGCGCCGCAAAATATCCGCCGCCTCCGGGCCCAACGGCCGCGCGCCTTCGTTATGCACCACGACCATCGGCAACTCGGGCCATGTCGCGTTCAGCGATTGCGCGCTAGCCAGCGCCGCCTCGCTAGCGTCGGCGTGGAACAGCAGTATCGGTTCGATCCCGTTGCGGCGGGCTTCCTCGACGAAGCCGATGTCCTGCACCGTCGCGAAAAAGCGCTGAAAGCCACGATGCCAGACATCGACGATCTTGGTGGTCCCATCCCGCGCCAGCAGGCTGTCGAACAACGCGATCTGCCCCTTGATGTCGCCAACATCCACGGTCCTCACGAGGTCGGGAAAAAACGCCCCGTAGCGGGGCTCGTGCGGGTCGGTGTCGAAGCCTAAGACCGGCTTTCGCGAAAATAGACGATAATCGGTGAGCAGGCGCGCCGTGGTCGAGACGCCAGCGCGGGCGCTGGACGAACAAACTATGAATACGTCGCCGCTTCGTCCTGCCATCTATCCCGCCATCGCCGCCGCCGGGAGATTGCTCACTTCGGGGCGGCTCTCAACGCTCCCTGCCGGCTCTGACAGGCCTGCCCGGCGCGACGGCCGGCGCACGCGGCGCCAGCGGAGCGACGAGGCCAAGCAGGCCCACGCGGTCGAACTCCTCCGCGATCTTGTTCAGCCAAGTGCGGACATAGCCGCGCAGCACGAAAGAGTGTCCGGCGTGGTCGCCTTCGGCCGTCTTGTCGGCGACAAAAGTAGAAAAGGGCGTCCCGGCGATCTCGACCTGCTCATAGGCGATTTCATTTAGCTTGGGGATCGTCAATTCCCCGGCCGTTTGCACCTTCTCGAAATATTTGCGGTGCGTCACCGGATCCCATTCGAAGAATGTCGTGTCGTTGACGTGGTTCTTAATCAGAAAATAGTGCGCGTCCTCGACATAGGGCGCGATTTCCTCGATCTCCTCGAGCGAGGAGATTGACGAGCCGAGCACGTGAAAAACCACGAAATTGAACTCGCCTTCCCTCACGGCCTCGAGGAAACCCATGTCGTGCAGCGCCTGCAACGCGATGCTCAAGCCCCCAGCGCGCACATCGATCACGCTCACCTTGATTTGCGCCGTTTCCAGGGTGTCGATGATCTTCATCTGGTCGGCGGTCGAGGTCAGGTCGACGATCTCGGTTTCCTCGGGATGAAACCTATGCAGCGTCCCACGTGGATTTTCCGTGTCGAAGGCGCGCGTGATGACATTATTGTTTGCAAGATAATCCAAAACCGCGCGAGCGATCGTGGTCTTGCCGACGCCGCCCTTGTCCGCCCCAATGACAATGACTGAAGGTTTCATATTCCGTCCCGCTTCTTGCGCCGTATGTTGCGGAGCAGGCTGTTCGCGCGCTTCCTCGGCCCTGATCGACGAAGGGTTCCTTGGGTCTCGTAACGGTTTCCGTGTCATGGAGCGATCCTATAGCATCGGCGCGGCGTTCGCGCACGGGCGATTCCTAAAATCTTGACAAATTTGATTTACAACCTAGCGACGGTTAACGCCAAGCTTCAAGTTAGCTGTGGGAAAATTCAACTGATTTTTTAGGTGATATATTGCGATATCGCGATTTGTTAAAGTGAATTGACATTCGCTCGACGACAGGTATGTAACATTTGCTCAAACCGGACATTCGCGGCTCGCGCGGCCTCGCGATGACGGTAATCGCGCGTTATTTCGCGCCAGCGAAGGGCGCTCTCGCGCGACGGCGCGGGGAAACGAGGCGGGCGTATGCACGAAGCGAAGGCGCGCTTGGAGAGGCCGACGACCGTGATCCATGTCGAGGATCGCGCGGGCGTCACCCATGCGATCGAGCCCGTCGAAGGCTGGCGGCTGATGGAAATCCTGCGCGATTACGGGCTTGCGCATGGAAAACACTTGCGGCGGCGCGCTGGCGTGCGCGGAATGTCACGTTCTCATCGACCCCGAATGGGTCGACAAGGTTCCGCCGCCTCGGGAGGACGAACTGGAAAAGCTCGACGAATTGCCGCTGATCTTCGAAAACTCCCGCCTCTCCTGCCAAATCATTTGGTCGGACGACTTGGACGGGCTGCGGCTGACAATCCCCTTGGCGGTGTGATGACGCAGTTGAAAAATCCACAAATTCTGTTCGCCAGCGACCTGCGCGACGGCGAGGTGCTGTTCCTTGGGCCCTCGGGCTGGGCGCGCGATCATCGCCAAGCCAGCGTCGCCCGCGACAGCGACGAGGCGGCGGCGCTGGAGGCGCGCGGCAAGGCCGACGTCGCCGCCAATCGCGTCGTCGACATCTATCTCGCCGACGTGGCGATCGGCGCGGGCGGCGCGCCGGAGCCGCTGCATTATCGCGAAAAAATGCGGATCAAGGGGCCGAGCGTTCGTCGCGATCTCGGCAAACAGGCCCGATCGGCGCAGGCGGGAGAGCCACGATGACCGCGCATGACCCGCAACAGGCGGCGCGCCCCAACGCGCCGACGACGACCTATCTTTACGACGCTTACGACACGGCCTTCGTGCGCGAGCGCGTCGCCGAATTTCGACGGCAGGTGGCCCGCCGCCTCGAAGGCGCGATGACGGAAGACGAGTTCCGCCCGTTCCGGCTGATGAACGGGCTCTATCTGCAATTGCACGCCTATATGCTGCGCGTCGCCATTCCCTACGGGACGTTGACCGCGCGCCAGATGCGCCGCCTCGCCGACATCGCCGACAAATGGGACCAGGGCTACGGCCATTTCACCACGCGCCAGAATCTCCAGTACAACTGGCCGAAACTGGTCGACGTTCCCGATATTCTGGAGGCGCTCGCCGAGGTCGAGATGCACGCCATCCAGACCTCGGGCAATTGCATCCGCAATGTCACCGCCGATCATTTCGCCGGCGTCGCCGTCGACGAAGTGGAAGACCCGCGCCCGACGGCGGAGTTCTTGCGGCAATGGTCAAGCCTGCACGCGGAATTCAGCTTCCTGCCGCGCAAGTTCAAGATCGCGGTGACGGGCGCGGAGCATGATCGCGCCGCGATCAAGGCGCATGACATCGGCCTGCGCATTCATCGCGACGACAAAGGCGAGCCCGGCTATGAGGTGATTGTCGGCGGCGGCCTCGGGCGCTCGCCCTTCATCGGCAAGACCGTGCGCGAATTTCTGCCGCGCGAAGATTTGCTCGCCTATCTCGAGGCGATCCTGCGCGTCTACAACCGCTTCGGCCGCCGCGACAATAAATACAAGGCGCGCATCAAGATCCTCGTGCACGAGACCGGCATAGAGGAGATAAAGGCGCAGATCGAAGCCGAGTTCGCCGCGATGGACCGCGCGCCGTTCCAGCACGACGCGCAAGAGTTCGCCCGCATCGCCGGCTTTTTCGCGCCCCCGCCATACGAGAGCTTGCCGGCCGCGTCGGCGGCGCTGGAAGAGGCTAAGCGCGCGAACGCGGCGTTCAAAGCCTTCGTCGACGTCAATGTTCACGAGCACAAGACGCCCGGCTACGCCATCGTCACCGTGTCGCTAAAGCCCATCGGCGGCGTTCCCGGCGACGCGACTTCGGCGCAAATGCGCGCGCTCGCCGACGCCAGCGAAAAGTTCGGCTTTGGGGAATTGCGCGTCAGCCACGAGCAGAACATCATCCTGCCGCATGTGAAGAAGGACGACCTTTTCGCGCTGTGGCGGATGCTGGAGGCGGCGGGGCTGGCGACCGCCAACGCCGGGCTGCTGACCGACATCATATCCTGTCCCGGCCTCGACTATTGCGCATTGGCGACGGCGCGCTCGATCCCGATCGCGCAGGCGATTTCTCGCCGCTTCGCGGACCCAGAACGGCAACGCCTGATCGGAAAGCTCGGCATAAAGATTTCGGGCTGCATCAACGCTTGCGGTCATCACCACATCGGCGCCATCGGCATTCTCGGGCTCGAAAAAAAGGGCCAGGAATCCTATCAGATCACGCTCGGCGGCGATCCTTCGCTTTCGGCATCGATCGGCGAATTGCTCGGCCCCGGCGTCACCGCCGATCAAGTGCCCGATGTGATCGAACATATTGTCGACTTCTATCTCGCGGAGCGCCAGGGCGACGAGCGTTTCATCGACACATGGCGGCGGTTGGGCCACGCCCGCTTCAAGGACGTGCTGCGGCGGGAGGGCGAAGATGGCGCTGATATCTGACGGCAAATTCGTCGAGAACGATTGGCGCCGCCTCGCCGACGAAGAAGATTTGCCGAAAGCCGGCAAGATCATCGTCTCGCAAAAGCGCTTGGACGAAGCTCTCGCGGCCTTGCCCGCCGACAGGCCGCTGGGCGTGATCGTCGCCAACACGACCGATCCGGCCGCTCTGGCGCCCCATTTTTCGAGCCTCGCCTTGATCGCCGTCGCCTTTCCTGCCTTCGCCGACGGGCGCGGCTTCTCGCTGGCGCGGCTTGTTGCGGCGCGCAGGCTTCACCGGCGAATTGCGCGCCAGCGGACGCCTTGTCGCGGATCAGTCCGTTCACGCGCGCCAATGCGGCTTCGACACCATCGAAATCCCCGCCGATCTCGCGGCGCGGCAGGACGAGGCGCAATGGCGCGCGGCGCTCGGCGCCTATAGCGAGTTCTATCAACAAGGCTATGGGACGCGCAGCTCGATCCTCGAACGCCGGAGAAAGGCGACATCATGAAACCGTCGCTCGCCGATGTGCTGGGGCCGCGCCTCGCGCCGCTCGATCTCGATCATCGTTTGCAATTGGTGCGCGAATTCGTGCCAGGCCGCATCGTCTTCACCACGAGTTTCGGCATAGAGGATCAATGGATCACTCACGTGATTTTCACGCGCGGCCTCGACATTGAAGTCGCGACGCTCGACACTGGCCGATTGTTTCCGCAAACTTATGAATCTGTGGGAGCGCACCGAGGCGCGCTACGCCCGCCGCATCGCCGCCGTCTATCCGCGAGCCGAGCCCTTGCAGGACTGGGTGCGCGAGCATGGCGTCAACGGCTTTTACAAATCGGTCGAAAATCGCAAGGCCTGCTGCCATTTGCGCAAGGTCGAGCCTTTGACGCGGCTGCTGGCCGGCGCCTCCGCCTGGATCACCGGGCTTGCGCGCCGATCAATCCGCCGAGCGCGGAGCGTTCAACATCGTCGAATTCGACGCCGGCCACAAGCTGCTCAAGGTCAATCCGCTGATCGACTACAGCCGCGAGAAGATCGTCGCCGCGACGGAGGAGTTCGACGTGCCGGTGAACGAACTGCACGCGCAAGGCTTTCTGTCGATCGGCTGCGCGCCTTGCACGCGCGCCGTTCAGCCCGGCGAAAGCGAGCGCGCGGGCCGCTGGTGGTGGGAGGAAGACGCCAAGAAGGAATGCGGCCTGCACGTCGGCGAGGACGGCGTCTTGCGCCGCGGTCCCGCGCCAGTAGGCGAGTCGGCGAAAACTGGCGAGGACGCGTGATGAGTTCGCTGGCGATCCGCAAGCTCGGCCATCTCGACCGGCTCGAAGCCGAGAGCATTCATATCATGCGCGAGGTCGTCGCCGAATGCGAACGTCCCGTGATGCTCTATTCCATCGGCAAGGATTCGGCGGTCATGCTGCATCTTGCGATGAAGGCGTTTTATCCCTCGAAGCCGCCGTTTCCGCTGCTGCATGTCGACACGACATGGAAGTTCAAGGAAATGATCGCCTTCCGCGACCAGCGCGCCAAGGAGCTGGGCGTCGAACTGCTGGTCTACATCAATCCCACCGGCGTCGAGATGGGCATAAATCCCTTTGTGCATGGATCGAAACTGCACACCGAGATCATGAAGACCGAAGCGCTGAAACAGGCGCTCGACAAATGGCGCTTTGACGCCGCCTTCGGCGGCGCGCGGCGCGACGAGGAAAAGTCGCGCGCCAAGGAGCGCGTCCTCTCCTTCCGCACGGCGCAGCATCGCTGGGATCCAAAGAACCAGCGGCCCGAATTCTGGCGCCTTTACAACGCGCGCAAAGGCCCCGGCGAGAGCCTGCGGGTGTTTCCGCTGTCCAATTGGACCGAGGCCGATGTGTGGGATTATATCGCGCGCGAAAACATTCCCGTCGTGCCGCTCTATTTCGCCAAGCCGCGCCCGGTGGTGCTGCGCGACGGCGCGCTGATCATGGTCGACGACGACCGCATGAAGCTGCTGCCCGGCGAGGTCGTCGAACAAAAGATGGTGCGCTTCCGCACGCTCGGCTGCTATCCGCTGACCGGCGCGATCGAGAGCACGGCGGCGACGCTGGACGCGATCATCGAGGAGATGCGCGTGAGCCGCTCGTCCGAACGGCAGGGGCGCTTGATCGACCACGACGGCGCGACCTCGATGGAACAAAAGAAACAAGAAGGATATTTTTAAATGCACGGCGGACCCGCGCCAACGCCGGAGACGACCTCCCATCGTCCCGCGGCCGAAAAGCCGCTGCTGCAATTCATCACCTGCGGTTCGGTCGACGACGGCAAATCGACGCTGATCGGCCGGATGCTCTACGACGCCGGCCTCGCGCAGGACGATCTGCTCGAAACGCTCGAAAAGGACTCGAAGAAGCACGGCACGCAAGGCGAGGAACTCGATTTCGCGCTGCTCGTCGACGGCCTCGCCGCCGAGCGCGAGCAAGGCATCACCATCGACGTCGCCTATCGCTATTTCGCGACCGACAAGCGCAAGTTCATCGTCGCCGACACGCCGGGGCACGAGCAATACACCCGCAACATGGCGACCGGCGCCTCGACCGCCGATCTCGCGGTGCTGCTGGTCGACGCGCGCAAGGGCATTCTGGCGCAGACGCAGCGCCACAGCGTGATCGTGTCGATGCTGGGCGTGCGCCACGTCGTCGTCGCGGTCAACAAGATGGACCTTGTGGACTACCGCGAAGAGGTGTTTCGCCAGATCGAAAAGGATTTTCGCGTCTTCGCCGAACATCTGCGCTTCGTGTCGATCTACGTGCTGCCGCTGGTCGCCAAGGACGGCGACAATCTCGTCAAGGCGGGCGACAAAATGGCGTGGTTCGACGGGCCGCCGCTGCTAGCCTACCTCGAAAGCGTCGCGCTCGAAGACGGCTCGATCATCGCGCCGTTCCGCTATCCCGTGCAATGGGTCAACCGCCCGAGCCATGATTTCCGGGGCTTCTCCGGCTTTATCTGCGGCGGCAACGTGCAGCCCGGCGACATCGTGCGCATTCTGCCGCTTGGCCGCGACACGCAAGTCGCGCGCATCGTCACGGCGGACGGCGATCTCAGAAGCGCCGTGTGCGGTCAGTCGGTGACGTTGACGCTCACCGAGGAGATCGACATTTCGCGCGGCGATCTGCTGTGCTCGCCGGTCTCGCCGGCCAAGGTCGGCGACCGCTTGCAGGCGAAACTCCTGTGGCTGGTGCGCGAGCCGCTAACGCTCGGCAAGAGCTATCTGCTCAAGATCGGCGCGAAGACGACGCCGGCGAGCGTCAAAGCGGTCACCGCGCGCATCGAGATCGAAACCGGCCTCGCGGCGCCCCTGCTCGCGGCGGACGAGACGCTCGACTTCAACGCGATTGGCGAGGCGGAGCTGACGCTCGAGTCGGTCGTCGTCTGCGATCCTTACAATGAGAACCGCGAGACCGGCGGCTTTATTCTTATCGACCGCATCACCAACGAGACGGTCGCGGTCGGCATGGTGACATCGGCGCAAAACTCGGAACGCGGCGCCCCGGCGCTGCTGGAGATGAGCTATTCCTCGATGGAGGGCCTGCCGACGCCGCCGACCCCGCTGTTGCAATCGCGCCGCCGCAGCCTCGCGAAGGCGCTGTCCTGGCGCGTGCTCGGGAGTCATTCTGACTTTCATCGTGGTGTTCGGTTTTACGCGAGACGTCGGCCTCGCGCTTGGCCGATCACCGCGACGGAAGCGGTGGCTAAGATCGCGCTCTACTATGCTGCACGAGCAACTATGGTCGCGGTACAAATACGGGATGCGCGGCGGCGAGGAGAACCCGCCCCAGGATTTGGGTCTGTAGCGTGTTCGGCGGCGCTCCTTCCGGCTCGCTTCGCCCTTTCGGGCCTATCAGAGCGAAATCCTCCCGATAGTGCCCCTCTAACGATGAGGGGTTTCGCCATATTGCGCTTTTGGCGCCGAAGTCCCATTGTCATAAGCATGAGCATCGCAAGTCCCGCGCTTATTGAGATAGATCAAAGCGAGAGAGAGTCATGAGCAGCGCCTTCATCCGCGAACAGGACGACATCGTGCGCGAGGACATCGCCGACCGGCCGGTTAGCCCCTATCGCAATCTCGTGACGCCTGAGGGTTTTGCGCGGATCGAGGCGGAGTTGACGCGCCAGCACGCCGAGGTCGAGCGGGCGACTATCGCAGACGATCAGCACGCGTTGGCTCTGGCGCAGCGCGAACTGCGCTATTGGACGGCGCGCCGCGGCAGCGCCGAGATCGTGCATCCGATCGCCGATAAGTCGCATGTGCGCTTTGGCCACCGCGTCGAGCTTGAACTCGCCAGCGGCGAGAATCGGTCGTTCAAAATCGTCGGCGAGGACGAGGCGGATCCAGCGAAGGGTCTGCTGCCGCATGTCGCGCCGCTCGCCGCGGCGTTGCTCGGCAAGAGCGTCGGAGATACGCTCGAGGCCGTTCACGAAAGCGCGAAAATCGTGAATATTAGCTAGCGACGCCTTGGTCGCGCGGGGCGCCGACCCTGGACGACGAATGACCTACGACGAGTTCAACGGGTATTGCGGCGCCCTTCCAGCCACGAACCATGTGGTCCAATGGGGAGGAGCGCATGTGTGGAAAGTTGGCGACAAGGTTTTCGCCATTGGCGGCTGGGCGGACGGCGAACCGGCCTTCACTTTCAAGACAAGCGATATTTCGTACGAAATGCTGAAGCAGCGGCCGGGGCTGCGCCCGGCGCCCTATCTAGCCTCTCGCGGCATGAAATGGATCCAGCATCATGCCAAGCCAGGGCTCTCGGACGAAGAATTGAAAGACCACATTCGTCAATCGCATCGCATCGTCGCATCGGGTCTGACCAAGAAAAAGCTGCGCGAATTGGGCCTGACCGAGCCATAGCCGCGCCCAGCATCGAGTTCCACGATTAGAGTCGGCATATTAACTAGGACAACCTTTTGTAATGGAAATCTGGCGGCCGGCGCGCCCCAGATCGAGCGCCCGGCGGCGATCGTTAATAGAACCCCGGCCCCCAAGGACCCCAGGCGTTCCAATCCATCATGGCGGCTTGATTCATTTCCGCGGCCGCCTGCTGCTCGTCGGCGATATTCTTGGCGATGCGGATCTGTTGATAGTTTTGATAGGACGTTTCGTTGCCGATGTAGACGCACTGGCATTGGGCGGCGTCAGCATAAACGTAATAATTTTTTCCGTTCTTCGTGTGCACCATAATTCTATTCTGAAGTCATGGCCTTTAGCTTAGCGAGCTTGGCGGGCGTGTCAGCCTTCTTCATCGTGAATTGCGCCGCCGCCAACATGGCTTCCGTGTTCTCCGCGCCCACGCTGGCGCATCCGGCCAGCGCCGCAGCCAATACGGCCGCGAGCATTATCATGTGCTTCTTCATCATTTCATACTCCCATCAACAATAGGATTGACAATCCGACATCCACATTCGGAGGCTTTGGATAATTCGGCTCATCGACAACGGAGGCTCACGCGGGCCCGCGCCGCGGACATTGGCGCATAAAGTAGCTTTGCACGGAGATTTTTCGTGATGAGCCGCGCCCCTCTCGTCAGATTTCGCAAGGGCGACCCATCGGAGCCGCCCGGTGCATCCAAGGCGCGAACACTGCCTCTCGCGCCGTGATGGCTTTTTCAACCTTGGCCTTCACGGCGTCCAGATCGAACGCGGCCGACGCTTGCATCGACAGCTTGACCGTCGGTTGCGTCCCACCCTACAACGCGGAGTGCGCGTTGAAAACCTACTTTCTTTCGCGAACTGGCGGCGACGCGGCGAAGAGCGATTGATTGGAGGGCCCAGAACCGCGGCGCCCGCCGGAATTTCACATTCAACTCGCTGCCCGACGCGCGACTCTCTTGCTTTTTGCCCCCGGCTCGGCTTATAAGCCCCACTCTAAACCGCCCGGCCAGTGATGGGCTGCCGGGGCGGTTTTTTTCGCTCAAGCGAATGCGCGCCAAACGTCGCCGAAAGGCTTTCGGCGCGCGAAAAACTAACGGGCTCAAAGCCCAGGAGAGCAAAATGCCCAAGTTGAAGACCAAATCCGGCGCGAAAAAGCGCTTCAAGATCACCGGCACAGGCAAGGTGGTCTACGCCCAGAAGGGCAAGCGCCACGGCATGATCAAGCGCACGAACAAGCAGATCAGAAATCTGCGGGGAACGTCCGTTCTGTTCAAGACAGACGGCGACAACATCAAGAAGTATTTTTTGCCGAACGGCTAAGCCGGCAAAAATCCCCCGCAAGCGACACAACGCAAGATTTCTGCAAGGAGTTCGATCATGGCTCGCGTCAAACGGGGCGTCACGTCCCACGCCAAGCACAAGAAAACACTGAAGGCCGCCAAGGGCTTTTACGGCCGCCGCAAGAACACCATTCGCGCCGCCAAGGCCGCCGTCGATCGCTCGATGCAATATGCGACGCGCGACCGCAAGGCCAAGAAGCGCACGATTCGCGGTCTGTGGATCCAGCGCCTTAACGCCGCCGTGCGCGAATTCGGCATCACCTATTCGCGTTTCATCGACGGGCTGAACAAGGCCGGCGTCACGATCGACCGCAAGGTTCTGTCGGACCTCGCCATCAACCAGCCGGCGGCTTTCGCGGCGATTGTCGACCAGGCCAAGGCGGCGCTGCCCGTCGCCGCCGCGTAACCCGCGCCATAGACGAGAAATCACAAGCCCGCCGCGCCCAGCGGCGGGCTTTTTTTGTGTCCTGGCGACGCCCGAGCCCGCGTCGCGATATTTCTCGCCACGGCTTCACATTCCCCGGAAGCGCTCTAGTTGCGGAAAAAATGAGAACACGGCGCGCCGCGACGCGTTCTCGCTAAAAGCGGAGACGTTCCATGCCTCACATGTTCCAGGAGGGCAGCTTTCCGGCGGCCGCGATCGCGCTCGTCGTTGTCGGCGCCGTAATCGGCGGCTCTATTGGGCTTGTCGTGATTGGTTTTCCCGGCGCCATAGCCAGCGCGGCGCTTGGAGCCTTTTGCGGCGTCGTGCTGACGGACGCGCTCGAATAACAGCGCGGCTTCACGAAAACAGGGCGAGGCGTCGAGTCGGCGGGGTTGCAGCTTTTTCCAGAGCGCCCGCGGGCCCGCGAAGAACAGGGGAGTTGGCTTGGCCGCGAATTTTTATCCTTCCGGCGAAAGAGCCCGCCATTTTCCGGTTTTCGGACGCGCCAATGGCGGCCTGCTTTTGACGGAACGCAATTTTCGTGCGTAACTGTATATTACTATAAGACTGACTGGGCGTCCGCTTCACCCTCTTTTCGGAGGCAACGAAAAAATGCTGGTCGCGCTGATCATGGTGGCGGTGGTGGCCGCATCGCTGTTGTTCCACTTTCTCAGCCCGTGGCGGCTAACTCCGATCGCCTCGAACTGGGGCTACATCGACAATATGATGGGGGCGACGTTTTGGATCACGGCGGCGGGGTTCGTCGCCGTCATTTTGTTCATGGCCTATTGCCTGTTCCGCTTCCGCCACATAGAGGGCCGCCGCGCCGCCTACGAGCCCGAAAACCAAAAGCTCGAAGGCTGGCTCGCGATCGGCACCACGCTCGCCGTCGTCGCGCTTTTGGCGCCGGGGTTGTTCGTGTGGGGACAGTTCATAAACGTGCCCGAAGGGGCGATGGAAGTCGAGGCCATGGGCCAGCAATGGCAGTGGAGCTTCCGCTTTCCCGGCGCCGACAACCGCCTGGGCTCGACGGACGCCCTTTTCATCGACGCGAATAATCCCTACGGCCTGAATCCGAACGATCCGCGTGGGCAGGACGACATTTTGGCTTCAAGCGGCGATTTGCATTTGCCGATCGGCAAGCCGATCAAAATGCTGCTCCGTTCCATCGACGTGCTGCACGATTTCTACGTGCCGGAGATCCGCGCGAAGATGGATCTGGTGCCGGGGATCGTCACCTATTTCTGGTTCACTCCGACCAAGATCGGCGAGTTCGAGATTCTGTGCGCCGCGTTCTGCGGCACTGGACATCCGCAGATGCGCGCCAAGCTCGTGATCGAGTCGGAAGATGACTTCAAGACCTGGCTCGCGGCGCAGCAGACCTTCGCGCAGTCGCGGAGAGGCGACGCGGTCCACGACCGACGGGCCTCGGCCTGGTGAGCGCGGCGCCACCAACGATGTGACTGGCGGTAAGCAAGGCGAGAGGAGAAGCGATCAATGACCGACGCGACGCTAGGGGAAAAGGAAAATGTTCTTCCGCCGCCCGCCGAGGTCGAAGACGTCGAGCTTTATCACGCCAAGAGCTGGTTGACGCATTACGTCTTCAGTCAGGACGCGAAATACATCGCGATTCAATACGCGGGAACCGCGATCGCGATTGGACTGGTCGCGCTGGTGATGAGTTGGATGATCCGCCTGCAACTGGCCTTCCCCGGCGCCATCCCTTACATCGACGCGAGTCGTTATTACCAGGCCGTCACCATGCACGGCATGATCATGGTGGTTTATATGCTGACCGCCATATTTCTCGGCGGCTTCGGCAATTATCTCATCCCGCTGATGGTCGGCGCGCGGGACATGGTTTTCCCTTACGTCAATATGCTGAGCTATTGGGTCTATCTGCTCGCCACGCTGGTGCTCGCCGCGAGCTTCTTCGTGCCTGGCGGTCCAACGGGCGCCGGCTGGACGCTCTATCCGCCACAGGCCATCATGTCCGGCACGCCGGGCAATGATTACGGCATCATTCTAATGCTGGCCTCGCTGATCCTGTTCATCGTCGGCTTCACGATGGGCGGATTGAACTATGTCGTGACGGTGCTGCAAGGTCGCACGCGCGGCATGACCTTGATGCGGATGCCGCTGACCGTTTGGGGCATTTTCGCCGCGGCGGTGATGGCGCTGCTCGCCTTTCCCGGTCTCTTCGTCGCCTGCGTCATGCTGCTGCTGGACCGCACGCTCGGCACCAGTTTCTTCATGCCGAGCGTCGTCGAGGGCGGAGAGCATCTGAAATACAACGGCGGCAGTCCGATCCTGTTTCAGCATTTGTTCTGGTTCTTCGGCCATCCGGAGGTCTACATCGTCGCGCTGCCCGCCTTCGGCATCGTGTCCGATCTGATCAGCACGCATGCGCGCAAGAATATTTTCGGCTATCGCATGATGGTCTGGGCGATCGTCGCGATCGGCGTTCTCAGCATGGTGGTGTGGGGCCATCATATGTATGTCAGCGGCATGAATCCGCTGTTCGGCTTCTTCTTCGCGGTGACGACGCTCGCGATCGCGCTGCCGACGGCCATCAAGGTCTATAATTGGGTTCTCACGCTGTGGCGCGCCGACATTCACTTCACGACGCCGATGCTGTTCGCGCTCGGATTCATCGTCACCTTCGTCAATGGCGGCATCACCGGCCTTTATCTTGGCAATGTCATCGTCGACGTGCCGCTGTCGGCGACGATGTTCGTCGTCGCCCACTTCCATATGGTGATGGGCGTCGCGCCGGTTCTGGTGATCTTTGGCGCGATCTATCACTGGTATCCGAAGATCACGGGGCGAATGCTCGACGAGACGCTCGGCAAGATTCACTTCTGGATCACCTTCCTCGGCGCCTATGCGATCTTTTTTCCGATGCATTATCTTGGCGTTCTCGGCGTGCCGCGCCGCTTCTACGAGCTGGGCGAGACCGCCTTCGTGCCTCATTCCGCGGCCGCGCTAAACATATTCATCACCGTGGCTGCGCTGATCGTCGGCGCGGCGCAGGCGATCTTCTTCTTCAACGTGTTCTGGAGCCTGCGCCACGGCAAGCCCTCCGGCGGCAATCCCTGGCGCGCCGCGTCGCTGGAGTGGCAGACGCCGGAGACGCCGCCCGGCCACGGCAATTGGGGCAAGGAACTGCCCATCGTCTATCGCTGGCCCTATGCCTATAGCGTTCCCGGCGCGCCGGAGGATTACCTGCCGCAGAACGCGCCGCCCTTGAAGGGAGAGCACTCGCCATGAGCGTGATGGGCCTGTTCTTCGTCCTGATCGCCTCCGTCGCCCTGTGGTGGCTGGCAAAGCAGGGCGTGCTGCGATCGTCATTCGCCGAGGAAGGCGAGATCGCCGATTTCCCCGGCGCGGAGCTTTTGCCGCGCCCGCCCGCCGCCAAGGTGGGCCTCGGGATTTTTCTCGCCGTCGCCGGCTGCCTGTTCTCGCTGCTGTGCGCCGCGTTCTTCATGCGCATGGACGCGCCGGACTGGCGGGCGCCGCCAATTCCAGGGATTTTGTGGTTCAACACGGCCGTCCTGATCGCGAGCAGCGTCGCGCTGGATCTGGCGCGACGCGCCGCCAATCGGCGCGAAACCGATGACCTCAAGAGCTGGCTGCTGGTTGGCGGCGGATGCGCCTTGTTGTTCCTGCTCGGCCAGTTGTGGGCATGGCGGGAGTTGGCGGCGCAAGGCCTTTACGCATCGAGCAACCCCGCCAACGCCTTCTTCTATCTGCTGACCGGAGCGCATGCGCTGCATCTTGTCGGCGGCCTGGCCGCGCTCGCCCGGACGGCTCGCAAGGCCTGGAGCGGACGCGACAACGCCGATTTGGCGGCGAGCGTGGAACTCTGCGCCATCTATTGGCATTTTCTGCTGTTCGTGTGGCTTTTGCTGTTCGCGATGCTCGCGGGCTGGGCCGATAATTTCGGCGTCATTTGCCGTCGGCTGCTTTCCTAAAAGAGAGGGGATGGAATCCATGACGACGGAGCCGGCCTTGACGAACGAGCGACATGCTCAAGATAGCTTGGCGCCATTGCGCGGGGTGATCACCGATTGGTCCTCGGATCAACGCTCGTTCAAGAGCGCCTCCTGGGGCAAGACCATGATGTGGATCTTCCTCGTCAGCGACACCTTCATCTTCAGTTGCTTTCTGATTTCCTACATGACCGCGCGGATGTCGACGACCGTGCCCTGGCCGCATCCCAGCGAAGTCTTCGCCCTGACGATCAATGGCAAGGAAATTCCGCTCATCCTGATCGCCATCATGACATTCATCCTGATCACCAGCAGCGGCACGATGGCGATGGCGGTCAATTTCGGCTATGCTCATGACCGCGTCAAAGCCGCGATCTTGATGTGGGTCACCGCCGCGTTCGGGGCGTCGTTCGTCGGGATGCAGGCGTTCGAATGGACCAAGCTGATCCGCGAGGGCGTGCGTCCCTGGGCCAATCCCTTCGGCGCCGAGCAATTCGGTTCGTGCTTCTTCATGATCACCGGCTTTCATGGCTTCCACGTGTCGGTCGGCGTGATCTTTCTGATCGCCATCGGCATAAATGTCTGGCGCGGCGACTACGACACCGGACGTATCGGCTTCAACGGCCGCCGGGGCCGCTACGAGATCATCGAGATCACGGGCCTCTACTGGCATTTCGTCGATCTCGTTTGGGTCTTCATCTTCGCGTTCTTCTATCTTTGGTGAGAACGCCGACAACGCCTAAGGGGAACGAGCATGGATATGGAAATGGAGCTAACGAGCGGCGCGACCGCGCCGGCCATCGAGCATGCGGCGCCCGCCAAGGCGCCGGCGGCCCGCGGCGGCGCATGGGCAGCAGCATCCGATCAAGCTTTACCTCGTGGTCTGGGCCGCGCTGTTCGTGCTCAGCACTTGTTCCTACCTCGTCGATTATTTCGACTTTCACGGCTATGTTCGCTGGTTCTTGATCGTCCTGTTCATGATGATGAAAGCCAGGCTTGATTGTCGCGATCTTCATGCACATGGCCTGGGAGCGGCTCGCCCTGGTGATGGCCATTCTGCTTCCGCCAGGGGCGGTGTTGGTCTTGATGGCGATGATGGTCGTCGAGGCGAACTACACGAACCTTTCGCGACTGATATTTTTCGGCGCGGGGCAATAGAGCGTTTTCGCGCGAACCGGGCGCCGGTTCGCGTTAGGAAAGCGCGTCAAAATAATTTGGCGACGCGTTCCGCGTCGGAGTTTCCTCGCGGCGCCGATGGGGTCGTCATGAAATTAGATCGACGTTCCGCGCCGGCGATCGCAATGGTTTTCGCGGCTCTGCTCATCGTCACGCTGGTCTTTTCCGCCGCCTGGATTCTGGTCGCCCGTCTCGATTGAGCGCGCATGTCGCCTTCGCGGTCTCGTCGTCAGGGTCGGGCCGGCCTTGGCGCCGCCGGCGTCTCGCGCAGCGGCTTCTCCTCCATGCGGACGAGAAACAACAGCGAAGCGCCCAGACATATCGCGATTACGAAAAACACCAGGTGGAAAGACGCCCCGAGCCCTTCGAGCGCAGCCGCGCCGCCGATGTTTCGCGCCGCGTTTAAACTCGCGCCATCGCCCATCACCAGCGCGCCGAGCAGCGCCACGATCAGCGCGCAGCCGATTTGCCGGACAAATTGCATGACCGCCGTGGCGGAGCCGAG
This sequence comes from uncultured Alphaproteobacteria bacterium, assembly GCA_963775775.1. Lineage (GTDB taxonomy): Bacteria > Pseudomonadota > Alphaproteobacteria > Rhizobiales > Beijerinckiaceae > Methylocystis. The sequence continues at coordinate 150,913 of CAVZKF010000021.1, forward strand.
ATTGCGAATCTCGACCGAGTTCTGCACGCAGACCGTGCTGATCGGCAGCATCGTGCCAACTCCAAAACTCGCGAGCGTCAACAGCGCGATGAGCGACCACAGCGAAAGGTCGGAGAGCCGCCACGCCAGAATCAACGCCGCCGCGCCGGCGAAGGCGAGCCCGAGCATCGCGGGCGTCTTGTAATGGGCAAGATGCCCCATCGACCGCCCCGACAGCGTGGCGCCCACGACCGTGCCCACCATCATCGGGATCAAGGCCAGACCGGAACCGTCGGCGGAAAGCCCCAGGCGTCCCTCGAAATAGACCGGCATGACCACGGAAAGGCCGACAAAGGCGCCAAGTCCGAATGCGCCCGAGAGCGCGGCGTTGCGCGCCACCGCGTCGCTGAGAACGCTGAGCGGAATGAACGGCTCCTCCGCGCTCCGCAGCCGCCAGGAGAACAGCGCCCAGAACAGCGACGAGAGCGCCAGCGGTTCGAGGATTGACGAAAGCGGCGCGCCGCGCTGGCTGAGCGCCAGCGCCAAAAGGCCGGAGGCTAGCGCCAGCAGGCCCGCGCCGAGATAATCGAGTTTATGAGGATGGCGGCGGCTCGGAAGACGCTTCAGCGCGGTGTTGGCGAAGAAGAAGGCGAGCAGTCCCAGCGGCAGATTGATCCAGAAAATCAGCGACCAGTGCAGATAATGCGCGAACAGCCCGCCGAGCAGCGGGCCGGCGACGCTCGAGGTGACGAAGACCGCCGCGAAATAGGTCTGGTAGCGCCCGCGTTCGCGCGGACTTACGAGGTCGGCGATGATCGTCTGCGCCAGCGAGATCAGCCCGCCGCCGCCCATCCCCTGAAGCGCGCGGGCGCCGGCCAGCAGAATCATGTTGGGCGCGAGCGCGCAGGCGGCGGAGCCGACGATAAATATGGCGATGCCGACCATCAGCATGATGCGGCCGCCATGGATGTCGGCGAGCTTGCCATAAAGCGGCGTGACGATGGTCGCCGCGACGAGATAGGCGGTGACGATCCAGGGCGACGCCTTCAAATCCCCGAGTTCGACGCCAATCGTCGGCAGAGCCGTGACGACGATGGTCTGGTCCAGCGCCGACAGCAGCATGGCGAGGCACAGGCCCGCCATCACGCGGTAAAGTTCGGGCTTGGACAGAGGGGCGTCGGATTTCATCAAGGAGTTGATCCAGCAAGAGCGGCGCCGAGGCGAGAACAAATCGGCATGGACGGGTGGCGGAAATCTAACGCTTGATAGTCGCGACATGAAATGTCGCGAGCGGCCGCGGTTGGACCGAATTTGACCCAAATGCGACCTGGGCCGCATGTCTTAACAATTTTAAATTCGGCGACATTTAAACGATCGAACCCGTAACGACCAACGCACATCCAACCGTGGAGGATTCCACATGCGATCTGACATAATTCCGGGGGCTATCTTCCCCGATTATGAGCTTTCCGACCACACAGCGAAACGCCGGAAGCTCTCCGAACTGCAAGGACAACATCCAATGGTTGTTGTCCTCAGCCGTGGAGGTTTCTGCCCCAAAGACCGCCGGCAGGCTGAGGGGCTTGTCGAACTCCATCGCGAACTCGAGGTTGCCTATTGCCGGCTTGTCACGATTAGCACCGATAATATCACTCAGACGAATGAATATCGTAGCGGAGTTGGCGCCCACTGGCCTTTCCTCTCCGACGCTGGGCGTAAGATCCAAAAAGATCTCGACATCGCCGAATACACTGATCCTGTTAACAATCCCGTGATCCCCCACGTGATTGTCCTCGAGCCTGGTCTCGTTATTTATAAGATCTACAATGGCTACTGGTTCTTCGGCCGGCCCACTCTGGAAGATCTTCGCCAGGACCTACGCGCCGTTACGAAGAAATGCCGGCCGGACTGGGACATCACAACGTCCGAACTCAAAGCCGCGTGGCATCAAGGCCGCAAGGAACTCTTCTATCCGTACGGTAAGACGTACGTTCAAACTCTCGGTGAACAGGATTAAAAGCGCTATCCTCATCGGTTACACCCGCGTCGGACTGCCCTCGGTCCGACGTTGCGCGCAGGCTCACCGCTGCTTGGCGCGCGCGATGCCTCGCTGTGCGGCGTCGGCGGCCTCAGCCTACGCCTGAGCGGTCGCCGCCATGAAACTAATCAGGGTCTCCCGGACGGCCTGTCGTATCGGGCCGCTTTAGCGCCATCCCAGTTCATTTCCTGTTTGGCGCTATAGGGGGCAAACATGCTCGCGCTACGAGGTCGTCCGTGCATCCAAGGTAGGAGATCTGCCCGTGAGTATCCTATGTACCTCGTTTGTATACCAGTCAGGATGTTCATGCAGGAAGCGCTGCAGTATTGGGCTCTTATTATAAATATCGCGCAGCGATCTCTCCCAAATATACCACGGATACTCTTCCATGTACCTGCGATGTATTGTAAGGTTGTGCACGGCGTGAAGTAAGAATTCCGCTATTGCCGAGACTCGTAAATATTCTGGATCGAGTGGGTCTATGCTTTTACCGTCGTAGAAATAGGGTCTATATTCAGGGTTATCCATAAAATATCTCTGCAAGACCCCAAAGTCGCTGGCCGTATTCTGATATACTTGGCTCATTGCCGTGTGGTGCGCGTATTGCGCTTGCCGCCAAATCATCAACAATGTCAGTATGAGTATGGGGAGTCCGATGATGGCGACTACGCTTTGCGCCACCTGAAGCCACTGTGCCAAATCCGCCAGCTCCGTGCCGCTCATGGATAGCCCCTTGGTGCGGCTTGTGGTGCTAGAAATCTACTCATCTTCTCCCAGATTGCCACAGTCGCGGTCAAAGCTCCCTCTCCATTAGGGATGGTGATCTCGATGCCTTTGGCTGTCAAATAGGGGCCAATTTTCCGAGCCCATTTTCTCTTCGGTCTGGAATGTCTGGTCTTGGCGCATTGCTGACCCCCGCATCCTCCTCGCTTAATTCCCGGAATAAGGTTCTCACTGTCAGATTTTAACCACTAGTCTCGCCGCGATCGCGCCAGAAGCGCCAAGAAAACTTGCGCGTCTCGCGGATCGACCCCTTTTAGCGCGGCGTCGCTGGAAAAGCCGCGGGCAAGCGCGGTCAGCGCGTCGTCGCTGGCGATCCGCCGCGGCGGGGTCCCCCGCGCGCGCGCCAGCGCCAGCCGCGACGCGAACAGTTCGCGCAGCAGACGCTCCTGCGCCACCGTCAGCGCGTGGACGCGGGTTTCGGGCGATAGGGCGAGTTCCTCCGGCGCGGCCGGCGGCGTTTCCTCTGGCCGAGGTCTTCCAAACCGCCGGCGTCGTCCCAAAGGCCCGTCATCCAGCTCAGCGCGGCGGCTTGCAGGCCCATCGCAAAAGCCTTCGAGCGGCGCGGCGCGGCGAAGATCCGCGGCAATGATCGCAGTTTCCGCAGGCCGCGCCCGCTTCGCCAAACTCCGCGAGCAAAGCCTTCGAGCGGCAGCCCGGCGCGACGCAAAGCCGCGCCATCGCCCGCCGGCGCAAGGATTCGGCCAGGGCGACCGGATCGTTGGCGAGCGCCCCGGGCGGCCTCCAGCGCCGCGCCAGTTCGCGCCGGTCGAACAGCAGCAACGTGTTCGCCGGAAGGCCGTCGCGGCCGGCGCGGCCGATCTCCTGATAATAGCCCTCGACCGAATCGGGCGGATCGGCGTGGGCGACGAAGCGCACATTTGGCTTGTCGACGCCCATGCCGAAGGCGATGGTCGCCACCATGACGACGCCCTCGCGCGCGAAAAACGCGTCCTGATGCGCGGAGCGCTCCTCGCCGCCCTGACCCGCGTGATAGGGCAGGGCGTCGAAGCCGAGAGCGCGAAGATCGCGCGCCAGCACATCCACCTTGCGGCGTGAGTTGCAGTAAACGATTCCGCTCGATCCGGCGTGGCGCTCCACGAAGTCGGCGAGCTGACGCAGCCCGTCGCGCCGCTCGCGAAAGGCGAGCGCTAAGTTTTCGCGGGCGAAGGAACGCAAGAAAACTCGCGGCGGATGCGGGAACAAAAGCGCCGCTATGTCGTCTCGCGTGCGAGGGCCGGCGCTGGCGGTCACCGCCAATATCGGCGGGCTTCCAAGGCTCCGCGCGAATTCGCCGAGGCGTCCGTATTCGGGCCGAAAATCGTGACCCCAGTACCGGATATGCAATGGGCCTCGTCGACCGCGAGCAAGGCGACGCGCGCCTTGCGCAGGAGGTCGAGCGTTCCTTCCCGCGCCAGCCCTTCCGGCGCCACGTAAAGCAGTTTCACGCGGCCGGAGGCGACGCCCTCATAGGCGCTCGCGATCTCGAAATCGTCCTCGCCCGAGTGCAGCGCCGCGGCGGGCGGCCCCAGCGCTTCGAGCGCGCGCAATTGATCGCGCATCAGCGCGATCAACGGCGAGACCACCACCACGAGGCCGATCCGCAGCATCGCCGGCAATTGATAGAGCAGCGATTTTCCCGAGCCCGTGGGCATCACCGCCAGCACGTCGCGCCCGGCCAGCACGGCCTCCAGC
>CAVZKF010000022.1:0-75868 GCA_963775775.1 uncultured Alphaproteobacteria bacterium
CGCCAAAATGCTGGCGGACTCCGGCCGCTACGAGATCGCGCCGCTGCCGGAGGCCGGGCTGCGCAGGATCGCGCAAAGCGCCGAAATCACCGGCTGCAACGGCTGCGAGATCGAATGGGCGCGCGAGGCCGGCGCCGACATCGCCGCCTTCGGCACGGTGCAGAAGGTCAGCAATCTGATCCTCAACGAAAACATCTATATGAACCGCGTCGACGGCGGCGCGCCGTTTTATTCGGGCAGCGTCGACATCAGAGGCAACACCGACGAATCCTGGTCGCGCGGGATGAAAGATCGAATTTGGCGAGTATTTCCTGAAGCAGCGCTGAGTTCGCAACAGCGCGCTCAGCCCCGCAGGCCGGGCGCCTCCTGGCCCGTGCGCGCGACATATTCCGTGTAGCCGCCGCCGTAGCTGTGAACGCCCTCGGGCGTCAGTTCGAGCACGCGATTGGACAGCGCCGCCAGGAAGTGCCGGTCGTGCGAGACGAACAGCATGGTGCCTTCGTATTGCGACAGCGCCTCGATCAGCATTTCCTTCGTCGCCAGGTCGAGATGGTTGGTGGGCTCGTCCAGCACCAGGAAGTTCGGCGGGTCGATAGAGCATGTTCGCCATGACCAGCCGCGCCTTCTCGCCGCCCGAAAGCACCCGGCATTTCTTCTCGACGTCGTCGCCCGAAAAGCCGAAGCAGCCCGCCAGCGCGCGCAGCGAACCCTGTCCCGCCTGGGGGAATGAATCCTCCAGCGACTGGAACACGCGTGCGCTCGCCGTCCAGCAGCTCCATCGCGTGCTGCGCGAAATAGCCCATCTTGACGCTGCCGCCGATGGCGACGTCGCCGTCGTCCGGCCGCGCGGCGCCCGCCACGAGTTTCAGCAGCGTGGACTTGCCGGCGCCGTTGACGCCCATGACGCACCAGCGCTCCTTGCGGCGCACCTGGAAGTCCAGCCCCTCGTAGATTCTTCGGGCGCCGTAGCCCTTGCGCACGTCTTTCAGCGTCGCCACGTCCTCGCCGGAGCGCGGCGCCGGCGGGAAGTCGAACGACACCGATCTGGCGGCGGCGCGGCGGCTCGACCTTTTCGATCTTCTCCAGCTTCTTCACCCGGCTCTGCACCTGCGCGGCGTGCGAGGCGCGCGCCTTGAAGCGCTCGATGAACTTGATTTCCTTGGCGAGCATCGCCTGCTGACGCTCGAACTGGGCCTGTTGTTGCTTTTCGTTCAGGGCGCGCTGCTGCTCGTAAAATTCATAGTCGCCGGCATAGGTCGTCAGCGCGCCGCCGTCGATTTCGACGATTTTGGTGACGACGCGGTTCATGAACTCGCGGTCATGCGAGGTCATCAGCAGCGCGCCCTGATAATCCCTTAGGAATTGCTCCAGCCAGATCAGGCTCTCCAGATCGAGATGGTTGCTCGGTTCGTCCAGCAGCATCGCGTCGGGACGCATGAGCAGGATGCGCGCGAGCGCCACGCGCATCTTCCACCCACCCGACAGCGCGCCAACGTCGCTGTCCATCATTTCCTCGGTGAAGTTCAGCCCGGCGAGCACTTCGCGCGCCCGCCCCTCCAGCGCGTAGCCGTCGAGCTCCTCGAAACGCCCCTGAACCTCGCCATAGCGCTCGACGATTTCTCAATGTCGTCCAATTGGTCCGGGTCCGCCATGGCGGCCTCCAGCTCCTTGAGCTCGGCGGCCACGAGGCTGACCGGCCCGGCGCCGTCCATCGCCTCGGAGACCGCGCTGCGGCCCGACATCTCGCCCACGTCCTGGCTGAAATAGCCGATGGCGACGCCCTGATCGATGGACACCTGACCCTCGTCGGGGCTCTCCTCGCCGGCGATCATCCGGAAGAGCGTGGTCTTGCCGGCGCCGTTGGGGCCGATGAGGCCGACCTTCTCGCCCTTCAGGAGCGCCGCGGAGGCCTCGATGAACAGGATCTGATGGCCATTCTGCTTACTGATGTTTTCGAGACGAATCACGCGCGCGGACCCCGGGAAGAGTTGCGCCGCCCTTACGCGATGTGGAGCTTTTGCGGAAGGGCGTTCAAAACGGCGGGCCGCCCGTCTTGACAGAAGCGCCCCGCCCGTGCGCTTTTCCGCGCCAACGCCCCGGCCGGAGCTTCCGTCCCGCCTATTCCTTGAGCAAGAAGACCGCAACATGCATCGCTACCGTTCGCACAACTGCGGAGAACTCCGCGACGGCCATGTCGGCCAAAAAATCCGTCTCTCCGGCTGGTGCCACCGCATTCGCGATCACGGCGGCGTGCTGTTCATCGATCTGCGCGACCATTACGGCCTGACGCAATGCGTGGTCGATCCCGATTCGCCGGCCTTCCAGGCGGCGGAGACGCTGCGCTCGGAATGGGTCGTGCGGCTCGACGGCGAGGTCAAGCATCGCCCCGCCGGCACGGAAAACGCCGATATGCCGACCGGGCTGATCGAGGTCTATGTGCGCGAGATCGAGGTGCTCGGCGCCGCCGCCGAACTGCCGGTGCCGGTGTTCGGCGACCAGCCCTACCCCGAGGAAACCCGCCTCAAATACCGCTTCATCGATCTGCGCCGCGAGAAATTGCACGCCAATATCATGCTGCGCGGGCGCATCATCGACAGCCTTCGCACGCGCATGAAGCAGGAAGGCTTCTTCGAGTTCCAGACGCCGATTCTGACGGCCTCCTCGCCCGAGGGCGCGCGCGACTTTTTGGTCCCTTCGCGGCTGCATCCCGGCAAATTCTATGCGCTTCCCCAGGCGCCGCAGCAGTTCAAGCAATTGCTGATGGTCGCGGGCTTCGATCGCTATTTCCAGATCGCGCCGTGCTTTCGCGACGAGGACGCGCGCGCCGACCGCTCGCCCGGCGAATTCTATCAGCTCGACGTCGAGATGAGCTTTGTCACGCAGGAAGACGTGTTCGCGTCGATCGAGCCGGTGCTGCAAGGGTTGTTCGAGGAATTTTCGAACGGCAAGCCGGTGACGAAGGTCTTTCCGCGCATCGCCTATAGGGACGCGATGCTGAAATATGGCACGGACAAGCCGGATTTGCGCAATCCGCTGGTCATCGCCGATGTGTCGGACGAGTTTGCGCGCGAGGACGTGTCGTTCAAGGCGTTTAAGGGCAAGACCGTGCGCGCGATACCCGCGCCCGGCGCCGGCGCGCAGCCGCGCAGCTTCTTCGACAAGCTCAACGACTGGGCGCGCTCCGAAGGCGCGCCGGGGCTGGGCTATGTGATCTTCGAGGAGGAGCATGGCGCGCTCGCCGGCAAGGGGCCGATCGCCAAATTCATCCCCGCCGAGGCGCAGGCCGCCATCGCCGCCAAGGCCGGCGTCAAGGCCGGCGACGCGGTGTTCTTCTCGGCCGGCGAGGAAACTTCCGCCGCGAAACTCGCCGGGCGCCGCGCGCGTCCGCATCGGAACGGAGCTCGGGCTCTCCAAGACCGACGTGTTCGAATTCTGCTGGATCGTCGATTTCCCGATGTACGAATATAACGAGGACGACAAGAAGATCGACTTCTCGCACAATCCCTTCTCCATGCCGCAGGGCGGGCTCGACGCGCTCGACACCATGGATCCGCTGGACATTCTCGCCTGGCAATACGACATCGTCTCGCAATGGCGTGGAGCTGTCCTCCGGGGCGATCCGAAACCACCGTCCCGACATCATGCGCCGCGCGTTCGAGATCGCCGGCTATGACGAGGACGTGCTGATCGAGCGCTTTGGCGGCATGTATCGCGCGTTCCAATATGGCGCGCCGCCGCATGGCGGCATCGCGCCGGGCGTCGACCGCATCGTGATGCTGCTCGCCGGCGAGGAAAACCTGCGCGAGGTGACGCTGTTCCCGCTCAACCAGCGCGCCGAAGACCCGCTGATGGGCGCGCCCTCGCCCGCGACGACGAAGCAACTGCGCGAGTTGCACATCCGGCTGAACCTGCCGGAGAAGAGCTGACGCGGTTTTTGCGGCAAGGGCTTAGCAGGTGGGCGAGAAACCCCGCGCGGGCGGGACGAGGGCTGCCTCGTCCCCCGGGCGGGACATTCGTCAGCTATGCGCGATTGTTTTGAGCAGATCCTTCAGCGGTTCGGGTCCAATGTTCACCGGTCCCGTGAAAGGATGGTCAAACGATAGGGTCATAAGGAGAGACATAAATATCATGGCCGCCAAGATACCGGTCATTAATATTTGAGCGACAGTATTCGCCAAGCCAAAAAAGAACGTAAATATAACCGTGAGCATGGCGCCGATTATCAAAGCATACCACATCATGGTAGGGACTATGCCACTCGAAAGGTGCACTCGCGTTCGACGCGATTTAGTCATGTTATCAAGTTGCTTTATTAGCTCTATCTCCAATGCCTGGGCCATGACTTCATTCGGCGCCGGAACGACAGTTCCTTTTTGCGCCCGGCCCGCAGCTTTGGTTTGTGCCGGCGCGATGTCTCGCGCGGGCGCCGCGGATGCCCTCTGGATAAGGCTAATAACATCAGTGTAAAGCTCGCCAAGCGCGGCGCTTGCCTCCTCGCTTTCCTGCTCGACTTCCATTGCTGGCCAATCTTTATCGATCGCAAGCATTAGGTATTTGCGCAAAGCCCCACGGACCGCTAGTTGATCTGGTTCCGGCCCATTAGTAAGTTGATAAATTGCATTGGCCGCCGCCCCTTCTTCAATGACCGCGACGTGCGCCTCGCTAAATTTGTCCCATGCGGAAATCGTGGCCAGCGTCAAAAGCAATCCGTAGACTATGCCCACGACCGCGAATTTGAACCCCGCGACTTCGTTGTTGGTGACGAGACGCTCGAGGCCAAATATGTGGCGCACCAGAATGGATCCGACCATCGTCGCGGCGGTCGGCAGAATCACAAGCAGAATAGCCGCCTTCCACGGGGAAAGCGCCGAAAAGAATAGCTGCCAATCGTGTTCCACGAGGAGTGAAATCCCTTAATGCTTCGATAGGACGTTGGCCGGATAAATCTTGGCGGCAAAGCAAACCTTCCGCCAATTCGACGGTCTTGGCAAGCTCCAGCCGCGCGGGCGGCTATGCGGGGAAGCGTTGCTCCAGCGCGCTTTCCGTCAGATCTTGCTTGCGCGCGCGTAGTCGCCCATCACCCGCTCCAACACGGCGAGCGGCAGGGATCCAGAGAGCAGGCCGGCGTCGTGGAATTCGCGCAAATCGAATTTCGCGCCGAGCTTCCGTTTCGCCTCGTCGCGCAGGCGCATCCAGGTCAGCTTGCCCACCATGTAGCTGCACGCCTGCCCCGGCCAGACGCAGTAGCGCTCTATTTCCGTCGCCGCCACGCTTTCGTTCTCTCCGAGCGCGTCGACGAAATAGGCGATCGCCCGCTCGCGGCTCCAGTCGCTGGCGTGCAGGCCCGTGTCGACGACGAGCCGCACGGCCCGGAACAAGGCCGCTTGAAGCTGGCCGACGCGGCCCAGCGGATCGTCGTCATACATGCCCATTTCGACCGCCAGTTGCTCCGCGTAAAGCGCCCATCCCTCGCCATAACTCGAGAACCAGGTGGTTTTGCGGATCAGCGGCAAGTCGGGCATTTCATTGGCCAGCGTGATCTGCAGATGATGGCCGGGAATCAACTCATGATAGGTCAGGGTCGGCAGCTTCCAACGCGCCAATTCGGCGGTGTCGCGAAGGTTGATGTAGTAAGCGCCGGGCCGCGCGCCGTCGAGGGAGCCCGGCTCATAATAACCGCCCGGCGACCCCGCCTCGATTTCCTTGGGGATGCGCCTGATCTCGACCCCCGCCTTGGGCAGAGCGCCGAAATAGGCCGGCAGCTTCTCGCGCACCGCCGCGACCTTGGCGTTGAGATCGGCGATCAACTTCTCCTTGGCCGAGTCGGTGTTGTCGTAAAGGAATTTGGGATCGGCGCGCAGCGCCGCCAGCCTTCGCCCAACGGTGACGCCGCCGGCGACGCCTTGCGCGTCGAGCAAGGCGCCGATTTGCGCGGAAAGCTCCGCGACGAGCGCGAGCCCCTGTTCGTGAAGCTCGTCCGGCGACAGCGTCGAGGTGGTGGCTTCCTTCAACGACACCCGATAGTAGTCCGCGCCCTGGGGCAATCTGCCGACGCCCGCCGCGTGCACCGCGCCTCCGCGCAATTCGGCAAGATAGGCCGCCTGCCGATCCAGCGCCGGAAGGATCTTGCCGACATAGGAGGCCTCCGCCCGGCTCGCCCAGTCGCCGGGCAAATTCTTCGCCCCGGCGCGGCGAACCAGCGATCGCACCAGCGTGGCCTTGTCGGCGGGCGTCCCCAGGAACGCCCGCATCTGCACGAGGGCCTTGTCGATCGCGAAATCCGGAGGCGTGACGCCGACGCCAACGTCGTGCCGCGCCAGTTCAAGCTCCTCGTCCATGAGCCGGGCGAATTCGTCGAGCCGCGCCAGATAGGCCTCGGCGTCGTCGACGGTCTCGATCCGATGCTTGGTGTCGAGGAAATCCGGAACCTCGCGATAGGAGCCGCTCAATTGGCTCAGCACATAGGGCTCGCCCGATCCGCCGCCGCCGTAATTGAAACTTCTGTCGCCTTCGTTCCGGACCTCGGTCGTGAACAATACGGTGTCGTAGCTCACGGCGTCGGCGCCGGGCAGAGCGGCGCGGTCAATGCTCCGCAGCTGCGTCGAGCCGTCGTTCCGTGTCGGCGGCGTTCCGGGCGACCGCCGCCGGCGAACGCTCGCTCAAACGCCTCTTCAGCCCCGCCAGATCGCCTTTGTCGAGACCAAGACTGGTGGCGAGTTCGGGGCTGCGCTGTAGATGCTTGCTGGAAGAACTTGTCGAATAGCGCGCGCAGTTTCGCGCTTTCGCTCAGTCGCGCTGGCGCGGCTTGATCCGCGAACGCCGGCAACACCGGCGCCAATCCCGCGGCCGCGCCGCCAATCAATAACTCACGACGATTAAGCATGGCCAATGCTCCCTATCCGCGAGAAGCCCGGGCGAACCCTCGCTAATTTAAACAATCTAGGTCAAAGGGAATAATATTATCGTGACCGGAATTGTTCCCGCGCGGATTGCGCGACAGTGGATGTAAACGAGGGAGCGCAATGATTTCGAAGGGCGCTCATTTTTTAAAAAACGCCGCCGCCGCCGCGTTGGCCGCCTGCTTTTTCTCTCGCGCCGCCTCGAGGCGCGAGATCTCGGCGCGCAGCATCGCGATGCGCTCGTCGAATTCGGCGATCGATAAGGCGTCGAGCGGCTGGCCGAGCGTGTGGCTCGCCGCGGGACGGGGCTTTTCGTCAGGATTCCTCGGCCATTTAGCATCCTTTCCGATAGGCGATTCGGCGCGCCCCCGGCGCGCGAATATATGATAAGGTTTCGCCGGCGGAGATCCCCGCTCCGCCCTTGTCGGCTTTTCGTCTTAACTTACGGTTGGCTCGCGAGCCAAGCCGGAGCGGGACAGGATTTTTGTCAGGAGCGAATCATGACCATCGGCGACGCCACTCCCCCGACCAGTCCGCTTCCCCACGACATCGGCCATGTGCTGGAGCATTTGCGCGGCCGCTGGCGGTGGTTCGCGGCCTTCGGACTGCTGACCATGTTTTTCGGTTTCGTGTCGCTCGGCGTCGCCGGGCTGGCGACGCTTGTTTCTGTCTATTTGATCGCCGCCTTCGTGATCCTGATCGGGGCGATCGAGATCACAATCGGCGTGAACGCGCACAAATGGAGCAGCCGCATCTTCGTCGTGCTGGTCGGCCTGCTCTATGTCGTGGCGGGCGCCTTCGCGCTGGCCAATCCCATCAGCGGCGCGCTCGGCTTTACGCTGATGCTCGGCGCCGCGCTGCTGGCGACGGGCGTGGTGCGCATAATTTTCGCCGACGCGGCTGCCGGAAGGCCCGAAATGGTATGTCGCATTCGCCGGCGTCGTGACGGTGCTGCTCGGCGTGTTCATCATCGCCGGCTGGCCGGAAAACTCCGCTTACGTGCTGGGGATTTTTCTTGGCGTCGACATGATCATTTACGGCGCGAGCTGGCTGAACTTCTCGCTGTTTCTGCGCCGCCGGGCGGAGCGCGCCAACTAATCGCCGCGCGCGCCGCCGTTTCGCGCTTCCACTCCGCCGGACATCTGACGCATGAGCAAATGGGCCTATAATTTTCGTCAAGGCGAAGCGGACGGCGCGGCGTCGATGAAGGAGCTGCTGGGCGGCAAGGGCGCGGGCCTCGCCGAAATGGCGCGGCTCGGCCTGCCGGTGCCGCCCGGCTTCACGCTGACCACGGAAGTTTGCGGCTATTTTTACGCGCATGACAAAACGCTGCCGCCGGATTTGAGCGAGCAGCTCGACGCGGCGCTGGCGCGAACTCGGCGCCGTCGCCGGCCATTCCTTCGACGATCCCGACTGGCCGCTGCTCGTCTCCGTGCGCTCGGGCAGTCGCGCCTCGATGCCGGGCATGATGGACACGGTGCTCAATCTCGGGCTCAACGACAACACCGTCGGCGCCTTGGCCAAAAAATGCGGCGACGAGCGTTTCGCCTTCGATTGCTACCGACGCTTCATCGAAATGTATTCCTCCGTCGTGCTCGGCGTCGCGCATCACGAATTCGAGGAGGCGCTCGAACAATACAAGGAGCAGCGCGCGATCGCGCTGGACGCGGAACTTCACGCGGACGACTGGCGCGCCGTCGTCGCGCTCTACAAGGAGATCGTGGCCGAGCACAAGGGCGTGGATTTTCCGCAGAACCCGCATGAGCAGCTCCTGGGGGCGATCAAGGCGGTGTTCTCCTCCTGGATGAACCATCGCGCCATCGTTTACCGGGAATTGCACAATATTCCGGCCGACTGGGGCACCGCCGTCAACGTGCAGGCGATGGTCTTCGGCAATATGGACGATAATTCGGCCACCGGCGTCGCCTTTTCGCGCAATCCCTCCACCGGCGCGCGCGAGCTCTACGGCGAATTTCTGATCAACGCCCAGGGCGAGGACGTCGTCGCCGGAATGCGCACGCCGCATCCGATCAGCGAAGCGGCTCGCCAAAGGTCGTCCGAGGGTCGCCCGTCCCAAGGGACGGGCCAACGGAACGGCCTACGCCGCGAAATCCGACGCGCCGTCGCTGGAGGCGGCGATGCCGGCGGTGTTCGCCGAGTTCAAGGCCTATGCGGAAAAGCTGGAAGCGCATTACCGCGAGATGCAGGACATGGAGTTCACGGTCGAGCGCGGCAAATTATGGATGCTGCAAACGCGGGAGGGCAAGCGCACCGCGCCGGCCGCGCTGAAGATCGCCGTCGACATGGCGAACGAGGGGCTCATCACGCGGGACGAAGCCTTGTTGCGGATCGACCCGGCTTCGCTGGACCAATTGCTGCATCCGACCGTCGACCCCGAGATCGGACACGCCATTCTGACCAGCGGCCTGCCGGCCTCGCCCGGCGCGGCTTGCGGCGAGATCGTGTTTGGCGCCGAGGAGGCGATGGCGCTTGCCGGCCAGGGGCGCAAGGTGATTCTGGTGCGCGTCGAGACCAGCCCGGAGGACATTGGCGGCATGCACGCCGCGCAAGCCATTCTCACCGCGCGCGGCGGCATGACCTCGCACGCCGCCGTGGTGGCCCGCGGCATGGGGAAGCCCTGCGTCACGGCCGCCGCAGGCTTGCGAATCGATTACGAGGACCAGAGTTTTTCGGTCGCCGGCCGGCGCTTTCGCGAGGGCGACACGATCACCGTCGACGGCTCTTCCGGCCAGGTGATCGCCGGCGCGGTCAAGATGCGGCGCCCGGAGCTGACCGGCGAATTCGCCGTCCTGATGGGCTGGGCCGACGCCGTCGCGCCGGCTGAAGGTGCGCGCCAACGCCGAGACGCCGGCCGACGCCAAGGCGGCGCGCAAATTTGGAGCCGAAGGCATCGGCCTCGCCCGCACCGAACATATGTTTTTCGAGGGCGAGCGCATTGTCGCCGTGCGCGAGATGATCCTCGCCGACAGCGCCGACGGCCGCAAGGCCGCGCTGGCCAAGCTGTTGCCGATGCAGCGCGACGATTTCAAGGAACTGTTCGAGATCATGGCCGGCCTGCCGGTGACGATCCGCCTGCTCGATCCGCCGCTGCACGAATTCCTGCCCCATAGCGACGCCGAGATCGCCCACGTCGCCAGCGCCATGGGAGCGGACCCCTCCAAGCTGCGCAAGCGCGCGCAGGAGCTTTCCGAATTCAACCCGATGCTGGGTTTTCGCGGCGTGCGTCTCGGCGTCGTCTTTCCCGAAATCGTCGATATGCAGGCGCGCGCCATTTTCGAGGCGGCGATCGCCGCGGCCGCCGAGACCGGCGAGCCCGCGCAAATCGAAATCATGGTCCCGCTGGCGTTCTCGAAAGCCGAGCTGGACTTGATCAAGCGGCGCGTCGACGAGACCGCGCGACGCCGTCGAGGCGGAGACGGGCCTGCGCTCCAGCTATCACATCGGCGCGATGATCGAATTGCCGCGCGCGACGCTGCGGGCCGGCGACATCGCGCTGACGGCGGAATTCCTCTCCTTTGGCACCAACGATTTGACGCAAACGACGCTGGGCATTTCGCGCGACGACGCGGGCGCGTTTCCTCGGCGCCTATGTCGCCAAGGGCGTCTTGCCGGCGGACCCCTTCGTGACCATCGACCAGGAGGGCGTCGGCGAACTCGTCGCCATCGGCTGCGAGAGGGCGCGCAAGGCGCGGCCCGACGTAGCGCTCGGCGTCTGCGGCGAGCACGGCGGCGATCCCGCGTCGATCGCCTTTTTCGAGGAGGTCGGCGTCGATTACGTCTCCTGCTCGCCTTTCCGCGTGCCCATCGCCCGCCTCGCGGCGGCGCGGGCCGCGCTGCGGCGCAAGGGCTGACCGGGTTCGCGAACCGCTCAATTCGACCGTTCGAAGGCTGTTTCCGCTCCGTTCGACGCGAGCGGCAAGCAGCGTGAAAAAATCCCTTAACTGCTTGGTTCGCGCTTCGGTGAGGCGCGAGAAGCCGTAGGCGATAGCGATGGCCGCGGCCATCAGCGCGAAAGCCAGCGTCCAGTGCAAAGGCGTCGGCAGTTCCTTGTACCATTCGCGACCAAGCAGGCTTCCGACGCCGGCCCAAACAAAAAAGCCGAGCGGCGCGTGGGTCGCGTAGAGCGAATAGGAAAAATCCGACAGCCGCCGATGAATTGGCGAAAGATTGGCGAAAAGCCCGCCTTCCGCCGCGAAGCGCAAGGACAGCAGTAGATTGGCGAATGTCGCGACGACCCCGATGTCGGCGAGCGTCTTCACGAAAGGATAGGCGGCGACGAGCGGACCGCGCGCACCAAGGCGCATCAGCGCGGCCGTCGCGAGAAAAACGCCGAGCGACAGCCATGCGGATTTGATCAAAGGGCGCCGCGCCACGCGAACCAGCGCGCCAAGCATCCAAACGCCGTAACCGAACAGGAAGAAGCTTTCGGGAATGGACATGACGATCACGGCTAGGGCGCCGCAAGCGAAGGCGGCGAGGCGAAAGCCTGTCGAATAGGCGCGCGAAAGCGGGGCCAATAGCAGCGGAAAGGTAATATAATACCACATTTCGCAGGCGAGCGACCATAGAGGGCCATTAGTGCCAGCCTGCGGCGCCCATATGTGCTGTTGTTGCAGCAGCGTCCACAATATGTTGATCGGATTGAAGACGCCTTGGAAAAAGGCCCCGTCATAAATCCCGGAATTTGGAAAAATCCGGCGGCCGATGGAATTGATCACGAAGCCATAGGCCAGCGCCGGGACCATCACGATATAGATCCGGCTGAAGCGGTCGATCATATACTGCTTCAGAAAGGGATCCGTCCTGTCCAGCCGGCGCAGTAAATCGCCGCCGATCAAAAAGCCCGACATGACGAAGAAAACCAGCACCGCCTGGTGCGAAAAGCCGGCCAGGAACCACCACGCGTAAACGCCAGCTCCATGCGGCGCGACCATGATGTCGGAAATCTGGATCAACTGGCCGGCGTGGGCGACAACCACCGCCAGCGCGGCGATCCACCGGGCCAGCGCGAGAAAATTCGAAACCGCTTTGTTCACGGAACCCTATCCATCATCCCAAAAGGTCGCCGCGCGGCTATTCTTTAATCATGACATTTTGGCGTAATCCAGGCCCCCGCGCGCGCCAGGCCAAAATTGACCCCGACCGCCGGCGCGGACGAGGATGGTTATTTTTCCGGGGCGACAACCAAACTTCTTCGGCGCGCCTTAACCAGAAGCCAAGCTACGGGCAGACGAGGCTTTTCTGTCGCGCCGGGTCGGAGTAAGGTTTAACGAAATCCTTAGAGTGATTCGTGTACTTCGTTGGGCGCTTGTTCAAACCTACTCGCCCTCCCGCCTCGCAACTGTTGCGTCGTCGTGGATGTCTCTGACCGAACCAATCATTAGCTGGATGACCCCATGACGAAATTCGCGCTCGACTCCCTCGACCTCGCGGCCCTGCTCTCTTCCCGCGTCTGCCACGACGTTATCTCGCCGGTCGGCGCGATCGTCAACGGACTCGAGGTTCTGGAGGAGGAGAAGGACCAGGAAATGCGCGGCCACGCCCTCGCGCTGATTAAATCCAGCGCGCAAGAGGCTTCCTCGCGCCTGCAATTCTGCCGCCTCGCTTTCGGCGCCGCCGGCTCCAAGGGCTCCTCCATCGACACCGGCGACGCCGAGAATGTCGCGCGCCAATTGCTCGCCGACGAGCGCACTCGCCTCGATTGGAACGTGCCGCGCGTGCTGTTGCCGAAAAACAAGGTCAAGCTGCTGCTCAATCTCTGCTTGATCGCCGATGCGTCGATTCCGCGCGGCGGCGATATTTCGATCTCCGCCAAGGGCGATGACGACGACATGAGCTTCCATGTCCAGGCCAAGGGCGTCAACGCGCGGGTCACGCCCGGCGTCGCGAGCCTTCTTTCCGGCGAACCCGAGGACGGCGCGGTCGACGCCCGCGCGATCCAGGCCTATTACGCCGGGCTGGTCGCGCGGTCATGCGGCCTCGAGGTATCGCTCGCTTTGTCCGGCGACGTCGTGACGATCGAGGCCAAGCCGATCGCGGCCGAGGCGTCGGAGAGCGCGCGCGAGCAAGTCAGCGCCGTCGCCTAAAGCAAACAAGACCGCTCCTCCAGATCAAGCCTCGCGGCGCGCGGTCGCCGCGAGGCTTTTTCGCCGCCCGAAGGCTTTCGCCGAAGTTCCGATTTTAACCGCGATCTAACGTCGGGATTTCTAGTCTCTTAACTCCTTCGCGCCACAATGGCTATTGTTGGCCGCGCCTGCGGCGCGAGAGTCGCCATGGACGATTTACTTACCGAATTTCTCGCGGAGGCGGCCGAACACATCGACGCCGCGTCGATGGAGCTCGTGCGCATCGAGAAAGACCCCGGCGACCCGGCGCTGATCGCCAGCCTGTTTCGGCACGTCCACACGATCAAGGGCAGCTCCGGCTTTCTGAGCCTGCCGCGCGTCGGTCGCCTCGCCCACGGAGCCGAAGCGCTGATCGGGCGCCTGCGCGATGGAGCGAAGGCCGGTGGGGAGCATATTTCCCTCATTCTCGCGGTCGTCGATCGCCTGTCGGCGCTGCTCGTCGAGATCGGCCGGCTGGAAGCCGAGCCGGAAGGGGACGACTCCGATATTTTGCACGCGCTGGAGGCGCAAACAAAACTGCTGAAGGCGCCGGAATCGCCGCCGCTGGCGCCCGCCTGGAGGGCCCCCGCGCCGGAATCCGAACCCGGCGTCTCGATGGCGGCCGGCTCCGCCCCGTCGCGCAAGGCCGCCGGCGCGACCGCTCGATCGACCGAAACCGTGCGCGTATCGATTGGCGTTCTCGACCGGCTGATGGGAATCGTCTCTGAACTCGTGTTGACCCGCAATCAGCTGCTGGAGCTCTCCGCGGACGGTGGCGACGAGCGCGTCAAGGGGTCCGTCCAAAATCTGTCTAGCGCCACCAGCGACCTGCAGGACGCGGTCATGCGCGTGCGGATGCAGCCGCTCGACAAGCTGTTCGCCACTTTGCCGCGCCTGGTGCGCGATCTTTCGCTGGAACTGCGAAAAAAAATCAGGATCGAGACCTTTGGCGCGGAGACCGAGCTCGATCGCCAGGTGATCGAGCTCATTCGCGCGCCGCTGACGCACATCATCCGCAACGCCGCCGATCACGGCATTGAATCGGCCGCCGAGCGCATTGCCGCCGGCAAGCCCGAGACAGGCCTGATCCGCGTCGCCGCCGCCTACGACGCCGGTCAGATCACGCTCGAGATCGAGGACGACGGTCGAGGTTTCGACGTGGCGCGCATCAAGAAGAAGGCCCGCGAACGGGGCCTGATGAGCGCGCGGGCGCTCGAGAAAATGACCGACGCCGAACTCTATCCGCTCGTCCTGCTGCCGGGCTTCTCGACCGCCGAGCAGGTGTCGAAGGTTTCGGGCCGAGGCGTCGGAATGGATGTCGTGCGCGACAACATCCATTCCATCGGCGGAACGGTGTCGCTCGCTTCGCGCGCTGGGTTCGGCACGACGGTCCTGCTGCGCATTCCGCTCACCTTGGCGATCGCGCCCGCGCTCATTCTCTCCTGCGGCGGATCGCGTTTCGCCATTCCGCAAATGGCGGTGGTCGAGGTCGTCGGCATCGGAATGGGCTTCGAAACCGAGGTCAGCCTCGTCTATGGCGCGCCAATGCTTCGGCTGCGCGGCGAAGCATTGCCACTCGCCTGCCTCGCCCAAACGCTCGGCCTCGCGCCGCCCCGCGCGGAGGAAATCGGCGGGGCCGGTTATGTCGTCATCTTGCGAGTAGCCGGGGTGCGCTGCGGCCTGCTCGTCGAGGCCATCGCCGATGTGCAGGAAGTCGTGATCGAGCCGTTGGTTGGCGCCTTGGCGCGGCTCGGCGTCTTTTCCGGCCAGACGATCCTGGGCGACGGTTCGGCCGTCCTCATCCTCGATCCCGCGGCCATCGTGGACCGCGCGGGGATCAAAAATAAGACGGAGCAACGCGAACAGCGGCCGCTCGAGGCCTTCCAGCCCGAAAGGCCGAAAACCTGCGTCGTGCTGCTGCGCGCCGGCTCCGGGCCCCGGAAAGCCCTGCCGCTGTCGCTGATCATGCGCATAGAGGAAGTGGACGGCGCCCAGCTCGCGCGCTCGGGAGACGTTTATGTGTTGCCCTATGAAGGGCAACTGTTGCCCGTCTTTCGGGCGGCGAACGACATGACGATCGAGGCGCGGACGTATCCGATCCTCCTGCTCGCCGGGGCGGGCCAGGCGGTCGGCGTGCTCGTCGACGAGATCATCGATGTCATCGAGGAAGCCCTGGAGCCGCGATTGGCGGGAGCCGACGACAAGATCGTGGGCCTCGTCAATCTTCGCGGCCAAACTGTCGAGCTGCTCGACATGACCTATTTCATTAATCGCGCCGATCCCGGCGCCTTGGCGCGCGGCGTCAATCAGCGCCCGAGAATCCTCCTTGTCGACGACAAGCAGTTCTTCCGCGACATGCTGAGCCCCGTGCTTTGCGCGGCGGGTTTCGAGGTGACGGCCTGCGCCTCGGGCGCGGAAGCGCTGGCGCTGATCGAGAAGGGCATGAAGATCGACATATTGGTCACCGACATCGACATGCCCGACATGGACGGCTATTCGCTGACCCGTCAACTGCTGGCTCAAGAAGGCTGCGGGAATATTCCCGTCGTCACCCTGGTTTCGCAGGCGACCGCCTCGATTCGCGAAGCGGCCAGGGCTTGCGGCGCGCGCGCGGTGGTCGGAAAATTCGACCGGCGGGCGCTCGTCGACGTTGTCGAGAGTTTCCGCAAACTGACGCCGACCACGGCGCAGGAGATCGAACGGCGGATCATGACGGAGATCGCCGCGTGACATTCGATCTCGCCGATTTCAGCTACAGCCGTCATCGGCCGCATGCTCGAAGCGGCGCCGCGGCGAGTCATTTCACCGTCAGAATCAGATCGCAAATCGTCGGCCTGCCGGTCCATTGCGTGAAGACCGTCTTCTATCTCGACAGGCTGACGCCCGTGCCGCTGGCGCCGCCGGAAGTCGCGGGGCTCGCCAATCTGCGCGGCCGCATCGTCACGGCGCTGCATCTCGACAAGTGCCTGCGCATCGACTCAGGGGAGCCGAGCTCCGCGCGCTTGGCCGTCGGAATCACCCATAATGGCGACGATTACGCGCTGCTGGTCGACGACACGGGCGATGTCATCGTCAGCGAGGAGCAGGACCGCGTTGCCTGCCCGGCGCATCTCGACGCGCATCTCGCCGAGCTCATGGCCGCGTTCTACCGCTATGACAGCGGCTTCCTGTCGATCGTCGACGTGGCGGCGCTGATCAAACGCGTCTCGCAACAGGGCGAGTCGGCTTACCGAACCGGAGAATCCGGAATTTCCAATCAAGGAGAGAGACGATGAAGCAAGTTCTGGTCGTGGACGATAGCGCGGTCATCCGCAAGGTCGCGCGACGCATTTTGGAAGGGTTGCATTTCCGCACCTCGGAGGCGCCGGACGGCAAGCTCGGACTGGCCGAATGCGAGAAAATGATGCCGGACGTCATTTTGCTCGACTGGAACATGCCGGAAATGGACGGCCTGGAATTTCTATGCGCGCTGCGCAAAATGCCGGGCGGGACCACCCCCAAGGTTGTTTTCTGCACAACCGAGAACGAAGTCGGGCACATCGCGCGCGCCATGCACGCCGGCGCCGACGAATATATCATGAAGCCGTTCGATCAAAATATCGTGCGCTCGAAGTTCCAGGAAATCGGCCTCGTCTGAGCCGATCGTTCTCGCAGGGCGCGCCGATCGTCGACGCGCTGTTTGCTTCGAGTGAGGCGTTGTTGGTGATGCGTGACACAGTGGCATGGAGCCAGCGCGAAGCGGCTCCCGTTTCCAGCGCCGACGCGCGGGCGAGCTTCGCCTTCGCGCGGTTTCGGCGCCAATGGGCGGCGTTGACCGGCGTCGCGATCGGCGGCGACAAGCGGCGCGTCGTCGAACGCCGGCTTGGACCCGTGATGCGAGCCCATGACATCTCCGATCTCTTCGAGCTGACCGAGCTCATTGAGCGGAACGGAAATGAAGCGCTTATCGAGGAGGCGATCGACGCCATGACGACAAGTGAAACCTCGTTCTTTCGCGATCGCGCTCCCTTCGAGACGTTTCGCTCCCGCATTCTGCCGGAGTTGATGGCGGCGCGTGGGGGCGAGCGACGCCTGCGCATCTGGTGCGCCGCCGTTTCGACGGGACAGGAAGCCTATTCGCTGGCGATGATGCTCGACGAAGCGGCCCGCGAACTGCGAGGCTGGAGCCTCGAAATCCTCGGCACGGATATTTCCGGCGCGGCGATCGAGACCGCCCGCAAGGGGATCTACACCCATTTCGAGGTGCAGCAGGGCCTCTCCACGACTCATCTGCTGCGCTATTTTCATCGCGAGGAAGAAAACTGGCGCGTCAACGAACATCTGCGCGCGCGCGTCGCCTTCGGCCAGTTCAATCTTCTGTCAAGCCCCGCCGAGCTCGGCGCGTTCGACGTGATCCTTTGTCGCAACGCGGTGACGAATTTCGCGCCGGAAGCCAAGCGCGGGGTTTTGGAGCGCCTCGCCGGTCTGCTCGCGGAAGACGGCTATCTGTTCCTGGGCGACGGCGAGACCGTCGACGAGGCGGCCCCGTGTTTCACCCCGACCGCGCACCCGAGCGTGTGGCGCCGCCGCGCGCGCGCGCGTCCGCGACTGTCGCTGGTCTGATCGAGGAGCCGAGCGCGTTCGGCTTCGCCCGAGAAAGGGGGCCAGCCGCGCGCGGGGGGTGGGAGGACTCAGCAATCTTTCGGGTTAATCGAAATGTCGGCGATCATCTCGCCGGCGTTGTTCCGCAGCGAATATCGCACGATCGTGTTGTTGTTTCTATATGCCGGCATGACCGTGCAAACGCGCTCGCGCAGCTGCGCCCTCAACTTGTCGAGCTCATTTGGATCGACGACGACCTTCCTCGCCGCGTCGTCGTCGACGACCGTATAAATATAGTTGAACAAATTGCCCGGACCGGCGGCGACCTTGTCGAGCCGCACGCCCTCGCTGACCATCTCGGGAAGCGTCGCGTTCAACCGCGCCGCGTCGTGCTCCATGGTCACGGAAAACGGCTCCTTGTTAAACTCCAGCGACTCTCCCGTGACAAAGTAGCGCGTCAACAGAAAGATCGCCGCGAACATGAGAACGCCGGCGACGTGTTTAAGCGCGTTTTTCGCCATCGCCATTTTCTCGCGCCCCCCTTTTGTCTTCAGCGGCCGATGAATCGCGGCGCGCGCTTCTCCAGAAACGCCGTGCGCCCCTCGACAAAATCGGCGCTGTCGAAACAGGCCGCCGCCAGGGCTTCGCATTGCTCCAGGCTCGGCGCGCGCGGCGCGTGGGAGGCCGCGCGAATGGCCGCCTTGGCCGCGCGCAGGGTGAGCGGCGCGTTGGCGGCGATCGTCGAGGCCAATTCCGCGACCGCGGAGTTGAACTCCTCTCCCGGAATGACGCGCGCGAGAAAACCGCTCGCCGCCGCCTCGCGCGCCGTCAGACGCCGCGCGGTGAAAAACAGCTCCATCGCGGACTGCGCGCCGACCGCCGCGACGACATAATGCATCGCCGCCGGCGGATAGCCGACGCCAAGCCGCCCGGCGGGAATGCCGAACACCGCGTCATCGGCCGCGACGCGCAGATCGCAAGCCGCGGCGAGCCCCATGCCTCCGCCCATGCAGAAGCCGCCGATCGCCGCGATCACCGGCTTCCCGAGCCGCGCCAGGGCGTCGAACGCCTCGACATTGGATTGCTCATAGGCGCGACCGCCTTCCGCCGTGGCGCGAAGGGTCGAAAACTCGGAAATATCGGCGCCCGAGCAAAAGGGGAGCGAAGGCGCGGCGCGCAGCACCGCGACGCGCACGCCTTCCTCCGCCTCGAGCTGGCGCATCACGTCCGGCAGCGCGCTCCACATCGAGAAGTCGAAGGCGTTGCGACGCGGCGCATTGTCGATCAGCACCGTGGCGACGCCGCCGGCGATTTCGACGCGAATCTTTGGCGTTGAGGAATGTATCTCGCTCATGCGCCTCCAAAATAATCTTCGAGAACGCGAAAATACACTCGCGTCAACGCGTCTATGTCGGCGAGCGCCGCGTTCTCGTCGACCGCGTGAATCGTCTCATTAAGCAGGCCGAACTCCACGACGGGACAGTCTCGCGTGATAAAGCGCGCGTCGGAGGTTCCGCCGCTGGTCGAAAGCCGCGGCTCGCGGCCCGTCACGTCCTGAATGGCGCGCGCGACGAGGTCGGTGAAAGGTCCTGGCTTCGTCAAAAAGGCCCGGGCGTTGCAGGGCTGGAATTGCAGCTCCACCGCTGTATCTCCCGCCGCCGCGAGCGCGATCTCGCGGACGCGCTCCGCCAGGCTCTCGGGAGTCCAAAGATCGTTGAAGCGAATGTTGAAACTGGCGCGGCCCCCGGCGGGGATCACATTCGTCGTGGGATTGCCGACGTCGATCGACGTGACTTCGAGATTGGTGGGCGCGAAATGCTCCGTGCCAGTGTCGAATTCGTGCCGCGAAAGCGCGGCGGCGACGCGCGCGAGCGCCGGCAGCGGATTATGCGCGCGTTCGGGATAGGCGACATGCCCCTGCTTGCCGCGCGCGAAGACATGGCCATTGAGCGAACCGCGCCGGCCGATTTTCATCATGTCGCCGAGCGCGTCGACATTGGTGGGTTCGCCGACGATGCAGTGATCGAAACGCTCGCCCCGCTGCCGCGCCCAGTCGAGCAGTTTCACCGTGCCGTTGATCGATGGGCCTTCCTCGTCGCCGGTGATGAGGAAGGAAATCGCGCCCTTCGGGACGCCATGCCGGCGCAAATACTCCAAGGCCGCGGCGGTGAAGGCGGCGATGGAGCCTTTCATGTCCGAGGCGCCGCGCCCGAAAATTCTTCCCTCCGCGACCTCGCCGGCAAACGGGTCGAAGCGCCAGCGGCCCATGTCGCCCGGCGGCACCACGTCGGTATGGCCGGCGAAGACGAGGCGCGGCGCGCCTTCGCCGATGCTGGCGAAGAGATTATCGACATCGGGCGTGCCTGCCTCATGGAAGATTTTGCGCTCGCAAGCAAAGCCCGCGGCATTGAGCGCGCGCTGCAATACGTCGAGCGCGCCGGCGTCCTCGGGCGTCACCGAGGGACAGCGCAGCAGTTCGCGCGTGAGCTCGACGGCCGGCGAGAGCGCGGTCATTTTTCCCGCCCCGGCGCGAATCCCAATTGGTAGAGCGTCCAGCCCGCCACGATAACCGCGGCCGCGTCGAACGGGTAGACCTGCCAGCGCGGCATGACGTCGGCGATCCGCGGTTGCAGCCAATGCGCCGCGGCGGCGAGAAAAACCGCGAGGAGCGGCAGGCTCGCGAGGCCGAGGGGAGCTGGAAGACCAGTGTCGCGAAATCGCTTGGCCGAAAGATTGACGAAGCTGATCGCGACCAGCATGGCGACGAAGGCGAAGAAAATGAGATAGGCGTAAGCCAGCGCCGTCATCGGAACGAACAGCGGACTCTTGGAAAGATCGTGCTCGGTATAGGGCGCGAGCAACAGCCCGACGCCGATGAAAGGCGCGATGAACGCGACCAGCCCCAACGCAGCGCGCCGCCAAACGTCGCGGTCCACGCGCCCGTGATCGGCGCGGAACAGAAAGCGGATGCGCTCGCTGGAGGGCCAGCCCATCAATCCCTCAACAGTTCGTTGATGCCGGTCTTGGCGCGCGTCTGCGCGTCTACCGTCTTGACGATCACAGCGCAATAAAGCGACGGGCCAGGAGCGCCGTCCGGCAGCGGCTTGCCCGGCAGATTGCCCGAGACGACCACCGAATAGGGCGGCACATAGCCAACATGGATCTTGCCCGTCGCGCGGTCGACGATCTTGGTCGAGGCGCCGATGAACACGCCCATCGAGAGCACCGAGCCCTTGCCGACGACGACGCCCTCCACGACCTCGGAGCGCGCGCCGATAAAGCAATCGTCCTCGATGATCGTCGGATTGGCCTGCAACGGCTCCAGCACGCCGCCGATGCCGACGCCGCCGGACAAATGCACATTCTTGCCGATCTGCGCGCAGGAGCCGACCGTCACCCAGGTGTCGACCATCGTGCCGGCGTCGACGTGAGCGCCGAGATTGACGAAGGATGGCATCAAAATCGCCCCCGGCGCGATATAGGCGGAGTGACGCACCACCGCGCCGGGAACGGAGCGGAAGCCCGCGGCCGCATGTTCCTTCGCGCCCCAGCCGGCGAATTTCGACGGGACTTTGTCCCACCAGGTCGCGCCGCCCGGCGCGCCTTCGATCACCGCCATGTCGTTGAGCCGAAACGACAGCAGCACGGCCTTCTTGAGCCACTGATTGACGCGCCAGGAATCGGGGCCGTCCTTGCCCTCGATCTTTTCGGCGACGCGCAGCTTGCCGCCGTCGAGCAGGCGCAGCGCGCTCTCGACGGCGTGACGAATATCGCCCTTGGTCGCCGGAGTGATGTTCGCCCTGTCTTCGAAGGCGGCGGTTATGAGGCTTTCAAGACCCGTATGCGGCATGTCGCGACCAATCGTTCGAGATGTTGACCCGGTTGTAGGCTCGGCCGAAGCCGTGTCAATGCGTTCGGCGCGAAAGCGAGTCAGGCCTGCTCCAACGCGGGCTCCGGTCGCGGCTCGACGGCCTCCTTGGGCGGCGGCGCCTCGCCGTCGTAGCCAAAGAAGAGCCGCCAAAGCAGATTCCAGCGCACATAGAGATATTTGCGGACCGGCGTCTTGATGACGATCAGCAGGAAGCCGATCGACAGCAGACACCACACCGCCGGCGCCTCGTTGAGATTGTTGGTCAGCATGCGGGCCATGAACGGCCCCATGATGAAATGATACAGCGTGAAGCGCCAGGAGCCATACATCAGCGGCAGGATGAAGGCGACGAAGGAATAGCTGAAGTAGCCGGTGAGGTGATGCTCATAGGTCCAATTGCCGATGCCATTGGCCGGCACGTCCCAGGCGATGTGCCAATTGCCGCTGACCGAGCACAGCCGCGCGGCGCAGAGCGCGCGTCCCGGCTCGCAGAGTCCCGCCCATTCGAAGGGATATAGCTGCAACAGCATGATGATCGAGGAAACGAAACACATCGCATAGACCGGCTTGTAGAGCCGCACGGCCACCTTCTCCGGGACGAAATGCATGGAGATGGCGTTTATGAAGAATGGTTGGAATGCTATGTGTAGATAGCCCAAGACCGTTGCTATCTGGTTCGACGGCAGCTGACACTGGTTGATGACGGTGTAGGTATAGGCCTGCAAGGCCTCCATCATCGCGAAATACAGCAGGGTGCCCCACAGCGACGCCGGCTCTTTCCTGTAAGCCGCGTAAAGCGCGCCACTGATGCCCACGGTCGCCAGAACCGTCGACGCTTCACCACTCCAACACATGATTTTTCCAGCCGTCGAGCGGCCCCCGGGCGCCATGCGCCCGCGAGGCGGTTAAGAGATAGGTTGGACAGCTTTTAGTCCAGACGTCGCGCGCTCGGCAAGGAGGATGCTTTAACCGACGTGACTCTCGATCTCCTCCATGTCCTGGTCGGACAGGCCGAAGTGGTGGCCGATCTCGTGGACCAGCACATGGGTGACGATCTCGGCGAGGGTTTCCTCGCCGTCGGCCCAGAAGTCGATGATCGGACGCCGATAGAGCCAGATCATGTTGGGCTGATCGCCGGTCTGCGCCAAATGCTCGCGCTCCGTCAGGCCCTGTCCGCGAAACAGGCCGAGAAGATCGTATTCGGTCTCGCATTCCATTTCTTCCAGAACCTCGTCCTCTGGAAAATCCTCGACGCGAATGACCAGCCCCTCGCACAGGCGCGTGAAGCGCGAGGGCAGAGCGGCGTAGCCCGCGTGCGCCAGAGCTTCGATGTCGGCGAGGGTCGGAGCCTTGAGCGCGGCGACCGCGCTGTCGGAGATTGTGCCTGCCATGATGGTCCGCCTTCGATCTAGTAGGTTACGAAAATCTCCGCGTCCGGGCGTCGGCCGCCCGTCATCTCCAAGTCCGCACGTCGACGAAATGACCGGCGATCGCCGCCGCCGCCGCCATGGCCGGCGAGACGAGATGGGTGCGGCCCTTGAAGCCCTGGCGCCCCTCGAAATTGCGGTTCGAGGTGGAGGCGCAGCGCTCGCCCGGCGCGAGACGATCGGGATTCATCGCAAGGCACATCGAGCAGCCGGGCTCGCGCCATTCGAAGCCGGCGGCGAGGAAAATCTTGTCGAGTCCCTCGGCCTCGGCCTGCGCCTTCACCAGCCCCGAGCCGGGCACGACCATCGCGTTGACCCGCCCGTTGACCGTCTTGCCGTTAACCACGGCGGCCGCGGCGCGAAGATCCTCGATGCGGCCATTGGTGCAGGAGCCGATGAACACGCGGTCGATGGCGATCTCGTCGAGCCGCTCGCCGCCCTTCAATCCCATATATTCGAGCGCGCGCAGAATCGCCGCGCGCTTGCCCGGATTCTTGGCGTCGTCCGGGGTCGGCACGACGCCGGTGATCGGGACGACATCCTCGGGGCTGGTGCCCCAGGTGACGATGGGCGGCAGAGCGGCGGCGTCGAGCGTGACCACGCGGTCGAAACGAGCCCCTTCGTCCGTGTGCAGCCCATCCCAATAGCGCCGCGCCGCGTCGAATTGCTCGCCCTTCGGCGCCTTGGGGCGATCCTTCAGATAGGCGTAGGTCTTTTCGTCCGGCGCGACCATGCCGGCGCGCGCGCCGGCTTCGATAGACATGTTGCAAACGGTCATGCGGCCTTCCATCGAAAGGTCGCGGATCGCCTCGCCGGCGTATTCGATCACATGGCCGGTGCCGCCCGCCGTGCCAATCTCGCCGATGATCGCCAGGATGATATCCTTGGCGGTCGCGCCCGGCGCGAGCTTGCCGTCGACGCGCACCAGCATGTTGGCGGCCTTCTTCTGGATCAGCGTTTGCGTCGCCAGCACATGCTCGACCTCGGAGGTGCCGATGCCATGCGCCAGCGCGCCGAAGGCGCCATGCGTCGAGGTGTGGCTGTCGCCGCACACGATGGTCGTGCCGGGCAAGGTGAAGCCCTGCTCGGGGCCGACGATATGCACGACGCCCTGGCGCCGATCATGTTCATTGTAATATTCGACGCCGAATTCGCGCGCGTTGATCGCGAGTTGCTCGATCTGGGCGCGGCTCTCCTCGTCGGTGATCGGCAGGGAGCGGTCGGTGGTCGGCACGTTGTGATCGACCACCGCGAGCGTCTTGGCCGGCGCGCGGACCTTGCGCCCGGTCAGGCGCAGGCCCTCGAACGCCTGCGGACTGGTGACTTCGTGAATGAGGTGACGGTCGATATAGAGAAGGCAGGCGCCGTCGTCCTGGCGGTCGACCACATGGTCGTCCCAGATTTTGTCGTACAAGGTGCGGGGCGCGTTCGAATCGACTGACATTTTTCTTCCTCTCGCCGCGGTTCGGTCATGAACCTGGGATCTTGGCGGCTTGTTCCCGCGGGCGTTCGACGGTCTTTTACGCGCATCACGCCCGTCGTGGAAGTATATATGCCGCCGATTGACGCGGCGCCGCGTTTTCTTAACGCGAGGCGGCGGCAGCTTCGCTTGAAAACGCTTGTCGCGAAAGGAGCCCCATGGCCGCGTCTTCGTCTCCGCCCGCCGCGCTCGCCGCCGCCCTCGACGAGCTGCTCGACGGCCAGCCGCGCAAGGAGCTGCAGGCCCGAGCGCAACGCATGTCCGACGGGTTTCGCGCGCGAAAACCTTCGAGCGAGACCATTCGGGACGAGACGGACGCCCTCGCCTATGCGCTGACGCGGCTGCCGGCGACCTATGCCGCGACCGTGAGCGTGTTGCGCGGCCTGTGCGAGGAGGTTCCCGGGTTTTCGCCCTCGAACCTCGTCGACGCGGGCTGCGGCCTCGCCAGCGCCTCCTTCGCGGCGCTGGAAATCTGGCCGGACATCGCCAGCGTCGAACTCTTCGACCGCAGCCCGCAGTTTCTCGCGCTGGCTGAGCGCCTGGCTCGAGCCAGTCGGCATCCGGCGCTGGAGCGGGCGCGGGTCGTCTCGGCGGATCTTCGGGCGCCGCCGCGCGGCGAGGCCGCCGATCTCGTCGTCGCGAGCTATGCGCTGACGGAGATCGACGACGACGCCTTGGCCGGCGTCGTCGACGCGCTGTGGACGCGGGCCGGCCGCGCCCTGGCGCTCATTGAACCCGGCACGCCGCGCGATTACGCGCGGCTGATGACGCTGCGCCAGAGGCTGATCGGCGCGGGCGCGCGCATCGCCTCGCCCTGTCCGCACGACCGGCCTTGCCCGCTGACGGCGCCCGACTGGTGTCATTTCGCGACCCGGCTCGCGCGCTCGCGCGATCATAAACTGCTGAAGGACGCCGATGCGCCATTCGAGGACGAAAAATTTTCCTATATCGTCGCGTTGCGCGGGCTCGAACCCGCACGGCGCGCGAGGATCATTGCTCCGCCGCGCCCCAGCAAATGGGGCGTCGGGTTGCGCCTATGCGCAAGCGGAGGAATTGAGGAGACAACTATTGTTAAGCGCGATAAGGCTTCCTTCAACAATATCCGCAAATCCGCCTGGGGCGACGCGTTCAACCGTGGCCCGGAAAGTTGAACCATGACACGCCCGAGAGTCGCGCCCTATCTCACCGTGACGCCGGCGGCGGCGGCGATCGGCTTTTACGCCGCCGCTTTCGGCGCCAAGCAGGTCGCGCTGATGCCCTCGG
The DNA here is from genome assembly GCA_963775775.1 of uncultured Alphaproteobacteria bacterium. Classification (GTDB taxonomy): domain Bacteria; phylum Pseudomonadota; class Alphaproteobacteria; order Rhizobiales; family Beijerinckiaceae; genus Methylocystis. The sequence goes on from CAVZKF010000022.1 coordinate 25,647, forward strand.
TCGACGGACTGCGGATCGCGCATTGCGAATTGTTGATCAATGGCGGTTCGGTCATGCTCGCCGACGCTTTTCTGGAGCTCGGGCAGACGCGCGCGCCGATGCCCGGCGAGCAAGTCACCATGTCCATCAGCCTCGAATATGACGCGCCGAAGGAAGTCGACGACATCTGCGCCAGAGCGGCCAAGCTCGGCGCCAAGATCGAGACGCAGCCGACCAATTCCTTTTGGCGCACCCGCTACGCCAGCTTGCGCGACCCCTTCGGCCACCGCTGGATTTTGAATGCGCCGCTGCCGAAGTAAGGACGCGGCGTGACGCCGCGTCTCCGAGGCGGGTCCGCGTCATCCTTGTCTGGACGCTCGGTCTTTAAAACGAGACAGCAGACGGTGACGGACAATGCGCCGGCGCGGTCGGGCCGCATACATAAGGGACGGCGGCACCAGGATGGACGTCCCGCCGAGAAGAGCCATATAAGTTGTCGTCGTGTGCTGGTAGCCAACCTCGGTAAACCAGTCTGCCGAAGGATTGTTGGGGTCGCAAGCGCCGGACAAAGGCGCGTTCATCGACGCCTGCTGCGCGTAGCTCACGTCAAAGAAATCCATCGCCCCAATCATGCCGCCAAGCGCGACGCCGACAGCGTCGGGTATGTCAACGCCGCATTGGTCGAAAAGCGTGTAGATGGCGTCCAGATTCGACCATGCGTCTGGCGCGACATCCATCGTATTATAATAACGCGGGCAGTAACCGAAGGTGGACGTGTAAAAGTCCACGAAGTCCTGATTTCCCGCCGTGGGCGCGGCGAAGGTCGCTGGAACGATCGGTGAACCGACGCCGGCTTGGGCCAAGGAAAAACTCAGCCACGGCGCCGCGACGGTGGTCAAGCAGCCTCCAAGACTGTGCCCTGTCACGACGAGGACTGGGTTGTTGTTCGCCGGATTGGTCAGATAGCTCTTGAGATATTGCAACAGTGTCTGATTGCCGGAGGTCAGCCCCTGAATCGTCTCTAACCCGGCGAGCGTTCCATCCGCGACATACACCGACGAACCTGACGGCGCCCATGACGGCATGGTTTGAAAGATCACGGTGAAGTCCTCGAAGGCTTGTTCGATAACGCCCCAGGCGTCCCCGACGTCGACATCGGTGCCGCGTATCACCACGATGGCGCAGGTCGGCGGTCCCGATGGCGAGTCGGCATAGGTCGCCACATAGACGAGGTTCGCATCATCGGGATCGGTCGCCGGTCCCCAAGTGCATTGCCATTTGCCGCCAGGACTAAACGGCGTCACCTTACTCGCCACCCACCGCGGTATCGCCGTCGGCGTCATATAGGAAATCTGGCAGAGTTGGAGAAATGCGACGCCGAATATATCGCTTGGTCCGGCGGGTGGTTGGGTCATGGCCTGTTTCAATTCATCAGACATTGAGCTTCTCCTTCAAAATATTACAGAACTCGCCAATTTATTCGCGCGGTCCGCATCTTGCGTTCGCGGAGCCTCGCCACCAGCCCGCGACGGCCGATTATGCGCCTGTAGCACAAAATTACGAGACACGCCCTTGTGGCGGCGAGCCGCTTCGAAAAAGATATTGGAAGGCGAGCCAGCGGCCGCGTCTCGTCCTCTTCAGCGAAGGCTCGATTGTCGAGGCGAGCGAGATCAAGTCAAACCGAGGCTGCGCCGCGCCGATGCGTCCCAAATGTGTAGCGGCGAAAGCGGTCGGATATTTGAGCCCAAAGCCGAGCGCGCGACCCAAGCCGATATGCGCGAGATGGATGAGCGCGAGTTCGATCGGCGACGGCTGCCGCCCCTACATCGCCTCGACGACTCCCACGACGGGAGGAGCGAAGGCGATGTGCGCGCGGTTATGGGCGGCGGCGCCAATGCGCGGCCCCACGTGATAGAAGATCATGCTAAGATCCGGCGCAAGGAACTGCGGGGCGAAAAAGCCCCAGCCGCCGTCGGCGCGCCCATGGAAAAAAGGGCGGTCGCCAGCAGCGCCGCCCTTTCCAACCGTGACAAGAGTCGCGGCCAGCCCGTCACGCCAAGGGGCGCTTCGGGCGGCGCGATCATCACGCCGCCTCTTCCTGAACCTGAACGGGGCCGGAGTCCTTGCCCTTGGCGTCGACGTCGCGATCGACGAATTCGATCACCGCGAGCGGCGCGTTGTCGCCATAGCGAAAGCCCGCCTTGAGCACGCGGCAATAGCCGCCGTTGCGGTCCTTGTAACGCGGCCCCAGCACGTCGAACAGCTTCTTAACCAGCGCCACGTCCCTGATCTGGGCGATGGCCTGACGGCGCGCATGCAGGTCGCCGCGCTTGCCGAGCGTCACCAGTTTCTCGACGACCGGGCGCAGGTCCTTGGCCTTATAGAGGGTGGTGACGATCTGCTCGTGCTTGATGAGCGCCTGGGCCATATTGGCGAACATCGCCTTGCGGTGTTCGTGGGTGCGGCCGAAACGGCGCTTCTTGTTGCGATGATACATTGGCTCTCTCCATTGCTTTTACGGCCGCCGTGCCAAGGTACGGCCGTCTCTTTTCCGTCCGCTCCCGCGCGCGGGAAAACGGAAGCGGCTTTAGTAGTGCTCCTCGAAACGCTTGGCGAGGTCGTCGATGTTCTCCGGCGGCCAGCCCGGCACTTCCATGCCAAGGTGCAGCCCCATTTGCGCCAGCACTTCCTTGATCTCGTTCAGGGACTTGCGGCCGAAGTTCGGCGTGCGGAGCATTTCCGCCTCCGACTTCTGGATGAGGTCGCCGATATAGACGATGTTATCGTTCTTGAGGCAGTTGGCCGAACGGACCGAAAGCTCCAGCTCCTCGACCTTCTTCAACAGCGCCGGGTTGAAGGCGAGCTGCGGAATCGACGGCTGAGCCTCTTCGCGGCGCGGCTCCTCGAAATTGACGAAAACATTGAGCTGATCCTGCAGGATTCGCGCGGCGTAGGCCAGCGCGTCCTCCGGGCTGATCGCCCGATTGGTCTCGATCGAAAGCGTCAGCTTGTCGTAATCGAGCACCTGCCCTTCGCGGGTGTTCTCGACGCGATAGCTGACCTTCTTGACTGGGGAATAAAGGCTGTCGATCGGAATTAGGCCGATCGGCGCGTCCTCGGCGCGGTTGCGATCCGCCGGCACGTAGCCCTTGCCGGTCGAGATGGTGAACTCGACGCGAAACTCGGCGCCCTGATCGAGCGTGCAGATCACCAGATCGGGGTTGAGAACCTGAACGTCGCCGGTGGTCTGGATGTCGCCCGCCGTCACCGCGCCCGGCCCTTGCTTCTTGAGCGTCAAACGCTTCGGGCCTTCGCCGTGATATTTGACGGCGATGTCCTTGATGTTCAGAACGATGTCGGTCACGTCCTCGCGCACGCCGGGAATCGACGAAAATTCATGCAGCACGCCGTCGATATGGATCGAGGTGATGGCCGCGCCCTGCAAGGACGACAACAATATCCGGCGCAGCGAATTGCCGAGAGTCTGGCCAAAGCCGCGCTCAAGCGGCTCCGCCACCGCCGTCGCCTGCCGGCGCGGATCGTCGCCCGGAATGACCACGAGCTTACCCGGCTTGATGAGTTCCTGCCAATTCTTCTGGATGCTCACTTTGGCGCCTTTCCTTGAGCTTCTCGGCCGCGGCGCCGGCGGATCGTGATCCGGCGCGCGCGCGAATATCGAATTTTTGAAACTAAAGGCCGCGAGATCCCGCGAGCCGCCGGAAGCGTCGGCGGGCGGGAAACACGTCCCCGCCGATTAGACGCGGCGACGCTTGCGCGGGCGGCAACCATTATGGGGGATCGGCGTCACGTCACGGATCGACGTCACGGTGAAGCCGGCCGCCTGCAAGGCGCGCAGCGCGGACTCGCGTCCAGAGCCCGGCCCCGAGACTTCCACTTCGAGCGAGCGAACGCCATGCTCGCCGGCCTTGCGCGCCGCGTCCTCGGCCGCCATCTGCGCGGCGTAGGGAGTCGACTTGCGCGAACCCTTGAATCCCATCGTGCCCGCGGAGGACCAGGACACAGTGTTGCCTTGCGCGTCGGTGATGGTGATCATGGTGTTGTTGAACGTCGAATTCACATGCGCGACGCCGGAGACGATATTCTTGCGCTCCCGGCGGCGAACGCGGGTGGTTTCCTTGGCCATTTTTTTGTCCTTCGGGCGCGCCCGTAATTCCAGGCGCTAGGGCTGCTAGTCGGGTCGGGAGCGCGAAGCGCGCGCCCGTCCCCTCGATGCGTTTTCGGGCTGCGAAACTTATTTCTTCTTGCCGGCGATCGGCTTCGCCTTGCCCTTGCGGGTGCGGGCGTTGGTGTGCGTGCGCTGGCCGCGGACCGGCAGCTGGCGACGATGGCGCAGGCCGCGATAGCAGCCGAGATCCATCAGACGCTTGATGTTAATGGCCACCTCGCGGCGCAGATCGCCTTCCACAACGTAGTCGCGGTCGATGGCTTCGCGGATCTGCAGCACTTCGGCGTCGGTGAGTTGAGCCACGCGGCGCTCGGCCGGAATATTGACCTTGGCGCAAATTTCCTCGGCAATCTTGGGGCCGACCCCGTGAATATATTGTAGCGCGATGACGACGCGCTTGTTGGTCGGAATATTTACGCCCGCGATACGTGCCACTGTCATGCTCCATGTGAGGCGCCTCCCGAAGTCGGCGCGAAGGCGCGACGCCAAAAGACGCCGCTTGGTCCCGCGTCCGGTGGAGGCCGGCCCATGCGGGCTGTGAAACGCAAAAACAGAAGCCCCCGCCGTGCGAGCGCTTCCCGTGTTTTGATTGTGATGTGGCGATAACGAGCGTTTACCAAGGAGTCAAGCGATAAAACGATAATTACTACGAAATAGTGACGAGGCCGCCGCCGCGAACTTGGCCGGCGGCAAATCAGTTGCGGCGATCAAACCAGAGACTATCCGAATTTTCGCCGCGCGTCCAAGCCTAACCCCAGGCCGACGGCGCCGAATAAATCGCCCTCGACAATCGTCGCCCGCGGCGTTCGGGCCGTCGCCACGGCGCGCACCGCCGGGATCGCCGTCGAGCCGCCGGTCAGAAACACCGCGTCGATGCGTTCGCCGGTCAATCCCGCCGCCGCCAGCGTGTCGTCGAGCGTGCGCGCCAGGGCGCCGAGCCGGTCGGCGATGGCGGCTCGCAGAATGTCGCGGTTCGCCTCGACGACGAAATCGCGCTCGATGTCGGTGAGATCAATCGCGGCGCTCGGCCGCGTCGACAGCGCGATTTTCGCGGTCTCGACCGAGAGCGCGATGGAGTGGCCGCGCCGGCTCTCGACCACGGCGATCAGCCGCTCGATCAGTTCGGGCGACAGCGAATGACGCAGCATGCTTTGCAATTCCCGCGCGACCTTGGGCGTATAAAGCAGATTGATCCTGTGCCATGTCGCGAGGTCGACGAAGAAAGCATTGGCGACCGGAAGGATTTTGGCGCCGAAATCGCCGCGCCGCTCGCTGTTCAGACCCAGCAGGGGCATCACCGCGCGAAGGCTGAGCAGGCGGTCGATGTCGGTGCCGCCGATATGCACGCCCTTGTTGGCGAGAACGTCTTGACCGCGGTCGGCGCGCGCGCGGCCTTCCGGCGAGACCCGCACGATCGAAAAATCCGAGGTGCCGCCGCCAATATCGGCGATCAAAGCATATTGCTCGCGCTCGACGGTTTGCTCATAGGCCAGGGCCGCGGCTATGGGCTCGTATTGGAACTCGATCTCGGTGAATCCTTGCGCGCGGGCGATTTCCTCGAGGGCGTCGCGCGCCGCGCGGTCCGCCGCGGGATTGTCGTCGACGAAATGGACGGGGCGCCCGAGCACGGCCCTGGCGACGCCGGCGCCCGCCGCGCATTCGGCCGAGGCTTTGAGCCGGGCGACGATCAGCCCTATGATTTCCTTATAAGTGTAAACGCGGGATTTGATCCGCGTGGTCTCGTCCATAAGGCTGCCGCCGAGGACCGACTTTAGGCTGCGCATCAGCCGCCCTTCGACTCCCTCCGCGTAACACGCGAGGGCGGCGCGTCCGAACGAGACCGAGCCGTCGGAAAAATCGAAAAAAACCGAACTCGGAAGCGTCTTGCTCTCACTCTCCACAGGCGCGAGTTCGATACGGCCCTGGATCTGGCACGCAATCGTGGAGTTGGACGTGCCGAAATCCAGCCCGCAAAACGGTCGCGAACTCATGCTCTGCGCCCTACTCGTCGCGCGAAAGGGAGGGTCCCGCTCAGGCCCGTACGCCGACGGCTCCGTCGATCGCGGCGGCGACTTCGTCGATCGGCGCCATTCCGTCCACCTGTTTCAACGCGCCCCGCTCGGCGTAATAGGCCGAGACCGGCGCGGTCTGTGCGCGGTAGGCCTTCAGCCTGATTTTCAAACTGTCCGGATTGTCGTCGGCGCGAACGACGCCGCCGGCTTTCAAGGTCTCGCGGTTGCGGTTTTCGACCCGGGCGAGCAGCGCGTCCTCATCGACGACGAGTTCGATCACGGCGTCGAGATTCATTCGCCTTTCGCCCAGCAGCGCGTCGAGCGCGCGCGCCTGCGCGATGGTGCGCGGAAAGCCGTCCAGAATGAAGCCGCGCGCGCATTCCCGCGCGCCGATGCGCTGATCGATCAGATCGATCACCAGCTGGTCCGGAACCAGTTCGCCGCGGTTCATGATTTCCTTCGCCTGCGCGCCAAGCGGCGTGCCTTCGGCCACCGCCGCGCGCAGCATGTCGCCGGTCGACAATTGCGGAATGGCGTGTTTGGCGACGAGCCGAGCGGCCTGCGTCCCCTTGCCGGCGCCTGGCGGCCCAAGAAGCACCAGCCTCATTTCGCGCGCTTTCCGCGAAGCTTGGCCTTGCGGATAAGGCCCTCATATTGTCCGGCCTGCAAATGCCCGTGAATTTGAGCGACCGTGTCCATCGTCACGCTGACGACGATGAGGAGCGAGGTTCCGCCGAAATAGAACGGCAGGTTGGCGTAGGAAATCAGCATTTCCGGCAGCAGGCAGATCACCGCGAGATAGGCCGCGCCAAGGACGGTGATGCGCATCAGCACGGTGTCGATTTCCTTGGCGGTGCGCTCGCCGGGACGAATCCCCAACAGGAAGCCGCCGTGTTTCTTGAGATTGTCCGCGGTCTCGGTCGGGTTGAACACGATCGCTGTATAGAAGAAGGCGAAGAAGACGATCAGTCCGATATAGGAGAGCATGTAAAGCGGACGCCCATGCCCGAAATAGGCGGAAATCGTCGCGAAAATATTGTCCGTGCCCTGCGTCTGATAAAAATTGGCGATGGTGGTCGGCAGCAGCAGCAGCGACGAGGCGAAGATCGGCGGAATGACGCCTGACGTGTTGAGCTTTAGCGGCAGGAAGGAGCTTTGCCCCTCGTAAACTCGGTTGCCGTGCTGACGCTTGGGATAGGTGATCAGCAGCCGGCGCTGCGCCCGCTCCATGAACACGATGAAGGCGATGACCGCGAAGGACATGGCGATCACGCCAAGGATCACGCCCGTCGAAATCGCACCCTGGCGGCCAAGCTCCAAGGTGGAGACGATCGCCGAAGGAAAGGCCGCGACGATGCCCGCGAAGATGATCAGCGACGATCCGTTGCCGATGCCGCGCGAGGTGATCTGCTCGCCCAGCCACATCAGAAACATGGTGCCGCCGACCAGCGTCACGACCGTGGTGAGGCGGAAAAACAGTCCGGGCTCCGTGACGACGCCCGCCTGGCCCTCGAGGCCGATGGCCATTCCGTAAGCCTGGAAGGTCGCGAGCACCACCGTTAGATAGCGGGTGTACTGGTTGAGGACCTTTCGGCCAGCCTCGCCCTCCTTCTTCACGCTCTCCAGCGCCGGAACCACCGAGGTGAGCAGCTGAATGATGATCGAGGCGGAGATGTAAGGCATGATGTTCAGCGCGAAAATCGCGCGCCGTTGCACGGCGCCGCCGGCGAACATGTTGAACAGTTCCAGCACGCCCTTGGACTGGCCAAAAAAGCTCTTGGCGAAGGCGTCGGGATCGATGCCGGGAAGCGGAATATATGTTCCGAGACGGTAGACAACCAGCGCCGCCAGCGTGAACCAGATGCGCTGCTTCAGCTCCTCGGCCTTGCCGAAGGCGGAGAGATTGACGTTGGCCGCAAGCTGTTCGGCTGCCGATGCCATGGACGAACTCCCCTTCTATTCCGTGCGGCCGTCGCCGGCTGCGAGCCGTGCGGCGCTTTCTGTTTTTGCCAGGGCGTTTTTGACCCCGATAGCCGATCCAGGGCCGCGCCGCTTTGCGCGCGGGACGATCGAGCGAGATCAAAATAAACGATGCGGGCGCCCTCGCAAGGGCGCCCGCATCGCTTTTATTTATTCCGCGGCGGAGGCCGCGAGAAGCTTCACGGTGCCGCCAGCGCCCTCGATCGCGGCGATCGCGGATTTCGACGCGGCGGCGACCTCGAACGCGAGTTTCGCGGTGATGGCGCCTTGGCCGAGGATCTTCACGCCGTCGCGGGGCTTCGAAATCACCCCGGCGGCGATCAGCGCCTCATTGGTCACGGCCGTGGCGGCGTCGAGCTTGCCGGAATCGACCGCCTGCTGAATCCGCCCGACGTTCACCTCATTGTAATCATGAGAGAACAGGTTATGGAACCCGCGCTTGGGCAGACGCCGATGCAACGGCATCTGGCCGCCCTCGAAGCCCTTCACGGCGACGCCGGTGCGCGCCTTCTGGCCCTTGACGCCGCGACCGCCGGTCTTGCCCTTGCCGGAGCCGATGCCGCGACCGACGCGCATGCAATTCTTGCTGGCGCCGGGATTGTCGGAGAGATCGTTGAGTTTCACCATTTGCCCGCCCTCACTTCTCGCCGACAATTTTGACGAGATGCGCCACCTTGGCGATCAGGCCGCGCACGGATGGCGTATCCTCGAGAGTCCGGCGCCGCCCGATCCGGGTCAGGCCCAGGCCGATGAGGGACTTGCGTTGCCGATCGGGACGCCCGGTGGCGCTCCCGGTCTGCTCGACGGTGATGGTTTTGGTCGTCGTCATTTCGATGCCTCCCCTCACGCGTCGACGGCTTCGGCGTCGGTCCCCTGGCGCCGCGACTGCAAGGTCGAAACCTTGATCGTGCGACGCGCGGCGACGGCGCGCGGCGAATCTTCGCGACCGAGCGCGTCGAAAGTCGCGCGGATCATGTTGTAGGGGTTCGACGAACCCTGGCTCTTGGCCACGACGTCGTGCACGCCGAGCGTCTCGAACACGGCGCGCATCGGGCCGCCGGCGATGATGCCGGTGCCGGGAGGCGCCGCGCGCAGCACGACGCGACCCGCGCCATGGCGGCCGTTGACGTCGTGATGCAGCGTGCGGCCTTCGCGAAGCGGCACGCGGATCAGCGCGCGCTTCGCCGCGTCGGTCGCCTTGCGGATCGCCTCCGGCACTTCGCGCGCCTTGCCGTGGCCAAAGCCCACGCGGCCCTTCTGGTCGCCGACGACGACGAGCGCCGCGAAGCCGAAGCGGCGGCCGCCCTTCACGACCTTGGCGACGCGATTAATGTGGACCAAACGATCCACGAATTCGCTGTCGCGCTCTTCTCTATCGCGATCGCGACCGCGACCGCCCTCTGAATTCACGCGCCATTTTCTCTTCCGTCACTTACGCGGCCATATCAGACCGCTCGCTTCGAGGCAGTCGATTAAAAGTCCAGGCCGCCCTCGCGGGCGCCCTCGGCGAGCGCCTTCACGCGCCCGTGATACATATAGGCGCCGCGGTCGAACACGACGGCCTTGATACCCTTGGCGACGGCGCGCTCGGCGATGAGCTTGCCCACCACCTTGGCGGCGTCGATATTGGCGCCCGATTTGAGGCTTTCGCGGTTCGCCTTTTCCATCGAGGACGCGGCGACGACCGTCACGCCCTGCTGGTCGTCGATGATCTGCGCATAGATCTGCTTCGACGAACGGAAGACCGACAGGCGCGGGCGCCCATAGGCGCGCGCTCGGATCGAACGGCGCACCCGCTGCTTGCGGCGGATTTCGTGTTGAACATCCCTGGCCATGACGGCAATCCTTACTTCTTCTTGCCTTCCTTGCGGAAGATAAATTCGTTGGCGTATTTCACGCCTTTGCCCTTATAGGGCTCGGGCGCGCGCAACGCGCGGATTTCGGCGGCGATCTGGCCGATCTGGCGCTTGTCGATCCCGCTGATGGTGATTTCCGTCGGCTTGGGAGTCACGATCGTGACGCCCGCCGGAATCGGATAATTCACATCATGCGAGTAACCCAGCGCCAGCTGCAGGGTCTTGCCCTGCACCGCCGCGCGATAGCCGACGCCGGTGATTTCGAGCTTCTTCTCGAAGCCTGCGGTCACGCCGACCACGATATTGTTGACCTGGGCGCGCGACGTGCCCCAAAGCGCGCGCGCGCGCTTGGTTTCGTTGCGCGGATCCACCTTGATCGCATTGTCCTGGTAGACGACGGAGACGTCGTCGGGAACCAGGAACTCGAGTTGACCCTTGGCGCCCTTGACCGAAACAAGCTGGCCGTCCACCTTGGCGGTGACTCCGGCCGGCACGACGACGGGCTTCTTGCCGATACGAGACATGATAGCATTTCCTGTATGGTGGCTTCGCGCAGGATCAGAAGACCTTGCACAGAACCTCGCCGCCGACATTGTTCTCGCGCGCCGCGTGATCCGCCATGACGCCCTTCGGCGTCGACACGATGGTGATGCCGAGGCCGTTGGCGACTCGCGGCACCGCGTTGACATCCGCGTAGACCCGGCGACCGGGACGCGACACGCGCTCGATCTGCTTGATCACGGGATGACCGTCGAAATATTTCAGCTCCACCTCGAACTCGGTGCGGCCGTTGCCGAAATCCGTGGTGGTGTAGCCGCGGATATAGCCTTCATCCTTCAAGACGTCGAGCACGTGAGCGCGCAGCTTGGAGCCCGGCGTCGCCACCTTGTCCTTGCGGCGCATCTGCGCGTTGCGGATGCGGGTGAGCAAATCGCCCAACGGATCGTTGATCGCCATTTCGCTGCTCCCCTTACCAGCTGGACTTCACGAGGCCGGGCACGAGGCCGCGGGAACCAAGCTCGCGCAGAGCGATGCGCGACATTTTCAACTTGCGATAGAAAGCGCGCGGACGCCCCGAGACTTCGCAGCGGTTGCGCACGCGGTTCGGCGCGGAGTTGCGCGGCAGTTCGGCGAGCTTGAGACGCGCCTCGAACCGCTCTTCAGCGGACAGGCTTTCGTCGACGGCGACCGCCTTCAGCCGCGCCCGCCGAGGGGCGAGCGACTTGGCGAGCTTCACCTTTCGCTTGTTATTCTCTATCGCGCTCTTCTTGGCCATCTGGTCTTGCCTTTTCGGTTACCGCGTTTGAGGGCGGGAGCTAAGCTCCAGCTTTTTCATTCGACGCGTTTTCGTCACGCGAGCAGAAAGCCCGATTCGCTTGAAAACGCTTTCAACGCCTCACTGCCGGAACGGGAAATTAAACGCCTTCAACAGGGCGCGCGCTTCATCGTCGGTTTTCGCCGTCGTGCAAACGATCACGTCCATGCCTACGATCAACTCCGCCTTGTCGTAGTCGATCTCGGGGAACACGATGTGTTCCTTGATGCCGAGCGCGAAGTTGCCGCGCCCGTCGAAGGATTTCGGATTGAGACCGCGGAAATCGCGAACGCGCGGCAGCGCGATCGTGATCAAGCGATCGAGGAACTCATACATGCGCGTCTTGCGCAGCGTCACCTTGGCGCCGATCGGCATGTTCTCGCGCACCTTGAAGGTCGAGATCGCCAAGCGCGCCCGCGTGATCACCGGCTTTTGACCGGCGATGAGCGCGAGGTCGCCCGCGGCGGCCGTCACCTTCTTGGTGTCGTTGACCGCCTCGCCAACGCCCATGTTCAGCACGATCTTCTCGATCGTCGGCACTTCATAGCTGTTCTTATAGCCGAACTGCTTGGTCATTTCGGCGCGAACGACTTCCTCGAAATGCTTCTTGAGGCGCGGCGTGTAGGCGCCGGTCGGCAGTTCGGCCTTCGCCACGCCGCGCGAGCCACGCTCCTCGCCGCCGCTGGCGGGCGCCGCCGCCTTGCTCTTGGCGGACTTCTTGCCTTCGGCGGCCTTGTCCGCGCCCTTCGCGGGCTTATCCCCGGCCTTGGCGGCCTTGGGCTTCTTTTCCTCAGCCATCGATCTGTTCTCCCGAACGCTTGGCGACGCGAACCTTGCGGCCGTCGTCGAGAATCTTGAATCCGACGCGTGTCGGCTTGCCGTCCTTGGGGTCGGCGATCGCGAGGTTGGACAAATCGATCGGCGCCGATTTGGTCACGATCCCCGCCTCGCGGTCCTTGGTCTGGCGCTGGTGGCGCTTGACCTGATTGACGCCCTCGACGACCGCGCGACCCTCGTCCGGGTGTACCTTGACAACCTCGCCGGTGCGGCCCTTGTCGCGACCCGCGAGCACGACCACCTTGTCGCCCTTCTTGATCTTGGCGGCCATTACAGCACCTCCGGCGCGAGCGAGATGATCTTCATGTGGTTCTTGGCGCGCAATTCGCGCGGGACCGGTCCGAAAATACGGGTGCCGATCGGCTCCTTCTGATTGTTGATCAGCACGGCCGCGTTCGAGTCGAATCTGATCGTCGAACCGTCGGCGCGCTTGATGTCCTTCGCCGTGCGTACGACGACGGCCTTCAGCACGTCGCCCTTCTTCACGCGGCCGCGCGGAATCGCCTCCTTGATGGACACGACGATAATGTCGCCCACGCCGGCATATTTGCGCTTCGAGCCGCCCAGCACCTTGATGCACATGACCCGGCGCGCGCCGGAGTTGTCGGCGACATCGAGATTTGTCTGCATCTGAATCATGGCTAATCCGCCTTTTTTATCCGGTCTGGTTTCGACGCGGGCGCCGACTTCGTCCGGAACCTTCCTTTACGCCCGCGGCACTCAAGCCTTGGGAGCGTTTTCCACCACGCGCCAGCGTTTCAATCTCGAAATCGGCGCGGTCTCCTCGATAGTCACGGCGTCGCCGACCTTGAAGGCGCCGGCTTCGTCATGCGCGTGATAGTTCTTGGTCCGACGCACCGTCTTCTGGAACAGCGGATGGGTAAAGCGGCGTTCGACCTTAACGACAACGGTCTTGTTCTGCTTGTCGCTGACGACGACGCCCTGGAGAATTCGCTTCGGCATGGCGCTCACTCAACCTTGGCTTTGGGCGCGCTTTTGCGCGGCGATGGTCTTGATCCTCGCGATTTCGCGTCTCACGACGCGAACGCGGGAGGTGTTCTCGAGCTGCCCGGTGGCCCGCTGAAAGCGCAGATTGAACTGCTCTTTCTTGAGATTCAGGAGTTCGTCGTTCAATTGATCCTCGGAGTGCGCGCGAAGATCGGACACATGCTGTTTGCTCTTCATGACGTCAAATCCTCACTCGGCGATGCGCTCGATAAAGCGCGTCTTGATCGGCAGTTTCGCGGCGGCGAGAGTCAACGCCTCGCGCGCCAGGGGCGCGGGTACGCCGTCGATCTCGAACATGATGCGGCCCGGCGCGACGCGCACCGCCCACAATTCCGGCGCGCCCTTGCCCTTGCCCATGCGCACTTCTGTCGGCTTCTTGGAGATCGGCACATCCGGGAAGATGCGGATCCACACGCGGCCGGCGCGCTTCATATGGCGCGTCATCGCGCGGCGAGCCGCCTCGATCTGACGGGCCGTGATCCGTTCCGGCTCCAGCGCCTTCAAGCCGAACTGCCCGAAGTTCAGCGAGAAGCCGCCCTTCGAGGCGCCACGGATGCGGCCCTTGAAGGCCTTGCGGAACTTGGTGCGTTTGGGTTGCAACATGTTATCGAACTCTCGAATTCGGCTTTAGAGCAAGCTGCTTGAAAAATCGCGGAGCGACTTTCCGAGCGACGCTTGCTCGAAGTCATTTCTCGCGCCGTTACGCGGCGTCGCGTTCCCGGCGTCGGCCGCGATCGCGGTCTCTGTCGCGATCGCCATGATGATGGTCCCCGCCGCCGCTGGCCTGCTCGGCGAAGCGCTTGTCTTGCGCCATCGGGTCGTGTTCGAGGATCTCGCCCTTGAAAATCCAGACCTTGATGCCGCAAGCGCCGTAGGCCGTGTGCGCGGTGGCGACGCCGTAATCCACATCGGCGCGCAATGTGTGCAACGGCACGCGGCCTTCGCGATACCATTCGAGGCGCGCGATCTCGGCGCCGCCAAGACGACCCGAGCAATTGATGCGAATGCCCTGGGCGCCGAGTCTCATGGCGGACTGGACGGCGCGCTTCATCGCGCGGCGGAAGGCGACGCGCCGCTCCAACTGCTGGGCGATCGAGTCCGCGACGAGAGTCGCCTCGACCTCGGGCTTGCGCACTTCGACGATATTGATCACCACTTCGCTGCCGGTCAGCTTGCCGACCAGCTTGCGAATCTTGTCGATGTCCGCGCCCTTCTTGCCGATCACGACGCCAGGACGCGCCGAATAGATCGTCACGCGGCACTTCTTGTGCGGACGCTCGATCACGATGCGCGAAACCGCCGCCTGCTTCAATGCCTTCATAATGGCTTCGCGAATGGCGATGTCTTCGTGCAAGAGCTTGGCGTATTCGCCCTTGGCCGCGAACCAACGCGAATCCCAAGTGCGGTTGACGCCAAGGCGCAGCCCGATCGGATTGACCTTCTGACCCATGGGGGCGCTCCTTTAGGCCTGTGCCTGCGCTTGAACTTCGCGCACGATGATCGTGAGATTCGAGAACGGCTTTTCGACGCGGCTCGCGCGGCCGCGCGCCCTCGCGTGGAAACGCTTCATGACCAGCGCCTTGCCCACGAAGGCCTGAGCGACGACGAGATCGTCGACGTCTAGGCTGTGGTTGTTCTCGGCGTTGGCGATCGCGCTCTCCAACGTCTTTTTTACGTCGAGGGCGCTGCGCTTGCGCGAGAACTCCAGATCGGCGAGCGCGCGCTCGACCTTCTTGCCGCGAATGAGCTGGGCCAGAAGATTGAGTTTCTGGGGCGAGACGCGCAGCATGCGCGCGACGGCCTTCGCCTCGTTTTCCGCGAGCCTGGGCGGGTTATTGGGCTTCGACATCGGCTTTAGCCTCTCTTCGACTTTTTGTCCGCCGCGTGACCGTGGAAGGTGCGCGTCGGAGAAAATTCGCCGAACTTATGGCCGATCATGTCTTCGCTGACATTGACCGGAATATGCTTATGCCCGTTGTGAACGCCGAAAGTGAGGCCCACGAACTGCGGCAGGATCGTGGAGCGACGGCTCCAGATCTTGATGACTTCCGAGCGACCCGTGCCGCGCGAGGCGTCCGCCTTCTTGAGCAGATAGCCGTCGACGAACGGGCCCTTCCAAATAGAACGAGCCATGGATCAGCCCTTTTTCTTGCGGGCGTGTCGCGAGGACACGATGAAACGATCTGTCGATTTGTTGCTGCGGGTTTTCTTGCCCTTGGTCGGCTTGCCCCACGGCGTCACCGGATGCCGACCGCCCGAGGTGCGGCCTTCGCCGCCGCCGTGCGGATGGTCGATCGGGTTCATGGTCACGCCGCGATTGTGCGGGCGGCGGCCAAGCCAGCGCGAACGGCCCGCCTTGGCGATCGTGGTGTTCATGTGGTCCGGATTCGACACCGAGCCGATGGTGGCGAAGCACTGACCATGCACCAGGCGCTGCTCGCCCGAGTTCAGGCGGACGATCACGTAACCCTGATCGCGGCCCACGATCTGCGCGAAAGTCCCGGCCGATCTGGCGATGGCCCCGCCCTTGCCGATTTTCATCTCGACATTGTGGACGATCGTGCCGACCGGAATATTGGCCGCGGGCATCGCATTGCCCGGCTTCACGTCGACTTGCTGGCCGGAGATCACTTCGTCGCCGACGGCGAGCCGCTGCGGCGCCAGAATATAGGACAGCTCGCCATCCGCGTAGCGGATCAACGCGATAAAGGCGGTGCGATTGGGATCGTATTCGATCCGTTCGACCTTGGCCGGCACGTCGAGCTTGCGACGTTTGAAGTCGACGATGCGATAGGTCTGCTTATGGCCGCCGCCACGAAAACGCACGGTGACGCGGCCATGGTTGTTGCGGCCGCCCTTCGACGACTGACCTTCGGTCAGCGTCTTCACGGGCTTGCCCTTATAGAGGTCCTTGCGGTCCACGATCACGAGCTGGCGAAGGCTCGGCGTGACCGGCTTGAATGTCTTCAGCGCCATGTTCTTGTCCTCGAGCCTTCCCTTAGAGTCCCGTCGTCACGTCGATCTTATGGCCTTCGGCGAGCGTCACGACGGCCTTCTTCACGTCGCTCTGCTTGCCGCGCACGCCGCGAAAGGCCTTCGTCTTGCCTTTCCGCACGAGGGTGTTGACGCCATCGACCTTGACATCGAACAGGCCTTCGACCGCCGCCTTGATCTGCGGCTTGGTCGCGGTGCGAGCGACCCGGAAAACCACCTGATTGTTCTCGGCGGCGAGCGTCGCTTTCTCGGTGATGACCGGAGCGACGATGACGTCGTAATGGCGGGGATCCTTGCTCATTTCAGCCGCGCCTCCAGCGCATCGACCGCCGAGCGGGTCAAAACCAGCTTGTCGCGACGGATAATGTCGTAAACATTGACGCCCTCGACCGGCAACACGTCGATCTTGGGCAGATTGCGGGCGGCGAGCGCGAAATTGATCTGCGGCGCGGCGCCGTCGATGATCAGCGCGCTCGCGAGACCGGTCTTATCGAAACCCGCCTTCAACAGCTTCGTCTTCGGTTCGGCGAGCTGGGCGTTCTCCCAGATCACGATCGCGCCGTCCTTGGCCTTCGCCGAAAGAGCGTGCTTAAGCGCCAGCGTCTTGACCTTCTTGGTGAGGTCATGCTCGTGACTACGCACCTGCGGCCCGAAGGCTCGGCCGCCGCCGCGGAATTGAGGAACGCGCGCGGAGCCGTGACGGGCGCCGCCGGTGCCCTTTTGCTTATACATCTTCTTGCCGGTCCGGGCGATCTCCGCCCGGTTCTTCACGGCGTGCGTGCCCGCCCGCCGCTTGGCGAGCTGCCAGCGGATCATGCGGAAAATCAAATCCGCGCGCGGCTCGAGGCCAAACACCTCGTCGGAGAGCTCGATCGAACCGGCCGTCTGACCGTCGAACGACGTAACGTCGATCTTCACGGCTCAGTCCTCCTTCTTTTCTTCTTGCGGGGCGGAGGCGGATTCCGGCAGGCGGAACTTGCCGGGCTGCGGAGCCTCCGCCGGAAGCGCGCGCTTCACAGCGTCGCGCACGAAAATCCAACCGCCGGCGTGTCCGGGAACCGCGCCCTCGACCAGCACCAGACCGCGCGTCACGTCAAGCTTGACCACCCGCAGATTCTGCGTGGTCACGCGGTCGGTGCCCATATGCCCGGCCATCTTTTTGTTCTTGAAGGTCTTGCCCGGATCCTGACGGCCGCCGGTCGAACCGTGCGAACGATGCGAGACCGAGACGCCATGGGTGGCGCGAAGACCGCCGAAGTTCCAACGCTTCATCGGCCCGGCGAAGCCCTTGCCGATGGTCGTGCCCGTCACGTCGACGAACTGTCCGACCACGAAATGATCCGCGGTGATTTCCGCGCCGACCGGCAGCAGGCCGGCTTCGTCAACGCGAAACTCGGCGAGCTTCATCTTGGGTTCCACCTTCGCCACGGCGAAGCGCCCGCGCTCCGCCTTGGAGACGTTCTTGACCTTGGCGCGGCCGATGCCGAGCTGCACGGCGGTGTAGCCGTTCTGCTCTTGCGTCCGGTGCGCGACGACTTGACAGCCGTCGAGCTTGAGAACCGTGACCGGCACATGTTCGCCCGCATCGGTGAAGATGCGGGTCATTCCGACCTTTTGCGCGATAACGCCCGACCGCATGATCCAATTCCTTCGCTGGGCGCTCGATTTCGAAGAGCCGCCCGAATTCCCCATCTGCCTTACAGCTTGATCTCGACGTCGACGCCAGCCGCGAGATCGAGCTTCATCAACGCGTCCACGGTTTGCGGCGTGGGGTCGACGATGTCGAGAACGCGCTTATGCGTCCTGATTTCGAACTGCTCGCGCGACTTCTTGTCGATGTGCGGCGAGCGGTTGACCGTGAATTTCTCGATCTTCGTGGGCAGCGGAATCGGCCCGCGCACATGCGCGCCGGTGCGCTTGGCCGTGGAAACGATTTCCTTCGTCGACGTATCGAGAATCCGGTGGTCGAATGCCTTTAGACGGATCCGGATGTTCTGACCGTTCATTGTCTCTTCCTCGATGGACCGCGATCCCTGTCGGATCGCCTCTGGACCGCGAGCCTAGAAGCCCGCAATCCTTATTCTTGCGTCTGCGAGCCTCTAGGCTCGCGGTCCATGAATGTTACTCGATGATGCTGGCGACGACGCCGGCTCCAACCGTCCTGCCGCCTTCGCGGATGGCGAAGCGCAGCTTTTCTTCCATCGCGATCGGCACGATCAGCGCGACTTCCATCGCGACGTTATCGCCCGGCATCACCATTTCGACGCCCTCGGGCAGCGTCACGATGCCGGTCACGTCCGTCGTGCGGAAGTAGAACTGCGGGCGGTAGTTGGTGAAGAACGGCGTGTGGCGGCCGCCCTCCTCCTTCGTCAGAATATAGGCCTCGGCCTTGAACTTGGTGTGCGGCTTGACCGAGCCCGGTTTGCACAGCACCTGGCCGCGCTCCACGTCCTCGCGCTTCGTGCCGCGCAGCAGGCAGCCCACATTGTCGCCCGCCTCGCCCTGATCGAGCAGTTTGCGGAACATTTCGACGCCGGTCACCGTCGACTTCACCGTCGGACGAATGCCGACGATCTCGACTTCCTCGCCGACCTTGATGATCCCGCGCTCGATGCGCCCCGTCACCACCGTGCCGCGGCCCGAAATCGAGAACACGTCCTCGACCGGCATCAGGAACGGCTGATCCTTCGGGCGCTCCGGCTGCGGAATATATTCGTCGACCGTCTTCATCAGCGCCAGGATCGCGTCATGGCCGATCTCGGGATTCTTGTTCTCCAGCGCGCACAGCGCCGAGCCCTTGGTGATCGGAATGTCGTCGCCGGGAAACTCATATTTCGACAAAAGCTCGCGAACCTCGAGCTCCACCAACTCGAGCAGCTCCGGATCGTCGACCATGTCGACCTTGTTCAGGAACACCACCAGCGCGGGAACGCCGACCTGGCGCGCCAGAAGAATATGCTCCCGCGTCTGCGGCATCGGGCCGTCGGCCGCCGAAACCACAAGGATCGCGCCGTCCATCTGCGCCGCGCCGGTGATCATGTTCTTCACATAATCGGCGTGGCCGGGGCAGTCGACGTGCGCATAGTGACGGTTCGCGGTCTCATATTCGACATGCGCCGTCGAGATCGTGATGCCGCGCGCCCGCTCCTCGGGAGCCTTGTCGATCTGGTCGTAGGCCGTGAAGGTCGCCCCGCCCGTCTCCGCCAAAACCTTGGTGATCGCCGCCGTCAAGGACGTCTTGCCATGGTCCACGTGACCAATCGTCCCGATGTTGCAATGCGGCTTGTTGCGTGAGAACTTTTCCTTGGCCATGGCCAGTCTCCTTGGTCGTTCCTAAAACCTGAGCGCGATCTAACTTCAGGCGAACTTCGCCTGAACCTTCTTCGATTCGCCCTCGGGCACTTGTTCGTAGTGATCGAATTGCATCGTGTAGTTGGCGCGGCCCTGCGTGCCGGAGCGCAACTGATTGACATAGCCGAACATATTGGCGAGCGGCACCATCGCGTCGATCACCACCGCATTGGCGCGCATGTCCTGACCCAGGATTTGGCCCCGACGGGAATTGAGATCGCCGATCACGAAACCGGTATATTCTTCCGGCGTCACGACCTCGACCTTCATGATCGGTTCGAGCAGAACCGACCCGCCCTTCTGCAGAGCTTCCCGGGTCGCCGCGCGAGAGGCGATTTCGAAGGCGAGCACCGAGGAGTCGACATCGTGGAACGCGCCGTCGAACAGCGTGGCCTTGAGGTCGACCACGGGGAAGCCGGCGAGAATGCCGGAGCCCATGACCGAATTAATGCCCTTCTCAACGCCGGGGATATATTCCTTCGGCACGGCGCCGCCGACGATCTGGCTCTCGAACACATTTCCGCCGCCAGCTTCGTTAGGCTCGAACACGATTTTTACGCGCGCGAACTGGCCGGTGCCGCCGGTCTGCTTTTTATGCGTGTAGTCGATTTCCGTCTTGCGCGAGAGCCGCTCGCGATAGGCCACCTGCGGCGCGCCGATATTGGCGTCGACCTTATAAGTGCGGCGTAGAATATCGACTTTGATGTCGAGGTGGAGCTCGCCCATGCCCTTGAGAATGGTCTGGCCGCTCTCTTGATCGGTCGAAACGCGGAAAGACGGGTCTTCGGCGGCGAGCTTCGACAGCGCGATGCCGAGTTTCTCCTGGTCGGCCTTCGACTTCGGCTCGATCGCGATCTCGATCACCGGCTCCGGAAACTCCATGCGCTCCAGAATAACCGCCTTTTGCGTGTCGCAAAGCGTGTCGCCGGTGCGCGTGTCCTTGAGGCCGGCGAGCGCCACGATATCGCCCGAATAGGCTTCCTTGATGTCTTCGCGATTATTGGCGTGCATCAGCAGCATGCGGCCGACGCGCTCCTTGCGGTCCTTGGTCGAGTTCAGCACGGTCGTGCCGGATTCGATCTTGCCCGAATAGACGCGGCAGAAGGTGATGGTGCCGACGAAGGGGTCGTCCATGATCTTGAAGGCGAGCATGGAGAAAGGCTCGTCGTCGGACGGATTGCGCACCAATTCGGCGCCGGTATCCATGTCGACGCCCTTGATCGCCTCGCGATCGACAGGCGAGGGCAAATAATGCACGACGGCGTCGAGCAGGGGCTGAACGCCCTTGTTCTTGAACGCGGAGCCGCAGAACACCGGCACGAAGGCGACGCGGCGAACGGCGAGGCGAATAAGCCGATGCAACGTCTCTTCGCTCGGCTCCGTTCCGTCGAGATAGGCGGCCATGGCGTCGTCGTCGAGCTCGACCGCGGCGTCGATCAGAAGCGTGCGATATTCCTTGGCCTGCTCAAGCAGTTCCGCCGGGATTTCCTCGTCGTGATATTTCGCGCCGAGACCCTCGTCCTCCCAGACCACCGCCTTCATGCGGACAAGGTCGATTACGCCCTTGAAGTTATTCTCCGAGCCGATCGGCAGCTGCGCGCAGACCGGACGGCCACCGACGCGCGTCTTGATTTCCTCGACGCAACGGAAGAAGTCGGCGCCGATCTTGTCCATCTTATTGACGAACACAATGCGCGGCACATGATATTTGTCGGCCTGGCGCCAAACAGTCTCGGTCTGCGGCTCGACGCCCTGATTGCCGTCGAGGACGCAAACCGCGCCGTCGAGCACGCGCAGCGAACGCTCCACCTCGATGGTGAAGTCGACATGGCCGGGCGTGTCGATGATGTTGAGGCGCTTGCCATTCCAAATCGTGGTCGTGGCGGCCGAGGTGATGGTGATGCCGCGCTCTTGCTCCTGCTCCATCCAATCCATCGTCGCGGCGCCCTCATGCACCTCGCCGATTTTATGGCTCTTGCCGGAATAATAGAGGATGCGCTCGGTCGTCGTGGTTTTTCCCGCGTCGATATGCGCCATGATGCCGAAGTTGCGGTAGTCCTCGATAGGATGAGAGCGGGGCATTGAATCGTCCTCGATGGGCGCGAAGCGCCGTTACCAGCGGTAATGCGAAAAGGCGCGGTTGGCTTCCGCCATGCGGTGCGTGTCTTCGCGCTTCTTCACGGCGGCGCCGCGGTTGTTGGAGGCGTCGAGCAATTCGGCCGACAAGCGGTCCACCATGGTCTTGTCGTTGCGGTCGCGCGCGGCGTTGATGATCCAACGGATCGCCAACGCCTGACGCCGCTCGTTGCGCACCTCGACCGGCACCTGATAGGTGGCGCCGCCGACGCGGCGGGACCGCACTTCGATCGCCGGCGCGACATTCTCGAGCGCCGTCTTGAAGACGCCGAGCGGATCGCTCTTGGCCTTGGCCTCGATAATGTCGAAGGCGCCGTAGACAATCGCCTCGGCGACCGACTTCTTGCCGTCGTACATGATGGAATTCATGAACTTCGCGAGAACGAGATCGCCGAACTTGGCGTCCTCGATGACTTCCCGCTTTTCCGCTCTGTGACGTCGCGACATCGCCCTTGCTCCTTACTTCGGACGCTTCGCGCCATATTTCGAACGGCGCTGTTTACGGTCCTTCACGCCCTGCGTGTCGAGCACGCCGCGCAAAATGTGATAGCGAACGCCCGGAAGATCCTTCACGCGGCCGCCGCGGATCATCACCACCGAGTGCTCTTGCAGGTTATGGCCCTCGCCGGGGATGTAACCGATAACCTCGAAGCCATTGGTCAGACGCACCTTGGCGACCTTGCGCAGAGCCGAGTTGGGCTTCTTGGGGGTCGTCGTGTAGACGCGCGTGCATACGCCGCGCTTCTGCGGACAGGCGCCGAGATGGCGCGACTTTTCGCGGTATGTCTTCGGTTGCCGCGGTTTGCGGATCAACTGGCTGATCGTCGGCATCAAGCTTTCCTTCGCTTCGAGCGAATGGTGAATT
Organism: uncultured Alphaproteobacteria bacterium; assembly: GCA_963775775.1. Lineage (GTDB taxonomy): Bacteria > Pseudomonadota > Alphaproteobacteria > Rhizobiales > Beijerinckiaceae > Methylocystis. Next base: position 48,166 of record CAVZKF010000022.1, read on the forward strand.
CATTTGTTAACCCGTCCGGCGCCGCCCAAACGACGCAAACGAGCCGAGCGCGCTCGACCTATCGGCCGAGGCGCTCCAAGCGCAGAGGACCCCGGCGAACCAGGATCGTGCCTTCCTGTCCCGCGCCGCGAGGCGGGGAATGATTACCAACGAACCTTGCGGTCCAGCAGGTTTGGCGTTCACAGGCAAGGCGACAGCGTTTAGTTTCGAAGTATCGCGAACGAGGCGTTGGCGACGGCGTGAAACTACGGCCTGTCGAAGTGCGCGGAAACTAATCGCGGCTCTTCTCCGCGTCAAGCGAAGAATGACTAAACGCGCGCGATTTTTGCGTGATCGAGGAAATTTTTTTCGCGCGACATCCGAGCGAAGCTAATCGTGCCTTGGTCAATCGGCGTGGAGTCGCATGGAACGGCAAGAGATTGAGCCGCCCGGCGGCGCGACGCGATAGGCGACTTTCCCGTGACGAACACTCGCTCCAAACATCGTCCGCGGTTCAAATAAAGGCGAGCAAATTCACTGACAATGCGTATCCGAGGCCAAGGCCGAGCAAGACGCCGGCGGCCACGTCGCTGGGATAGTGATGACCCGTCGCGATGCGCGACCAAGCCATGCAGCAAGCCATCGCGACCGCCGAGACCGCCGCCGCGGGCCACAACAGGACGACCGGCGCGAGCACGCCGGTCAAGGTCATCGCGTGTCCGCTCGGAAAGGAATGTTCGTCCAGCGTCTTCAGCAGCGAGGGCACGCGCGGATCGACCTTGAAAGGACGCAATCGCTTAAATCGGTGCTTGATTATCGGATACAATATATGTGTCAGCGCGGCGTTCGCCGCCGCGAGCAGGACCATGCGCTTGCCGCCGTCCCAGCCCCACGCCGCGAATATGATCGCGGCGAGGATCGGATAGATCCAGCCATTGCCAAGCTTGCTGATCGCGACAGCGAACATGCGTCCCGCCGGCGAACGTTCGGCGGCGGCGCTTATCCGCCGCACGACCGCGAGGTCGGCCGCGACGAATTTGGAGCCCCAAAAGGTCGCGCGTGGAGCGAGCGTTCCGAGCGCTAAGAGGCGGGGGAGGCGCGTCGTCGACGCGAGAGGATTTGGCATGAATGTCATGCCAAGACACTAACGGTTGGATGCTGCGCTTTTGTGCCGCTTATACGTCGTTCACGTGACGTAGATCATTACAAGTTAATGACATTGCGGGCTATTTGAATTGTTTGAAAGATCTCATGCCCGCCAAATATCGGTTCGCATCAACTTTTGCGCGCCGCCGAGCCCAGGCCCGGAAAAGCCTCGCGTTCGGCTGCGCCGAGGCGATCGATTCACCCGAAGAAAGCGCCCAACGCGGCCGTGATTTGCGCGGCCTGCGCCTTAAGCTTGTCGTTGTCGGTCATGGTTCCTGGCGGCCGCAGCGCCACGCCCTCCCAGCGCGGCAGGATGTGGAAATGCAGGTGAAAAATCACCTGCCCGCCGGCGCTCTCATTAAATTGCTGCAAGGTCAGCCCGTCGGCGCCAAACGCCGTCTTCACCGCCTTGGCCACGTGCTGCACGCGCTTTATCAGCAGCGCCAGATTTTCCGGATCGATGTCGATGAGCCCGCGCGCCGGCCGCTTGGGGATCACCAGCGTATGGCCCTCGGCGCGCGGCATGATGTCCATGATGGCGAGAGCTACCTCGTCTTCGTAGACCTTATGCGCGGGTATTTCGCCGCGCAGGATTTTGGCGAAGACGTTCTGCGGATCGTAAGCGACGGACATGGTCTCCTCCTAGCGCTGGGCTCTCGATCGCTATTGTTCGAAGGCGGGGATATTGGTCTTTCGGAACGGGCTCGCGGGATAGACGCCGAGAATTTCCACCTCGCGCGAGAAGAAGCGCAGCTCCTCGAGCGCCCGCGCCAGCGCGGGTTGATCGGGGCGGCCGTCGACATCGGCGAGAAAGCGCGTCGCCGCGAATTCGCCGTCGACCATATAGCTTTCCAGTTTCGTCATATTGACGCCATTGGTGGCGAAACCCCCGAGCGCCTTGTAAAGGGCCGCCGGCACGTTGCGCACGCGGAAGATGAACGAGGTCATCGTCGCCGCCTCGCTCGGAAGCGGCCATTGCGCGGTCTTCGAGAGCACCACGAAGCGCGTGGTGTTATGCGCCTCGTCCTCGACGTTTTCCGCGAGAATATCGAGCCCGTATATGTCGGCGGCGAGTTTTGGGGCCAGCGCCGCCTTGGTTGGATCGTTCCATTCGGCGATTTCGCGCGCGGCGCCGGCCGTGTCGCCAGCCGTGAAGGCCGCGAGCCGCAATTGATGAATGATCTTGCGGCATTGTCCGAGCGCGTGCACATGGCTGTAGACGCCCCTCAAGCCGCCGAGCGCGGCGCCGCGCGGCGCCATCAACTGAAAATGGATCGGCAAAAAATATTCGCCGACGATATGAAGCCCGGAATTGGGCAGGAAATGATGAATGTCCGCGACCCGTCCGGCGATCGAGTTCTCGATCGGGATCATCGCCAGCATCGCCGCGCCGTCGGTGACGGCCGCGAAGGCGTCCTCGAAGCTCGCGCAAGGCAACGGCGTCATCAGCGGATAGGCGTCGCGGCAGGCGATGTCGGAATTCGCGCCGGGCTCCCCTTGATAGGCGATGAATTCGGTCACGCGTCACCCCCGCATTCGCTAGCGACCCGGCGCGCCGCGTCGAGGTCGCGCTTCGTATCCACCGACGGGCCGGCTTTGTCCAGCAGGGCGGCGTCGATGCGCATGCCGTCCTCAAGCGCGCGGAGTTGTTCGAGGCGCTCGCGTTTCTCCAGCGGCGAAACGGGCAGGCCGACGAATCGCTCGAACGCCGCGCGACGAAAGACGTAAACGCCGAGATGATGGTAGAATGGCCCTTCGCCATGGGGCGCGCGGGAGCGCGTGAAATAGAGCGCGCGAAGGCGGTTCGGCGATATTTGGCTGCCGACCATTTTCACGACGTCTGGATCGTCTTCCTCGCCGGGAAGCGCCAAGGTCGCCAAGGTCGCCATGTCGACGCGCCGGTCGCCCAGCAGCGCCAGCGCGGCCCCGATCGCCCCGCTCGGCAAGAACGGCTGATCGCCCTGAAGATCGACGACGACATCGTATTTTCGCGCCGGATCGATTCGGCGCAGCGCCTCGCCGATGCGGTCGAGGCCGCAGGCGTGCGCGCCCGCGGTCATGACGGCCTGGCCGCCCGCGGCCTCGACCGCCTCGGCGATCTCGCGCGCGTCGGTCGCGACGACGACCGGGCCGAGATCGGCCTCCATCCCGCGCGCCAGCACATGTGCGATCATCGGCTTGCCGCGGATCGACGCCAGCGCCTTGCCGGGCAGGCGCGTCGAGCCCAGCCGCGCGGGGATGAAAATGATCGGATTCACGGCCGTCGCCGCCCGCCGCGTTGGAGCGTCTTCGAGCGAAGCGGTCGCCGGTTCGCGTTGGGGAAGCGCGTCAAGACAAAAGCCTAGCCTCGTCTAATAGGTGCCTTTGTCCTCGGCCGCCCAGCCTTTCTCGGTCTTGGAGAAGTGCAGCGAGCCTTCGCTCTTCAGTATCTCGTTTTTCTGGAACGTCTGGTCCGCGGCGATGCCGAGCAGCGCGCAGGGGCCGCGCTCTTTTTCCTCGGCGCATTTGGCCTCATAGCCGTCCGGGAACTGAATTTCGGACTCGTACCAATATTCGTAAACGTCTTGCGCGCCGATATGCGCCTCGCGTCCCTGAGTCTTCTTGAAGGAGACGATATTGGCGGGAACGCCCGAACGCTGGAACAGGTTGCGCAGCACTCTCGCTCCGGCGGCGTCGCCCGGCTCGCGACTGGCGCCGCAGGCCGCCAAGGCGAAAACGGCCGCCAGGACCAGGGTTATTTTCATCGTTGGCTTGGTCATTCATGTCCCCTCGCGCCGCGGTTGCTCCGGACGCCGTTTTTGCTGTGCCGAGGCCGGCGTGACAAGGCCAAAAAGAATCCCTATCGCCCAGCGGATCGGCGCTCCTCCAAGAAAGATTGCCCTCGATTTGCGAGGTCTGGGGAAATTCATATCAGATAGTTGCATTTCTGTGCAGCGGATGTATTCTCCTCCCGCCAAATGAGTTGCGCGTCTGGCGGCGTCGAAGGGCAGCTATAAGACCCGAACGTCCGTTGTAGGTTCGATGCGTATCGGCAGAACTTTGAATACCCTACGGAGTGCTCAGGTCCGCCGCATCTCCTGGGTCCGTGGGGTTGGCCGGTTAGTGTTGGGTTGGAGTGGCCTCCTTGAAGCCCTCGCTAACCGGCCGCCTTCATTTTAGGAAGGCCTGGACCGAAGCCCCCGCTTCTCAATCCGCCAGCTTCTCAATCCGCGACGAGGCGCGTCGCTTCCGCGACCGCCCGGGCTGATCCGCGCGACTCCGGAGCCTTTTCGAAACGCGCCAAAACAAAGCTCTAAATCATGTTCGCGTTTCATCGAAACTTGAACATGATTTAGAGCCTGTTTTCGCGTCCAAGCGGGCGCCATGGACGATCCTGGCGGCGCTTTAAAGTCTAAAACGCCCCGCCGGCGCGACACGCGGCGAATCTCGCCACGAGCGTCTTACTTGATTTTGGTTTCCTTGAACTCGACATGCTTCTTGATCACTGGATCGTATTTTTTGAACACGAATTTCTCGGTCTTGGTGCGCGCGTTCTTCTTGGTGACATAGAAAAAGCCGGTGTCGGCGGTCGACAGCAGCTTGATCTTGATCATGGCGGCCTTTGCCATCGGTCGTTCCAATCCTAAAAAAAGTGAATACGGCCCCGCCGCCGCGTTATGCGCCGGGCAAGGTCCGAATTTGCGCGCACCATAAGCGCGCGCGCCCTTTTGTCAAGGCTCGCGGAAGGACTCAAAACGATCGCCGAGCCCTTGCGCGTTTACGAAATCGTCTCTTGCCTCTATCGCCCGAAGCGGCGACAACTTGGCGTTTCCTCCGGGGAATCGACCATGCCGCGCTTCATCCTCGCCGTTCTGCTTTTCGTGCTGGCTTGGCCGGCCTGGGCGCTGGATCGCGTGACCTTCGCCACCAACTGGCGGGCGCAGGCCGAGCATGGCGGCTTTTATCAGGCGGTCGTCGACGGCACTTACGCGCGCTACGGGCTCGACGTAAAGATCCAGCAGGGCGGACCGCAGACCAACGCGCGTTTATTGCTGGCGGCCGGCCGCGTCGATTTCGCGATGGGGGCCAATCTCATTCAGACTTTCGAAGCGGTCCGACAAAAAATCCCGGTGATCGTCGTCGCCAGCATGTTCCAGATCGATCCGGTGATTTTAATGTCGCATCCCGGCGTCGGCTTCGACCGTTTCGAGGAACTGCCCAAGGCGACCGCCTTCATCGCCAGCGACATGCTGGTGTCGGTCTATCAATGGCTGAAACAGGCTCATGGTTTCCGCGAAGAAAAGGTGAAGCCCTATGGCTTCAATCAGGCTCCCTTCATCGCCGATCCGCATTCGATCGAGCAGGGCTTTTTGACCTCCGAACCCTATCAGGTCGAGCGCGTGGGCGGCTTCAAGCCCAATGTTTTTCTGCTGGCCGATTATGGTTATGATAGCTATTCGACGACGATCGAGGCGCGCGCCGAAACCATCAAGATGAATCCCGACCTCGTGCAACGTTTCGTCGACGCGTCGATTATCGGCTGGCGCAATTATATTCACGGCGACAACAGCGCGGCCAACGCCGCGATCAAGCGCGACAATCCCGAGATGACCGACGGCCAGCTCGCTTATTCGATCGCCAAGCTAAAGGAGCGCGGCGTCGTCGATTCCGGCGACGCGCGAACCTGGGGCATTGGCGCGATGACCGATGCGCGGATCAAGAGCTTTTTCGACAAAATGGCGCGGGCCGGGGTCGTTCCGGCCGATCTGCCGTACAAACAGGGTTATACGCTGCAATTCGTCAATAAGAGCGTCGGACTGGAGCCGGCCGCCAAATGACGCCGCCCGCGCGAGGCGCGCCGCTGGTCTCGATGCGCGGCGTCGGCAAGACTTTCAACGGCGGCCTCGAGGTGCTGCGCGCGCTCGATCTCGATGTTCATCCCGGCGAAACCGTCACGCTGCTCGGCCCGTCCGGCTGCGGCAAATCGACGGCGCTCCGCCTGCTGGCCGGTCTGACGCGGCCGACGCGCGGAGAAATTCTTTGGGCCGATCCCGCTCAGCGCGAGCGGCTGGGCTTCGTGTTTCAGGACGCGACCCTGCTGCCCTGGCTCGACGTCTTCGCCAACGTCTATCTGCCGCTGAGGCTCGCGGGCGTCTCCCGGGCGCTGGCGGCGCCGCGCGTCGAGGAGGCGCTGGCGCTGGTCGGCCTGTCGGGGTTCCGCGAGGCGCTGCCGCGCGAGCTGTCGGGCGGCATGAAGATGCGCTGCGCCATCGCCCGCGCGCTGGTGACGCGCCCCGCCCTGCTGCTGATGGACGAGCCCTTCGCGGCGCTCGACGAGGTGACGCGCGTCAAGCTCAACCACGATCTGCTGGCCTTGAAGGCGAGGCTCGACACGACCATCGTCTTCGTCACTCATTCGGTCGGCGAGAGCGTTTATCTTTCGACGCGGATCGTCGTGCTGGCGGCCAAGGGCGGCGAGATCATCGACCAAATCCCGGTCGATCCCGGCATGACGCGCGACGCGGAATATCGCCTCGGCCCGGTGTATTCGCAGCTTTCGCGCCGCGCCTCGAACGCTCTGCGCCGCGCCATGGGGGAGGACGATCCATGAGCGCGTCGCGACCGAACTGGCGCGAGATTTTGCTGGCGGCCGCGCCGCCGCTCGTCGCCTTCGCCGTTTTTCTCGCGCTGTGGGAGGCGGTCGTTCGCCTGCGGGGGATACCCCCCTATGTGCTGCCGGCGCCGAGCATTATTCTGCAAAAGCTGATCGAGGATCGCGAATTGCTGTTTTCGTCGCTGCTCGTCACTTTGTCGATCACGCTTCAGGCGCTAGCGCTGGCGACGGTTTGCGGCGTGTTGCTGGCGTTGGCGATGGCGCAATCCAAATGGCTGGCGCGCACATTGACGCCCTACGCCATCATGCTTCAGGTGACGCCCATCGTCGCCATCGCGCCGCTGCTGCTCGTCTATCTTTCGCCGCCGCGCGCCGTGCTGGTCTGCGCCTTTCTGGTGGCGTTTTTTCCGATCCTGTCGAACACGGCGCTGGGGCTCGCCTCGGTGGATCACGCGCTGCTCGATCTGTTCGATCTTTATCACGCCTCGGCGTGGCGGCGGCTGATCTATCTGCGCGCGCCGGCGGCGCTGCCGCAGTTTCTCGCCGGACTGCGCATCGCCGGCGGCCTCGCCTTGATCGGCGCGGTCGTGGCGGAACTGGCGGCCGGCGCCGCCGGGCAAGGAACCGGGCTCGCCTTCCGCATCGTCGAGGCGGGATTTCGGCTCGACATCCCCCGTATGTTCGCGGCGCTGGCGCTGCTCTCTTTGACCGGCGTCGCGATCTACGGCGCACTGTCCCTGCTGACTTATTATTCGCTGCGCCGGCTGGCACGAGAGCGCGCGCGAGCGAGGGGCCTGACCCCCCTCGCCGTCGCGCTTAACGCCTTTTTACGCCTTCTTCCCCGCCGCGATCACGTCCTCGATGCTGCGCAGGCCGGTGGTCGGGGCGTTGACCAGCACCGCCATGTTTCCGGGGGCGTGCTGGTTCTTCCACATTTTGGTGTGCGCCAGCGGGATCTTGTCCCAGGGAAACACCTCGGACATGCAGGGGTCGACGCGCCGATCGATGACGAAGCGATTGGCTGCGGCCGCCTGTTTCAGATGCGCGAAATGCGAGCCCTGGATGCGCTTTTGCCGCATCCAGACGTAGCGCGCGTCGAAGGTCAGGTTGAACCCCGTGGTGCCCGCGCAGAACACCACCATGCCGCCGCGCTTGACGACGAGGCAGGAGACCGGAAAAGTCTGCTCGCCAGGGTGCTCGAAGACGATGTCCACGTCCTTCTTGCCGGTGATGTCCCAGATCGCCTTGCCAAAGGCGCGGGCGTTCTTGGTCCATTCATTATATTCAGGCGTGTTGACCGTGGGCATTTGCCCCCAGCATTTGAAATCCTTGCGGTTGATGACGCCCTTGGCGCCGAGCGAGAGCACGTATTCGCGCTTGCTCTCGTCGGAGATGATGCCGATCGCATTGGCGCCCGCCGCCGCGCAAAGCTGCACGCCGAACACGCCCAAGCCGCCCGAGGCCCCCCAGATCAGCACATTGTCCGACGGCTTCAAGCGATGCGGCTCGTGGCCGAACAACATGCGATAGGCGGTGGCGAGCGTCAGCGTGTAGCAGGCCGATTCTTCCCAGGTGAGATGCTTGGGCCGCTCCATCAATTGGCGGTCCTGCACGCGGCAGAACTGCGCGAAGGAGCCGTCCGGCGTCTCATAGCCCCAGATACGCTGCGAGGCCGAGAACATCGGGTCGCCGCCGTTGCACTCCTCGTCGTCTCCGTCGTCCTGATTGCAGTGGACGACGACCTCGTCGCCGACCTTCCAGCGCTTGACCTTGGAGCCGACCTTCCAGACGATTCCGGCGGCGTCGGAGCCCGCGATGTGGAATGGGTGCTTATGCGCGTCGAGGGTCGAAATCGGCTGCCCGAGCGCCGCCCAGACGCCATTGTAGTTAACACCGGCCGCCATCACCAACACGAGCACGTCATGGCTGTCGAGCTCCCAGGTCGGCACGACTTCGAGCTGCATGGCCTCTTCGGGCGGCCCATGCCGCTCCTTGCGGATCGCCCAGGCGTACATTTTCGCGGGGACGTGCCCAAGCGGCGGAATCTCGCCCAATTCATAGAGGTCTTTAGCTTCGCTCAACGTTGCGTCTCCTTACGGGAGGATTTTCGCGCCGGCCCGTGGCGGCTGGTTTCGGGCGCTATTCATATACGCCCTGCTTTCGCCTGAATAGGGTCATCTGTCCGTCATGGCCCGGCGTCGATAAGTCGGAGAAGTTAACGATATAACGGCCCCCGGGCCGCGCCGGTTGGCGCGGCGCGGCGTTTCGGTTAAGCACCAGCACGCGCCTTCGCGCTCAAGGACCCCGCGATGTTTCCAAAGCCCGTGTCAGACCTGAAGCCCAACACCTACGCCTATGAACAGACGCCGCTGGTCAAGCCGACCGGCTTTCGCGAATATGACGCGCGCTGGCTGTTCGAGAAAGAGCTCAATCTGATGGGCGTGCAGGCGCTGGGTCTTGGTCTCGGCACGCTGCTGCATGAAATGGGCGTGCCGCTGGAGTTGGCGACGGGCCACGACTACCGCGCCTATTCGGCCTCGATCAAACTCGCGATGATCACCGGCCTGATGGGCGCCGGCGTGCGGGTCCACGACATCGGCCTCGCTCTGTCGCCGATGGCCTATTTCGCCCAGTTCGAACTCGACGTTCCCGCCGTCGCCATGGTCACGGCGTCGCACAACGACAATGGTTGGACCGGCGTGAAGATGGGCGCGCAACGGCCGGTGACCTTCGGGCCCGAGGAGATGGGCCGGCTCAAGGAAATCGTGCTGTCCGGAAAATTCCGCCTCGCGGACGGCGGCTCTTATCGCTTCGTCGAGAATTTCGGCGAGCGCTATCTCGATGATCTCGCGCGCGGCGTGAATTTCACCCGCAAGATGAAGGTCGTCGCGGCCTGCGGCAACGGCACCGCCGGCGCCTTCGCGCCGCGACTGCTGGAGCGGCTCGGCTGCGAGGTGGTCCCGCTCGACGTGGAGCTCGACTACACCTTCCCGCGCTACAATCCCAACCCCGAAGACCTCGAAATGCTGCACGCCATGGCCGACAAGGTGCGGGAGACCGACGCCGATGTGGGGCTGGGCTTTGACGGCGACGGCGACCGCTGCGGCGTCGTCGACAACAATGGCGACGAGATATTCGCCGATAAGATCGGGGTCATGCTGGCGCGCGATCTGTCGAAGATTTACCCCGGCGCCCGCTTTGTCGTCGATGTGAAATCGACCGGCCTGTTCGCGACCGATCCCGTGCTGAAAGCGCAAGGCGTCGTCGCCGACTATTGGAAAACCGGCCACTCCTATATCAAGCGCCGCGTCAGCGAAACCAAGGCGCTCGCGGGCTTCGAGAAATCCGGGCATTTCTTCTTCAACGCGCCGGTCGGGCGCGGCTATGACGACGGGTTGCTGACGGCCATTCACGTGCTGGAGATGCTGAACCGCAACCCCGATAAATCGATGGCGGAGCTTTACGCCGATCTGCCGAAGACCTGGGGCTCGCCCACCATGTCGCCGCATTGCGGCGACGAGATCAAATATGGCGTCGTGGAGAAGGTGACCGCGCGCTTCCAGGCCATGCAGGCGCAAGGCGTTCCCTTTCTCGGCGGCCCGATCCGCGATCTCGTCACGGTGAACGGCGTGCGCGTGACGGTCGGCGACGGCACCTGGGGCCTCGTGCGGGCGTCCTCGAACAAGCCGGAGCTGGTGGTGGTGGTCGAAAGCCCCGCCTCGGAAGCGCGGATGCGCGAGATGTTCAAGGCGCTCGACGAAGTGCTGCGCGAAAACCCGGAAGTCGGCGCCTATAACCAGACGATCTGACGGGAACGGCCGGGCGATTTCATTCGCACAGGATCAAAAAGCCTTCCTTGTGCAGATGGCGCGCCAGGGCCAGCTTCGTCTCCTCGTTCAAATCGCCGGCGAGGTCCGCGGGCCGAAACGATGGCCTCTTGCACATGTCGTCGAGAGCGGCGCGGGCGCGGGGCGGCACGGGGATTGCTTTGCCCTCGAATTTCAGAACAACGCCGCCGCCTTCCTCGCAAAGGCGATAGCGGCCGCGAGGAAGCGTCTTGAGTTCGCTACGGGGGCCGATCACCACGACATTGGCGTCGAACCCGGTCCCGGCCGCGCGCTGGCCGGGATATCCATCGCGCACGCGCTGCAAAAAGCTCTCGACCAGTTTCTCGCCGTCGAGCTTGGCGTGGAATTTCGCGACCAGTCTGGCGAAGCCCTCCTCGAGCTCTTGCTTTAGTTCCGGGCGGTGGGCGAAACCCGGCGGCAGCGCGCGGCGGAAGTCGACCTCGTTCTTGCTCGATTGCAGCCAGATCGCCAGCAGCTCCACCCATGTGTAGACGGTGACGCCGAGCGTCGCATGGGCGGAGGCGCGGTTTCCCGTATTGGTCGTGTGCACGAAGCCGCGCGGCAAATACAGCAGGTCGCCGGGCTCGATGTCGAGTTCGAGCAGCGGGGCCGAGTCCGCGAACATTCGCGGGCGAAACGGCTGGCTGGCGTGGGGCAAATCGAAGATCGGCGAATAAATCTTCCAATGCTTGGCGCCGGAAATCTGAAAGATGAAAACGTCGTGCACGTCATAGTGCGGACCAAAGCCCGACACCGCGCCCGGCGTGATGTAGATGTTGGTGTGGACGGCGTGATCGAGATAGGCCTCGACAGCGGAAGCGAGCCGCGCGAGCGGCCCCCATGCGCGATGAAAACCGGGCAGCGAAATGGTGGTCCCGGATTGATATTCCGCCTGAACGCGGGCGAGTTCCGGCACGCCGTCGAACACGACGTCGCCGGCGCGAATATCCTTGCAGAACGCCTCGGGCGGCAGGAAGCCGCCATCCCTCGACAGCTGTATCGCGGGATAACGCAGTCCGCCGCTGGAGATGGCGTTTTGAAGATCTTGAAGAGTGAGCAGGCCGTCGTAAAAGCCGGGGTCGGAGCGCCGGATGAACAGCGGCTCCTTCTCCCAATGCTTGGCAAAAAATTCGTCCAATGAAATAGGCGCGATCATCGACTCGAACGAAGCGATCCTCGCGCCCATCGTTTTCTTGTCTCCAAGTCGGGCGAAGCCAGCGCGCTTCGCCCGATAGGCGATTAATATTTGGCGATGACGGGAGCCGGCGCCCCCCAGTCGAAGTGATAGTTCAGACCACCGCGAACAACATTGCCGTTAAAGCGCGCGCTGGCCTGACTGGCGAGCGTGTAGGCGTTGGACGGAGCGCCGGCCGGCGTCATCCCCGGCAGCGCGCCGGCGACCGAGACGGCGCCGAGATCGTAATAGAGATATTCCGCTCTGACGCTCCAGTTGGGATGGAACATCCATTCGAAACCGCCGCCGGCCGTCCAGCCGACCAGCATGTTGGAATATCTGGTCGAGCCGAAGGCGGAGCCGAGCGGCGCTCCATTCCCGTCGACCGCCAGCAAGGAGGTTTGCGTGGTCAGTTCGGCCTGGCCGTAAGCGAGGCCGCCGGTCGCGTAAAGGAGCAGACTCGGCTTGAGCAGATAGCCGGCGCGGACGCGCGCCGTGCCGAAATAATCGAGATGCTCCGAGGCCGACACATTGCCGGTGATGGTGTTCGCCGCGTTAAAGGCTCCCGGCGCGGCGTTGGCCAGCGTCCCGCCGACGCCGGCGCCCGCTTGCCCCTGAATGTCCGCTTCGACGCCGACGACAAAGCGGGCGCGGCCGAGACGGTCCTGGCCCAATTGCCAGTCGTAGCCGATCTGGCCGCCGCCCAGGAAATCGCCGAAATTGCCCAATCCGCTGGTCAGGGCGCCCGTGACCGCCTGCGCGGCGCCCAGGTCGCCGCCAGGGGCCACTGGGCTGCCCACCACATTGAGATTGCTCGTGCCGAAGATTCCGCCGGCGTTCAAGCCGACATGCAGACCGGTCCACGCGACGGAGCGGCGCGGCGGGCGGCCCTTTTTTGTTGGGGAGACCCGGGGCCAGGGCCATGAAGCCCTCGTCGTCCGACGGGAAGATGTTTCCGCTGGACACTTTTTCGGCAAAGGCCATGAAGTCCTTATACGGCGTCCTCGCGTCGGGCGCGGGCGCGAAAATCGGGTCGAAGGCGTTCGCCGACAAAGGACCGCTCAGCGTCACGCGGGCCGCGATCGGCTCCATCGGCTTGAAGTGACGATCCATCTGGCCGATCGCGCAGACGGCGGCTGGCGCAGTTCCGTTCTGGCAGGGCGCGAAGAGCGGGTCGGTCGGCAGCAGCGAGCCATAAGCGTAGGTGATCTGGTCCGATTTCGAATTGAGCACGTTGAAAATGTCGAGCTGGAGCTTCAGGCCATTGTCCCAACGATAGCCGCCGCGCAGATCGAGCCATCCCGTCGCCGGCGCCTTGAAGTAGCCGTCCTCGGTCAAGGGGTAGACGCCCTTGAAGCGAAATTTCAGCGCGCCGAACCAGCCCGTCTTCTCGCCGACTTCAACCACCAATTGGGCGATAACCGGCGGCGCCTCGGGAATGTAATTGCCGGGCGCGTTGCCAAGGAAGGTGAAATATCCGATCGTCCCCGGCTGGACGAGTTGCGCCCATTCCACGAGTTGCGGCGTGTCGAAGCCGCGCGAGCGCGCATGGCTCAGAGTGAGATCGCCGTCGAAATGCAGCCAATCATAGGGCGAATAGTGATTGGCGAGTTCGATGCCATAACGCCGGCTCGGACGCCCGAACAGCGTCGTGCCAGTGTCGCCGTCGAACTGGCTTTCCGAGTCGAAATCCAGCCCCCAGAAGGTGAGCGTGGAATCGAGCCCCTCGATGAACTTGGTGCGCAGAGCCGACTTCCGCGCCGCGCGCCTTCACCAGCAGCGGAATCTTCGCCGCCTCGGTGCCATCGGGCGGGTTAAGGGTCGTGACGGTTCCGCGCAAGTCGGTGGAGTGGAAACCCTCGCCCGCATTGATGAAGAATTCGGTCTTCTCCCATGGCCCCAGCACGATGGAGAGCTTGGGACTGTCCATCGCGGCGGTTTTCGAGCCGGAATTCCATGGACCGGTCCAAATCAGGGCGGCCCGGGCAGTCGTCGTCCGGGGTTGTTGACGAAGGACGGCAGCCCGATGGCACGCCACCCCGGGAGCGCATACGCGGGCAGGCACACCGCCGGGCGGGATTCTCGAAGTCGCCGACGCTGCCGGCGAAATAATCGCCGCGAATGCCCGCGGCCGTGCGCAGCCAGGGCGTCCATTTCACGGTGGTGTCGGTCCAGACGCCGACATTGCCCTCGTCGACCGCGTCGTTGGTCAGGGTCTGAAAGGCCATCTTGTCGTAGGTGTCTTGCAGGCCGACGCGAATGTCGTCGTAGCGCGAACTCAAGCCGACGCGGGTTTCGACCGGGAACCGGCGAAATTATAATTCCATCCATGCTCCGCCTTAAGGCCGAGAATCGTGCGGCGGTCGAACTGCCGGAACTGATCGCCGAGCAGCGGCTGGGATAAATAATAGTCGAAGTCATTGTAGAGATCGAGCGTCGAATGGATCGCATAGGCTTCGATTCGCGAATGGCTGTTGGCGTCGGTCTCGCTCCAGCGGCCCGAAAGGCTGAACCGCGTGGTGTCGCCCCGGTCGGTGGGATTGATGTTGCCCCATAGGGAAATCACCCCTTCCGTCACCGCGCGTTCGGCAATCTGATTCGACGCGTGCCAACGATTGGCGTAGGCCATCGCGTCAAACGAAATGCCGTTTTCCTGCGTGCCCTGCGACCAGATCATCACGCCGTTAATCTTGTGCATTTCATCGGGAACGGTCCAGGGGCCGTTATAAATGCCAAACTCCACGGCGCTGAGCAGATTGCCGCCCGCGACCTTGTCGGAGTTAATGCCGAGCAGACGGCCATAGTCGAAGCTGCCGGCGGTGGCCGAAAACAGGCCGCCAGGAAGGTCGTCCTTATATTGAATATGCACCGCGCCAGCGGCGGAGAAATCGCCCTCGTCGGCGAAATACGGTCCCTTTTTCCCAACAACATAGGAAAATAGTTCCGGGATCAGGAAATTGGCGTCGGCGTAGCCCTGGCCGTGGCCGTGAGTCGGCATATTGAGCGGCATGCCGTCGAGCGTGATCGCGAGGTCGGTGCCGTGATCGAGTTGGAAGCCGCGAAGCTGATATTGATTGGCCTTGCCCTCGCCGCTATGCTGCGTGACCATGAGGCCGGGAACCGCGGTCTCCAGCGCCTCGCCGGGACGGCTAAAGGGAACGCGTTGATCTCCTTGCCGGTGGTGAATAGCTCGCTGGAAGCCTTTTGCGTCGCGTCGAACTTTTCTTCGGCGCGCTCGACCTCGGATTTGGGCGCGGCGGCCACGACCGGGGGCGGGGCGGCGACCGGAAGCGCCGGCGCGGCGACTGGGCGACCGCGGGCTCTTCGGCTTCGACGACGGCCGGGCCGGCTTGGGCTTGCCGACCTCGATGTCCGGCAAAGCCTCCTGCGCCATGGCGGGGCCCGCGGTCATCGCGGCCAGCAGCGCCAGCGTGGAAATTTCTTGAAAACGGCGGCGGATCATCGCGGCTCCCCAGGCGAGTATGAACGTACGACTCGTTCTTCTTACTTGCGCCGATTTTTCGCGCTTTGGGACGCCACTGTCAATGCTGCCCCCGATAATTTGTCGCGAGCGTGTCAATAATGTCACAGTCTGTTAACGCGGGGTTAAAGCGCGGTTAACCCCGCCGGCGCGGAAAGCGGGCGGGCGCCCCGCGCGAAGACCGCCGCAAATCACTTCCCAAGTCAGGCCGGCTAAAATCCCTTGCGCGGGTCGTAAGGTTTTTTGTCGCGCCATTTGGTCATCAGCGCCTCATAGTCGGCGTCCGAGCTTCGGGCGCCATGAGTTTCAGCGAAACATAAAGATCGCCAGCCGGTTTGCCGTCGCCCGCGGGCAGCCCCTTGCCGCGCAGGCGCAAGACGCGGCCGCCGTTGAAGGCGGGTGAGATGTCAGCTCGACCTTGCCGGAAAGGGTCGGCGCTCCGACCTTGGCCCCCAGCGTCGCCTCGTAGAGCGTCACCGGAAGATCGAGCCGCAGATCGCGGCCTTCGACGCGAAAATACGGATGCGGCAGGATTTTCACGGTCACCAGAGCGTCGCCGGCTTCGCCGCCCACCGGCCCAGGGTGACCCTGGCCGCGCGGCCCAAATCTGCTGGCCGTCGTCCACGCCGGCGGGGATTTTGACGTCGACCATGCGTCCGCCGGGCAACGCGACCCGAGCGGAGCCGCCCAACGCCGCCAACTCCAGCGGCACATTGGCGGTGGCGACCACGTCCGCGCCCGGCGCGGCGCGGCGCGGCTGCGTCTGGCGCCGGCGCCGAAAAGATCGGCGAAGATGTCGGAGGGATCGAAACCGGCGTGCCCGCCCGCGCCGCCCACGTTGAACTCGAAATGCGCTCCCCCGGGTCCAACCGGGCCGCGCGTAAAACCGCCAGGTCCAGCGCCAAAGCCCTCGAAGCCATGCGCGCGCGGCTTGCCGTCGGCGCCGATTTCGCCCGGTCGAATTTGCCTTTCTTCTCGTCGTCGCCGACGATCTCATAGGCGGAGTTGATCTCGGCGAAGCGCTCCTTGGCCTTCGGGTCGGTCTTGTTCTGATCGGGATGAAATTTCTTGGCGAGTTGCCGATAGGCCTTCTTGATCTCGCCGGCGCTCGCCGTCTTGGCGACGCCAGAACGTCATATGGATCGCGCATGTTTTTTCGTTGGCCGATTTTCGCGCCCGCCCAATCGGCGCGGACGCGGATGTCTCCTAATGCTATTTGTGTTTCTTCCCACCAGGCGCAAGCGGAGCGCGTTCAGGCTCTTCGGGCGTCACGCGGGTGACATGGCCCATCTTGCGGCCCGGACGGATTTCGCTCTTGCCATAAAGATGCAGGCAGGCGCCCTCTTCCTCCAGAAGCTCGCGCCATCCATTGGCGTCGTCGCCGATAAGATTGCGCATGGCCGCGCGCCCATGCCGGCGCGTGGAGCCGAGCGGCCAGCCGGCGACGGCGCGCATATGCTGCTCGAATTGCGAGGTCGTCGCGCCGTCGAGCGTCCAATGGCCGGAATTATGGACGCGCGGCGCGATTTCATTGACCACCAGTCTTTCCCGGACCGGCCCGACCGCGTGATCGAGCACGAACATCTCGACCGCGAGAACGCCGACATAATCGGCGGCCTCTGCGATCTCTCGCGCGATCAGGCCGCCCGCGCGGCGGTCTCCGGGCCGATCCTCGCGGGCGCCGTCGTGGTGGCGAGGATATGATGCTCATGCACATTCTCGCAGACGTCATAGGCGCGAAATTCGCCGTCGACGCCGCGCGCCGCGACCACCGATATTTCCTTGGAAAAATGCACGAAGCTTTCCAGAATGCAGGGCGCGCCGCCGAGCGAGCGGAAAGTCACGGCGAGATCGCTCCGCCCTGCAGCAGGATTTGGCCCTTGCCGTCGTAGCCGAGGCGGCGGGTTTTCAGGATCGACGGCCGACCGAGCTTCGCGACGCCGCGCGCCAGCGCGCCGGCGTCGGCCACATCGGCGAAGCCGGCGGTCTCGATGCCGAGACTTTGCACGAATTGCTTCTCGACGAGCCGGTCCTGCGTCAGCGCGAGCACCCTGGGGTTCGGCCGCACCGGCTTGCGCGCGGCGAGAAACTCCGCGGTCCCCGCCGGCACATTTTCGAACTCGTAGGTCACGACGTCGACCGCCTCGGCGAAGGCGGCCAGCGCCGCCTCGTCTTCATATCGCGCGACCGTGCGCGCCGCGCAGACGTCGAAGGCCGGCTCGTTCGCGCCGGGAGAAAACACGTGAGACTTGAGGCCGAGCCGCGCGCCGGCCATCGCCAACATGCGCGCCAGCTGGCCGCCGCCCAGGATGCCGATGGTCGCGCCTGGCGTCAGCATGCCTCTTTAAGCCTCGTCGCTCGGCGTCTCGCCGACGCTCTCGGTCTGCTGGGCGCGATATCGCGCGAGACGCTGAGCGAGCAAGGCGTCTCCGCGCGCTAGAATCGCGGCGGCGAGCAGCGCCGCGTTAACGGCTCCCGCCTTGCCGATAGCCAGCGTCCCAACCGGCACGCCGGCCGGCATCTGGACGATGGAGAGCAGCGAATCCATGCCGGAGAGCGCGGCGGAGTTGATCGGCACGCCGAGCACGGGCAGGGCGGTCATCGCGGCGGTCATGCCCGGCAGATGCGCGGCGCCGCCCGCGCCGGCGATGACGATCTCGAAGCCTTCGCTCTCGGCGTTCTTGGCGAAGGCTATGAGCCGGTCGGGCGTGCGGTGCGCCGAAACGATCCGCGCCTGATAGCCGACGCCGAGCGCGTCGAGCGTCTGCGCGGCGTGGCGCATGGTCGCCCAATCGGATTGCGACCCCATGATGACTGCGACAGGTGTTGCGGCTTTCGTCACGACGCTTCCGGCGGGCTGAAACAATGGAAGCCATGCGGCATAGCCGAAGCGGTCCCCCGGCGCAAGCGCGGGTTGGGGGCTCGGGGCGGTGACGCGGGGGAGGCCGTGTCGCGACAGCTTGAGATTTCGATTTTGCTCGAGAAGCGAAGGTTTAGGTCGCTTTGGCAAGTGCTAAATAACTTTGGAACAAATAATTTTCCAGGCGGCCAAAGTGAACGTTTTCCAAGGAATAGCGGTTGCTTCGCAATAGCGAACAACTATGCGCGATCGTCTTATGGCCCGCCTTTTTTTCCCTGCGGAAGTTTGACAGGACCCCTTCTTTAGAAGAAGGAACTTCGGCGGCAAAAAACAAAAACAAGCCAAATCAGGCGCTACGAGGAAACATTGAGCGATATTTTCGAACCGGCCTCCGGATTCCGCGCGATGCGCGATCCGGACGCGAGAGCGCTTGCGCGGCGCATGACGGCGCTCAAGGCGCTGGCGAACAACAAGGGGTATTTTAACGTCCCGCTCTGGGAACAGGCGCTTCGCTGTTTCGAACTCGTGGCGCTGCCTCTTCTCGCCTTCGTCCTGTTGGCGCGGGGCGGCGGGGCGGCGGCGGCGGGCGCCATTGTCCTTGCCCTCCACTATCTGCGAACCGCATATCTCGGCCATGACCTCGCCCATAATCAGTGGGGTCCGCGAAACGACGCGAAGCCGCGCTTCATGATCGGAGCAGTGGCCCTTCTCCAAGGGTTTGGGTCGACATGGTGGGTCGAAAAACACGAGCTGCATCACGCCTTTCCCAATGGCTGCCGCGTGAACGACAGCGGAGTCCTCACGCCGATCGACGGGGACATCGATTCCGCGCCCTGGATCGTCTGGGACAAAATACTGACCGAATATAATTCCAACGCGCTCAAGTCGACTTGGGGCAAGCTGCTCGCCTCAATGCTGCTGCGCGTGCAGACCCAATTGTTTTTTCCATTCCTTTCCGTCGCCCGCTTCAATTGGGGTTGGCAGAGCGTCGACACCGCCGCGCGCAAGAAAAAATTTGGGGAGGCGGCTCTTTGCGCCGCCCACTGGATTTTGGGGCTTACGCTCGCGGCGGTCCTCACGCCGGGTCCGGCTTGGACCGGCGCGGCCTGGTTCCTGTGCGCGCAGCTTTTGGGCGGATTTCTTCTCGCGATCGTCTTCGTCCTCAACCACACGGGGATGGAGGTTTACGACGCGAGCAAAGCCGGCGGCTTTTACGACAGGCAGGCCCGAGCCACCCGGAACACGCCAAGCTCCATATTCTTCGACTGGATCACCGGCGGCCTCAACAGCCAGATCGAGCACCACATGTTCCCGACGATGGCCCGGCGCAATCTGCCCAAGATGCGCGCATTGACAAAAGCCGCCATGGTGGAATGCGGATATGCCTATGAGGAACTGAAAAACCGGGACGCGCTGCGAGCGGTTCTGATTTCCTTGAGCGACGCCGCGCGCGCCTGACAAAGGCGGCGTTCAACGGGCTCGAAGGCGGCAAGGAAGGGCGCATTCGCGCATGGCCTCCGACCCCCTTGCTTTTCTCGCCGTCGCTTCATGTTAGGGGATCGTTCG
Source organism: uncultured Alphaproteobacteria bacterium (assembly GCA_963775775.1). Taxonomy (GTDB): domain Bacteria; phylum Pseudomonadota; class Alphaproteobacteria; order Rhizobiales; family Beijerinckiaceae; genus Methylocystis. The sequence continues at coordinate 67,813 of CAVZKF010000022.1, forward strand.
CAGTTGGCGGCCTTGAACCGTCTCGCCGCGCTGTCGGCAAAGCTTTAGGATACACCCCTTGTCCATTCCGTTTCGCTATGTCGCCAAGGTTGGCGCCTATCTCGTCCGCCAGCAGCTTCTGGGGCGCAAGCGCTATCCGCTCGTCCTGATGATGGAGCCGCTGTTTCGCTGCAACCTCGCCTGCGCCGGCTGCGGCAAGATCGACTATCCCGACCCCATCCTCAACAAGCGGCTCTCGGTCGAGGACGCGCTCGCCTCGGTGGACGAGTGCGGCGCGCCCGTCGTGGTGATCGCCGGCGGCGAACCCCTGCTGCACAAGGACCTCGCCGAAATCGTCGAGGGCGTCATCGCGCGCAAGAAATTCGCCATCGTCTGCACCAACGCGCTGCTGCTCGCCAAGAAAATCGACCAGTTCAAGCCCAGTCCCTATTTCACCTGGTCGATCCATCTCGACGGCGACAAGGAGATGCACGACCACGCCGTGAGCCAGGAAGGCGTTTACGAGCGCGCCATCGAGGCGGTGAAGCTGGCCAAGTCCAAGGGCTTCCGCGTCACCACCAACAGCACCTTCTTCTCCAACACCGATCCCGTTCGCGCGGCGGCCTTCCTCGACGAGATGACGAAAATCGGCATCGACGGCATGACGGTGTCGCCGGGCTACGCCTATGAGCGCGCGCCCGATCAGGCGCATTTCCTCAACCGCGGCAAGACCAAGGAATTGTTCCGCGCGATCTTGAAGCGCGGCAAGGGCGGCAAGGCCTGGGCGTTGCAGCAATCGGGCCTGTTCATCGATTTTCTCGCCGGCAATGTGAGCTATCACTGCACGCCCTGGGGCATGCCGCTGCGCACGGTGTTCGGCTGGCAGCGCCCCTGCTATCTGCTCGGCGAGGGCTATGTCCCGACCTTCAAGCAGTTGATGGAAGAGACCGATTGGGACGCCTATGGCGTCGGCAATTACGAAAAATGCGCCGACTGCATGGTCCATTCGGGCTTCGAGGCGACGGCGGTGGAAGATAGCGTCAGGCGCCCGTGGCGCGCGCTGAAAGTCGCGCTGTTCGGCGTCAAGACCGACGGCCCGATGGCGCCCGACATCTCGCTCGATAAGCAGCGCCCGGCCGAATATGTGTTCGACGCCAATGTCGCGACGCTGTCACAGACCCGCGAGCACGAGGCGAAGCAGCGGGCCGATCAGACCTCCACAGCGGCCTAGGGTCGCGAAGGCCGCGCGGGCGTCGAGTCCCGCGCGGATCAGATCGCCGAGCTGCGCCGGCTCGCGCGCCAGTTCCCGCAAAACTCCGGCGACATCGACGCCGCCGTCGGGGCGGATCGCCCGGGTCGCCAACGGCGGCAGCGCGCGCGCGGCGGGATCGCCGATCGCCCGGACGATCGCGAAGGGCAAGCCGCGCCGCCGGGCGAAGGCGCCGGCGAGATGCAACTCCATATCCACGGCGACGGCGCCGCTTTGCCCGCGCAATGCGGTCTTGCCGGCGACGGTGAGAACGGCGGCGTCGACGCCCGCGACCGCGCCCTCCCGCGCCGCGACGCCCGCCCCGGAGAAGCCGTCGAGCAAAACCTTGCGCAGGGCGGGATGTGCTTCGAAACGCTCGCCACCGCTGGTCGCCGTCGTTCCAACCGCCACGTCGCCGGGACGCAGCGCGGGATCCAGCCCGCCGGCGAGCCCAAAGCTCACGACGGCCGAAAATTCGACTTCGGCCAGATCAAGCAGCGCCGCGCGCAACAGGCGGACATCGGCGCCGCTGCAAAGGGGGATCACGCCCGCGCCGCCGCCAAGGCAGGCGGCCTCGCGCGAAAGCCCGGTCACGACGAGGATCGGCGCGGAGGAGTTGCGCGACGCCTGTTTTTTCGCATGGGCAAGGCTTGTGGTCATCGGCGCTTCTCCAATGATCGGCGAAGCGACGACCCCGCGCGAAAGTCTCCAACCGGCCCGCCCTGCGGATCGGACTTCGATTCGAGCAATAGCATACCCGCGGGCGTTTAAATAATTCTCACGCGGTGCAATCAGCGTCATCCGAATGCGACCGATGCGGCGATCAGCCCCGCGACGCATTCGGCGATTGGATTTGGAAACGGAACTCTAGAGCCCGACGCCGACGCGCCTGTCATTCGCGCGCAGCAAATTGCGGTAGCGCGCCAGCGCCCACAGCGGGAAAATTTTCGCGTAGCCGTGATAGCGCAGATAGAAGACGCGCGGGAAGCCGGTGGCGGTGAAGCGCGCCTCGTTCCACAACCCGTGCTCCGCTTGCGTCTCCTGCAGATAAGCCACGCCGCGCTTCAACGCGGGATGGTCCAATTCGCCCGCCGCCATCAGCGCCAGCGCCGCCCAGGCGGTCTGCGACGCCGTCGAGGGCGCGGGCTCGTAGCCGCGATAATCCAGCTTGTAGCTGGAGAGATCCTCGCCCCAGCCGCCATCGGGATTTTGGATCGAGACGAGCCAGCCGACGGCGCGGCGGAAGCTGTCATGCTCCAGCGGTAGGGCGGCGGCGTTCAGCGCGCAGAGCGACGACCAGGCGCCGTAAATGTAATTCGCTCCCCAACGCCCGAACCAGCTCCCGTCCGGCATCTGTTCGGCGAGCAGATAATCGACTCCGCGCGCCAGCCGCTCGCTCGACTCTGGCGTATCGCCAAGCTGCGCCAGCATCGAGACGCAGCGCGCGGAAACGTCGGCGGTCGGCGGATCGAGCAGCGCGCCGTGATCGGCGAAGGGAATGTGGTTGAGGTGGTAGTGGCAATTGTCGGCGTCGAAGGCTCCCCAGCCGCCATTCTTGCTCTGCAGCCCCTCGATCCACGCCCGCGCGCGCGCGACGCGCTCGCCATATGGAGCCTCTCCGGTCTCGCGGGCGAGGCGGTCCATCGCGGTGACGACGACGGCGGTGTCGTCGACGTCGGGATAATAGGGATTGGCGTATTGGAACGCCCAGCCGCCGGGCGCGACATCGGGCCGTTGCGCCGCCCAGTCGCCCTTCACATCGAGAATTTGCAAAGGCGCCAGCCACTCGAGCGCCTTTTTGACGCGCGCGCGCGCCTTCTCTCCGCCCGCTTCCAGCAGAGCGTGCGCGACCAGAGCGGTGTCCCAGACCGGCGACACGCAGGGCTGGCAATAGGCTTCGTGCTCGTGAACGACGAGCAGCCGCTCGATCAATTCGCGCGCGGCTTTTACGCGCGGATCGCTCGCGGGAACGCCGAGCACGTCGTACATCAGCAGGCTGTTGACCATCGCCGGGAAGATCGCGCCGAGGCCATCGACGCCGTTCAGCCGTTCGGTCGTCCAGCTTTCGGCGAGAGCGATCGAATGCTCGCGCGTCGATTTGGGGAGGAAAGGCTCGACCACATGCAGCAATTTGTCGACGGCGCCGAATATCGCCGTCCAGGGAAAGGTCTGATGCTCGCCCCTGGGCCACTGACGCACCTCATCGGGCGGCGTGACGAACAGTTCGCCGATATGCACGCCGAGCCAATTCTTCGCGCGCGGCCGCTTGGCCATCAGCACGAGCAAGGGGACAAGAACCGTGCGCGCCCAATAGGATACCTTGTCGAGATGGAACGGAAACCATTTGGGCAGCAGCATGATCTCGACCGGCATCACCGGCACGCCGCGCCAGGGAATTTCCCCATAGAGCGCCAGCAACGCGCGCGTGAACACGTTGCTTTGGGCGGCGCCGCCATGCCGCAAAATAGCGGCGCGCGCGCGCGCCATGTGAGGGGCGTCAACGCTGTCGCCGATCATCTTGAGCGCGAAATAGGCCTTGACGCTGGCGCTGATGTTGAAGGCGCCGTCCTGAAACAAGGGCCAGCCGCCGTGGTCGCCCTGCAAGCGGCGCAGATAATTGCCGATCTTGCCCTCGAGCACGGCGTCGACGGGCTCGTCGCGGTAATGGCGCATCAGCACATATTCGGCCGGAATGGTGCAGTCGGCCTCAAGCTCGAAACACCAGTGGCCGTCGCTCTTGCCGAGGGCGAGCAGCGCATGTCGCGCGCGATCGATGCTTTCGTCGAGCGGATCGAGCGAGGCGGAAGCGAATTGCTCGGCGCGCGCTGATGCTGTCATGATTTCAATACCTCCGACGAAACTCGTGATGCCCGGCGCAAGCGTCAATCGACGCGCAGGCTGGGCGCGGCGCCGACATGCGGCCGGACGGAAATTTCCACGTCCTGACCCAGCGCCACCAGAAAGCGCAGCAGCCGCTCCAGCGAAAACTGGCGGAAGTCGCCGCGCAGCAGCTTCGACACATCCGGCTGCTTGACGCCGAACAGGCCCGCCGCCTCGATCTGGCGCAAGCCGCGCTCGCGCATCAGGCTGGCGATCTTGCGCGCCAGCTGCGCCTTGACGGGATTGTCGTCGCCGCGATCTCTTTCACAAATCATCGCTCTGTCCCGCGGGCGCGAAGGCCGCTCCGAGAAGTTCCAGGGGTTGCAAGCAAGACCTCGGCAACAACGCCGGGCGCTTTTTATAGTGATTTAGCTATAGGATCAACCCCAATGGCGGCAAGCGTTTATCCGCGGGATCGGATTGGCCGCCCAGATAGGCTGGCGGCTACGCCTTCGCCCCGCGACAAAAATTGCGTCAAGACGGGGATAATGCTTTAAATGCGCTTCACAAGCGACGTTGCGCGGCCCTCCCGCGTCCTCAGTAGTGGTTTAGAGTAAATGACCTCCCTCCCTCCCGACCGCGAGCCCCTGGTCGCTGGCAAGCGGCCGTCCGACACCCGCGTCGTGGTCGCCATGTCGGGCGGCGTCGACTCGAGCGTCGTCGCGGCCCTCTTGAAGGAGCGGGGTTACGATGTCGTCGGCGTGACCTTGCAGCTCTATGACCATGGCGAGGCGACTCATCGGAAGGGCGCCTGCTGCGCCGGGCAGGACATAGAGGACGCCCGCAAGGTTTCCGAACGCCTCGGCATTCCGCATTTCGTGCTGGATTACGAAGCGCGTTTTCGCGAGAAGGTCATCGACGGCTTCGCGGAAAGCTACGCCAATGGCGAGACGCCGGTGCCCTGCGTCGCCTGCAATCAGTTCGTCAAATTCGCCGATCTGTTCGACACCGCCCGCGATCTTGGCGCCGACATACTGGCCACCGGCCATTATATCTCCTCGCGCGACGACGGCGCGGGCGGCCGCGCGCTGTTTCGCGCCCGCGACGCGTCGCGCGACCAGAGCTATTTTCTGTTCGCCACGACGCGGGAACAATTGCGCATGCTGCGCTTTCCGCTCGGCGACTACGCCAAGAGCGAGGTGCGCGAACTCGCCCGCCGCCATGGGCTGGAGGTCGCCGACAAGCCCGACAGCCAGGACATTTGCTTCGTGCCTTCCGGCCATTACACCGATGTCGTGGAGCGCCTCGCGCCCGGCGCGGTCGTTCCCGGCGACATCGTGCACATCGACGGGCATGTGCTGGGGCGTCACGCCGGCGTCATTCACTACACCGTTGGCCAAAGGCGCGGCCTCGGGCTCGGCGCGGCTCAGGCGGGGCACGCCAGCGAACCGCTGTTCGTCGTGCGGATCGACGCCGCCAAGGCGCAAGTTATCGTCGGGCCGCGCGAGGCGCTGGAGACCCGCGCGGTGGCGCTGCGCGACGTGAACTGGATCGGCGAGGGCGCCTTCACGCAACTGCCGGCGAGCGGCCGCGATATTTTCGCCCGCGTTCGCTCGACCCGGCCGCCCGTGCCGGCGCGGCTGATCGCGCGGGGCGAACGCCAGGCGGCGGTGATATTCGCCGCCGGCGAATATGGCGTGTCGCCGGGCCAAGCCTGCGTATTCTACGACGACGGCGAAGAGGCGCGCGTGCTCGGCGGCGGCTTTATCGCGGCGGTCGAACCGGCGGCGCCGGCGGCGGCGATCCTGGACCAAAGCCCGCGCGCGGCGAGCGGCGCGGCGGGCTCGCGGGGTTGAAGCGTTACCGCGCTTTCGTTATTAGCGCGGCGCGGCGATCCCGGGCGTGCGCTAAGGCAAGTCACGCGAAGGTCGACGAAGTTCCGCGAAAAGAACATGATTTTAGTATTTTGGTATGTGGCGATTTCGCATCGCTCCGATGGTCGATCGGAGCGCGAGGCGCCGAGGTATAACCGCGCGTTAACTCACTGGCGCCAACATGGTTAGCGCCTTCTGAAGGCATTCGGGGTTCATCGCTTTGGCGCGCGGGCGCGAGAGGTCACCACGGGGGTTCCACATTATGAACGAGCTCATTGTCCTACCCAATCCGCCCGCCACGAACGTCGGCCCGACCGGACCCGGCCCGGACGGACGGGAAAAGCGGCAATCTCGCGCGCCTTGGCCTCGCGGCCTGCGCGCTGGCCTTGACGCTGGGGACCGGCTGGGCCGTCGGAACCAAATTTCAGTCGCGCGAGGCCGCGGACTCTCGCGGCGACGCGACAGCCGCGCCAAAACTCGCCGCCGCCGATGAAGCGGAGCGCGGCGACATCCGCGCTTTGCGCGAGGAAATTCGCGCGCTTCAAGCCAAGCTCGACTCGGTCGACAAGCGAAGCGACGGCGCGGAAAGGGGAACCCTCGAAGCCAAGCTGAATTCGCTCGACCGGAAAATCGAGGCCAACCACGCCGACGCGGCAAATGTCGCCGCGCAAATCGAGGCGAAGCTCGAAAAGAACGACAAGTCCATGGGGCGGCTCGAAGCAGCGATTTCCGCCAAGTCGTTGGCCCCGTCCACGGCCGGCAACGACGCCAAGGCGAGCGTCAAGCCAGTGGCGAGAGTTGCGCCTCCCGCCCCGGCTTCGGCCGCGACGGCCAACGGCGCGAACGCCAAAGCCGCCGACGCCGCGAAGCCGATCGGCGATTATACGGTGCGAGAGGTGCAAGACGGCATAGCGCTCGTGCAGGGCCGCGCCGGCGGGCTTTACGAAGTTGGTCCCGGCGACCGGCTGCCGGGCGTCGGAAGAGTGTTAGGGGTCGAAAAAATCGGCCAAAAATGGGTTGTCGTCACCGAAAGCGGCCGGATCGACGGGCAAGCCCCTGCTCTTCAGCCCCGCTACTCCCAGCGGCGCGATCCGGGCGACTATTATTTCGGCCAACGCTTCTAGCCAGAGGTGGACGACTAGCCCGCTTTCGGCCATTTTCCCCGCCTAACGGCTATCGCCGTCGAAAGCGATTCGCATTCTTCCAGCCCCGCGTCCCCTTGGTCGCGACTCTGGACAGAGGAGAAAGCAGTCCATGCCGAACAAACGCATTGCCCTTTTCGCGGCCTCGGGATTCTTGGCCGCTCTGTGCGGTCTGGCCGGGCCCGCGCGGGCGCAATACGCCGATCCCTACGGCGGCGGCGGCTACGGTTATCCGGCGCCTCCGCCGGTGGTCGCGCCCGTTCCCGTTCCCGTCTCGCCCTACCCCTATCTCTTCGGCAACCAGCGCTACTGCTGGTACCCATTCGGCCTGGAACGGCCCCGGCTGGTACTGGTGCGGCTACGCCTTTCGCCGCGGCTTTGGCTGGGGCGGCGGCACTGGCTGGAACAACTGGCGCTGGAACGGACGCGGTGGACGCGGCGGTTGGGGGCGCGGCGGCGGCGGACACTATGATCATCACTGACGCGACGCAAAAAGCGCGCGACAGCGCATCATGATTCAAGCCTCCGCGCCGGAAAGCGCGGGGGCCTTTTTTCGTCGGTCGCGCGTTTTTGTTCGAACGCCTAGGCGCATCGTCCTCGCCAGGGTCAGAAGTCCTGTTTCAGCCCAGCGGAAAACCCGCGGCGCGGGCCATATTGCGGGGCGAACACGCCAATGCCGGAGCCGCTGCGAATGACGTAGGGGTAGTCGAGAAGGTTGACGACATCGAAGCGGAGCGTGATCGGCTTGCCCCAGGGGGTGGCGAACTCGCGCGACAGACCCAGGTTCACCTGGGTGTAGGGCGCGACATGATCGGTGTTGGAGAAGCCGCTGCGCAAGCCGCTGCCATAAATCAGATCGGCGGAAAGCAGCGTCCCGAGCCAGCGAGAGGAGCGCTCGCCGATCCGGTCCAGGTTTGGGCGTGATCCGTGTAAATGTAATTCGTCGCGATATAGGAATATTCGCTGAAGTCGAACAGAAATTGATTGGATGA
>CAVZKF010000023.1:0-81380 GCA_963775775.1 uncultured Alphaproteobacteria bacterium
ATGCAGCGGGCAATGACGATCGGACGGCTGGCGGCAACGGCGACGTCAGTGTCAAACCATCCGCTACTATCAGCGGCGCGGCTTGCTCGACGAACCCCGTAAGCCGTTTCGCGGATACCGGCATTATCCCGCCGACATGGCGAAGCGCGTCCGCTTTATCAAGCGGGCGCAGGCTCTAGGATTCACGCTGGAGGAAATCGCCAGCCTCTTGCGGCTGGACGGCGCGGATTGTTGCGCCGACACGCGCGAGCTGGCGGCGCATAAGGTCGCCTTGATCGGGCGGAAGTTGCTCGACCTCGCGGCGATGCGCGACGCGCTCTCGGCGCTCGTGCGCCAATGCGAGACGGGGCAGGCCGAAGGGTTATGCCCGATCATTTCCGTCCTGGCGCGGGACGAATGAGGTTTTCCGCGCTGAGCTGATGAGCCCCCGCCTCAATCAATCGGGCCGTTGAACACGGGCCGCGACCTGTCCTTTCCCCTCCTCGGCGCGGCGCCGAAGGTGAAGTAGAGCAAGTTGCCCGGCGTCACCCGCGACATATCCTTGCTGAGCGGGACCGGAAAGCAGCGGTCGAAGGCCTCGGCCAGGCGCTGTTCGAGCTTCGCCTGGCTCTGATGGCGCTTATCGAGTTGGAGCCAGGCTATCCGTGGCGGCCCGATCAACCCGCCGTCGCGGTTGAGGGAAAAGTGAAAGGTGCCCTGCATCTTTTCCATTCCCGGAGGCGTCCGAAAACAATGGACGAAATGGGCCTGCACGTCCCGCATGTTGGCGGCGGCCTTTTCATGCTCCGCGGCGGGCTTCTGCTGCTCCACGGCGCCCGCCGTCTGGAGGCTGGCGAGAAAGGCGAAGATTGTGGCAAAGCGGCGCAAAAAACTCTCCCCGAACTCGTGAACGCCGCCGCGCGGGGCCGACGCAAGCGTCATCCTAGCCTTGTCCGCGACAAATTCCACGCGCTATTTGTCGCCGGCGGCGGGGCGCGGTCCGCCGGTTGCAAAAGGCGGGAATCCGCGCGAAACAGGGGCGTCCGCCGCGCGAGGCGGGCGCGCGGTCGTCCAAGGAGGCGCGCCATGAGAATTTTTCGCCTTGTTTCCACGGTCGTCGCAATGCTGGCGAGCGCGGCCGCCTTCGCCCAATCGGCGAATTACACCAGCGTCGAAACCGCCGCCGGCGTCGCGACGCGCATCGGTTATTACGCCTCGGCGAAGAAGGATTGCGCGCCGGCGCCGCTGCCGACGATCCGCGTGATCAAAGCCCCCAAGCACGGCGTTCTCAGCATAAGAACCGGCGCTGTCGTGACGAACCAGGTCGCGAATTGCCCCAATCTGAAAACGCCCGCGCAAGTCGTTTTCTACCAGGGCAACGCCGACTATCTCGGCGCGGACGAACTGGCCTATGAGGTGACGACCGCCAGCGGCGACGTCGGCGTCTACAATATCGCGGTCACGGTCAAGGAGGCGCCCAAGGAGGTGCCAAAGCCCGCGCCGCCGACCGCCGGCGACCGTCTGTAGGCGGCAATTCACCGGGTCACTTCGCGACGAGCGCGTTCAGATTGGCAAGTCCGGCTTCGAACCGGCCGCCGAGCGTCTTGTCGAAGTTCATGACGAGATTCATCGCTTTCGAGACCAGCGTGCTGGGGCCGGACATGGTCCATGTGACCTTCGTGCGCCCGCTCTCCTCCGGCGAGAGCCGGAACGACACGTCGTTCGACGCGGTGAAAGGCTTGCTCATCTCGAGCTTGATGTCGACGCTCTCGAACGGTCGGCTGTCGATGATCGTCATGCGCCCGGCGCCGACCTTTTTATCGCCCGACCACGCGAACACCGCGCCCGCGCCAGCGGCGGGGCCTTCATAAGTGTTTGTCGCGGCGGTATCGAGCTTCGCCCAGGGCGACCACGCCTGCCAATTGCGGAGTTCGTCGATGTGGGGAAACACCTCTTGCGGCGGCGCGTCGACGACCGCCGAGCGCGTCACGACAAAGCGATTCGGCTGCATGATGATCCAGGCGGCGAGCGCCGCCAACGCGAAATAGAAGATTACCAGTAAAAACCCGGTCATATCGCGGCCTCCCGGCTGGACGTGAAAAGCAAAATCTAGCGCGTTTCCCGGGGAAAGGGAAATGCCGCGCGCGGTCGCCTTTGGGCCGGTTTCGACGGCTTTCCCCGCTGGGGCGTCTTGCCACATTTAAAGCTTCGTGTCCGCCGGTGTAGCTTACAGCGCGAAACACCGCCCGCCGCGCGCCGCGTCGAGGCGCAACAAGGGGACCGACATGCCGAACGTGACATTCTCCTCGCCGCTGCTGCACAGGGATTTGACCGTCTATGCGATCGCCGGCGACACATCCACCGTTCTCGCCCTCGCCGAGGCGAATAAGGTCCCCATTCCGCACGACTGCCGCAATGGCGAATGCGGCTCCTGCCTGATCGAGGTCGTCACGCTGACGGGCAAGACCATGGGCTCGCTTCTGACCGAAAACGAGAAGACGCAATTGAAGTCGCTCGGCAAAATCACTCTCGATGAAATCCGCAAGGCGGAAGTCGAGGACATCGCGCCGAAGTTTCGCCTGGCCTGCCAATATGTGGTGCGCGACCAGGACATTTTGGTGAAGTTACCGGCGAACCCGGCGGCGCGTGAAGAGCGGCGGTTGCCGCGGGGGATTTTAGCGGAAGGCGCGCCCGTCGGCGGGCCTTCGCAAGGTTTTCGGCGGTGGGATCGAGCCCAGCCCAGGGCGACCACGCCCGCCAATCGCGGGGCTCGTCGATGCGCCGCCGTTGGAAGGGGTTTGACATGGAGCGGTCGTAACCCGGCTATGGCCAAGCCGGAAAATGAAGGCGCCAGTCCCGCACCGGAGTTTTGCACGGAAAATGCTTTGACTTTTCAATGCCTTGGATTTGGAACGAAATGGTGAGTTTCGCACACCGCGCGGCGAGGCCCTTGCCGACAACTCCGGCAGGGCCATATTTCCCGAGGCGGGAACGGTTCTTAGACATCCCCACCGCGGACATGAAGGAAAGAGTGATGTCAAAACCAAAGATTAAATGGAAGAATGAACCAGAGACAGAGGACTATGAGGGAGGGAAAAACTTTCTGACGCTGATATGCTCCGATGCGGAAGCGCTGCAGCTTATTGAACACTTGCGGAAAAGCGATACAATCGAGCGGGCATCAAAAGACCTTTTACGAGCAGCCGCTTTACCATTGCTCGATCAATCCGACCCGCATGTCCGCGAAGACCTGAAACAAATCCATAAAGGCACGCCTCTGCCGCCTGTTTTGCTGGTCCGCGGCGAAATAAAAAAGGTAATACTTTGACCATTGCCGATGGTTATCACCGCATCTGCGCCGTCTATAGTTGCGACGAAGCCGCATCTATCTCATGTCGGATGGCGACTTGGGATAAAATCTGAAGATTAAATCCGTTTAGGGTTTTACTTCCGCGGTAACGCGTGTGCCTCCGCGTATACGCGATTTTTCAGGCCGTGAATTACGAGGTCGAACGCGGCCAATAGCAACGCAGACCCGCAAGCCCGCGCGTCAAGCGGGGCGGCGCTGTGACTGCGGTAATTGACGACCTCCGGCCCCTCTGCAGCCTCGCCGTAGGGGAAGAAAAGCGGTCTTTTCCCTTGTTTTCTCGGTTCTTCCATATTAGTGCAATAATCTTGAATTTCGCACCAAAATCCAGTTCCGACGCACCCCGGGAAACGCTTCCAGGCGCGGAACAGGCCATTGGCGTAGCTTTCGATATCGCCGCCCTCCAGCGAACTCACCGTCGCGACGACCAGCTGGATGCCGGATTTATCCTCTAGATCCTGTAGCTTAGCCTCGATTGACGCCTTGGCGGGGGCCGAGATGATATTGGCCTGATCGGTCACCCGGCCCGCAAGCTGAGGAAAGTTGAACGCGGCCAGCGCGATGCTGGCCAAAAGGCACAGCGCGACGGCCGGCGACGCAAATTTAAATCCATGATTTAGCTTCATAAATGGCCTCTCCACGCCGCGTCACCCGGCCGTGCAACGCTCGCAAAGGCCGGCGATTTCCACGACGCGGCTGCGCGGCGCGAAACCCGCCGCGCCAGCGAGCGCCGCGAGTTCGCGGGCGAGGCCGGGCGAGGTCGCCTCCTTCACCTCACCGCATTGTTCGCAAATGAGAAACACGACCGGTTCCTCGGCGCCATGGGCGTGGCCGCAGACGACGAAGGCGTTTTGCGAGGCGAGGCGATGGGCGAGGCCGTTGTCGAGCAGATAGCCGAGCGCGCGGTAGACCGAGATCGGCGCGGGGCGTTTTCCCTTCGCGTCCCGCATCATATCGATCATTTCATAGGCCCCGACCGGGCGGTTGGCGCGTGACAGTATGTCGAGGGCTTGCCGGCGTGCCGGCGTCAGTCCGGCGGGGGCGGGCGCGCGAGGATGTGGCTTGGGCTCAGGACTTATGCGCGCATTTTAGCGCATTTTCCGCGCATCCGCGCGCATGGACGCGCATCTGGCGTCAAAAATGGATACCGACGCCGAGCCCGCCGCCAAATTGCGAGGTGCTAGGGTTGGGGTTAGGATTATTTCCATAGACCGGCTGAGGCGAATTCTTGATTGACCTTCGCCTTGGGCGAGAGCGTGATGTCGCCGGCGCGGGTCGACCCCTCCTTGGCCGGCGTCGACCGGGCCGAGGGCAAGGGCAGCGCCGAAGGATCGTTCTCGCCAAAGCAGACCGGATCGTCCTTCCACTTCGCGCGCGGGCAGGGCAGGCCGGTGTAGCCGCGACCGGCGCGGGTTTTACTTTGGCGGGCTTTGCTTTCTTCTTGGGCTGAACTTGCGGCGCGTCGACGGATTGCGCCAGCGCGGGGCGCAAGGCGAACGCCGCGAAAGCCGCGACCAGAATGATAAAAAATTTCGTCCTCACGCCGCCCCTCGCTCGCCCGTCAATTTTCAGGATAGACCCGCATTTGGGCGAATTTGCGCCGAGAAGCTTAAGCGATTTGTGGCGCGGGGCGAAGCGTGAAATATTGCCGCGATAATTTTCATGCGGGCGCGCAAAAATGTCGGTGACGGTTTTTCTCTCTACGGTTTCCGATGAGTTTCGGCCCTATCGCGATTTGCTGCGCGCCGATCTCGAACGGCACAATGTCCATGTGAAGGTGCAGGAGGATTTCAAGAACCTCGGCGGCGACACGCTCGACAAGCTCGATGTCTATATCGCCCATTGCAACGCCGTCGTGCATCTTGTCGGCGATATGACCGGTTCCACTCCGGGCGGGCGCGAGCAGGCCGCGCTGCTCGCCAAATATCCCGATATCGCGAAGGAATTGCCGCCGCTGGGCGAGGCGCTGAAAGACGGCGGCCTATCCTATACGCAATGGGAGGCCTGGCTCGCGCTTTATCACGGCAGGCTGCTGCTCATCGCGAAAGCCACTGACGACGCCGAGCGCGGCCCTGATTATGCGCGGCCCGCCGACAAAGGCGCCGCGCAAATAAAAGCATCTGTCGCGGCTCGAGGCGGTGAAGCGCTATCCCGGCTGCACATTCGCTTCTCCCGCTGATCTCGCCAAGCATATCGCCTACACCGCGATTCTCGATCTGCTGGTCAAGGATACCGCCGAGCAGGCGGCGCGCGAGCGCGACATGGACGAGGGTGTTATTACTGATCGGTCGTCCACATGGGGGAAGGCAATAGTCGGCTTGGTCATTTACGGAATTTTTCTTCTCGTTGATATCGTTGAAATCTTTCATTGGAACCACCTTCTTGGCGTAGTTGCCGGCATCGCCGGAACTGTCGCAATGCTTTGCCTAGAGGCATTCGTATTGGGAGCGATCAGTTCATATTGGTGGAAAATCGCGAGCGTGATTGTAGCTATTGGAGGAGTTTTTATTTATTTTGAAAGCGGCCCGATTGTTCTTCCGACACTCTCCATAACCGGCGAGTTGATCGCGGGCAGCATTCCAGTCGCGCCTGACGCGTGTGACAAAATGGGGAAAAAAATCCCCCCGAATTATATGAACATTCTTATAGCGGACTCTGTTTATGCCCGCCCCTCGATTGGGGCGAACGCCTTTGGTCGAAAGAATGCCCGGTCCAAACGGAGAGAAGGCTGAGGAGGTGATACGGTTTCCGGCTGATCACTTCGGCTTGGCGATTTTAGGCCACCAATGGAAGCCGGCTCTGCCTTTGATGGCGTCGCGTTCGTTGACGAGGGCGGCGCATCTTTTTCCGATGATGTCGTCGAGTTCGTCGATCGTCGCGACGTGTTTGTTGACGATGGGTTCATCGACCAGCGCCCACAGCGTTTCGGCTGGTTGCAGCTCGGGCGTATAGGGCGGCAGGAAGACCAGGCGCACGCCTTCGGGCACGCTCAAGCCAGCTTCGCCATGCCAACCGGCGTTGTCGAGAACGAGCACGATGGTTCGATCAACGCCAGCGCCGGCCTCGCGTGCGAAGGTTTCGAGCAGCGCGGAGAAGAACGGCTTCGACACGCCGTCGTGCACATACCAAAAGGTCTCGCCGCTCGCCGGCGAGACGAAGGCCGTCACGTAAAGCCAATCGAAGCGATGATGGCCGGGCGCGATCGGCCGTTCGCCGATGGGCGCCCAAACGCGTCGCGTCACCGGCTTCAGCCCGAGCCGATGTTCGTCGCTCGCGAAGACCTCGACCGGCCGCTCGGGATGCTTTTGCGGCTTCCTCGGCGACGATGTCTTCAAGGTTTTTTTAAACGCCGCCGCCTCGTCCGGCGTGGCGGACTTGGGATTTTTCGGGCGCGGCGTCTGGATCGACATGTCGCAGGCCTTCAGCGCCTCCCAGCCGCGTTGAACGGCGACTTTTTCCAACCCCAGTTCGCGCGCGAGAAAGGCCGCGACCTTGGCGCTCGTCCACAGACCGCCGTCGTCGGGCGCTTCTTGCAAGCGAACCCGCAGCTTCGCGAGAACCTCCGGCGTGAGCACTCGCGCCGTCGCGCCGTTGCGCCGGCGCAAATCGCCCAGCGCATCCGGCCCTTCCGCATTGTAGCGAGCAACGAGCTGTTCGATCCAGCGCCGACCGAACGAGGTCATCTCCGAGACGTCGCCGACGCTGTGTCCCTTGGCGAGCAGCCAGATCGTCTGAAAGTGCCGAGCTTCCATGACATCGGCGCTCGAAACATACCGTTCACGCAACGCCTCGACGCTCAAATGTGCAGCTATCGTCGTCATGGCCCGCCCCTTCGCGATTCATGACGACGAACCTTAACTGCTTCGATTCTCCAAGGGAATCCCCCAAACCGAGTCAGTCAGCCGGAAACCGTATGACGGGCCCATTCGACCGATCCGCGTCGATGAACAGGCCCGGCTGCTCAAAGCAATCGCCTTAGCTCGACGCTGGCTCGACGAACTTGTCGCCGGGACGGTAGCCGATGTGTCCGGAACTCGCAGAGCGGGAAAAGCGAACCGAACGCTCAATTCGGATGATGCTGTCGTTGGCCTTTCTCGATCCGGCGATCATCAAGGCAGCGGTGGACGGACGTTTACCTCGGGGCCATGGCGTCTCACGGCTTGTTGATCTTCCCATGGCCTTCGCCGACCAATGGTCCGCGCTCGGACTTGTTCGTCCGGCCTGACCAGGGCGCCAGCCCGGCGGCCGAAGTCGCGGGCGAAGCGGCGCTGCCCCATGCGGAGATCTTCGCCGCTCCTTTTCGACCGATGAACCCCGGGGAAATATGAGGGCGCGTGCGATGAAGCCATTGGTCCGTCGGCGCCTGGGCGTTTTTTCCTCCCGACTATGTCGGAATCGAACCGGTCTCCGCGATTGTCGAACCCGTCTCTTCGGGGCGCCTCGACACTCTCGGCGGAAAATGAAATTTCGCGCTCGGAGACTCCCGCCGAATTGGCGCGCGAAGTCTCCGATTTTGGAGTCTCCGGCACGCGCTCTTTCGCGCAACGCCCTGCTAAGTCCCGGACATGTCGGGGACTCTCCGCTAGGCTAAAAACGTAGTATAAACAAGAAGTTCACATGGTGGAGCTGCGGGGAATCGAACCCCGGACCTCTGCAGTGCGATTGCTAAGATATTGCTTTCACGCCATTTTATAGAATTTCCCCAGCATTCCGAAGCCATTGGAAATTATGCCGTTTTTCGTGTATGTCAATTTCTGCAATTTCATCGCCTTGCGTTTTCCGTGCTTCCCCGGTGCTTCCCCGGGATGGCGCGTTGAGACTCGGAATGAAGAAGAGGATCGTCAAAAAGATCACGAAGAGAACCGTCGATGAGGAGGACGCGCAGCCGTCCGAGCGCGAGTTTGCTATTTGGGATTCGGAGCTGAAGGGCTTTGGCCTGCGCGTGCGTCCTTCGGGGGCTCGCTCCTATGTGGTCGTCTATCGCCCTATCGGGGAAGGCAGAAAGGCGGCGGTCAGGCGCGTCACCCTAGGCGCGGTCGGAAAGATCACGCCGGACGAAGCGAGGAGGATCGCCAGGAAGGTGCTCGGCTCGGTCGCGCATGGCGACGACCCGGCCGCCGATCGGGCCAAGAGCGCCGCGCCGCGACCCTCAAGGACATCGCCGAGCTGTTTCTCGCGGAGCATGTGGAGGCCAAGCGCAAGCCCGCGACAGCGACCAAATACCGGTATGTCGTCTAGGAATTCATCATTCCGGCATTCGGGCGCATGAAGCCCTCGACATTACACGCGGCGCTGTGGCAAGCTTGTATCATGACAACGCCGAGCGCCCGACAATAGCCAACTACATTGTGGCCGTCCTCTCGGCGATTTTCACTTTCGGGCAGACGCGCGGCTCATTCCAGACGACATGAACCCAACTCGCCATGTCGAAAGGTTCGAGGAAGAAAAGCGCGAGCGAATCCTTACCATCGCCGAGCTCGCGCGGCTCGGCGAGACGCTGCGCGAAGCCGAGACGACGGGCTACCCTGGCGCCGCCCAAATGAGGAGGGCCCCAAGGCGAAGCATCTCGCCAAGCCTGAAAACAGGCTTTCTCGATTCGATCCGGCCGCCGTGGCGGCCATGCGGCTCTACAATGTTCACGGGATACAGGCTCCGCGAAATATTGCACCTTCGCCGCTCGGAAATCGATTTTGAGCGCGGCCTGTTGTTTTTGGGCAATTCGAAAACTGGCAAGAAATCCGTCGTCTTGAACGCGCCGGCGCTGGCGATCTTGCAGGCCCTTCCTGATCGAGGCCCCTATGTGATCCCGGGCGACAAACCCAACTCGCCGCGATCGGACCTCAAGCGCCTTTGGGCTGCGGTTACGGCGCGCGCCGAGCTCGGAGGCGTGCGCATTCATGACTTGCGCCATACATTCGCATCCTATGGCGCTGGCGGAGGCCTTGGGCTTCCAATCGTCGGCAAGCTCCTGGGGCACACGCAGGCGTCGACGACCCAGCGCTACGCGCATCTCGACGCCGATCCGTTGCGCCGCGCCGCCGACACGATCGGCGCGACGATCGCGGCGGCGATGGAGGGTAGGGAAGGCGCGCCCGTAACGCCGATTGACGCAGGTAAGCGCGGCCGGCGGCGATGACGCAAAAACGGACGGCGCCACCGGTTCAAGAGGTCGTGGATGCGCTCGCCACAGGGCAGGCCAGCGCCGAGATGCAAAAGACGGCTGCCTATCTGATTCCCGATCTTTGGCGCGGGCGCCTGCCGCGCGGGGTTTCTTTAAATAAAAAAGGAAGGAAATCGACTGGAAAACCTTGGCATAGGGATGAAAAATACGCTCAATTGAAAGATGAAGGAATATTTTTAGACGAATATCAATTAATCGCTTGTCTATCATCTGGGTGCGCAGCGAAACGCGTTCAAATCAATGCCGCGCGCGGATTTATTCAAGCTATAAGCAGATGGCGAATAAACGAAAAGGAAAAGCCGGAAATATATAGGCGTCCTGGCGATTTTCTTACCGCATCTAAAAGCGGGTGTTTTGTATCAATACTAATGATGGCAGACAAATACAACGACAAGGTTCAAAACAACCTATAAGAGATGCGATGGCGGAAGCCGCCAAGATTGAACGATGCTCAATCGACAAAATCAAACGTGAATATCGAGAGGGATTTGAGGAGCTACGTTCGCACTACGAATATTTTGCCGCCGCGATCGATGCACTTGTCGCAAATGGCGTCGAACTCGATGCAGCGATGAGCCTAACGAGCGAAAAAAGTGATGTTTTCTTATGCTTTACGCCGTTCATGCTGCAATCGCTCTATAGCCGCGTAACCCGAAAAAGCTAAATCGGGGCGATTTGCACCTTACTTTCGAAGCGGCATAAGCGAGTTTCACCGCCATTCCGGGACGTGACCCGGCCTTTCACGGGAATGGCAGGAAATGAATAACTCGCCTCAATATATGCGCCGCGACGCGGCGGCCCGCTACCTGAATGAGAAGTTCGGGTTCGGCAGCGTGAGCTTGCTCGCCAAAGGGGTTGTTTCGGGAGATGGCCCCATATTCTTCAAGCGAGGCCATATTGTCCTCTACAAGCAGGAAGACCTTGACGAATATGCGCTCGCAAAATTTCCCGGCCCGTTGCGTTCCACTCCGCCCGCGCCAGCCGCGAAGTCTTCGAAAAGACGCGGGCGCCCGTGCAAGGTCGTGGAAGCGCGCCAATGAAGCGGCGGCGGTCCATGACTGCAGAAACCAAAGCAAAAATAGCCGCTGGCGTTCGAAAGTATTGGGACACGCCCGATGCGCGTGGGCAAGCTTCCGAACGAATGCGGCAGATTGCTTCACGTCCGCAGTTCCGTCAGCTCGTGTCCGAGCGAACGAAGGCGGCTATGGCCCGGCCGGAAGTGCGAGAGCGGGTCGCTAACGTCGCGTCCAAATTTCGCGCGAAGATTTCTAAGGCAGTCCGCGCGGCGCTATCCACAACGGAGATGCGCGAAAAAATCTCACGCCGAACAAAGGAAGGCATTGCCGCGCGCGCTGCAAGGCTCGCCGAGCTGCAAGCCTTGCGCACCGCGTGGGCGGCGGCGAGCGATATGGCGCGGCGATTGTTTATCGACGAAGTGTCCGCGGGCGCCGATAGCGATGCAGGATGACCCCTACGCCTTCACCAAAAATTGGCTGGAATGCATCGCGTTCGATGACACGCTATCCCATGCCGCATGTCGGGTCGCCATCATGATTGCAATGCACCGCAACAGGGAGACGAGAGACGCTCGCGTCGGCCTCGACATGATCGCCGCCGAGGCGGGAATGACGAAAAAGGGCGCGCGCGGAATACTGCAAGCCTTGGCAAAGCGCGGTCTGCTTCGGGTATCACTGGGAGGCGGCGCTAAAAAAACCAATGTCTATTTGCCGATACTTCCAAACGGATATGTTCCACTGCTGAAACGGCCAGAGATGCGCGCCTAAAACTAGGAACGAGTGGCGACTGTTTGAATGGAGAAGCGGTCACCGGCGAGTTCCGCGAACGCTCACCGGCGGGTGACTGTTTCAACGGAGAAACGGTAACCGGCGGGTTCCAAAAACGGTCACCGGCGGGTGACCCGAACCCTTTATTAGAACCCTTAAACCCCCAAAGCCCCCAGAAATCGAATGGTGAAGACGCCTCTTCGTCTTGGGAGGCGTTCACAGCGGTATGGCCGATCGGTCTCAATGAGCGGTGGCGGTCGGCCAAGAGGGCATTCAGTAAGCTAAGCGCGGAGGAGAGGCGACTGGCGATCGACAACGTGGGCAGCTACCTGAAGCGCTGTGCCGACCAAGGCAAAGCGCCTCTGAGCCGCAGGCAATGGAACCGCGAAAAAGGCTGGGGCTACAATTTCCCGGAGGCGAAAGCCGCAGCGCCGCAGTCGAAAGCGCCGGCCGCGCCCGGTGTTTGGGTTGACGAGACTCGCCTGAATGGCGCGCTTGGCTGAATGCCAAGGGCGTCAAATCACACCCACAAGACGCCAGGGGCGGCTGGCGCTTCCCGTCGAGACGGCCGCCAGGCCACGGCGGCGACGGCGGCGCGCTCGCCGGGACCGGCGAGAGCCTTCCCTTGGACGCCAGGGCGATCGGCGCGCCGCACGCCCTGGCTTCGACGGACGCTGGTCCGCCGCTGGCGTAGGGCGCGCGCCTCGGCGGCCGTGGGTAGGGGGTTTAATTTGCGGCGAGATCAAAATCGCTGCAATCGGGCATACCCAAAGCCGCAGATTTTACGGGTTAAAAGTCGTCAAAAACAAATTTGATAACCTTCGGAAAGGCAGGCCGATGATAATCAGTGGAAGACAAGCTCTCGCAGCTCGGCTGCTCCTGAAGATGGACAGGAATGACGTGTCTGCAAGAATTAATACACTCCAACGCATCCTTGGAAGCTTTGAATCCAAGGGCAGGCCGATGGGCGTCGGACGATTAGACATGCTGCAGGACTTTTTTGAGAATAACGGAATTGAATTTACTCTTGGAGGCGTCAAGATACGTGATTATATTTCAAACGAGTCTATGGCTCCTACGCCGGAACAATGTCGCGCCGCAAGGGGACTTCTTGCCTGTTCTATGGAAAGGCTGGCGGCGCATGCTGGACTTTCGACCAGCGTAGTTTTTTGTTTGGAAAATGGCGGAAATCCTTCCAGAACCAGCGCCGCCAAGCTGTTGGGATTTTTCGACGCCGAGAAAATCGAGATGCTCCCCGGCGGCGCGCGCGACCTGGAACCCGAAAGATTTTCGATCTTTCGCGGCGGAAGGGCGCTGAAATGACGCACGCCATGGGCGAAGCGCCGCCACGGAAAACCGCGCGTAACCGCGAAAGACGGAGCGCCGCGCTGGCCTCGACGAGGCAATCGCCGATCGCCGCGAGCGCGCCACCGGAAGCGGCGGCGGTCGAGGCAGTTTCGCGCCGCGTTATCGGCGAGGAGACGCTATCGTGACCCGCTCCGAGCGCGAAGAAAAATTGCGGGCCGCGCCGGAGGATGCGGCGAAGGAGTCGCCGATCGCCGCGAACTCGCCAGGCTGCGCCGACGATGAGGACGTTTCGTGGGCTGACGTGATGCTCATGATCCCGCCCCGCATCGCGCGAAAGTCCTGAATGAGCTCTGTCGGCGCGCCCATGAAGCCACACAACTCGCCGCCGAGCTCGAAAGATTAACTCCACCACCGTCGCGCCCGCAGCGGATCGCCGCACGCGATCGGGCGATCCGGCGCGCCGTGGCGGAACATTATCGCGACGCCCCTAAAACTGTCGCCGCAGGGGAGCTCGCCTTCGACTCAAGCTCTATGCGCAGGGCGAATTTCGCCATGGGAGGGAGCTTCCGAATGGCGCGTCGGCGCATCGACATGCCTTGCGTGAAATCTTGAAATTGAACAAAGGCAGCGCGTTGTCGAAGAGCTCAATTTGCGAGATCTTATAGCCCGCGACGCCAGCAATTCCAGGCGATCCAGTTTTTTTTTGCAAAGCTGGATTCGATCGGCGCCATGCTCGAAACATCAATCACGGAGAGACGACGTGACGCTGTTTTCGAAACTGTTTGGCGGCGCGAAAAAGACGCCCGAGGAGCTGGCGAATTTGCAGGAAGCCGGCGCCGCGCTGGAGGCGTTGCGCCAGGAACGCGCGGATGCTCGAAGGACGCTCGGCGAGCTCGTCCAGAAGCGCCGGTCCGCCCTGCTCGCCGACGAGTCGGACAAGCAAATTCAGGCGCTCGACGCCGAGCATGATCGGCTGCTGCTCCTCCAAGAGCGTCTCGATGCGGCGGAGCCGCGCATTCTCGCGCGCATCGGCGAGCTACAAGGCAAGCAGCGGCGCGAACTGTTCGCCCAAATGCTGGGCGTATTTCGCGAGAAGGAATCCGCGCTCGACGCCGCGCTCGACGGCGCCGCCGACGCGCTCGACGATTATCTCAACACGGTCCGACAATTCGATGTTGCGGGCTTTTCTGCGCAGGCGACGAGCGTTGTCATTCGGCCGCCCTTCATCGGCGTTGATGGCGTTGTAGCCTCCAAAAGTTTGCTGAGCAATGGCGCAGGGAGCGCGAGCGTGTCGCTGATAGACAAGCCGCCCTCGCCTCGGGACGCGAAATCGATCCGGTTCGCCCCGCTAAAAGTCGAGCATACCGTTCCGAAAGTCGCCTCCGCCGCCCGCGCCAATGTCAGTCAAGCGCGCGCCCAAGCGTTTGAGCGGCCCGGTCCCATTCGGCTATCAGCGCGTTGAATGCCAAATGAACAACGTCTC
The DNA here is from genome assembly GCA_963775775.1 of uncultured Alphaproteobacteria bacterium. GTDB lineage: Bacteria > Pseudomonadota > Alphaproteobacteria > Rhizobiales > Beijerinckiaceae > Methylocystis. Next base: position 14,103 of record CAVZKF010000023.1, read on the forward strand.
TTTCGAAGAAACAGATGTGCGTCATTGGTGATCAATTCGATGTCATGAAGGAAGTCGCCGACTATGTGCTTCGTGGCGCGGCGTTCACCTTGGTCGCGTTCCCGAAAACGTCGATGACGCCGCCCAATGAGCGCCTCGTCACCAAATCTCAACGTCATTCTCGGAACTGTAAAGGTGCAACGCCAATTATCGCCAATGCTTGACGGGGCGAATTTTCAGATGGGGCGGAGCGTGACGATCGGCGCGACGCCATATGCTGCGAAGCCCGCCGAAAGATTGGCCCGACGCTTGACGGCCAATCCGCAAACGATCGGGAGCGGAGTGTCGATAATCGTTTTCCAGGCGGAAGCCGCCGCCCTGGTCAATGCCGGCGCCGCGACGCTCGGCGCAATCGTCTCGAATGGATAGATCGATGAAACTAGCTTCTTCTCAAAAATAATCGCAAAGGACGCGGGTTTAGGCCCCAGACAAATTCGCATCCGCGCGTCGGACACGACCGTAGATCGCGTGGGCGATGTTCTCGAGGCTTCCGGCGCTGATCTTTCGAACTACCGGAGGAATCCGATTGTCCTTTTCAATCACGACCCCAGCCACCCAGTCGGAACGGCGAGCCTTAGCCGCAATGGCAATGCAATCGATGGCGTGATCACCTTTGCGCCTCAAGGCGCGAGTCAGAAATCGGACGAAGTTTGCGAATTGGCGAAAGCTGGCGTGTTGTCCGGCGTTTCGGTCGGATTTGATCCGATCGACGCGTCACCTTATCCACTCGGTTTTCGCATTACAAAATGGGAGCTTCTCGAAGTAAGCCTGGTCGCAATTCCATGTAATCCTTCCGCGAGAGTTTTGGAGCGCAGATACGGATCGTCGAGCCGCGCCGAGCGATTGGTCGAAATCGCCGAGCTCCGCGAAAGAGCTGGCCTTGGCTATCGCGACGCCACGCCGGCCGCGCCGTCCAAACTTACGGAGCGGCAGAAGTTCATTCTCAACGAACACAATCGCGTGCTCGACATGAGCGCGCGTCTCTATGAACGCGACCCGGATGCGCAAAAAGCCGAGCGAATTCGTGAAATCCGTAAACTGACTTCCGGATACTAGCATGGCCGCGCCGCGCTCGATGTTCACGCCAGCGCTGGAACTCGCGGCCGTTATGGCGACGGGAGACGGTCGCGCGATCCATGAAAAGATGCGCGAACTTGCGAGAAGCGAGCGGGCGTTTCTGCTTGGCGCTGGCTACGATGAGGCGGCGGCGAAATTTCTCGCGATATGTGGGATCGCGATGATCCAGGACGCGGCGAAGAAGCTCAATTGCGTGGCGGGCATCGAATGAGTTTCGCGCGGTTTTTCCATGGCCGCGCGGGATGGGGAGCGGCGAAGGGCGGGGCGAGGGGCGATTGACCGACATGGCGAACTCCTCGCCCCATTCAACTTGAAACAGGAAAGAGAACCATGTCGGAGAGTGCTGTCACAATTCGGTTCGGCGCGGACGTTAGTGGCCTTGACAGCGCCGTCGCCGTCGCGAAGGCCCAGCTCGCCGGCTTCAATGCCGAAATCCGCAAGCTCGCCAAGGAAGCCGCCGCGACCGGCGGGACGGTCAGCGACGATCTCGCCAAGGCGCTCCGCGAAGCTTCGGCCGGCGCGGCCGGCCTGCAGTGCGAGTTGAAGTCGCTCACGGCGAAGCCGATTATTGAGGTCGAGTCCGCCGCGAAACACTTTAACAAGCAACTCGACAACATCGCGGCCTTCGCCTGGAACAATACGAGCCTTTTCGGGAACGAAATCGAGCGAGTGGTCAATCCATTGAAGGGACTCGCCTCGACGATTGGCGTGGTTCCGACAGTGGCGACGGCGGCGGCGGCGGCCATTGGATTTCTAGCCTATAAGACCGGATCGTTCGCGCATGATCAGCTAACGGAATTGGCTGACGCGGCGAAGCAATCCGGCATTTCCTCCACCGCGGTTCAAGGCGCGAAAATCGTCGGCGCCGGCGCTGGCGTCGACTTTGACGCGATGGTCGCCGCTCTCAAGGCGGCGAATGAAGAGTTCCAGAAGTTCAAGCGGAACGATGGCGATTTAAAGGACGCGCTCGACAAGATCGACAAAGGCTTTTTGAAGGTTCTCGACGGCGCGAAAACCACTGGCGAGTTCATAGACCTGGTTGGGCAAAAGATCAGAGCCCTCCCGAAAGAAGAGGGAATCGACCTCGCCAAGGCGCTGTTCGATGATGCGACCGGCGAGAAGCTGTTCGAGCCGATCATCAACGGCCAGCTTGAAATGAAAAAGCTCGGCGACACCGCGCGCGCCGCCGGAACGGCGATCGACGAAGGCGTCGTCAAGGGCGCGCGCGACGCCAAATTCGAAATCGATGCGGCGGCCGAAAAAGCAAATCAGCGTCTCCTCGTCGCGCTGGAGGGCCTCGCCGCGCCAGTCGCGGCCATGAAGCTCGAATTTTACAAGGCATCAGAAGCGATAGTCCAAGCGTCGCTTAACACGTCGGCATTCGTGTCGCAGCTGCATCAGGCGCTCGACCAATCGCGCCAGATCGCGCGCGAAATCCAGGAGCACTCGACCAAAGGCGTCCCATTCAAACAAGCCTTCGCGCGCGAGCTCTCCGAGGGCAAGTCCCCGACCGGGAACGCCAAGCTTCCCGATCTCGATATCGGCTTAAATGCCGGATCGTCCCGCGCGCGCTACGAGGCGCGGGACAAGGACGACGACAAAAAAGAAAAAGGGCGCGAAGGACAAATCCAATGGCGACGCGCTCGCCGCCGCGCGCACAGAAATCGATGGCGAAATCCAGGCCGTCCTGCAGCAAACCGAAATCAACAAGGCGCAATACGAGCTCGACTTCGCCAACAAGAAAATCACCGAGGACGAGAAAAGCCGCCTCGTTAAGCAGGCGGACGAACAGCAGTTCGAGGCGACCAAATCGCTCTACGAGCGCGAGGCGGCCATCGCCGGCCAGAAGCCCCAGCAACGTCAGGTGATCAATAACAAGATCGAAGCGCTCGAATCGCAGCATCAAGTGAAGATGCTCGAGCTGGCGACCAAGGAAGTCCAGGACGCGGCGAAACTTGCCCACGAGAGGCGCCCAGCAGTTCGCCGGCACGCTCACGTCGTCGCTTTCGCAAGCGCTGATCGGCGCGGTCGAGCACACGCGCACGAAGAACGCGGGTAAAAAACTCGCGCAATCGCTGTTTTCCGAACTCACAAATGAGTTCATGAAGAACACATTGACGGATCCTCTGGAGAAGGCGCTTGAGCCTGGTTTCAAGGCAATGGGCGACTTAATCACGTTGCCATTCCAAGACGCGATCAAGAATGCGCTCGGCGCGGTTGGCGGCGGCCTTTCTGGCGTGCTCGGGGCGACGGCTGGCGCTGCGGGCTGCGGCGCTGGGGCTGCGGCGCTGTCCACGGCTGGCCTTGGCTTGTCATCGTCAGCGGCGGAACTGACCACGTCGGCGGCGGCGCTGTCATCGGCGGCGGCCGCGATCGGCGCTGGGGGCGCTGCCGCGGGCGCTGGAGGAGCCGCGGCGGCCGGCGGCGGCGGACTGCTCGCCGGCCTCGGCGGACTGCTCAAGGCGGTGCTTCCGGGATTCGACATCGGCTCCTGGCAGGTCCCATCGCTCGGCAACTTCGACGGCAAGGGCGGTTTCCCCGCGCTGGTACACCCCGGCGAGATGATTATCCCCGCCGGTCCAGCGGGCGCACTGCGCCAAGCGGGCGCGTCTGGCGCCTCCAAATCCGCGAGCGCGCCCGGTCCCGTGGTGCACGCGCCGACCAATGTCAGCATCACCGCGATGGACGCCCGGAGCGTAGCGCGCGCGTTCAATAGCAATGATCGGGAGTTGTTCAAGGCGATCGGCCGCGCGGCCCAGCGCGGCGCGCATCTCGGCATCAAGGGACTGTCGTGACATGAGCGAACAAAAGACGCAGGGTGCGTCATTCGAGGAGCTTTGCGCGGCGTTGCGCGGACGCCTGCGATCCTCTGGGTTTTGCAAGGAAGCCGCCGACGCCATCATGACGGCCGCGCGATCAAGCGTCGACTGGACGACCGCCGAGCCGCCCTACCTTGTCCCGCCGATGGCGCTGTCGGCGCTTCAAGCGCCGCGCAGCACCTGGAGCCGACGCTGCGCCGACGCGCGCGAAGTGATCGTGCGCCTGGAGGCGAACATTCATCATATGAATTACGGGTTCGGGCCGCCGCTCGGCGTGAAGGCAGCGCGGCCTGATTGGTTGCGCCCGATCGACGGCGGGAAGTCCTCCCCGCGTGGAGGCAATAACGACGAATAGCTCCTTCTTAGAGTTTAAGACGGCTTGCTCCGCTCTGCCGCCAGGGTCTGTAAAATATTGGCTAAATCGCGTCCCCCTTGTGCAAGTCGCTTATTGTCAATTTGGAAAGTCAGAGCGAAGCCGCCAATTTGAACTGAAAGAAGAGATTTGTTTGGGTCCGGGCCTCCGGCAAGACGAAGCCCGTCCGCTGAAATTGGTAACACCGACTCTGTCATTCCCAATAATGATGCAGATGGATTGAGCGCAGCGGCTTGGCCCGCCGTCTGCGCTATAGCCCCGATCCAGTTCGATACGTCATCGAAATTCAGAGCGACATCTAGAGTTTCTCCATCGCCGCGTTCAATGCGGAAGGCGATACCGCGAAAGCCATCCGCTCCGGCAAAACTGGAGAGAATGGCTCTATCTTTATCATCGATCATTGCTCGCCCTTCCTCAACCTCACGCCCGCCCCGCCGCCGTTCTCGGCGATGAACTCGACGCCGGCCCGTTCGAGGGCGGCGCGGATCGCGGCGACATTGTTCGCCGAAGGAACTCGACGCCCCTTTTCGAAATCTCTCACCGTGCTCTCGCTCAGATTTGAGTGAGAAGCGAGCTGAGTCTGTGACCAATCGAGGAGGCCCCGCGCCGCGCGGGATTGTTCTGGCGATAGCGTTTTCAACGGGAAGCGTTCCTTATAAACGGAAACCGTTGACAAGGGCGTAATCAACGGTTAGCGTCACAATTACACGGTTTTCGTGAATTTCCTAGCCCAAAGCCAACGCAAAAAGCCTTGCGGTTTATGCGAACGCTCCCGGCTTGCCTGAAAACGAGGCTCCCATGTCTGGACCCGCCGTCGTCGCAACATTTCTCGCCGTTTCGTTTTTCTTGATTACGCTGGCTTGGGCCGTCGCTCACGCCGTCGAGGTGCGCGCCATCGCCAAGCCACGGGGGCGGCGATGAGTGGGCTCTGGTTTCGCGTATATGACCAGGCGCTCGACGATCCGCTCCTCCAGCGCCTCCCGTCTTCTCTTTTTCGCGCATGGTTCAACGTCCTATGCGCGGCGTCTCGCCACGGCGGCACACTTCCCGATCTCGCCGCGCTGGCGTTCATGCTGCGCACGCGCCCTGGCGCGCTATCTCGCCGTCTGGAGGCGTTGAAGGCCGCGGGCCTCATTGAGGAAGTGGAGGGCGAGCTGCGCCCCGTCGAGTGGGAGAAGCGGCAATTTGCCGATCGACCCGCCGACCCCACGGCCGCCGAGCGGATGCGCCGCTTTCGGGAGCGCGCCGCCGAGCGTAACGGAGCCGTAACGCCGACCGTAACGAACGCGCCCATAGAAGAAGACGAAGATTTAGACCAAGACTCTCAAACCGCGCCGGCGGCGCGCGAGAGCGCGATCGACGATCATGCGGAGGAATTTCTTCGCGTCTTTCCTCGGCGTGACGGCGACCATCCGCGCGCGGCCCACGCTGGCCGCGTTCCGACAGGCCGTCGCGGCGGGCGCCGACCCCGCGCGGATCATCGCCGGGGCGAAGGCTTATGCGGCTTCCGTCGCCGGCCGCGAGCGGCGCTTCGTCGTATCGGCTGCGCGATGGCTCGCCGAGGAAAGATGGCCGCAAGCCGCGCCGGCTCCCGGCGCGAACGCGCCGCGCGTCGCTACTGTTTGGATTTCCGCGACCTCGCCGGAATGGTCCGACTACGCCGATCGCTACCGCGCCGCCAAAGGCAGGAGTCCACCCGTCGACGCGAATGGCGGTTGGCGCTTTTCGCCGCAATGTCCCACCGCGCCGCTCGAACAAGCGGCGTAACCTCAAGCAGAAAGGAAACAAGATGGAAAACCAAATCTCACGCCGCGTCGTTGCGGCCGGCCTCGTGCTGGCCCCTGTCGCCGGGATTCCCGCCGTCGCTGGCGCGCCAATATCCGACGCGCTGGCGGGAGCCATGGAACGTCATCGGGCCGCTAACGCTATCGTTGAGGCGCATTTGGGTCCAGAGGACGTTCCCGAGCATCTTGTTGACGCCGAAACCGAGGCCTTGTGGGAACTGGCCATCACGCCATGCGCCAATGACCGCGAGCTGTTAGTGAAGCTTGGCTATCTTCTTGCTCATGAGAAGGCCTGCACGGCCGGTGGCGTCTTCTCTTTAAGCAGCCACGGTTCGCTTCCGATCGCTCTCGATTTTCATTTTAACCCGCAGGCGTGACCATGGAAACCAAAGCTGAAGATCGCGCCGCCGAATGCCCTGCCGTGGTGGCGCGCGCCATCCCGAGTGGCGACGATGATGCGTCTAGATGCGCTTCCGGTATCGGCCATTTGCTTGCCGAATGGCTCGCGCTTTGCGACGCCTTCAACGCCGCCGAACCCGTCCCCTTTGCGCTGCGCAGGGAGTTGGATGATTTGGAATGGCGCATAATCGAGACCCCGGCGGCGAACATGGCCGAATTGTTACTCAAAGGGCGCGTCGCGAAATCTTGGTTCGACGATCGCCGAGCGCCAGCTTATTTTGCCGGGGAGAAGCTTGCCGCTGACGCGGCGCGACTGCTGAATTCTTGGGGTAGCGCCATGCTCGATTGCTCGGAGCGGTAATATAGCGATTGCCGAGCGCCCATCCCTGGGAAGGCTTGCGCCCGCGAATCGACTCGCTTATTCTTTGAGCAAGCGAACGGTTGCACAACCAGACGCCACGAAGCGGCCCGACCTCGGATGAACAGGCGGGCCGTTTTTGCGTTTGCGGCGCGCGACGATCAAAATCGCGGCCTGTTACTTTGATCGAAATCGCAGGCAGCTATTCCGAAACTCGCCGCCGCTGCGCGAGATTGCGGAAAAAGGCGAGCGCGAGCGCGGGCGGCGACCGAAAATCACGATCGCGCGACGCTATCGTGAAGCTCGCAGCTGCTGCGCGAGACGGCGCAGATCGTCGATCGGAGCGACGAGCCGTTTTTTTTCGGTTCGGCTCCCGCATGCTTCCCGGTGCTCCCTGGAGAAAAAGCGCTAGGCCTGGCAGCGACAGCCGGCCAGCTATTTCCCTTATTTTCAATGAGATATTTGGTGGAGCTGCGGGGAATCGAACCCCGGACCTCTGCAGTGCGATTGCAGCGCTCTCCCATCTGAGCTACAGCCCCGGTCCGACGCGGTGACTACACGGCGGACTCCGCGCTGTCAATTGCTTCTCGCGCCGCGATCCCTTTCCCGCTCGCCCGCTGGGCAAAGACCGCGCCCGCGAAGGATTGCGGCGCGGACGCCGTGAGGATAGACAAGTCTCCAAACCGTCAACGCTGGGAACCAAAAAATGCGCTATGCAGTGCTAGAGCTCATTCTCACGGTCATCGATCTCTATTGGTGGGTGGTCATTGCCTCCTTCGTCGTATCGTGGCTCATCGCCTTCGACGTGATCAATACGCGTTCCCAAGCGGTCTATTCGATAAGGCGCGCCCTCGCGGCCCTCACGGAGCCGCTCTATGAGCCGATCCGCAGAGTTTTGCCGACCATGGGCGGGCTGGATTTTTCACCGATGATCGTGTTGCTGGGCCTGCAATTCGTGCGCAGCGCCATCGCGCACAGCTTTGGCTGAACCCGACCCCGGCGCGGCGTGGCGCGCGGAAGAGGGCGGCGTCGCCCTGTGGCTGCGGCTGACGCCCAAGGGCGGGCGCGACGCGATCGAGGGGCTGGAAACCCTGGCCGACGGGCGATGCGTGCTCAAGGCGCGGGTGCGCGCGGCGCCGGAGGACGGACGCGCCAATGCGGCGCTGGAGCAGCTCGTGGCGAAAACGCTGGAGGCGCCCAAAAGCGCCGTCTCGATTGTCGCCGGCCACGCAGCCGCGTGAAAAAACTTTTCGTTTCGGGCGATTCCGCCCGCATCATAGACGCGCTGGCCCGGCGGCTGGCGCAAACCGCCAAATGAGCAACGGCTGAACCCATGACCAAAACGAAGTCGAATATCGGCAATTTCTTCGAGGATTTTTCGCTCGGCCAGATTATCCGCCACGCGACGCCGCGCACGGTCACGACCGGTGATTCGGCCTTTTACACCGCGCTGTATTTGCCGCGATTCGCGGTGCAGTCCTCGCGCGCCTTCGCGCAGGCGATCGGCTATAAAGAAGCGCCGATCGACGATATTCTGGTGTTTCATTTCGTGCTGGGCAAAACCGTTCCCGACGTGTCGCTCAACGCCATCGCCAATCTCGGCTATGCGGATTTCAAATTTCTCGCGCCCGTCTATCCCGGCGACACGCTGACCGCGACGTCGGAAGTGATCGGCCTCAAGGAAAACTCCAATAAGGAGACCGGCGTCGTTTATGTGCGCTCGACCGGCACGAATCAGAACGGCGAGGTCGTGCTCGATTACGCCCGCTGGGTGATGGTCAAGAAGCGCGATAAAGACGCGCCCGTCGGCCCCGAAGTCGTGCCCGATCTGCCGAAATCCGTCGCGCCCGCCGATCTCGGCAAGGCCGTGCCGCCGCTGCACGCCGCGGCATATGACAGAGTGCTGGCCGGCTCGCCCTATGTCTGGGGCGATTACGAAAAAGGCGAGAAGATCGACCATATCGACGGCATGACCGTCGAGGAGGCGGAGCATCAGCTCGCGACGCGCCTCTATCAAAATAACTCGAAAGTCCATTTCAATCAGTATTACGAGGCGCAGGGGCGGTTCGGAAAACGCATCATTTATGGCGGCCATGTGATCTCGCTCGCCCGCGCGCTGTCCTTCAACGGGCTCGCCAACGCCTTCCATATCGCGGCGATCAACGGCGGGCGCCATGTCAATCCGCTGTTCGCCGGCGGCACGCTGTTCGCCTGGAGCGAAGTGCTCGACAAGGCGGAGATTCCCGGCCGAAGCGACATCGGCGCGCTGCGCCTGCGGCTTGTCGCGACAAAGGACAAGCCCTGCGCCGAGTTCCCGCTCACCGGCGCCGACGGCAAGCCGGACCCGGCGGTGTTGCTGGATTTGGATTATTGGGCGGTTATGCCGAGGTAGCGCGGCATAGGTCGAAATCGCCGCGGCGCGAGTTATCGCATTGTCGCTTGGCGCGCCGGAGCCTTGTGCTATCCTGCCCCTATGAGCAAGACACTCGACATAGCTCTATCCAGAGTGGCGGCGCTGCCAGAAGCCGCGCAGGAGAAGATTGGGCGCGATTTGCTCGATCGCGTTGAAGCTTTGTCCAAGCTGCGTGACGAAATCGACGTGGGCTTGGCGGAGTTCGACGCGGGTCTTGGAGCGCCTCTCGCGGTCGAGGATTTGATCCGGGAAGCGCGCGCGGAACATGACGGCGGTTAGGGCCGTCGTCTGAGCGCCGCGCGCAAAACAAGACTTGCGCGACATCTGGCGATATTACGTTCGCGTGGCGTCGCCCGAAATCGCGGATCGCATCGTGCGTGAAATCGCGTCAAGCGCCGAGCGGTTGGGTCAAAACCCGCTGGAGGGCGCGACCGCGACGAACTTCGCCCGGCTTTGCAATCCCTGCTTGTCCATCCGCACACACTTTTCTATCGAATCGAAGCCAGTACGGCGCAAGTCGTGCGCGTCCTGCATGAACGGCGAGATTTTTCGACCTTGTTCGCCGCGGATGAGGAGTGATCGCGCGCACCTCACATCCGCTCCGGAAATCTGTCCTCTTCCGCCAGATTCGAAAACTTGGTGATCTCCGCCTCGAAGGCCAGCGGCACCATGCCGGTCGGGCCGTGGCGCTGCTTGCCGAGGATCGCCTCGGCGCGGCCATGCGCGCGCTCCATCTCGCCTTGCCAGGCGATATGTTCTTCCGTGCCTTCGCGCGGCTCGCGGTTCTTTAGGTAATATTCCTCGCGATAGACGAACATCACGACGTCGGCGTCCTGCTCGATCGAGCCGGATTCGCGCAGATCCGAGAGCTGCGGACGCTTGTCGTCGCGGCTTTCGACCTGGCGCGAGAGCTGCGACAGGGCCATGATCGGCACCGCCAGCTCCTTAGCCAGCGCCTTGAGCCCGGTGGTGATCTCGGTCAGCTCCTGCACGCGATTCTCGGAGCGGGCGCGCGAGCCCGAAAGCAACTGCAAATAGTCCACCACCAGAAGATCGAGCCCCTTCTGGCGTTTCAGCCGCCTCGCGCGCGCTGTGAGCTGCGCGATGGAAATGCCGCCGCTCTGATCGATGTAGAGCGGAATGTTTTGCATCTCGCGCGCGGCTTCGGTGATGCGGCGAAAGTCGTCCTCGTTGATGTCGCCGCGCCGAATTTTGTAGCTGGCGACGCCCGATTGCTCGGCGATCACGCGCGTCGCCAATTGCTCGGCCGACATTTCCAGCGAGAAGAAACCGACGATGCCGCCGTTGATCGTCTTGCGCGAGCCGTCGGGTTCGACCACGAAATCATACGCCTTGGCGATATTGAAGGCGATATTGGTGGCGAGCGCCGTCTTGCCCATGCCGGGACGGCCCGCGACGATGATGAGGTCGGACTTTTGCAAGCCGCCCATTTTTTCGTCGAGATCCTTGAGCCCGGTCGCCATGCCCGAGAGATGTCCGTCGCGCTGATAGGCGCTGTTGGCCATGTCTATCGCGATGGTCAGAGCGTCGGCGAAACGCTGGAAGCCGCCGTCGTAGCGTCCGGTCTCGGCGATGGCGTAGAGCTTGCGTTCGGCTTCCTCGATCTGCTGGCGCGGCGAGGAGTTGATCGGCGAATCGAAGGCCGTGTTGACGACGTCCTCGCCGATGCTGATCAGATCGCGGCGCACCGCCAGATCGTGGATCGCGCGGCCGTAATCCTCGGCGTTGATGATCGTCGTGGCCTCGGCGGCGAGACGCGCCAGATAACCCTGAATCGTGATGCCCTCGGGCAATTCCATGCCGCTCAGAAAGGTCTTGAGCGTAATGACGGTGGCGAGCTTTCCCGCGCGGATCAGCTGTCCGCAAACCTCATAGATGCGCCGGTGCAACTCCTCGGAAAAATGCTCGGGGCGCAGGAAGTCCGACACGCGGTCGAACGCGTCGTTGTTGAGCAGCAGCGCGCCAAGCAGCGCCTGCTCCGCTTCGATATTATGCGGAGGGACGCGCGTCGCGGGCTCTCTCGGCTCGGCGACCTGATACAGTCGTCGGCCCGGCAAGGGGTCGATTGCGGGCATTGGTTCTCTGGTTTTGAGTTAACTGTCCGTTAAACCTACAAACGCGACGCGGAGGCCTTTCCAGGACGCCCAACTGTCGCATGTTCGCGGGCGCGCGGGCAATGGCCGAAGCGGCCTTATCGTGGCATGACGACGCCCGTTTTCGGCTTATGAGTCTTATTCACATGACGGAAAAATTATATCGCGCGGAAGAACTAAAAATTCTTGCCTTCGGCGCAGAATCGGCTGCTAGCGCGATTCTACTCCAGCCGGCCCAGTCGGCTATGCCGCCGCCCATATAAAAAATAAACGATGAGCCCCAGGGCCAGCCACACCACGAAGCGCTCCCAGGCGACGACGGGCAATTTCGACAGCAGCCACAGCGAAAATCCGATTCCGATCAAAGGCGTGAAGGGCACGAACGGAGTCTTGAACCAGCGCTCGGCGTCCGGGCGCGCGCGGCGCAGGGCGATCACCGCGAGACAAATCACCACGAAGGCCGACAGCGTGCCGATGTTCACGAGTTCCGCGACTTCGCGAATCGGATAGAAACCCGCGACCAGGGCGCAAAGCGCGCCGGCGACCAAGGTCGGGCGATAGGGCGTGGCGAATACGCGGATGCGGGACGGCGAACCAGGCCGGCAGCAGCCCGTCGCGGCTCATCGCGAACCAGATGCGCGCGCAAGCCAGCAAAAAGGCCAGCATCACGCTCAAAATCCCGGCCACCGCCGCCAGCGATACGATTAGCGTCACCCAGGGCATGCCGATTTGCGCGAAGGCGTTCGCCACGGGAGCCGCGTTGTTCAGCGTGTCGTAACGCACGATGCCGGTGAGCGCCAACGACATCGCGATATAAAGCGTCAGCGAGATGGCGAGGGAGAGCAGCACCGCGCGCGGCAGATCGCGTTGCGGATCGCGCGATTCCTCGGCCGCCGTGGTCAGCGTATCGTAGCCGAACACCGCGAAGAACACCACCGCGGCGCCCTCCACGACGCCGCCGAAGCCGAAGGGCATGAAGGGGTGAAAATTGGCGGGGTCGATATGCGGCGCCGCCGCGGCGATCACCAGCAGCACCGCCGCGACCTTGATCAATACGATCGCGGTGTTGAAGCGCGCGCCCCATTCGACGCGCAGCGTCAACAGGCCGGCGACGCCCAGACTGCCGAGCATCGCGAAAAGATCGACGCGAAACCCCTCGCCAGCGGCCGGAGCCCCTTGCGCCCAGACGGGAAGCTCGACCCCGAACAGCCGCAGCAGCGCCTGGAGATAACCGGACCAGCCGATCGACACGACCGCGACGACCAGCGCATATTCGAGCAGCAAATCCCAGCCGATGATCCAGGCGACGAGTTCGCCAAGCACCGCGTAAGCATAGGTGTAGGCGCTGCCGGCGACTGGAATCATCGAGGCGAATTCGGCGTAGCATAGAGCCGCCGCGCCGCTGGCGACGCCGGCGATGACAAAGGACAGCGACACGGCGGGCCCCGCCTGTGTCGCCGCCACGACGCCGGTGAGCACGAAAATGCCGACGCCGATCAGGCCGCCGAGCCCGATGCTGGACAGCTGCCATAGACCGAGCACGCGGCGTAATTGCCCGGGCCTTCCCGTTTCGGCCTGGAGGGCTTCGATTGATTTCGTGCGCAGCAGATTCTTGAGCGTCATGGCGTGTCCAGCGTCGAGAGCCGCATGTTAAGCGTCCCCGCTTGTTCGGCGCGCGCCCTTAATGCCCCGCCATCAGGGATGAAAGTTGAACAGGAATCCGCCGCAAGTCCTTGGCGACGCGGGCGGTGAAGGAATTGACCGCGCGCCCCACGGCGGCAAGCGGGTCCGCCGGGTCTCGTTTAGCGCCGTGAACCGCCCGTCCGCCTTGGCCTGTGCGTGACGAAGCGGTTTTGACCACGACGCATTTCTTCTTTGGAAGAATTTCGCTTTGTTTCCCCGGCTTGGCTTCGGCGGCGGAGAACTCGTCCGGCGTCCCTGGCGCCGCCACGAAATCCCGCGGAAGCGCTGGCTTCGTCTCGACGATCGCGGGAGGCGTCTCGTCGACCGGGGGAGTCGCCCGAGGAAGCTGCTCGGAAGCTTCGCTTGCATCGCCAAAATGGACGGGCGTTATGGGCGTCAGCGCGGCGAGATCCAAGGCGTGGCCAAGGGGAACGACGGAGGCCGGCGCTTTTTCTGGCGAGAACCCCGCCGAGGCGGTTCGCGCGCTGATCGTTGGCGTCTTCGGCGATGCCGAGATCGCACCCCAAAAGGCGTAGCCCGCCGTCAAACCGGTAACGCCGATTATCAGTGAGGCGGCGATGCTGAAAGCAAAAAACTCCCGCCTCATCCTGGTCTGATTCGTCGGGGCGTCCATGAGAATAGGAGCGCTCGCGCGAAGCGGGCTCGTCGCGAGCGCAGGGTTGGCGTTGGCGTTGGCGATCGGAAGCGTCATGGCGGAAATGGCGTCGCGCATCATGGCGCGACGCGCCATTTCGGCCTCTGGAGGCCAAAAGACTTCGGGCGCGGGTTTGAGTTCGCCAAATAGCTCCTGGGCGACGCGGACGCGCCAAACCGTAATTCCGTCTTGTGGACTTCCAAAAAAATCGGACGATTTGCTATAAAGGTCGAGGCTCACTTGATTGCAAATGGCTTCAGGAGTCAGTTCGTCGTCTTCGTCTATTAACTCGCCGCAGTCCACAAATAATGTCGAGGAAAGTTGAATACGTAGATTGTATTTATTGGTATGCCGATTTTCACTGGCGTTAATTTGCACTTTAACCCCAAGGAAAAACGCGCGTATTAACGCTCTGGTTTCAATTTCTCCAAGTTCGATGGGAGGCTCTTGAAAATCCAAATCACATAGTTCGCATGTGAAACGCAATGGAAATTTCTTGAGTGGAAATTTGTTGCCGCCAACATAAGCTTCGTCGAGCTCAATGATAAATCGAATGCATTCGGCGTCTGTCAGGCTATAATATGTATGCTTTGGATGTTCCTCCGGGCTTTCGACATCGCGAATGAGCGGCGGCAACATAAAGTTGTCTCCCGCCGTCCTATAGATCGCGCGACAAGCTTCAAAAAGTTCTTCCCGACCGAGGGTCGACATATTCACTCTCCCGCATTCGATCGGGTCGCGCGTTTCGACAAGTCTCGAGAACGCGACGCCGCCACCATGAAGTCAGCGCGAAATTGTCCACGAACGCGCTCCCTCGAACGCTTCGGGCGTCGTATAACCGCGAGACAAGGAGTTACGCCGCGGGTCATGGTCGCCTGAACGCTCATCTACTCGCATGTGACCAACCGCCGGCGACGCATCGGTCGGAAAATCTTTTCAACTCACTCTTGTTACGCAGAGTTCCCAAAGTCCACACCCTATTTGCGGCAAAAAACTAGGCGTCGCGTCGACATTGAACAACCATTAGGGTTGGATAACATTAATAACTGTGGACAACTCGCTTGAGTGGCGAATATTTCACGATCCGCGGCGAGACGACCGGAGGTTTTCGCCGCCGCGGCGGCGTGGCGCCGGAGCGCCATCAAGGCGTCATTCGCCGACTGTAGTCCAGAAAAACTCTATCTGGAAGAACTCGCGCATGCATGACGCCGCCAGCCAAACCGCGCTGCTTCCCGAGGCTCTCGTTGAAGGCTACGAGGGTTTTCTTACCGGGAAATTTCCGCGAGAACGGCAAAGGTTTCAGGATTTGGCCGCGGTCGGCCAGCATCCGCACACTCTAATAATCGGCTGTTGCGACTCCCGCGTCACGCCGGAAGAGATTTTCAATGTCGAACCTGGCGAACTGTTCGATGTTCGCAACGTCGCCAATTTGGTTCCGCCGTGCTCCGCCGATAATTATCATCATGGCTCCTGGGCGGCGATCGATTACGCGGTCACGGCGCTGCGGGTGAAGCATATCGTCGTGCTCGGCCACGCCAAATGCGGAGGCGTGCGCGCCTTTGTGGAGAGCCACTCGGGCGTCGCGGAACCGGCTTTGGAGAACGACGACTATCTTGGCGACTGGATCAGATTGATCGCGCCGGCCGCGCGGCGACTTGGGCCAGTTCCAGCGGCCTTCGACGCCTCCTACGCTCGGCATCTCGGCCTTAAATCGGTCAAGCAGGGTTTGCGCAATCTGCGCACATTTCCCAAGGTCGCCGCCTTGGAGCGGGTCGAAGCCCTCAAACTGCACGGCGCCTTCTTCGAGATCGAGGATGCGCGCCTGCTCGCGCTGGACGAAGCGCGCGACGAATTTGTCCAAATCGCGGCGCCCGCGCATGAAGCGACAATAGCGCAAGCGCGGTTTTGATTGGCCGCCCCGACGAGGTTCACTCACAAATCGTTTTCAGCGCCCTATTTCTCGTCGCCGAGCAGCGCGGGCGACGAGACCTTCGCGCGGGCGCGATCGTCGCAAGATTGAAACACCGATCGCTCCGGCGTTAAAGAGCTTGGAGCCAAGCGGGAGTCCGATTAAGTTGATTTTACGTTCGCGCGCCGTTCCGCGGACGAGAGGGGACGTTTCAATGCGGCGTGCGATATCGGCGATGGCCTTCGCCATTTGCGCTTTCTGGGGCGGTCCGTCATGGGCCGCGACCGTCTCGGCGGAAGCCAAGCTCCGCGCCGGGCCGAGCATTCATGCGCGCGTGCTCGGCGTGCTCGCCGAGGGCGTGGAAGTCATTGTCGAAAGCGTCCATCAAGGCGCGCGCCACGACTGGACTTTCGTCACGGTCGCCGGGCTACGCGGCTACGTCGCCGCCGCCGAACTGGCGCCTCAGCCCTACGCGTCCACGCTCGCGGCCGAGAATCCGCATTGCGATCTCGGCTATCCTTACTCCGGCAGCAGCGTCTATTTCACCGGGCTCACGGAATTGCGCACCTCGGAGCCGCTCGGCGCCTTGCTTGGATACCATATCCAGCGGCCCTGCTGATTTTGATTCGCGAGTGATTTTCTTTGTGGGCGACTTGACTCCGTCGCCATGTCGACGGCACTAAAGTCCTGCGACAAATTCGCGCGATAACGCGCTCTTGAGTGTCGCCAAGCGCCGCGATCGCGCGATGAGCGCACATAAATCCGCGCTATTTCGGGCGATAGGCGTGACAATGTTTCGCGCGATGTGACACTTGCGCGCAGCGAGGCCTCTAGGGCCAGCTCGTTGATCATTGTCAAATAACTGTAGCGTTGTGCATCGTACAATTCTTCCGAAAACCCCGAATACGTCTCGCGGGGATGCCGTGGTTTTTTCAACGTATTCCCCGCATCTCGCTTATGCGCCCGAAAAATCCACGAGGACGTGACATCATGGAGCGACTGCCTCTTATTCCGAAACGACGGACCTTTGGCGAAATTTCGCTTTCGGCGATCCTTGTGTTGCTCGCGATCGGCGCCGCCTTCATCGCGACGCGGGCCTACACGCCGGCTTACGCCTTCCACATGGCGTTGTTTTCGCTCTGCTCCGTCCTCGCCGTCGTCGCGATCAACATGCGCTTCGACGCGCGGCCGACCTCGCCCACGCCGCTCGTCATCGACGGCAAACCCAATTACAACTACGGCCCGATCAAATTCGCGTCGCTGGCCGCGCTGTTCTGGGGAACGGCGGGATTTATCGTCGGGCTGTATCTCGCGCTCGAACTCGCCTTTCCCGATGCTCAATTTCGATCTTCCCTGGATCAATTTCGGGCGATTGCGGCCGTTGCACACCTCCGCGGTGATCTTCGCCTTCGGCGGCAACGTTCTGTTGGCGACGTCCTTTTATGTCGTGCAGCGCACCTCGCGCGCGCGCATCGCGGGGGATCTCGCGCCGTGGTTCGTGGTGCTCGGCTACAACTTCTTCATTCTGATCGCCGGCACGGGCTATCTGCTCGGCATTACGCGCAGCCATGAATACGCCGAGCCGGAGTGGTACGCGATTCTATGGCTGGTGGTCGTCTGGGTCGATTTATCTGCTCGTTTATCTCGTGACGCTGGCCCGGCGCACGGAGCCGCATATTTATGTCGCCAACTGGTTCTACCTCGCCTTTATCGTGACGATCGCCGTGCTGGTGCTCGGCAACAACACGGAAATCCCGATTTCGATCTATTCGTCGCAATCGGTGATCGTCTGGGCGGGCGTGCAGGACGCCATGATTCAGTGGTGGTACGGACATAACGCCGTGGGCTTCTTCCTGACGGCGGGCTTTCTGGGCATCGTTTACTACTTCGTGCCCAAGCGCGCCGAGCGGCCGATCTACTCCTATCGCCTGTCGATCGTGCACTTTTGGTCGCTGATCTTCCTCTACATCTGGGCGGGGCCGCATCATCTGCACTACACCGCCTTGCCCGACTGGGCGCAGACGCTCGGCATGGTGTTCTCGGTGATGCTGTGGATGCCGTCCTGGGGCGGCATGATCAACGGACTGATGACGCTTTCGGGAGCCTGGGACAAGCTGCGCACCGATCCCGTGCTGCGCATGATGGTGGTGTCGGTCGCCTTCTACGGCATGTCGACCTTCGAGGGCCCGCTGATGTCGGTGAAGGCGGTCAATTCGCTCAGCCATTACACCGATTGGGGCATCGGCCATGTCCATTCGGGGAGCCTCGGCTGGGTCGGCTTCGTCTCCTTCGGCGCGCTCTATTGCCTGATCCCGTGGATCTGGAACAAGAAGCTTTACTCGCTGAAGCTGGTTAACTGGCACTTCTGGATCTCGACCATCGGCATCGTCTTCTACATCTCGGCGATGTGGGTCGCGGGCATCATGCAGGGCCTCATGTGGCGCGCATACACCCCGCAGGGCTTTCTCGAATATTCATTCGTCGAGACGACGGAAGCGCTGCATCCCGAATATCTCATCCGCGCGGCTGGCGGCGGCCTCTTCGTGGTCGGCATGCTGATCATGTTGGTGAATATCTACAAAACCATCGCCGCGCCCAGGGCCGATGAAATCTTCGAGGCCGCCACGTCGCCCATCCCGGCAGAGTGAGGACGAGAAAAATGTCGAACACGACCCAACATGCTCCCTCGGGACTGAACAAGCTGCTGGAAACCAACTCGATCATGCTGTTGCTCGGCATTCTGCTGATGATTTCGGTGGGCGGAATCATCGAGATCGTGCCCTTGTTCTATCTCAGGAACACGATCGAGCAGGTCGAGGGCGTGCGGCCCTATACGCCGCTCGAGCTGGCCGGCTTCAACATCTATGTGCGCGAGGGCTGCTACACTTGCCATTCGCAAATGATCCGGCCGCTGCGCGACGAGGTGGAGCGCTATGGCCATTACTCGCTCGCGGCCGAGAGCATGTACGACCATCCGCATCAATGGGGCTCGAAGCGCAACGGCCCCGACCTCGCGCGCGTCGGCGGCAAATATTCGAATGACTGGCAACGCGACCACATGCGCGATCCGCGCGCGGTGGTGCCGTCCTCGATCATGCCGGGTTATGCCTTCTTGTCGAAGGCGCCCGTCGATGGCGCCCATCTCGCCGAGCAGATGCGCCTGCTGCGGGTGGTCGGCGTGCCTTACAGCGACGAGCAGATCGACAACGCGGCGGCCGATCTCGCCGCGCAGGCGGTCTCCGACGACGCGGGCGGCGCGGATTTGCAGAAGCGCTATCCCAACGCCGTGCTCGGCGACGTGGCCGGCAAGTCCTCCGTCACCGAGGAAGACGCGCTGATCGCCTATCTGCAGCATCTCGGCGTCTCCGTGGACTTCAAGCTTTACGACGACAAGGCCAACATCAGGTGAATCTCATAGGGCGTCCGGCAGGACGCCCGTCCGACGGAGGCAAACCATGACGACCGGAGACGTTTCCACTTTCGAGGCGTGGCGGGATTTCGCGGCGTCCTGGGGCTTCGCCTATTTCGCCCTGATCTTCATCGGCGCGCTCGCCTATGTATTGCGGCCTTCTCGCCGTGAATACTTCGACGAGGCCGGCAAAATTCCGCTGCGGGAGGACTGAGAATGTCCGTGGACAATCTGCACGACAGCAAAATTCGCATCGACGAGCATAGCGGCACGGCCACGACCGGACATGAATGGGACGGCATAGAGGAACTCAACACGCCGCTGCCGCGCTGGTGGGTGTGGACCTTTATCGCGACCGTGGTTTGGTCGCTTGCCTATTGCGTCATTTATCCGGCTTGGCCGCTACTGCATGGCGCGACCGATGGCGTACTCGGATGGCACTCGCGCGCGGCGGTGGTTCAGGATATCGCCGACCTGCAAGCGACCCGCGCGCCAATACTCGCCAAGATCAAGGACGCGCCGCTGGATTCCATGGAGAAAAATCCGGAACTGCTCGCCGCCGCGCGCACGGTGGGTCGAGTGGCCTTCCTAAATAATTGCGCCGCCTGCCACGGCGCCGGCGCGCAGGGGGCGAAGGGCTATCCCAATCTCAACACCGACGCCTGGATCTGGGGCGGCAAGCTCGCCGACATCAAGACCACGATCGAGCACGGCGTGCGTTGGGACGCGGACAAGCAAGCCCGTGCTTCGTCCATGCCCGCTTTCGGACGCGACGGCATTCTGACGCCCGAGCAGATATCCGACGTGGCGGATTGGGTGCGCACCATGGCGGACGTCCCCGACGCGCTGGCGCCCGAGACCAAGGGTGAAAAGCTCTTCAATGAGAATTGCGCCGCTTGCCATGGGGTTAACGGCGAGGGTAATCGTGATGTCGGAGCGCCCAATCTGTTCGACGCTGTCTGGCTCTATGGCTCCGACAAGGCGACGATCGTCAACCGCATCAATCAGGGCGGCGGCGGCGTGATGCCGGCCTGGAAAGGTCGGCTCGACGACACCACTATCAAGGCGCTGACCGTTTACGTCCACTCGCTCGGCGGAGGCCAGTAAGAGCGCGCGCCGGCCTCACGTCGAGGCCGGCGCGCGGTTCCGCTCAAACTCAAGGAAAGGGCCTAGCTTGTCCAGTTCGGAGACCGCGTCCCACGGCAACGCCGACGGCGCTCTCTACGCGCCCGCGCGCAAGATCTACCCCAAGAAGGTCGACGGCGAGTTTCGCCGGATCAAATGGGGCATTCAGCTGTTCACGCTGGCGATCTACTATCTGCTGCCTTTCATGCGTTGGCACCGAGGCGCTGGCGAGCCGTCGCAGGCGGTTCTGGTCGATCTGGAACACCGCCGCTTCTTTTTCTTCTTCATCGAGATTTGGCCGCAGGAAGTCTATTACGCCACCGGCCTGTTGATTGTCGCCGCGCTGACGCTGTTTCTGATGAACGCCGTCGCCGGCCGCATCTGGTGCGGCTACATGTGTCCGCAGACGGTCTGGACCGATTTGTTCCAAATGACCGAACGCTGGATCGAGGGCGACGCGCGCGAACGCATGCGCAAGGACGCCGGCCCCTGGACCCTGCAAAGGATTCGCGAGAAAATCGCCAAACACGCGCTGTGGCTGTTGATCGCCTGGTGGACCGGCGGCGCCTGGGTGCTTTATTTCGCCGACGCGCCGACGCTCGTCCACAAGCTCATAACTTTCGCGCCGGGCTGCGGCCAAGCCTATATGTGGATCGGCATTTTCACCTTCACGACCTATGTGCTAGCGGGAGTGATGCGCGAGCAGACGTGCCTTTATATGTGTCCATGGCCGCGCATCCAGGCGGCGCTGACCGACGAATACGCGCTCAACGTCACCTACCGCTATGATCGCGGCGAACCGCGCGAATCGCTGAAGCACGCGACTCTGCTGCGGGAGCAGGGGAAGCCGGCGGGGGATTGCGTCGATTGCGGCCAATGCGTCGCCGTTTGTCCGACCGGCGTCGATATTCGCCACGGCGCCTCGCTCGGCTGCATCCAATGCGGATTATGCATCGACGCATGCGACAGCGTGATGGAGAAGATCGGCCGTCCGACGCGGCTGATCGCCTATGACACCGAAATGAACATCAAGCGCCGCCAATGCGGCCAACCGTCGATCTATAAGCCGATCCGCGCGCGGACCATCATTTACGCGGCGCTTGATCGTCGCCATCGGCGGCTTCATGTTGTTCACCCTGGCGACGCGCGGCGATATGCGGCTTAACGTTCTGCATGACCGCAACCCTCTGACGGTGACGTTGAAGGATGGAAGCGTGCGCAACGCCTATACGATCCGCATCTCGAACATGAAGGCGGCGACGCGCCGCTTCACGCTGGAGATCGCGGGCGCGTCGGGCGCGCAGATCGATCTCGTGGGCGAGGCGGCCGACACGCAGGGCCACCTCGTCGTCGAGGTCGGCGTCGATCAGACTCGCGAGGCGCGCGTGCTGGTGACGATGCGCGGCGCGCATGCGGCGGATGCGCCGCTGCCGCTGACCTTCACCGCGCGCGAAATCGGCGGCGACGCCAGCATATCCACGAAGGACGTATTCCTTTGGCGTTAGCGCTTTCGCGCAACGACGCCTTTCGAGCAGGAGAACTCCGATGTCGTCTTACGATCTCGTTCCAGACAAGACTGTAGCCGACAAGGGAAGGCCGCTCACCGGCTGGATGGTGCTTGCCATGTTGCTGGCGTTTTTCGGCGTGATCGGCTCCGTCAACGCTTTTATGGTCTATTCCGCGCTGTCCACATTCAGCGGCGAGGTCGAGCCGCATCCTTATGAACATGGAATAGCCTATAACCGCGAGATCGCCAGCGCGCGCGAACAGGCGGCGCGCGGCTGGAAGGTCGACGCCTCGCTGGAGCGTCTGTCCTCGGGCGAGACGCTGATATCAGTATTGGCTCGGGACGCCAGCGGCGCGGATATTTCCGGCGTGGAGGTCGCCGCCAATCTGGCTTCTCCCGCCGATAAGAGGCAGGACGCGCCGGCGAAACTGTTGGAAATCGCGCCGGGGCGTTTCGAGGCCCGCGTCGTCGTGGCGCCGTGGCGCGCGCGATCTCGTCCTAACGGCTTCACGGGGCGGGCGGGAGGTCTTCCGTTCGCGCAGCCGTCTGCAAATCGAGTGAACCCGCCATGAGCGCGCCCGCTCTCGACTTCGAGGCGCTTGTCACCCGCGGCGAGGACGGCTCGTTTCGCCTCGAGGCGGCGATCGAGGGGATGACCTGCGCCGCCTGCATCGGCGACATAGAATCCGCCCTGCGCAATCTTCCCGGCCTCATCGCCGCGCGCGTCAATTACACCAACCGGCGCTTGTCGCTGGAGTGGCGCGAAAGCGCGTTCGAACTCGCGGGCGTTTTCGAGCGTCTGCGCCGCATGGGTTATCGCCTTCACCCGTTCGAAGTCGCCAGCGGCGAGCGCGCGGAGGAAGAAGCCTCGAAACGACTGCTGCGCTGTCTCGCCATCGCGGCCTTCGCGGCGATGAACATCATGCTGCTGTCCGCGGCCGTGTGGATCGGCGAGGAGACGGACATCGATCCGACGACGCGCGACATGTTCCACGGCCTCTCGGCGTTGATCGCGCTGCCGGCGGCGGCTTTCGCGGGTCAGCCCTTCTTCGAGAGCGCCTTTAACGCCCTGCGCGCGCGCCGGCTCAACATGGACGTTCCGATCTCGCTCGGCGTCGTGCTCGCCCTGGCCATGTCGGTTTACGAGACGCTCACACATGCGCAGCGCGCTTATTTCGACAGCGCGATCATGCTGCTCGCCTTTCTGTTGCTCGGGCGCTATCTCGACGCCGCGATGCGCCGCAAGACGCGCGGCGTCGCCGCCAATCTCGCCGCGTTGCGCGCGCCGCTCGCCTGCCGCCTCGGCGCGGACGGGCGTGAGACGATGGTCGCGGCGGCGGCGCTGCGGCGCGGCGATCGCGTGCTCGCGCGTCCGGGCGAGGTTTTGCCAGCCGATGGCGTCGTTGTCGCCGGCGCGTCGACGCTCGACGAAGGCATCGTCACCGGCGAAACCGCGCGTCGTCCCGTTTCCCGCGGCGAGCGGGTTTATGCCGGCAGCCTGAACCATGACGGCGCGTTGACGCTGGAAGTCGAGGCGGCCGGGGCCGGCACGCTGCTTGGCGAGATCGAGCGCTTGTTGGAGAAGGCGACGAGCGCGCGCTCGCGCTATGTGCGGCTCGCCGATCGCGTCTCGCGATTTTACGCGCCCGTGGTGCATCTGGCCGCGCTGGCGACCGCGCTGTTCTGGCTGTGGCGCGGCGCGTCGATTCACGACGCGCTCGTGACGGCCATCTCCGTGCTGATCGTCACCTGTCCTTGTGCGCTAGCGCTCGCCGTGCCGGCGGTTCAGGTGGTCGCGAGCGGCGCCTTGTTCCGCGGCGGCGTATTGCTCAACGCGGCCGACGCGCTCGAACGCTTCGCGCAAATCGACACTGTGGTCTTCGACAAAACGGGCACGCTGACCGCGCCGCATCCTTGTGTCGTCAACGCCGAGGACTTCGACTCCGAGCTCGTCGAACGCGCGGCGGGTCTGGCGCGCGTCAGCAGCCATCCGCTCGCCCAGGCCGTGGCGCGCGCGCGGCCCGACGCGCCATTGCTCGCCGACGCGACCGAGGAGCGCGGGCAGGGGGTGCGCGCGCTGATCGATGGCGTCGAGGCGCGGTTGGGCTCGCCTGATTTTTGCGGACTTGAGGAGGAGGTCGCGCATCTTGGCGCGTTGGCGGCGGACGTCTCGCTGGTCGCCTTCCGCCACGGCGCGCGTCACGCGCTGTTCCAGTTGCGCCAAACCTTGCGCGGCGACGCGGCCGCGGTGGTCGCGGCGCTGGCGCGGCGCGGCCTCTCCATCGAAATCCTCTCGGGCGATCGCGCCGAGGCGGTGGAGTCCGTCGCCAGGGCGCTCGAAGTCGCGAATTGGCGGGGCGGGCTAAAGCCCGCCGAAAAGGTCGCGCGGATCGAGGCGCTGCGGGCGGCGGGCCGCAAGGTTCTGATGGTCGGCGACGGGCTGAACGACGCGCCGGCGCTGGCCAGCGCTCACGCCTCCATGTCGCCGATCGACGCCGACGCAGGTCACGCAGGCGGCGGCCGACGCGGTGTTTTTGGGAGAGCGCCTCGCGCCCGTGCTGGCGACGGTCGAGACAAGCGCGGAGGCGCGGCGCGTCATGCGCCAAAACCTCGCGCTCTCCGTGATCTACAATCTTTTCGCCACGCCGCTGGCGATGTGCGGGCTGTTGACGCCGCTGATCGCCGCCGCGGCCATGTCGGGCTCCTCCCTTCTAGTGACGTTGAACGCCCTGCGCACGGGCAAGCAAGTGCGCGGACTCGGCGAGGGCGCGCCATGACCGTATTGTTGTTTCTCGTGCCGCTGGCGCTCGCCTTGGGATTTGTCGGGCTGATGGGCTTCCTCTGGTCTCTGAAATCGGGACAATTTGATGATCTCGACGGCGCGGCGCGGCGCGTGCTGTCGAACGACGACATCGATGAGGAGCGGCGGTGAGCGTCGACGATCTGAAAATGCGTCCGGGCGAACTGGCCTGTATCTGCGGCTCGACCGAAGGCGGCGACGACGCGCTCGATGCGCACGATCTCGGACGCCTCGCCGCCGGCTTTGGCCTTTCGGCGCTGGCGCAGGCTCTGGTGCTCACCACCTTGCCCGAGGCGAGCCGCATCTCTCGCCCCAACGCTCGACCGGCTCGGCTGGCCCTATGCGCTGCTGCTGGTCGGCGCCGCGCTCGCGACCTTTCCGGCCGCGTTTCTGATCGACGCCTTCGGGCGGCGCTCCGCCTTCGCGCTGGGCGCCAGTCTTGGCGTCGGGGGCGGATTGCTCACGGCCTTCGCGGCGTCGCGCGGAAATTTCTCCGCGTTGTGCCTTGGCGCCTTCTGGCTTGGGCTCGCTCAGGGCTTCGCCCTGTTTTATCGCCACATAGCGGCGCGCGGCTCGGCTCTGGCGACGCGCGCGGGGCTCGTGGTTCTGGCCGGCGGGGCGGTGGCGGCGGGCGGAGCGCCGGCGTTGATCCGCTTCGGCGCGCTGTTCGGCGAGGGCGTCGGACCATTGCTGATCATCGCCGCCGCGCTGCACGCGCTCGCCTTGTGGCTGGCGACCCGCCTGCCGCATGCGATAGC
Organism: uncultured Alphaproteobacteria bacterium; assembly: GCA_963775775.1. Classification (GTDB taxonomy): domain Bacteria; phylum Pseudomonadota; class Alphaproteobacteria; order Rhizobiales; family Beijerinckiaceae; genus Methylocystis. The sequence goes on from CAVZKF010000023.1 coordinate 39,325, forward strand.
CCCGATAAGATTGGAGGCGCGCCCCGTCGCCGCCTCGTCGTGGCGTTTTGTCGCCGCGACGCTCGGCGGCGCGCTGGGCTGGTTCCTGATGGCGGCCGGGATGTTGCACGGACCGTTGCAACTATCGCTATGCCAGGCGTCGCGCGGTTTTATCGGCGCGGCGATGGCGTGGCATCTGCTCGCAATGTATGGCCCGGCGGCGCTCGCCGCGCGCTGGCCGAAGCTGGCGCCGTCCGCCCTGTCCATGCTCGGCGGGCTGGCGGCGATGCTGATGGCGCTGGGCGCCGTGCGCGCCGGGACGAGCGTTTTCAGCGTGACGGCGGCGATGATGGTCATCGGGGGAGGCTGGTCCCTGGTCAATGTCGGCGCGATGCGCCTGCTGCATGATAAGGGCCGTCCGCCGCGATTGGCGCTCGCGTTGCACGATCTTTGTCTGCTGGGCGCCGCGGCGGCTGGGGCGCTGGCGCTTTAGGCGGCGGTCGGGGCCACGCCGTCGAGGCGCGTCTCGCGAATTATCCGATGCCGAGGAACTTCTTCGCCGGAACAAGATTGTCGCCGAATTCCTTGAAAAAACGAACGAATTGGGCGCGTTCCGTCACCGACAGGCCGACATCGGCGTCGCGAGAAAAGGGGATGTTGGAGGCGTCCAATTTGGCCAATGTTCCAGACGCCAGCGCGGGAATTCAATTTCGACGCCGCCGCCACAGAGGAGCCGCGCGCGGGTCTTTCCGCTGGTTTTTAGTTCGCGCCGCATCGCTATCGCTCGCCCCGCGCGGGCTTTTGACGGCGCGGGGCGGGGGCGCCGCCATTTTGGACGGCGCACGATCGGCGCGCGGTTCATCGCGCTGTTGCGGCGGCCGCCTCCACCATCTACAGCGTGACGTATTCCGTTGACGCGCGGATGTCGGACGAAAGATGGAGACGATGAGCGTGGCCCCAAAGACAATTTCACCCGATGCCGACGCCGGCGCGAGCGGGTCAGTGAACGCCGATTGGCTTATGTTTGTGTTGTATGCGGCATATATAGTAGCGGCCTTTTTTGTTTATGAGGTTTCAAGCATTGGCTCTCCAGTCTGTTTCAGTGATTGCTTTGAATATATAGAATTGATGCAGGCAAGTGGAGGCGAATTCTTCCATACCCTGTATACGATGTTCAGGCCTTGGGCCGTGCCGACCTTTTTCTCCCTGTTCGGCGCCTTCGAAATTTCGAGCGCCGCGCGCATCGTGCTCGCTCAAACCTATATCGCGTTTTTGTCGTGGCTTTTGTTCGCCTATGCCTGCCAGGGAATGTTCGCGACGCGCGCGCTGAAATTCGTCGGATTCGTCCTGCTTTCCAGTCTCATGTTTGGTCAGGGCTACTATCATTTCAATCAGTTCCTGCTGTCCGACTCGCTGGCGATGTCGTCGGTTCTGATGCAATATGCGCTGGTTTTCCTGTTTCCCCGCTTCGCGAATTTTTGCGAGAAAGCCGATCACGGCAGAACTTACATCGTTCTATATTTGGCCGTGATTTTTATTGTCACCGCGTTCGAGATGGCGACCCGCGACGCCAACATCATGCTGGGCTTGTCTGGGGTCGCCTTTTTGTTCTTCGCCAATCGCAAGGGCGTGATTGGCGACGAGGCGCGGTGGATTCACGTGATGTTCGTCTTCGTCGCGGCGTTCGGTCAATCCTGGGCCGCCCGGATGCGCCATCCCGTGAACGCGAGAAATATCTTGGCGGGAGCGGTGTTCGCCAACGAAGACATGCGGGATTTCTTTTCAAAACATGGCATGCCGGCCAGTTTCGACGCGGCCGCCGCTGGAGCGAAGCCGCAAAGCCTGGACGCGGTCGACATCGGTGAAGTCGACGAAGTCAAGAAGAAGATCGCGAGCGCCGAGCAGGGGGCCGAGGAAAAGAAGTTTCTCGGCGGGGTTGGAGGCGTTTACGCGTTGTATTTCTTGACGCATCCGGCGTATGTGGTCGACAATGTCGCGCGCCACTGGCGCCTGATTTTCGCTCAGAGCGTGGACCTGGAGGCGACGATCGAGCGCGGCGGCTTCGCGAAGCCAGGCGCGCGAAAATTCGTACGTCTCGGCGAGACGACGCCCTTCATCGCGGGCGCATCGACGAAGCTCTCCGCGGGGGACTATATCCCGCCCGTCGTCGGGGTCATTCTTCTGGCGCTGTGCGCGCTGCCACCGCTGATGCGTCCCCGCGAGATGTGGTCCTTCGCGCCGCTGTTCCTCGCGGCGATGGGCCTCGTCAACGCCATCCTTGGCTTCTTCGGCGACGTTTGGGAGAGAAGCGAAATGGAGCGGCACGCCTTTGTCGGCAGCATGGTCCTGAGGCTGGGGCTGATGTTGTGCCTGCTGCGTCTGATCGAGGAGGCGCGCCGGCGCTGGACGCCCCCGAGCTGGCGTCCGCGTCCTGACGCACGAACCGGCCGCGCCTCACCCGTCTGATCCGCTCCGGCGAGGTCAATTCCTCGATGTATTCGCGCGGACGGGTCGGGGTTCGTTACAATGCCGTTGGCCTAAGCGAGTTTCGCGGCGGGAGTGGCGCCGATCCCACGCCTCGATCCCGCGCTTCACGGCGACGCGAAGCAGGCCGACGATGCTTAAGGTGGCGGAATTCGATGAGTTTGACGGCCTTGCGCGGGATTTGCGCGGCGCGCTGCTTTTGCAAAATTGGCGATTTGCCCTGGACGGCGGCGTCTCCGCGCGATTCTTCGTGCCGGCCAGGTCGCTCGCCGTCGAGGACTATTTCTCATGTTTACACTCCATGATTACAGCGTATCGAGCGAAGATAGCCAAATCCTTCACCAGAACGGCTTGTGCACGGACTTCAATTCGGCGAGTTCCGACGCAGAAAGACTCCCAATTCGATGCGAATAGTAATAGCGTAGAGCATTAATTCTTACCTCCGAAAGCAAGGGCTCCCGCGTAATCGCGCACATAACAAAATAGAGCTGCTCAAGATACCCATCTTGCCAAGCCGTTGTCTTCTGCAAAGCATAGTCCTGCGCAAGCCGCTCTTGGTCTATAGAACTGTAACGTGGCTCCAAAGCAGCTTTCTCCATGCGAAGATATTCCACCGGAATTGGCTTTTTAACGTGACCAACATTGGAAGACGGATCAAAATAGGGAATTCTCGCAGTGAATGGATCACTGATAAATGCCCAGTGCGCCATCAGGAACTTTGTGTCATGATCTGAATAACATTCTTCACTTGCTGAATTGTCAATATAAAATGTCATGCGAATTGGAGCGCAATCTTTTATTCTGAATATGTCGCCCCATGAACTGGGCATGCGATTAGCAATCCATTCTCTATCACGATATATCTTCCATTCATTCGCAATCCATCTACCTTGAATTTGGCCCACGCCAACATACTCCGGAGCATTAAAGCCCTTAATGAAGTCGTATGGAAGCGCGAACAAAAGGAACACGACGGGCAGAACCGAAACAGATTTTAACTGCCCGGCATGTTTCGACAAAGACAAGCTGAAAAGATAAGCGCAGGACACCCATAAAACAAACATCGCCGAGGCAAGAAATCGTCCGCGCATAAAATCTCCACCAATTGCAACACAATATATTAGCTGAAGAGCAACACCCATTAATAAAACAATCGCCGCGACGAATGACTTGTTATTCATAAGTACTTGGGAGTCGCCCTTCAACGCGATATACGACTTGTATAGGACGTACAAAGGAACAATCACGTGCGTTGGCTCTGTGACAATATAGTCAAATATATAATGTAGGCCTCTCTGCTGCAGCGCCGCCAGCTGAACCAATTTTGCGTATGCCGTATTTGGAAACAGGAACCCATAGTAAATAAACGAGATGCCTTCCCATATAACCAGTGGCAGCAATCCTAAAAAGGCGCTGCCGACTCTGCTTCCAAGTCTTCTTTGATCGAAGCGGTCGGTCAGCAAGGCAGCGAGAGCAAGTGGCGCTATCAAAAAAACATGATCCAATCTATTTACAAGTAAAAATCCAATAGCCAACCATCCGCGTTGAGGGTAGCCCATAGAAAATGCCAAAACTGAACAGCATATAAGAAAATTTGTCAATGAGTTTTCTAGCCCAAACGTCTGAAACTGGACAAAGACGAACGAGGTTGCGCAAAACGCCGCAAGGGATATGAAAGCGATCAAACCGTAATCGCCGGCATCCCTTAAATACCTATATACCACGTATAATAGCGCTGCTGTAAGTATTATTCCTAATATAATGCTCCAATAATAGCCTTTGAGGCCGAGCGAAACCCCCGCCGCCAGCAATAAAAACCACAGCGGGTGCGTGTAAACCATCACGCGCTCGTCGGTGTTGTACCTCGCGCCGAACCCGTCCACAAAATTGTTTACCGTTCTAATTGTCATATAAGCATCATCGCTTGACCAGGCGAGCCCGCAGACAAGTAACAAACAAAGGCACGCGGAAACCCAACACCAGAACTCAATAGATAATCTGATGCTCAAAATCGAGTTCATTTCAGTTTTCCGCTCTTTGCGTTCATTTTTTGCCGAGGTGAGGTTGTCCCGACATGTCGCCGAAATATTATCAAGCAGCGAGCTGGGTCGGCATCCCCTCAATGATTCCCGTTCTCACGAGAAACGTGTCGCATTCCGACAATTTCGGCAAGCCCGTTTCCGCCGGCGCGGGACAAGATGGACTTGAGAGGACGCGGCGTGGCGCCGGCTATCGAAGGCGGTCGGATTTTTTGTCATCAAGACGCGGCGCTCCGGTGGACTTTTTTCGAAGGCGCCGTGGGTGAGCAGCCCAGGTCGTTGACGTGAGCGGCGGCGGCCGCAACTCGCCGACCATCCGCAAATTGTCGGCGAAATGGTTTCTTGGAATGGCGACCTCGGCCAGCTGAAACGCGGCAGAAGGGCCGTTGCCGTGCTGTTTCGCCCCGGCCTTGATCAGCTTTTCCTTCAGGCTCGTCGGCGACCAAACCTTCATCGCCGCCGGCGTCGCGGGCGCGCGAGCGAATTCGCCGAGATTGTGAGCGAGCGCGTGGAGTTGAAGGCGAACCGCGTTGGCCGCGAAGGATTAAACCGACAGCCGCGTCCGCTTCGCCATTCCGTTCGGCGAAAGATTCACACAGGCGATAGCCTGAAGATGTTCAACCGCTCGGGCCATACACGGAATTCGTGATAGTCCCGCAGCCTTCCTCCAGATAATTCCACCGCCGCGGCCCGAAAATCCCGAAACCGCCCCGCCACTCACGGCCCCTTCGCGACCATCGCCGCGCGCGCGAGCTCCATCCGCGGCTCCCGCGTGAGATAGTCGCCGAATTTGGCGCGGTAGACGACGAAGTTCTCCATCACGCGCTGGACATAGTTCCGCGTCTCCTGGATCGGGATGCGTTCGATCCAATCGACGGGATCGACATCCGCGTGGCGCGGGTCGCCATAGGCGTCGAGCCATTCCTTCACGCGGTGTCCGCCGGCGTTATAAGCGGCGAAGGTGAGGAGATAGGAGCCCTTGAGCTCGCCGAGCAGGAGCCCAAGATGCGCGGCGCCGAGCTGCGCGTTATAGGCGGGTTCGTCCAGCATTCTGCGCGGGTCGAAGCCGACGCCGACATGGACGGCGGTTTGGCGCGCGGTCGATTCGATCATCTGCATCAGGCCCATCGCGTGGGCGCTGGAGATCGCGCGCGGATCGAAGGCGCTCTCCTGCCGCGCGATGGCGTAGACGATCGACCGCGAGGCCGAGCCCGGCAGGCTCGTGAAGCGCGGCACGCCATAGGCGGGGAAGGCGAGATCGTCGAGCGCGACGCCGCGATGCGAGGCGAGTTTCCCAAGAGCGAGCGAAACCCTGGCGTCGTGGGCTTGCGCGATCACCTCGCCCAGCGCGGCGATTTGCGATTCGTCGGTCAGATGCTTCACCGCTTCGGCGGCGAGTGGGCCGGCCGAGTCCTTTTCTCCCGACGCGAGCAGCAACTCCACGACCCGCACGGAATCGTCGCGCGCGTCGCCTTGAGCGGGCGTCGGCGCGGGAGCGCAAGGGCGAAGCGGTGGAGCCGAGCTTGGCGAGCGCCAACTGGCCGTAGAAGGTGGTCGAATGCGTCGCCGCCTCGGCGTAATAGTCGTGGGCGTTGAGCGTCTTCTTCCGGCGTATGCCGCGCCTCGGCCGTTCGCGCCAGCCAATAGGCCGCGCGCGATTTCTGGCTCGGCGTTTCCGCGATTTGCGCCAGAAGACCGAAATGACGCTCGGCGCCGGGCAAGTCGTTGAGGAAGCGCAGCGCGATCCAGCCGGCGTGGAATTCCGCGTCGACCCTCGCATTGACGCCATGCGCGGAATGCTGCGCGCAGATCGCATAGGCGCCTTGCGCGTCGCCGAGGTCGAGCAGCTTTCGCGCGACCAGGCGGCGCTCGACCCACCAGGCGTCGCCGTCGATCACACGCTCGGGCTCGCGCGGGGCGTTGCGCAACAACGCGGCGGCCTCGGCGATTTTCTGCTGCTTGCGCAGGAAGTGAACGCGCGCGTAGATCAGGCCGGGATCGTTTTGGAGGGACGCCGGGACAGTGGCGAAGAGTTTTTCGCTGCCATAATCGTTACTGGCGGCGGCGCGCACCCGGGCCAGGACCACGACGTCCTTTCCGGCGAGTTCCGCGGCGCGCATGGCCGCCGCGTTCTTCTCGGCGTAGAGCAGGCGGTCGGCGCGGTATTTGTGATCGGCGACGGTCAGGAAATCCGAGAACTCCTTGCGCAGCACGCCTTCTATTGTTTCGTTGAAGTCTTCCTCGCGCCATAGCTGGCGCGCCAGCGCGCCTGCGGCCTCGAACTCGCCGTCGCGGGCGAGAACCCGGGCCAGAGCGATCTTTCCCGCCGGCGTCGACGGTTTTTCCTGAGAGAAGAATGACTTAACGGTCGAGTTGGGGTTGTGGTCGCCAAACAGCGCCTCCTCGGCGTGGCGGCGCAGCCAATCCCGGGCCGGCCAATTCGGCTGGTCGAACATGAACCGCGACAGGCGCGAGAACCCAGCCTCGCGCGGATGCAGGCGCAGTCCCGCCCATCGCGCCGCGAGGGCCGGAAGAGGAGCCCGCAACTCGGCGGCGGCAAGGTCGCCGGCGGCGAAATCGCCCGCCTTATAGGCGGCCAGCGCCCGCGCGAAGGCGGGGGCGTCTTCGCCAAGGAGCAGCGCCGGATCGGGCAGGGAAGGAGTGTTCGCGGCGTCGTCCTGATCGGGCCACGGTTTGCTAGCTTCATAGGAAAGCAGCGCCGACTCCGGCCGCGCGAAAAGCGCATTTTCGCGCATGAGCGGACCATCCGGGAGCGCGCCAGCGCGCATTTTCGCGCGTCATTTCCCCGAGCGGCACGGGAGCGTATCGCCATTCGCCATTTCGGATCGTCGCCGCGATCGCATCGTCAAGACCGATGTCGATTTTTGCCGAGGGGTTCGTCAGCCGTTCGCGCAGAGTTGGCGCATAGAACGCCGCCCCGCCTCCGACCAGCAGCCAAAGCCCCAGTCGCGCGGCGCCGCGCGTCGTGATGCGGAAGGGCCGGAGACTTGTCATTAGCCTGCTCCCCCTGGCCAAAAGGCTACGTTGCCTCCATATCATTAACGAATCGTCAACCATGACGATATTCCACACACAGCCTCGGCCGAGTCCGAAGCTTTCGCGAGCGACGCATACCAAACCCTGACCGACGCGCCGCGTTCCGGCCTCGCCTCTTTGAAACCGTCAGAAGGCCTTTCCTGAATGGCTGTCAGCGGCTATGACAGCGGGTCGGATGTTGACGGGCGAATACGGCGTCTCTGAGGCGCCAAGGAAAGTCTTGATCTTATGAGCAAAATGGCGATTTTCCATGGGTCGGTCACCGCATTGGTGACGCCTTTCGAGGGCGGCATGGTCGATTTCGAGCGGTTGCGCGCCCTGGTCGATTGGCAAGTCGAAAGCGGCACGCATGGACTGGTTCCGGTCGGCACGACCGGCGAAAGCCCCACGCTTTCCCATGAAGAACATGGCGCCGTCATCACCGCGACGATCAAGGCGGCGCGCGGGCGCATTCCGGTCATCGCGGGGGCGGGTTCGAACAACACGCGCGAAGCGGTCGCCCTCGCCGGCCACGCCGAGCGCGCCGGAGCCGACGGCCTACTCGTCGTGACGCCCTATTACAACAAGCCCAACCAGGAAGGGCTTTATCTCCACTTCAAGGCGATCAATGATTCGGTTTCGATTCCGATCATCATTTATAATATTCCGCCGCGGTCGGTGATCGACATGAGCGTCGAAACCATGAAGCGCTTGTCGGAATTGAAGAATATCGTCGGGGTCAAGGACGCGACCGGCAATATCGGGCGCATCTCGCTTCAGCGCGACGCGATGGGGCCGGACTTCATCCAGTTTTCCGGCGACGACATCACCGCTCTGGCCTGCATGGCGGCCGGCGCTCATGGCTGCATTTCGGTCGTCGCGAATATCGCGCCGAAGCTTTGCGCCGATCTGCAAAACGCCGCGCTCGCCGGGGACTTCAAGACGGCGCTAGCGATACAGGACAAGCTCGTGCCGCTGCAAGTCGCCACCTTTCTGGAAGCGGGAGTCACGGGCGCGAAATATGGGCTTTCGCTCCTTGGGAAAGTCGGCGAGGAGGTGCGGCTTCCGCTCGTTCCCTCGACGCAGGCGACCAAGGACCGCATCCGCGCCGCCATGGTCTTCGCCGGCCTGTTGGAGGCGTAAGGACGGTCCGTGGCCCAAAAATCAGATCCAAATTTCAAGGTTGTCTCCGACAACCGCAAGGCCCGATATAATTACGAGATCGGCGAGACCTTCGAGGCGGGCCTGGAGTTGACGGGCACCGAGGTCAAGTCGCTGCGCACCGGCAAGGCGACCATCGCCGAGAGCTACGCCCATGTCGACCGCAAGGGCGAGGCTTGGCTGGTGAACGCCACCATCCCCGAATACATGGCCGGCAATCGCTTCAATCATGAGCCGAAGCGGCTGCGCAAGCTGCTGCTGAAGCATCGCGAACTCGTGAAGCTGTCGCAGGCGGTCGAGCGCGAGGGCATGTCCATCGTGCCGCTGCGGCTTTATTTCAACGCGCGCGGGCGGGCCAAGATCCAGATCGCGCTGGGACGCGGCAAGAAACTGCACGACAAACGCGAGGTCGAGAAGAAACGCGACTGGAACCGCGAAAAGAGCCGGCTGATGCGCGACAAGGGATAGGTCGGGAAAAGCGCCGCGGGGAATGGCGGGCGCCCTCCACCCGCAAATGACAAAGCGAAAATAAAAAGTCGTCGCTTCCAGTTACACGAAGCGACGACTTTTTGAATTGCGAGGAGTTGATTCTTACTCTTCGCCATCCTCGTGAACAGCGGCGGTCTGCGGCAACGGGCGGCGCTCCTGGAAGCGCTGCATCCGCTCGGCGCGCTCGCCGGGGTCGCGGCCGATCTTGCCGACGAGATGGATGAGATCGATGAATTCGTCGGCCTGACGGCGTAATTCGTCGGCGATCATCGGCGGCTGCGTGGTGATCGTCGAAATCACGGAAACGCGGACGCCCTTGCGCTGAACCGCCTCGACCAGCGACCGGAAGTCGCCGTCGCCGGAGAACAGCACCATATGGTCGATGTGCTCGGCCATCTCCATCGCGTCGACCGCGAGCTCGATGTCCATATTGCCCTTGACCTTGCGGCGGCCGAGGGAGTCGACGAACTCCTTGGTCGGCTTGGTCACGACGGCGTAGCCGTTGTAGTCCAGCCAGTCGATCAGCGGGCGGATGGAGGAATATTCCTGGTCCTCGATCAGCGCGGTGTAGTAAAAGGCGCGAATCAACGTGCCCTTGCCTTGGAACTCCCGGAGAAGACGCTTGTAATCAATGTCGAACCCAAGGGATTTGGCGGTCGCATAGAGGTTGGCGCCATCAATGAATAAGGCAATGCGTTCCTGGTCTGCCATCTCGGTCTCACACGTGTTTCAAGGGTTAAAAATATGGGCGCCGCAATCGTCCGCCGCCTTCGCATATTCGCGAAATCAGCATCTAACTCATACGCCCGGCTCTATGCCGCGGCAGCTTCTCTCTAGGGCTATGTGGACGTTGTTTGTCAGTTTAAGCTTAGTTCTGTTCAGCGAGAAGTCGCGCGCGCCTCCATGCCGAAGCCTCGGAGACCACTTTCCTGATCCTAAATCGCGCGCCGCGTCGAATACGTCAAGAGGCGTTCTCATGGTTAGATGCAATTTCGACACGAAAATCATGAAATATTGTTCATGGAACCCATTGAGAATGCCGACGTGTGGCGTTTGGCTCACTAATTCAGCGTTAGAGAGCCCGTATTGCGCGGCCGGAGCCGGTCCTGCCGCCGGCCATTGCCAGTCGTTCTAAGATGTAGTAGCAACTCGCTTTGTTCTCAAAGAAGGAGCTGGCTGGAGATGGCGCGCGTCACCGTCGAGGATTGCGTCGACAAAATCGAAAACCGCTTCGATCTCGTGCTGCTGGCCGCGCATCGCGCCCGGCTGATTTCGTCCGGCCAGAGCATCCTCGTCGATCGCGACAAGGATAAGAATCCTGTCGTGGCGCTGCGCGAGATCGCGGAAAGCGCGTTGGCTCCCAAGGATTTGGAGGAGGATTTCATCCATTCCCTGCAGCGGCATGTCGAGGTCGACGAGCCCGAGGCCGAGATGGTGCCGGCTCTGACCCCCGTTGGGGGCGCGGAAACAGGCGCCGACGCCCAGTTCGACCGCATGACCGAGGAAGATTTGTTGCGTGGTCTGGAAGGTCTTGTTCCTCCAGCGGAAATCGAAGACGAGGCGGAGTGACCCGGCGATCAGGGCGCCTGTGTTTGCGGCTGGCGGCGACGCCCCCATTGCTTTAACATCGCGCCCGACGCGGCTGATTTGGCGCGGCCGGCGGGGCTTCGCCATGTTAAGACACTCTGTCCGGCTTCGGGTAGAACGCGGATGATGCGGCAGTATGAACTCGTCGAGCGGGTTCGCAAATACAACCCCAATGTCGACGAGGATCTGCTCAACCGCGCCTATGTCTACGCCATGCAGGCGCATGGCGCGCAGAAGCGCGCCTCCGGCGATCCCTATTTCTCGCATCCCCTGGAAGTCGCGGCGATCCTGACCGATCTGAAGCTCGACGACGCGACCATCGTCGCCGCCGTGCTGCACGATACGATCGAGGACACCAGCACGACGCGCGAGGAGATCGACCGGCTGTTTGGCCCGCGAATCGGCAAGCTCGTCGAAGGCCTGACCAAGATCGACAAGCTGGATCTCGTCTCCAAGCAGGCGAGGCAGGGCGAGAATTTTCGCAAACTGCTGCTGGCCGTCGCCGAGGACGTCCGGGTGCTGCTGGTCAAGCTGGCCGACCGGCTGCACAATATGCGAACGCTCCATTTCGTGCCGATGGAGAAACGCGCCCGGATCGCGCAGGAAACCTTGGATATTTACGCGCCGCTGGCCGCCCGCATCGGCATGCAGAAGCTGCGCGAGGAGCTGGAGGGGCTGGCGTTCCGCCATTTGTCGCCAGAGGCCTATCAGACCATCGAGACCCGCCTGCATGAGCTGCGCGCCAAGAACGGCCGGAATATCAAGCGCATCGAGGAGGAGCTGACCCGCGAGTTTTCCGCGCGCGGCATCGAGGCCGCCGTCAGCGGGCGGCAAAAGACGCCATACTCGGTGTGGCGCAAGATGGAGCGCAAATCGATTTCCTTCGAGCAGCTTTCGGATATTTTCGGCTTCCGGATCATCGTCGGAGAGGTCGAGGACTGCTATCGCGCGCTGGGCGTCGCCCACACCAAATGGCCCAGCGTGCCCGGGCGCTTCAAGGACTATATCTCGACGCCCAAGCAAAACGACTATCGCTCGATCCACACGACGGTGGTCGGCCCAGGACACCAGCGTGTCGAGCTGCAGATCAGGACCGCGCAAATGCACGAGATCGCGCGCTTCGGCATCGCCGCGCACGCGCTCTACAAGGACGCGACCGGGCAGGAGGGGCGCGACGATCTCGCCAAGGAAAGCCGCGCCTATCGGTGGTTGCAGGAGACGTTGGAGCTGCTGGCGCATGGCGACAGCCCGGAGGAGTTTCTCGAACACACGCGGTTGGAGCTGTTCCAGGACCAGGTGTTCTGTTTCACGCCCAAGGGCGGGCTGATCGCCTTGCCGCGCGGCGCGACGCCGATCGATTTCGCCTATGCCGTGCACACCAAGCTTGGCAATTCCGCGGTCGGCGCGAAGATCAACGGCCGCGTCGCGCCGGTGCTGTCGCAACTGCAAAACGGCGACGAGGTGGAGATCGTTCGCGCCGACGACCATATCCCGCCGGCGGCCTGGGAGGCGGCGGTCGCCACCGGCAAGGCGCGGGCGGCGATTCGCCGGGCGACGCGCGAGGCGGTGCGGCGCCAATATGCGGGACTTGGCCGGCAGATCGTCGAGCGGGCCTTCGCGCGCGCCAATCGCGCCTACGCCGACGACAAGCTGAAGGGCGTGCTGCCGCGTTTGGCGCGCCATTCGGTGGACGACGTGCTGGCGGCGGTCGGGCGGGGCGAAATCTATTCAGGCGATGTGGTCAAGGCGGTCTATCCGGATTTCAGCGAGGAGCGCAAAGCCCAGCAGAAGCTCCCGGAGCCGGGCGAGCCGGGCTGGTTCGACATCAAGGCCAGCAGCAACCTCATGTTCAAGGTTCCGGGCGCCGAACACGGCGGGGCCATTCCGATTCGGGGCTTGCGCGGCGACGTGCCGGTGCGCTTCGCGGAGAAGGGCGGAGCCGTGCCGGGCGACCGCATCGTCGGCATTTTGACGCCGGGCGAGGGGATCACCATTTATCCCATCCAATCGCCGTCGCTGACCAATTACGACGATCAGCCGGATCGTTGGCTCGACGTGCGCTGGGATCTCGACGAGGAGAGCCGGGAGCTTTTCCCGGCGCGCGTGGTCGCTACGGCGCTCAATGAACCGGGGACGCTGGGCGCGCTGGCGACGCTGATCGGCGAAACGGGCGCCAATATCGACAATATCGGCTTCACCGCCCATTCTCCCGATTTTCGCGAGATGACCTTCGACCTCGAAGTCGCGGATCTCAAGCATTTGAGCGACATCATCGCGCGGCTGCGGGCCAATCCCCTGGTCAGCAAGGTCGAGCGGGTCGTGGGATAAGGAGATGACGATGCCGCCACTGCGTCTTGGCGTTAATGTTGACCACGTGGCGACGATCCGCAATGCGCGCGGCGGGCCGCGGCCGGACCCGCTTCGCGCCGCGCTGCTGGCCATCGAGGCCGGCGCCGACGGAATCACCGCGCATTTGCGCGAGGACCGCCGCCATATTCAGGACGCCGACATGGCGCGGTTGAAGGCGACAATCGCCAAGCCGCTCAATTTCGAGATGGCCGCGACCGATCAGATGCTGGACATAGCGACCTTGATCGCTCCGCACGCCGTTTGTCTCGTGCCGGAAAAGCGAACGGAACGCACCACCGAAGGCGGGCTCAACGTCGTGGGCGCGCAGGGCTATCTCGCGCCCTATGTCGACCAGTTGCGCCGCGCCGGCGTTCGCGTCTCGCTGTTCATCGAGCCGAGCGAGGAGGCGATCCGCGCCGCCAGCGCGATCAAGGCCCCCGTCGTCGAACTCCACACGGGCGCCTGGTGCCACGCGATCGAGGTCGGCGACGCGGCGCTGGCGGAACGCGAGTTCTCGCGGGTAAAACACGCCGCCGCCTTCGCCGCGACGCTGGGGCTGGAGGTGCACGCCGGGCACGGACTCGACTACGACACGGCGCGCCGCGTCGCGGCCCTGCCGCAGATCGTCGAATTGAACATCGGCCATTTTCTGATCGGCGAGGCGGTGTTCGTTGGGCTCAAGGAGGCGATCCGCCTGATGCGCGAGGCCATGGACGAGGGGCGCGCCGGCGCGCTCGCGTCGTGATTATCGGCTTTGGCGCGGATCTGTGCGACATCAGACGCATCGCGGACGCGCTGGAGCGCTACGGCGAACGCTTCCCGCGGCGGCTTTTCACCCCGGCGGAGCGAGAGTATTGCGACGCCAGGACGGCGCGCGCCGCCAGCTACGCCAAGCGCTTCGCCGCCAAGGAGGCCTGCGCCAAGGCGCTGGGCGTCGGGATAAACCATGGCGTCGGCTGGCTCGACATGGGCGTCGTCAATCTGCCTTCGGGCATGCCGACGCTGGAATTGACGGGCGGCGCCGCGGTGCGGTTGCGACAGATCACCCCGCCGGGGACGACCGCGCGGGTTCACCTGACCTTGACCGACGAGGAGCCATACGCGCAGGCGATGGTTCTCATCGAGGCGGCGCCGTGTTAGAGCGGGGCGCGGCCGAACCGGACGCGGGCGCGATAGACAGCGCGCAACTTTAGGGAGCATGGCGACTTGAGCAGGAACGTCCCGATCGCCAAACCAAGCGACGAAGGCGGATTGTGGGAGACGATCAAGGTCGTCATCCAGGCGCTCGCCATCGCGCTCGTCATACGCACGCTGCTGTTTCAGCCCTTCAACATCCCCTCGGGATCGATGATCCCGACTTTGCTGATCGGCGACTATGTGTTCGTGTCGAAATACTCCTACGGCTACTCGAATTACTCGATGCCCTTCGGTCCCAACTGGTTCTCGGGACGCATATTGGGCGCGGAGCCCAAGCGCGGCGACGTCGTCGTGTTCAAGCTGCCGCGCGACAACGAAACCGATTACATCAAGCGCGTCATCGGCTTGCCCGGCGACCGCATCCAGATGATCGACGGGCGGCTTTACATCAATAACGTCATGGTCCCGCGCGAGCCGATCGCCAAGGCGCACACCGAGGGGCGCGACGGGCGCGACACGGAAGTGCCGACCTATAAGGAGACGCTGCCGGGGGGCGTCGAGCACACCATCATCGAGATCGAGGGCGATCACGGCATCAACGATAACACCGACCTTTTCGTCGTGCCGCCAGGGCATTTCTTCATGATGGGCGACAATCGCGACAATTCCACCGACTCCCGGATCTCGCCAGACATGGGGGGCGTCGGATTCGTTCCCTATATTAATCTCGTCGGGCGCGCCGAGCGCATCTTCTTTTCGGTGAGGGGCGACGCTTCCCCGCTGGCGTTTTGGCGCTGGCCCTGGACGGTGCGTTGGGACCGCTTGCTGAAATCGGCGCATTGACGCGAGACCAGATGGCGCGGGACGCGGGCGAGGATCTATCCAGTCTCGAGGCGAGGATTGGTCATCGTTTCAAGGACAGAGGGCTGCTGAGGCGCGCGCTGACTCATGTCAGCGCGGCGTCCGCGCGGACGGATTCATACGAGAGACTGGAGTTTCTCGGCGACCGCGTGCTTGGGCTCGGCGTCGCGCATATGTTGATCGGCGCCTTTGGCCAGGAGAGCGAGGGATTGTTGTCCCGCCGTCTCGCCGCGCTCGTGCGCAAGGAGACTTGCGCCGAAGTCGCGCGTGATTGGGAGGTCGGGCCGTTCATTCGGCTCGGCGAGGGTGAGGCGCAATCGGGCGGGCGCGACAAAAACGCCATTCTCGGCGATATTTGCGAGGCCATCATCGGCGCGGTCTTCCTCGACGCGGGACCGGAGGCGGCCGAGCGTCTGGTGCGCGCCGCCTTCGGGAATCGCATGGCGTCGCCGGGCCGCGATCTCCAGGACGCCAAGACGACGCTGCAGGAATGGGCTCAGGGTCGCCGGCTGCCGGCGCCGACCTATCGGCTGTCGAGCCGCGAAGGACCCGACCATGCGCCTTTTTTCGACGTGGCCGTGGAGATCGAGGGGTTTTCCGCCGCGCAAGGGACCGGCGCCTCCAAACGCGCCGCCGAACAGGCCGCCGCCCAGGCTTTTATCGCGCGCGAGGGCATTAATCGGAATAAGGGCGGAGCCGCATGAGCGACGGAGACATAAGAACGGAAGATAAGCGCTGCGGCTTCGCCGCGCTGGTCGGCGCGCCTAACGCCGGCAAATCGACGCTGCTCAATCAGCTGGTCGGCGCCAAGGTGTCCATCGTTTCGCGCAAGGCGCAGACGACGCGGGCGTTGGTGCGCGGCATCGTCATCGAGGGCGCCGCGCAGATCATTCTGGTCGACACGCCCGGCATTTTCGCGCCCAAACGCCGGCTCGACCGCGCCATGGTGGCGAGCGCGCTCTCGGGCGCGAGCGACGCCGACGTGGCGGCGCTGCTGGTCGACGCGCGCAAGGGGGCCGACGAGGAGATGCTCGCCATTCTGCCGCGCCTGAGGGAAACGCGCGCCCCCAAATTGCTGGTGCTCAACAAGATCGACCTCGTGCCGCGCGACAGCCTGCTGGCGCTCGCCGCGGAACTCAACCAAGCGGCCAAATTCGACGAGACCTTCATGATCTCCGCGCTGAACGGCGATGGCGTCGGCAAGTTGCGCGCGCGCTTCGCCGCGCTAATGCCGCCGTCGCCCTGGCTTTATCCCGAGGACCAATTGTCCGACGCGCCCCTGCGCATTCTCGCCTCGGAAATCACGCGGGAAAAGATGTTCGAGCGGCTGCACGACGAACTCCCCTATCAATCCACCGTCGAAACCTTTTCCTGGACAAATCAAAAGGACGGCTCGGCCCGCATCGAGCAGACGATTTTCGTCGCGCGCGAAGGACAAAAGAAGATCGTGATCGGCGAGGGCGGCCGCACAATCAAGGCCATCGGTCAAGCCGCGCGCAAGGAGATTGCCGAGGCGGCGGAGCAGAAAGTGCATCTCTTTCTTTTCGTGAAGGTACGCGAAAACTGGGCCGACGATCCCGAGCGCTACCGCGAGATGCGGCTTGAGTTTCCTAAGGACGAGTAGGGGACAAGCGGATAACATGCCGGTCTCGCGCGCGTGGATTCGCCAAACGACGAGCTAGGATGGGTGTGAGGACATGTCTTCCAATGCGCGAAAGCGTTTGACCGTTTATCGCTATCTGACCGGACCGGACGATGTGTCCTTCTGTCACCGCGTCACCAAGGCGCTCAGCATGGGCTGGCAACTCTATGGTTCGCCGACGCTGACCTTCGACTCCGCCAAGGGCAGGGTGATCTGCGGTCAGGCATTGACCAAGGATGTGGACGACGCCGAATATTCGCCCGATATGAAGCTGTCGGAGGTTTAAACCGCGCATGCATTGGCGGGACGAAGGTCTGGTGATTGGCGTGCGCGGGCACGGCGAGACCTCCGTTGTTCTCGAATTGATGACCAGGGAGCATGGGCGCCACCTCGGCCTCGTTCGCGGCGGCAAGGGAAGCGCGCTGCGCGCCGTGCTTCAGCCGGGCAATCAGGTTGTCGCCAATTGGCGGGCGCGGCTCGACAGCCAGCTTGGAGCCTATCTCGTCGAGCCGCTGCAATCGCGCGCGGCGCGGCTGATCGAACACGGATACGCCTTGCACGGCGTGGCTTTCCTCTGCGCGCTGCTGCGGCTGCTGCCCGAGCGCGATCCGCACGCCGAAATCCATGAGATGGCGCGGCTGATCGCGGATCGGCTCGGCTCCAAGGATCACGCGCCGGCGCTGCTGGCGCGGTTCGAGATCGCGATGCTGGGCGCGCTGGGCTTTGGCCTTGATCTCAGCGCCTGCGCGCTGACCGGCGCGCGCGAGGATCTCGCCTATGTTTCGCCGAAATCCGGTCGCGCGGTCTCGCGCGAGGCGGGCGAGCCCTGGCGCGAGCGGCTGCTGCGCTATCCCGCCTTTCTGCAAGGCGGCGACTTCGCCGCGCGTCCCGACGAGGCCGAACTCGACGCGGCCTTTCGGCTCACCGGGCATTTTTTGAACCGCGACGTCTTCGCCCCGCGCGGCGCGCCGATGCCGCCGGCGCGCGGGTGTTATCTCAAGGCGGTGACCGCGCGGGCGGCGTGAACGCGCCCATTCACCGCTCCTTCGCCCCGTCCTCCGGGCTCGCCGGGAGCGGGAGCAGCGACGCCGCCGCGCCGGAGCGGCGGATCAGCGCCTTGGCGTCGAGCGCGAGATTGGGTTCGTCCCAGGAACCGATAACATCGAAGCCGATTTCGCGGGCGCCTTGGCGCGGCGCGCCATTGGCGTCCGCTTCGATGGCGTGGGCCCGCAAGGCTAAGCCGCGGTCGGACACGCGCGTCGAACCCGCGAAAGCAAGAGCGAAGCCCGGCCCGAAGGCTTGACCATCCTCGAACTCCGCCACGCCGTCGACGATTTTAATCGTCGCCGAGGCTTTTTCGACGCTGGAGCGTCCCGAGCGAATGTCGATCGCGCTGGAAAGAGGCCGCTTGTCGAGACGACTGAGCGCCCGCTCGAAGTCGACGCCGGCGATGGCGCCCTGGGACAGCGTGAAACTCGCGCGTCCATTAAGCTCGCGCGTCAGGGCGGCCATGCTGTCGCCGCTGGAGTCCAGCGTCACGTTGGAATCGAGCGACCCGCCGATGTCTTCGCGCGCGATGGCGTCCCAAAGCAAGGCGCCCGCGTCGACGCCGGTGGTTTGAGCGCTCGCGTGGATGTCGACCGCGTCCTCGGCGCCTGGGGCGAATGTCGCGCGGGCTTTTAGCGAACCCTTGTAGGCCTTCGCCCGATCGAGGGCGAGCTCCAGTCGGCCGGCGCGTAACCCCAGGCTAAATTCCGCGTCGTCGACGGAAAGGCGCGCCAGTCGCGCATGGGCCGCCGAGAGCCGCAGATCGACGTCGGCGCGGGAGAGATCGGGCAGGTCGAAGGTCTCGCGGCTCCATTGTCCGTCGCCGTTGGACAGGGAAGGCAGATAGGCGAGCATCGGCTTGAGCGAGAAATTGCCGCTGGAGAGCTTCGCCTGGAAGTTCAATCGCTCGTCTTCCCGGCGAAAGTCCGCCGCGCCCTCGAAAGCGTTATTGTCGGCCGAAAAGCGCAGTTGCGAAAGCTGGATCGAGTCCGGCTCCAGACGCGCGGTCGCCGCCAATTTGAAATTGTCGAAGGGCCCCGGCAGCGGCGGCGACAGGCCAAACATCGCGAAGGCTTGCCGCAACGACGGCGCGGAGGCGGTCAAACGCCCGACGAAGCGCGGCTTCACATCGCTCTGCGCCATGCCTTCGGCCTCGATCGTCAATGGCGGGCCGTCGAGTCTGAGGGACAGGGGCGTCGTGTCGCCATGCGGGATCGCCTCGGGACGGGCGATCCACAAGAAGCCTTCCATGCGCTCGCCGCGCCAATCGAAAGCGCCTTTGAGCGTCGCTGGCGCGGCCGGGCCGCGCGATTCCAGCGACGCCCACAGATGTTCCAGGCTGACGATCTTCTCGCCGTCGCGCAGCCTGACCGTCGCGTCAATCAAGGAAACGTCGCCCAATCGCGCAGTCGGCGCGGCGCGCGGCTTCGAGCCCGCCGCGAGCGGCGCCGCGCCGGAGGACTTCCCCAAATCGATCGTGACCAGGGCTCGCGCGAGCGTAATGCGGCCAAACTCGATGCGCCCCCTCATCAGAGGAAACAGGCGCAAGTCGCCGGAAAGCCTTTCGGCCTCGAGCATCGCGAAGGCGCTCGGATCGGCCAAGGCGACCCCCTCCACGACGATGCGCGGCCGCGGCAGCAAGGAGAAGGTGGTTTGTCCCTTGACCGCGACATACAGCCCGGAGGAGCCGTAAATCTCGCCGGAGATCGCATCGATCAACGCCGCTTTGGAAAAAGTCCAGGGCGCCAGGCCGGCGGCGACCGTCGCCAAGGCGGCGAGGCAAAGCGCGCCGATCAGTCCGGCGCGCAGGCGCCGCCTTTTCGGAGAAGGACGTTGACTCGGGCTCGAACCGACAAGAGGGCTCTGCTCGCCGGGCGGGCTTGAATGACTGGTCATGAGAACTTCATGGAAGGCGCGCCGCCGACGTTAACGCTTGTCAGCCGCGCTTGCTGGGACTTAAGCCTCAGTGTCGCGCGCGAGGGCGGCGATAACAAGGCGCCGTCGTCCGGCCGCCCCTTGGCGTCGATCAATTGATCGGCGCGAAGCTCGGTCCGCGGTCGGAGCGTTGCTGACGACGATGGCCCTGCTGCTCGCGATGATGCTCGCTGGCGAGCGTGAACCGGCCTCGCGGCGTTTGCAGAACCCGGTCGATCGCGGCGAGCGCGCCGCGTTTCTCGATCGGCAGATCGCGGGTTTCGGCCAGGGACATGAAATCGCTGCTCTTGAAAGGATAGGCGCCGCCCTTGAACACGCGCACGCCTTTCGCCGTCACCACGGTGTCGCCGGGCCTAAGCGTCGGGTCGTTGAGGACGGCGCTGGAGTCGATCGGATTGCCGGAGGCCGAATGGCAGCCGCAAGAGGCGGGCTTCGCGTCCGAAGCTTTGATCTTGGCCATCAATTGACCATAGAGTTCGCCGCCGCGCGCCGCGGCGGCTTCGTCAATATTTTCCGAACCGGCGGGCATCACGAACAGCTTGGTCTCCGCCTCCGGGCACAGCGTGTCGCAGGACGCCTGATGCGAGGGGATTTCCGAATTGTGATTCAGCGTCGGCGACGGGAAAGAAATAGCCGTCGCAGGTGCGCACGCAGACCGAGCGCCGACCCAAGGCGATTGTCTGCGCCGGCGCCGGATGCGCGGCCGCCAGTTGATGGCCGTCGACGGGGAAATGGCGGCGCGCGTGGCGCGCGCGTCTGGACGTGATGCGCGTAGCGCCGGGCGTGATGGCGGCGGCTGACCCGCCAGCCGTGCTCTCGCGGAGCGTAATACAAAGGCTCGACCAGGCGCTGACGATGCGGCGAGCCGAATAATTCCTCGAACAGCCCGCCTTCGGCGAGGCTTTCGGGCATGTCGAAGGCCAGCAGCGCGCCAAGGACAAGGGCGATCGCCGCTCCAGAAGTAACGGCGACGCGAGCATACGGACGCAGGCGTAAATCCGCGACCGCGGAAACGTAACGACAAAATCGTGACGTGTTCATCATCGGCGTTAACTCACCTTAATCGGACGCGACTTTGATTAATTTAAGTAACGCAATAGCGCGACGATCGCAAGACGGCGGCGTGGCCGGATTGCGGCTTTGGCTGAAAAATGCGGTTAACTCGAAGGAAAATGGTTTCTCAACCACTGCCGGCCGCCGCCAAGGCGCTTCTTAGCGTTTGCAGTATTTCTTCGATATAAAAGGGTTTTTCTACAATCGGACGGTCAAGGAACGCTTCGGGAAGACCGGCGCGGCCGCAACCCGTGGTAAATATGAACGGCTTTCCTCGCCGCGTCAGCGTCTCGGCCACAGGATCGATTTTTCGTTCGCCGATGTTGACGTCGAGCAGGGCGAGATCGATCTGACCGCTCGTCGCGAGGCGTAGCGCCTGTTCGATCGTGCTTGCGACGCCCGCGATCACCAGGCCCTGTTCGATCAACATCTCCTCAAGCGCCAGAGCGATGTAGGGATTGTCCTCGACGATCAAAATGCGCGAGCCCCGCAGGGGGTTGACGTGGCTATCGGCCTCCGTCGCGCCGCCGCCGGGCTCAGTCTTCGCGCTGGGTTGTTCCAGACCGGGCATAACGTATCGTGCGGCGGACGCGCCAGTTTGTCTAGCGTTACGCTAGCATTTTTTACCGCGACGCCTTGGAAGCGGTTAATCCTCGCCGATGGGCGACCGGGATTTCCGCCGGAATGGGCCGGTTTCCGTCCGCGATTTAATGGATGGGAGCCAAGAGGCGCCGGCGCGCCAGGGCTTTAACGGCCCAATTTAACCACGCAAATCGCGGTCCGTCTTCACGAGGCGGATCATCGCCCAGACCGCGAGGGCGACCCAGCTCAAAATCGTCGTGGTTCCGCCGATTGGGGCGGCGTAGGGAAAGAGCCTTCCGGGGCCAAAGCGCGCGTAGCGCGAGGTCGGCGGAAAACAGGGTGACGCCGGCTTGAAGCGCGAATGTCGCGTAAATCAGCCCGCGCGGCGGCGTCGACAGCGCGCCGGCGAGAGCCGCGAGCGCCAGCCCAGCGCAGGCGTGCACCATCAAAAACTGGCTCGCGGTCGCCAAATTGGCGCTTGCGTCAAGATGGGCCGCCACGGCCGCCAGCGTTACGCCAGCGGCGCCTTGCAGGGCGGCGATCAGCAGGATGAGGGCGTGTTCGCGGCGCAATCCGTTCTCCATCATTTTCGCGAGAGGCATTGGCGAGGCGCCCCTCAATAAGCGTTGTGTCCCTTCAGCAAGGCGAAGGGCGTCAGCGCCAAAATATAGATGTCGCGAAGAAGCGACCAGTTTTCTATGTAGTCAAGGTCGTATTCGACGCGCTTTTGAATCTTCTCGGGCGTGTCGGTTTCGCCGCGCCAGCCATTGACCTGGGCCCAGCCGGTTATGCCCGGCTTAACGCGGTGGCGCGCGAAATAGCCGTCGACCACGTCGTCGTAAAGGTGATCCGCCGCGCTGGCGTGCATCGCATGCGGGCGCGGCCCGACCAGGGACAGATTGCCCTTGAACACGACGTTGAACAATTGCGGCAATTCGTCGAGCGAGGTTCTGCGGATGAAGCGGCCGACGCGGGTCACGCGCGGATCGTTCCTCGTGACGAGGCGCCGGGCCGCCGCGTCGAGCTGATCGACATACATGGAGCGGAATTTATAGACTTCGATTTTCTCGTTGTTGAAGCCATATCGCGACTGTTTGAACAGCGCCGGCCCGCGCGAGTCGAGCTTCACCGCGATGAGCGACCGCGAGCATTACCGGCGACAGCGCGATAAGGCACAGGGCGCCGACGATCTTGTCGAAGGCGGCCTTCACGAACACATCCCAATCGGCGATCGGCTTGTCGAAAATGTCGATCACCGGCACGTCGCCGATATAGGAATAGGAGCGGGGCCGGAAGCGCAGCTTGTTGGAATGCGCGGCGAGCCGGATGTCGACTGGCAGCACCCAGAGCTTGCGCAACATTTGCAGCAGGCGCTCCTCCGCCGAAATCGGCAAGGTGAAGATGACGAGATCAAGCCGCGTGTGCCGGGCGAATTCGACCAGTTCGTCAATGCTTCCAAGCTTCGGGAAGCCCGCGACGACATCGGGCGAGCGCGCGTCGGAGCGGTCGTCGAAGACGCCGAGGATGCGCAAATCGCCGTCGTCCTGAGCGGCGAGCGCGCGCAATACGGGTTCCGCCGAGGGGCCGCCGCCGACGATCGCCGTGCGCCGATCCAGCTTGCCTTGCCGCGTCAGCGCGCGCACGAAGGCGGCGAGCGCGAAGCGCTCGGTCATCAGCGCGGCGAGGCCGAAGAAATACCAGCCGGCGAGCCAGACGCGGGAGAATTGGCCGTCGAGCTTCAAAAAGAACTGCAGCGCCAGGGCGCCGACGAAGACCAGGGTCCATCCGCCCAGGATTTTGAGGCCGTGCAGCGCGGGCGCGCGCAACGCCGACACATGGTGCAGGCCCAGCGCTTGCAGCGAGATCACCGCGAGCAGCGACATGCCGGGGATAACGATCGCATAGGCCATGTCGTGTCCCCACATGGGCGCCACATGCACCTCATGCACCGCGAAACCGACTCCGGCGAGCAACAGAAATTCGATCAGACGCACGAGGCCGCCGAGAACGATCGGCGAATAGGCTTTGTTCGGCGCGCCGCGGCTCGCGACTTCCGCGAGGGGGGACGGCGCGGCCGATTTGATCGGTTGGCGAGTCGCGCTGGGGCTCGCTGTCTCTCTGGCTCGGCTGGTTGGCGCCGACGGCGAATGCGCACATGATTCGCGGCTCCTGTTCAGACTGCGCGCCCCCGACGAGGCGCGAGGCGCGAGCGACGCGACTTTCGCGAAATCGCGTCAGAAAATACGTTCCCGCACCGTGACCGTGTCTCCGGGAAGCACCAAGGTGTCGAGCGGCACCCGGCCGGTGATGGGCACGCCGTCGATCACGCGCGTAATATCCACTTCGGTCTGAAAGCCTCGCGGGTTAAAGCCGCCCGCGATGGCGATCGCTGTTCGCACGGTCATTCCTTCGACATAGGGGAATTGCCCGGCCGTTATGACTTCCCCGAGCACGAAAAACGGCCTGAAGGCCTCCACTTCGACCGAAACGCGCGGCTCGCGCACGAAGCCGGCGCGCAGCCGTTCGGCGATCTCGCGCTCCACCGCGGCGGTGTCGCGGCCATAGACCGGCACGGCGCCGATGAGCGGCATGGAAATATGGCCCGAGCCGTCGACGGCGTATGAGTTCGACAAGGCGTCCTGTCCGAACACGATGACCCGCAAGCGGTCGCCGGCGGCGAGCGTATAGCGGTTCATGGGCGGAGCCGCCAAAAGCTCGGGCCTATAGTCTCCAGGCGCCGCGCAGCTCCCGAGAAACAGGGTCAAGAGCATGCTGAGCGACAGGGCCGAATGTTTCGTCATTTCCGATCCAAACCTGTTTACAAATTGCTTACGCGGCGGTGGCTCGCACGAATTTTTAGGCGCGCGTGGTTAATAAAGGCTGACCGAAATCTTCACTTAACCGACACGGCGCGCCGATTAACTCGGCGGCAACCATAACCGGTTAATTTCCGCGGGAGATCAACGGAGTTGCAAGGATGCGCGCGGGCGAGCGGAATGGCGACGACAGCAGCGTGACGGGAGAGATCGATCTCGCGGGCATCGCGCGGGCCATATCCGCCAGGAGATGGTGGGTGATCGCGCCGACCCTGGCGATGTTCGTGGGTTCCGCGATATTCGTGAATACCGTCAAGCCGCGCTATAGCGCGGAGGCGCGGGTCCTTCTGGAAAATCAGGAAAACTTCATTCCGCGCGCGGACAAGACCGAGCGCGTCGCCGAAGTCCTGCCCGACCCCGAGGCGGTGCAAAGCCAGATTCAACTGCTGACCTCGCGCGACCTCGCGCGGCGAGTCATAAAGGCGCTCGACTTACAGGGGAACGACGAGTTCGATCCGCTCGCGAAGGGCATCGGCGCGACGACGCGGGCGCTGGTGATGCTGGGACTGGCGCGCGATCCCACGCAAACGCCGCCCGAGGACCGCATTCTCGAAACCTTCGCGGATAAGCTCAACGTTCTTTCTCCGACCAAGACGCGCGTTCTCTCCATCGAGTTCACATCGCGCAACCCCGATCTCGCGGCCAAGGGCGCCAACGCGGTCGCCGAGGCCTATCTCGAATTTCAGCAGGACGCCAAACGAGACCACGCGCGGGGCGCCGCCAATTCATTGGCCGCGCTGGTGGCGCAGTTGCGCGCCCACGTTGCCGAGGCCGAGGAGCAGGCCGAGCAGTTTCGCGTGAAGTCCGGACTGCTCGTCGGCTCCAACAACACGACGATCAACGCGCAGCATTTGAGCGATCTCAACACGCAGCTGTCGCTGTCACGCTCGGCGCAAGCGGACGCCCAGGCGAAGGCGCGATTGCTGCGCGAGATGCTGCGGCAAAACCGGATCGGCGACATTCCCGATGTCGCCAATAACGAGGTGATTCGGCGATTGTTGGAGCAGCGAGTGACGCTGCGGGCTCAACTGGCGCTCGAGTCCCGCACGCTGCTGCCGGGCCACCCGCGCATCAAGGAATTGCAGGCCCAACTTCAGGATCTCGATGCGCAAGGCCGAGCGGCGGCCGAGCGCGTCGCGCGCACGTTGGAGAACGACGCCCGTATCGCCGGCGCCAGGGTCGAGAATCTGACGCGGGCGCTGGAAGAGCAGAAGACGGTGGTCGGCGCCGCCGACGCCGAGGACGTGCGGTTGCGCGAACTGGAGCGGACCGCGCGTCTCTATAAGGAGCAGCTGGAGAGCGCCACGGCGAAATATCAGGAGGCCATGGCGCGGGAAAATTCCCAGGCCACGCCCCCCGACGCGCGCATTTTCCAACGCGCCCTGGCGCCGCAAATTCCTTCCTTCCCCAAGAAAATCCCGATTGTTTCCTTCGCGACCTTATCGGCGCTGATTCTCTCGATCGGCGGCATTTTAGCTGGCGAATTGCTTTCGGGGCGCCCGCGCGTCGCGCCTTCCGCGCCTCGCCTCGCGAGCGAGGCCGGGGATCTGGCGCCGGCGAACGGAGCAAGAGCAACCCCGACGCTGACCGAGGACTATTCGCCCGCGCCGGCGGCGCCCGCCGCCAACGCGGACGGGGAGGAGAGCCAACCGGCGCCGGAACTCCGGCCTGAACCGACTTCGCGTTCCGAATCCGGCGACAGGCCGTCCGGCCCCGAGCGGACAATCGCCGCCAAGGCGCGGATTGTCGAGAAGATCGACACCGAACGTCTCTCCTCGCCCAGCGTCAAGGCGCTGATCTCTCGCGGCGACGACAGCCCCGCGGCGTCGGGGACCGCCCTCGCGGTGGCCCGCGCGTTGGCGCGTCGCGGAAGCGCCGTCCTCGTCGCGGCGGACGCCTCGGACAAGGCTTTCGACGGTCTGTTGGCGGGCGGCCTCGAAAATCCGAAGGGCTGGCGCGACCTGCTGTCGGGCGCCGCCGAATTTGGCGAGGTCATTCACCGCGACGCGGGCTCGCGTCTGCATATCATTCCCGCCGGCGTCGACGAGGGCGAACCGCGATACGAGATCGCGATGACGGTGGAGGCGCTGGCGCGGACATATGATTTCGTGGTCTTCACGACGACCGACGCCGCCAATACGCTGCGCCTCGCGCCAATGTTCCACACGATTTTACTGCGGGACGCGGACCCGGCGGCGGGAGAGCTGTTCGACGCGCTCTCGCGTTTCCACGCCGATGTGTCGCTGATCGAAGACGCGCCCGAGGAGCTTGTCGCGGCGTAGGCCGGCGCGGCCGCTAAAATATGTGGCGGCTCAAAATCGGCGGAAGAGTCCGGATAGCCGCGCGCGCTCCGACAACCGCGACAACCAGGGCGTCTGCTTGATGCGCCTCTTGGCGTCGAGCAAGGTTCGCAGCAGGGGCGCCGCCAGCGCGCCGCGCGTCGTCACGGGGATGACGAGATCGTAAAGCACGATCGTTTCGTCGCAAACGGCGTCCTTGTAGCGCGCTTCGCCGACCCCGAGGTCGAAATAGGCGAAGCCGCGCGCAACGAGGTCCCGCATCACCGCGCGCAGAAGGATGTCGCCGGGGGAGCAGCGGGCGATATCCTCATCCTTGTCGTATGAATTGGCGAGGGCCGAAAACCGCCCGTCCATCGCGAGACCGACATAGGTCGCGATGACCCTTCCGGACAAACGGAGCGCATGGACTTCCACCGCCCTAGCGTGGCAGGCGCGCTCGAGAAAAGCGCGCATCTCGGGGGCGTCGAAGACGCCGGCGGCGCCCTTGGCCGCGAGCAGAGCCGATTTTTGCGCGATCAAGGCCGCGATAACCTCGCGCGCGCGCGCGCCGCTCGCGCCATGCTCGAAGGTGAGCGCGCCAAGCTCCGCCAACCGCCTTTCCTTTTTGCGCAGCCTCTTGCGCGAGGCCTTGGAGGTTTGACAATCGAGCGCGTCGACATTGGCGGGCAGGGCGGTCCCATAGGCGAAGCTTGGGCTGGGGCAGGCGTCGCCGCCAAGCAGCGGGTTCTCGAAGGCGCCGAAGCCGCGGGGCTGGTTGCGCAGATAAAGGAGATCGGGGGGCTCTGGGCGGCCGCGCGCCGCCGCGAGCAGCAAGCCGCGCGGTTCGAGGCCGCCGCTGGGATGAAACAGTCCGATATTGAAGTTGCTTTCGCGACCGCACAAAAACTCGGCGACGCGCAGCCCGGCGGCTTGACGCGTCGCGAGTGGAAACAAGGCGAGCGGGCGCCCACCCGACCCGCGCGCGACGACGATCATCGGCTCGAAAGCGCGCGCCCGCCCGATCGTCTCGAACCAGGCGGCGACATAATCGTAATTTTGATAGGGGCTGACGGCCGCGGTTTCGCGAAGGGCGATCCAGTCCTCGCGCGCGTCGGAAAGACGGTCGAACACCACGAGGGATGGTTCAACGCGCTCGGTCGGCGTTTCCAGCTTTATAACCATCCCGCTCACAAATCGTTCAGGCTTCGCGCCTATCCTTTCAAATAGCAACAAAAGGTCAACGAGAACTGGACAGGGTTCGAGCCAACGGATCTCGTTGGAGGGAACGGATATGCCGACCTGGCGGGAAATAGCGATCGACGCCGGCATGGGATTGTTTCGCGCGAGCGGAGCCCATCGACTGGCCGAGCCCTACACGCGGGGTCTAGGCGCGATCTTGATGTTTCATCGCGTGCATCACCGTCTCCAACACGGCTTCGAGCCCAATCGGGGGCTCGAAATTTCAATCGATTTTTTCGACGCCCTGCTCAAACATTTGCGCCAAAAAGGTTATCGCATTCTGTCGATGGACGACGCCCTGACGGAATTGCAAGGCGGCGGCGGCGACGAACGCGCGCCCTTTGTCGTGCTCACCTTCGACGACGGCTACCGCGATCTCATCGAGCATGTTTTGCCGGTGCTGGAGCGCCATCGCGCGCCCATGACCGCCTATGTCACCTCCGGCTTCGCCGACGGCTCGGCGCGCATGTGGTGGGTGGAGCTTGAAGAGTCAATTCGCCGTTTGGATCGCGTCGACGTCGCCACGCTCGGGCGCCGCTTCGACGCTCCATGCGGCGACGCCGAGGAAAAAAGCCGGGCGTTCGCGGATCTCTACTGGCTCCTGCGCGACGGCTCCGAGGAGGAGCTATTGCGCGTGTCGCTGTCGCTCTGCGCGCGGGCCGGCGTGGAGCCCCGCCGGCTGACGTCGAGCCTGTGCCTCGATTGGCGAGGGCTCGCCGCAACTCGCGAGACACGAGCTTGTCACCATCGGCGCCCATTCGGTGACACATGCGCGTCTCGCCAAACTCGACGCCGACGCCTGCGCGCGGGAGATGGCCGACAGCCGCGCGGCGATCGCGCGCGAGATTGGGGTGGACGCGCGTCACTTTTGCTATCCGGTCGGCGACGCGACCTCGGCGGGAAAGCGCGAGTTCGACCTCGCGCGCGACCTTGGCTTCGTCAGCGCGGTGACCACGCGGCCCGGCATGATCTTCGCCGAGCACCGCGATCACCTGCTGGCGCTGCCGCGGCTTTCGATCAATGGCCGCCATCAAAGCCTCGATGAGGTCGACATTTTGCTGACCGGCGCGCCTTTCGCCCTGATGAATCGCGGGCGGAAGGTTCTCGCGGCCTGAGAACGCACGGAGCGGCGCAATTTCCTTCGACCCATTCGAATCTGGCCCGGACGAACTGGGCGCCTCGAAAGCGCGCGGCGTCGCCATCTCCCTGGCGGCGGGCGGCCTCGCCGTGTTCGTTGGAACCCTCGCGCCGCTGCTCCTCGCGCGGACGCGGGCCTCCGCGGAATTCGAGCCGTTGCGGGTCAATTCCGAGCAGATGTGGCGATGGGTCGATGAAGGCGAGAACGCCTTGGCGCGAGCGGCGGAACATGCGGGTCGGTTCGAGCTTCAGCACGCCGTCGAGTTGCAGACCCAAATCGCTTCCGCGATGATTTTGGCGCTCGTCGTCTATTTTCTCTGGCTCGGCTTGCGCAACAGGCGCTTGCGCGGCTGGTCGCCGTTTTTCTGGATCGCCGGCGTCGGGCTGGTGTTTTTCGCGCCGACCTTCGCGCCAAGCCTCACGCCGGCGCGTCTGGACTATCTCGCGACTTTTTGGATCGAAACGGAAGTCGCGCGTCGCGGCGCCACGCGCATATTCTCCCGCCCGAGAGCACGCTGATCGCGCGCGCCGTCGCCGCCGCGGTCGCCGCGGGCTTTCTGGCGCTGTGCGCGCATGATGTCGCTCATCGTCTGCGCGAGGCGCTTTGGGAATTTGGCTTTCTCGCGGACGACGACGAAGAATTTTCGCGGACCGCGCGATCCCGCGGCAGCGCGCGTTTCACGGCGGGACAAGGGAGGCCGGGCGAGTCGATGGGCTCCCCCGACGCCGAGGACGCCGACGCCAGGGGGTTCGGCCACCGCGATCCGGCCGAACTCGCCACGATGATGAGCAATCCCGAGGCGCGGGCCTGCGCCACTTTGGGCGTGCGGCTCGGCGCGAGCAAGGCCGAGATCGAGCGCGCCTATCGAACGAAAATGAAGCGCGCCCATCCCGATCACGGCGGCTCGGTCGCCCGCGCCGCCGCGCTCAACCAGGCGCGCGACCTGCTGTTGCCGCATGGATGAATTTGGCGGAGCCGAACCCTTCCGGATAAATTGATCTCGCAATAAACGTCAGCCCGCTTATATTCGGCGGATAGCGCGACCGCCTCGGCCTGAAGGCCACGCGGGCGTGGCGCGGTTTTTTCGGAGCAGTCGATGACGCCCCTGGCCATGATGATCTGCGCCGCCATTGTTCTGTCCACGGGGCTCGGCGTTTACCTGCGGCTGCGGCAAATGGCCTTCGTCAGGCGTAACCGCGACGCCGCGCCGCGAGACTTCGCCAAGGAGGTGACGCTCGAGGAACACCGCCGGGCCGCCGACTACACGCTCGCGCGGACGCGATTTTCGATTTTCGAGACGGTCTACGACGGGATTCTCTCGCTGCTTTGGCTGCTTTTCTGGCTGGCGCCGCTCTATAATCTGATCGCGCGGGCGACGGCGCCGGGCCTGAACCGAAGCGTCGCCCTGTTCGTGGCCTTCGTGGCGCTCGCCGAATTACTGGCGATGCCCTTGTCGCTCGCCGACACTTTTTGGCTGGAGGCGCGTTTTGGCTTCAACCGCCAGAGCCTCGCCAGCTTCCTGGCCGACTGGCTCAAGGCCGGAGCGTTGCAACTGGCCATCGGCGCGCCGCTGCTTTACGCGATGTTCGCGCTGCTTCAGGCGGCGCCCGACTATTGGTGGCTATGCGCCTTCGTCGGCTTCATGGCCTTTATCGTCGCGATGATGGCGGTCTATCCAACCTTTATCGCGCCATTGTTCAACAAATTCTCGCCGCTCCCCGAGGACGATCTGCGGCGGCGGCTGGAGGCTCTGCTGCAAAAATGCGGGTTCGAGTTGCGCGGGCTCTATGTAATGGACGCCTCGACGCGATCCGCGCGCGGCAACGCCTATTTCACCGGCTTCGGCAAGGCCAAGCGCATCGTGTTGTTCGACACGCTGCTCGCCAAGCATACGCCGGAAGAGATCGAATCGATTCTCGCCCATGAACTGGGCCACTTCAAATTCGGGCATATTCGCCAGATGCTGGCGATGGCGGCGGGCCTCGCTTTCGTCGGCTTTGCCGCGCTGCATTGGGCGCTGGGGCCGCAAGGGTTGTCGGTCGTCTTTTCGCTGCCGGCCGACCCCGGTCTGGCGTTGATTATCGCGGTGCTCGCCAAGGACCCGCTGATGCATATTCTTTCGCCGCTGATGGCGTGGCGCTCCCGCCGGGCCGAGTTCGAGGCCGACGACTTCGCCAAAAAGATGGTTGGCAAGGAGCCGATGATCGCGGCGCTGACGCGGCTCACCCGCGACAATCTGGCGACGCTGACGCCCGACCGGCTTTACGCGCTATTCTACTATTCGCATCCGCCCGTGCCGGTCCGGGTTGCGCATCTGCGCGGCGAGGCGTAGGGCTTCGCGCGCGCCGACACGCGATTTTGCGCGCTCTGTTTTGTTTTCGTTCCCCCACGAGCCGCCTCATGTCCGATCCCCGCGGCGACGCCTTTGGGCGTCGAATGCTCCTTGCTAGGCCGGCGTTGGCAGGCGCGCCTCGATGCCGCCGGAGAGGCCCGGGCGGCGGCGATCGCGCAGGCGCACGGGCTCGACGCCATCCTCGCTCGGGTGCTGGCGGGCAGGGGGGTGGGCGTTTCCGACGCGCCAGCCTATCTCAATCCGACGCTACGCGAATTAATGCCGGAACCGCTGACGCTGCGCGACATGGACCGCGCCGTCGGTCGTTTCGTCGAGGCGATCGAGGCCGGCGAACAAATCGCGATCTTCGGGGATTACGACGTGGACGGCGCCTGTTCGGCGGCCTTGCTGGCGCAATTTCTGACCGCCGCGGGGGCCCCGCCGCCCCATATTCATATCCCCGACCGGATTTTGGAGGGCTATGGCCCCAATGTCGCGGCCATCCGCGAATTGCACGCCCGAGGGGCTCGCGTGCTCGCGACGGTGGACTGCGGCACGACCAGCATCGAGGCGTTGGCGGAGGCGCGCGCGCTCGGGATCGAGACCATCGTGCTCGATCACCACCAGGCGCCGGAAATTTTGCCGCCGGCGATCGTCGTCAATCCAAACCGCCAGGACGACCTTTCGGGGCAGGGGCGGCTTTGCGCGGCGGGCGTGGTTTTTATGGCCCTGGCGGCGCTGAACCGCGAATTGCGGCGGCGCGGACATTGGACGCAGGCGCGGCCGGAGCCGGACCTTTTGGCCGGGCTCGATCTCGTCGCTCTGGCGACCATCGCCGATGTCGCCTCCCTCACGGGTTTCAACCGCGCCCTGGTGGTCAGGGGGCTGGCGGTCATGCGCCAGCGCGGACGAGTTGGGCTCGCGGCGCTCATGGACGCCGCCCGAATGGATGGCCCTCCGAGGCCCTATCACCTCGGCTTCGTGCTCGGCCCGCGCATAAACGCCGGCGGGCGGATCGGCGACGCGGGGCTCGGCGCGCGCTTGCTGATGCTCGACGACAAGATCGAGGCGGCGAGGATCGCTCGGGAATTGGACCGCCTCAACACCGAAAGACAGGCTCTCGAAAAAGTCACGCTTGAGTTCGCCGAGGGGCGGCGGAGCTGGAATTTCGTCGCTCCAACAAGCTCAACTGTCTCGTCGTGGGCAGCGAAGATTGGCATCCTGGCGTGGTCGGCTTGATCGCCTCAAGGTTAAAGGAGAAGTTTAAGATTCCTAGCTTTGCTATTGCTTTTAAAGAAGAAATTGGAACAGGTTCAGGTAGAAGTTTAAGTGGCGTCGATCTTGGCGGCGCGGTTCGTCGAGGGCTTGACGCCGGCGTGGCGGTCAAGGGCGGCGGCCACGCCATGGCCGCCGGCGTGACGCTCGCTCGCGGCGGTCTGGACGCCTTTCGCGATTTCATGAATCTGACTTTGGAACGGGAAGTCGAGGCCGGGCGCCGGGACGACGTTTTGCGCATCGACGCCGCGATTACCTTGCGCGGAGCCTCGAAGGAGTTCGCGCGAGGGGTTGGATTGGCTGGACCGTTCGGGCAGGGGAATAGCGAACCTGTTTTTGTGATGCCAGCCCTAACGGTGAGCCACGCCTCGGTGGTCGGCGCCCATCATGTGCGGGCGCGACTGCGCGCTGGCGACGGGGTGGAGATGGACGCGATCTGCTTTCGCGCGCTCGAATCTCCGCTCGGCGAGGCCTTGCTGCGCGGACGCGGCCAGAGCTTTCATGTCGCGGCGCGGCTGTCATTGGGCTCGTTTCGGGGCAATGAAAAGCTCGATGCGCAGATCGTGGACCTCGCCCCTTCATAAGCGCCAGCCGCCGCCGAAGGGCGCCGGCGCGCTCCGAAACGCCCGACATTAACAACCGTTAATCAATTCAGGGCCGTCTCGAGCGGAGGTCAACGCCCCGCCTTTTCACCAGGATTTGGCGCAAGGCACGGATCGGGCCGCATTTTCGTCGCAATCGCGAGGCTCTCTAGTCGCTAGACCTTGGCCCATCGTTCGGTTTGGGGGCTCGGGCAATGTTAACGTCGATGTAATGAAATTCAGACAGTCTGCGTGATTTGCGCGGGCGGGACCGTGGAAGCGCTTCTGGCTTGGCCGGGGCGGCGCTTCCAAGTGAACCCATTGGCAAGGACCGTGCGATGCGATTGATTGGCGACGGAATGCGCGTGTCGGAGATTATGACTTACATCGATCCCTCGCGCATTTCGTCCGCGCCCGCTTTGCCGTTAAAAAAATCCGCCGCCCTGCTGGCGATGTTGGCTTTCGCCGGCTGCGCCGCCGCCCCACCGCCCGCGCAGCGCTACTCGAGCCGCGAGCAGGGCGCCATCGATCCCCGCTACGGCGTGCGTCCAAGCCCCCGCGTCGTCGCCGACGGCGAGGAAGTCCCGCAAGGGGGCGGTCGCTATCAGGTCGGCAAGCCATATCAGATCGCCGGCAAGACCTATGTTCCGAGCGAGAAGCCCTACGCGGTCGTGGGAGCGGCTTCCTGGTACGGCTCGGATTTCCATGGCCGCAAGACGGCCAATGGCGAAGTTTTCGACCGCGCTTCGCTCAGCGCCGCGCATCCGACCATGCCGTTGCCGAGTTACGCCCGCGTCACCAATCTGCGCAATGCGCATTCCGTCATCGTGCGCGTCAACGATCGCGGCCCCTATCATGGCGGCAGGGTGATGGACGTTTCCGAGCGCGTGGCCGAGGCGCTGGATTTTCGCTCCACCGGCACCGCGCGCGTAAAGGTCGAGTGGGTCGGACGCGCCGAGCTTTCGGGCTCCGACACCAATAAACTATTGGCGTCGCTGCGCACGGACGGCCAACCCGCCACGCTCGAGGGAATTGAGTCCCCCGTGATGGTCGCCGAGCGCGAGGCGCCAATGCGGACCGCTTATAATGAGCCTCCACGCCGTGATTTTGTCGATGGCGGGGACGGAGCCGCCGGTTCCTACGCCCCGGCCTCGGAGACGCAGGGCCGTTCCGGTCGGGACGAAATGACCGCTCTGGTCAAGAGCGTCGACGGGGAAGCCAACAATACGGGCTCCATCTCATCGAGGGCGGGTTCGCGCTCGCCCGGGGCCATCGCCCCGCTGCCGCCCACCCGGCCGTTCGATCTCGGCGGCGCGTCAAGTCAAAAAGGCGTCAAGGAGGCGTCGAATTAATCACGGGCTTTTTTTTTCGAAGTTTCGCGGCCTGGCGTCTTTAATAATCGCGAGGAAAGGTTACTTTTGCCGATGGAGTCGGCCGAGGCGCGGAGATTGCGTTCCGAGCGACGTCGCCGCATCCTTCATTGGTCGCGGCCGAAACCAAACAGGCGCCAAACGGAATCACGCACGTGCCAAATAAGATTGTTGGATATTTGCTATATATTGCTGTCGTCGCGGGGTTCTTGCTCGTGGCGGAAGCGCCGGTGCGGGCGCAGGGTTTCCAGACGAGCTTTCCCCACGCGATTTTGATTGACGCGGGTTCTGGGGCCGTTCTTTACGAAAAAGCGGCCGACGAATTGGTGACGCCCGCCTCCACGGTCAAGATCATGACCGCCGAACTGGTGTTTCGCGAACTCGCGGAAGGGCGCTTGAAACTCGACGACGAATTCATCGTGTCGGAGCACGCCTGGCGCGACGGCGGCGCGAGGGCCGGCGGGTCGGCGATGTTCCTCCAGGTCAACTCGCATGTGCGCGTCGAGGATTTGATCCGCGGGCTCGTGATCAACTCCGGCAATGACGCGGCGATCACGCTCGCCGAAGGCGTCGCCGGCGCCGAAGAGGCCTTCGTGATGCGCATGAACAAGCGCGGTTCCGAGCTTGGCCTGACCAAATCGAGTTTCGGCAATCCCTGGGGGCAGGCCGGCCCGGATCAGAAGGTCACGCCGCGCGACATGGCGCGGCTGGCCGATTACGTGATCAAAACCTATCCGGACTATTACCGCTATTTCGGCGAGAAGGAATTCCTCTGGAACAAGATCAAGCAGTCGAACCGTAATCCGCTGCTGACCATGAGCATTGGCGTGGACGGGCTCAAGACCGGCAATATCGACGAGAAAAGCGGCTATGGCATTGTCGCCTCGGCGGTGGAGGAAGGGCGGCGGCTGATCCTCGCGGCCTATGGCGCGCGCACCGCGAAGGATCGCGCCGAGGAAGCGCGCAAGCTCCTGCAATGGGGATTCCGCAACTTCGAGGCAAAGGATTTGTTCAAGGCCGGCGAGACGATCGGCACGGCGCAGGTGTATGGCGGCGACAAGGGAAGCGTGGCGCTCGCGGCCGAGCAGGACGTCAAGGCGCTATTGCAGCGTGGAAGTTCGGAAAAGCTCTCCGGTAGGATCATCTACGAGGGGCCGGTCGTCGCGCCGATCGAGGCGGGAGCCAAAATCGGTCGGGTCGAGATCAAGCGCGGCGCGCTTGTCGTCCTCGACATGCCGCTCGTCGCCGCCGAAAGCATCGAGGAGGGCCCGCTTTACAAGCGCGCCTTCGACGCCGCCTATGAATACGCGGCTAGCGCGATCCACGTGCGTTTGACCAAAAAGCATTGAGAACGCCGCGATGAGCGCGCCGACCAATTCGCTCCGGGGCCGTCTCATCACTTTCGAGGGAGGCGAGGGCGCCGGCAAATCGACGCAGATTCGCCTTCTCGCCGGCAGGCTGGCTCAGGCCGGAGTCGAGATCGCGGCGACGCGCGAGCCGGGCGGGTCGCCGCGCGCCGAGCGGCTGCGGGAGTTTCTGCTTTCGGGACGCGCCGCGCCGCTGGGGGCCCTCGGCGAAGCGGTGTTGTTCACCGCCGCCCGGATAGACCATGTCGACAGTCTGATCGGGCCGGCGCTGGAGCGCGGCGCCTTCGTGCTCTGCGACCGCTTCATGGATTCGACGCGCGCCTATCAGGGCGCCATGGGCAAGGCCGATCCACGCATGATCGCCCTCTTGGAAAAAGTCGCGCTCGGCGATCTCAAGCCCGATCTCACCATCGTGCTCGACCTGCCGGCGCGCGAGGGGCTCGCGCGGGCGGCGCACCGACGCGGGACGACGACGCAGCCGGATCGTTTCGAGCGCGAGGAAGTCTCCTTTCACGAGGGGCTGCGCGACGCCTTTCTCGACATCGCCTCCAGTGAAGCGGACCGTTGCTGCGTCGTCGACGCGCTGGCGCCAAAGGAAGAGGTCTCGCAGGCGATCTGGCGGCTGGTCGAGGCGCGCTTTCTCGCGCCCGCCGTGCAAGCGCAATGAGCAGGGAGCCCGCCGCCGCGCCGGAAAGCGACCGGTTCGAGGACGCGCCCCACCCGCGCGAGACGCTGGCGTTTTTCGGCCATGCGGCGGCGGAGCAGGCCTTGCTGACGGCGTACCGCCAAGACAGAATGGCGCAGGCATGGATTTTGGGCGGCCTCGAGGGCGTCGGCAAGGCAACTCTGGCCTGGCGGCTCGCGCGCTTCCTGCTGGCCCATCCCGACCCGGCGGCGCCGGAGGTTCAGCGGGCCGAGTCCCTGTTCGTGCCCGGAGAGGCGCCGGCGGCGCGGCGGGTCGCCGCGATGGCGCTCGCGGACGTGTTTCCTCTGCGGCGAAGCTGGAACGAAAAAACCAAAAAATTCTTCACCGAGATCCGCATCGACGATGTGCGCGAGATCATCCACGCCTTTCATCAGGGATCGGGAACCGGCGGCTGGCGCGTCGCCATCGTCGATTGCGCCGACGACCTCAACCGCTCCAGCGCCAACGCGCTGCTCAAACTGATCGAGGAGCCGCCCGAGCGCGCGCTGTTCTTGCTGATCGCGCATCAGCCGGGACGCCTGCCTGCCGACCATCCGCTCGCGGTGTCGAAAGCTGATGCTGGGGCCGCTGGCGCCGCCCGACATAGCGCGAGCCGCGCGGGCGCTGGGCGGTCCTTACGCGGCGACTCCGCCCGATGTGATCGACGAGGCGGCGGCGCATGCGCGGGGCTCGGTGCGCGAGGCGCTGCGTCTATTGGACGGCGACGCCATCGCCTTCGACCGAACGCTGCGCGCCATGTTCGACCGCCTGCCGCAAATCGATTGGAGCGCCGTCCACGCCCTCGCCGACCGCCTCGCGGGCCGCGACAACGAAGCCGCCTACGCGACTTTCATGCGCGCGCTGCATCGGTTTCTTGACGTGCGCGTGAAAACGCTGGCGGGCGAGGGCGCGGGGCGGCTGATCGGCTACGCCGACGCCTGGGAGGAAATCGGCCAGGCGGCGCGCGAGACGGAAGTGTTCAACTTCGACAAAAAGGCGCTGGTGCTGGGGATTTTCGAGCGGCTGGAACGGGCGGCGCGGGGGTGAGCGTGACGAAAGATCGCTCCTTCGGCTTCCCGCCGGTCTCCCGCGCCGACGCCCGCGTGCTGATCCTCGGCTCGCTGCCGGGGCAGGCTTCGCTCGCCGCGCGGCAATATTACGCGCAGCCGCGCAACGCCTTTTGGCCGTTGATGGGGCGGCTGTTCGGCGCCGGCGTCGAACTTCCCTACGAAGACCGGCTGCGCCGACTGACCGAGAGCGGCGTCGCGCTGTGGGATGTTTGCGCCAGCGCGCGCCGGCCCGGCAGTCTCGACGCGAAAATCGAGGCTTTGACTGTCGCGCCCAATGATTTCGCGGGCTTCTTTGAAGCGCATCGGGACATCGGCCTGATCTGCTTTAACGGCGCGGCCGCAGAGCGGCTGTTCGAGCGTCACGTGTCCGCGACATTGCGAGCGCCGCCCCCAACGCTGCGGCTCCCCTCCACCAGCCCGGCGCATGCGAGCCTCGGCTTCGAGCAAAAGTTCGAAGCTTGGAGCAGGGCGCTGGCCGAGGCCGGGAAGCGTTAGGCGCGCCGCCTCAAACTCCGCTTTCCCGCGCCGCGAAACCACGGTAAACCCGGCGCATGTCGCAGCGCCCCACCTATATGATCACCACGGCCATTCCCTACGCGAATGGCGCGCCCCATATCGGCCACGCCTATGAGCGCATCGCCGTCG
Organism: uncultured Alphaproteobacteria bacterium; assembly: GCA_963775775.1. Classification (GTDB taxonomy): domain Bacteria; phylum Pseudomonadota; class Alphaproteobacteria; order Rhizobiales; family Beijerinckiaceae; genus Methylocystis. Next base: position 77,563 of record CAVZKF010000023.1, read on the forward strand.
ACGCTTTCGCGCGTTGGAAGCGGCTCGATGGTTACGACGTGCTGTTCATCACCGGAATGGACGAGCACGGCCAGAAAATGCAGCGCACCGCCGAGCGCGAGGGGCTGACCCCACAACAGCTCGCCGACCGCACCGCCGCGCAGTTCGAGCGCATGGGCGAGGCGCTGAACGCCCGCGCCGACGACATCATCCGCACGACTCAGGCGCGCCATAAGGAGGCCGCGCTCGAAATCTGGCGTCGCATGGAGCAAAACGGCGATATTTTCCTGTCCAAATACGCGGGTTGGTATTCCGTCCGCGACGAGGCCTATTACGACGAGGGCGAACTTACCGAGCGCGAGGGCAGGAAATACGCGCCAACGGGCACGCCGGTTGAATGGGTCGAGGAGGAAAGCTGGTTTTTCAGGCTTTCCGCCTATGGCGACCGGCTGCTGGCGTTCTACGAGGAAAACCCCGGCTTCGTCACGCCCGAGCACTACAAGAACGAGATCATCGCCTTCGTGAAGCGCGGACTCGCGGATCTGTCGATCTCCCGCACCACCTTCAATTGGGGCATAGAGATCCCGCAAAGCCCGCACACCAGCGCCGGCCATGTGATGTATGTCTGGGTCGACGCGCTAACCAATTACATCACCGCGACGGGGTTTTTGACGGGGCAGGGCGAGCGCCTCCATTTCTGGCCTGCCGACGCCCATGTGATCGGCAAGGACATCACCCGCTTCCATGCGGTCTTTTGGCCGGCCTTCCTGATGTCGGCGGGCGCGCCCTTGCCCAAGCGCATCGTCGTGCACGGCTTTTTGTTCAGCCGCGGCGAGAAAATGTCGAAGTCGGTCGGCAATGTCGTCGATCCCATCGAACTCGCCGAACGCTATGGCGTCGATCAGTTGCGCTATTTCTTTCTGCGCGAAATCCCGTTCGGCCAGGACGGCAATTATTCGCATGAGGCGATCGTCAGTCGCATCAACGCCGATCTCGCCAATGACCTCGGCAATCTGGCGCAGCGCTCGCTGTCGATGATCAACAAGAATTGCGGCGGCGCGGTCCCGCGCACTGGGCGCCGTGCTGGACGAAGACGCCAAAATCCTCAACGAATCCGGAGCGGTAATCGACATCGCGCGGCGGGCGATGGACGCCTATCAGCCGCATCTGGCGCTCGCCGAGATTTTTCGCGTCGTCGCCGAGGCTAACCGCTATTTCGCGGGGCAGGAGCCCTGGGCCAAGAAGAAGGCCGACCCGGAGCGCATGGAGACCATCCTCTATGTGACCGCCGAAACGCTGCGCCGGCTGGCCATCCCTCTGCAAGCCTTCATTCCGGCGGGCGCCGGGGCCCTGCTCGATCTCTTGGGCGTGCCGCCGGACGCGCGCGACTTCTTCCACGCCAGCGCCGATCACGCGCTGGTTTCGGGCGCGAGGCTGCCGGCGCCGGCGCCGGTGTTTCCGAGGTTCGTGGAGGAGGAGGGGAACTCCTAACCCCGCCGGAGACGCGCCGCCGTGGTCCACGTGACCTCAAGCGCTATTCCTTTTACGGCGGTCTCGTTGTAAACCGCACCCATGCTCATCGACACGCACTGCCACCTCGATTTCCCCGATTTCGCGCCGGAACAGGCCGAGATCGTAGCGCGCGCGCAAGCTCGCGGCGTCGGGCGGATGATCACCATCTCGACCCATGTGACCAAATTCGCCGCCATCGCCGCGATAGCCGAGCGTTACGAGGACGTGTTCTGCACCGTCGGCACGCACCCCAATCACGCGCTCGACGAGCCGGAGGCCAGCCCGGAGCAGCTCGTCGCGCTGGCGCGCCATCCCAAATGCGTGGCTTTCGGCGAGGCGGGGCTCGATTATCACTATAATCACGCCCCGAAGGAGACGGCGGCGCGGGTGTTTCGCAACCACATCGCCGCCGCGCGCATCGCCGGGCTGCCGCTGGTGATCCATACGCGCGACGCCGACGAGGATTGCGCGAAAATCCTGCGCGAGGAAATGGGGCAGGGGGTGTTCACCGCCCTGCTCCACTGCTTCACCGCGTCGCAGGCGCTTGCCGACACGGCGGTGGAACTGGGGCTCTATATTTCCTTCTCCGGCGTCGTGACCTTCAAGAACTCGCAATCTCTGCGCGACGTCGCCGCCAGCCTGCCGCTGAAGCGCATGCTGGTCGAGACCGACGCGCCCTTTTTGGCCCCAACGCCGCATCGCGGCAAGCGCAACGAGCCGGCCTTCGTCGCCGAGACCGCGCGGGTTTTAGCCGGCCTCAAGGGGATGTCCGAAGCCGACTTCGCCGCCGCGACGACCGCCAACGCGCTGCGGCTGTTCTCCAAAATGCCGCCGTTGCGCGAAAAGGAACTGGCCGCGTGACGCTGAACGTCACGATTCTCGGCTGCAGTTCCTCGGGCGGCGTGCCGCGTGTCGGGCAGGGCTGGGGAAAATGCGATTCCACGAACCCCAAGAACCGCCGGCGGCGCTGTTCGCTGCTGCTTAGCCAAGGCGAAGGCGCGAGCGCCACCAATGTCCTGATCGACACCTCGCCGGACCTGCGCGAGCAGCTCATCGACGCCGACGTCAAGCGGCTCGACGCTATTCTCTATACCCATCCGCACGCCGACCACACCCATGGCGTCGACGACGTGCGCGGGCTCGTCATCATGAACGGCCGGCGCATTCCAGCCTATATGGACGACGCGACGGCGCGGGTCGTGACGGCCAAGTTCGACTATATTTTCGCGACGCCGCCGGGCAGTTTTTATCCGCCGCTGCTGACCGCGCATCGCCTCGATAGAGGCGTCGCCGTGTCGCTGGAGGGGCCGGGCGGACCGATCCGCGCGACGCCGTTTCGGCTGGATCACGGCGACATGGACGCGCTCGGCTTTCGCATCGACAGTAGGAGCGGCTCCCTGGCCTATACGCCCGATCTCAATGCGATCCCGCCCGAGAGCGTCCAATATCTCGAAGACCTCGATCTGTGGATCGTCGACGCGCTGCGCCACCAGCGGCACGGTTCGCACTTCTCGGTCGGCCAGGCCTTCGAATGGATCGACCGCCTGAAACCGCGCCGCGCGGTGCTGACCGACCTCCATGTCGATCTCGATTACGCGGCGCTGACGGCGCTTTGTCCGCCCAATGTGACGCCGGCCTTCGACGGGATGCGGCTGGCCGTTTGAAGCTTTCTTAGCCGAGAATTTAAGTCGTCCATTAGCCACGCCGAGGAACTCCTCGGCGACGAGGCGTCGCCGTGTCGCTGGAAGGGCCGGGCGGCCCGATCCGCGCGACGCCGTTCCGGCTGGACCACGGCGACATGGACGCGCTCGGCTTTCGCATCGACGGACCAAGCGGGTCCCTGGCCTATACGCCCGATCTCAACGCGATCCCGGCCGAGAGCGTCCAATATCTCGAAGGTCTCGATCTGTGGATCGTCGACGCGCTGCGGCACCAGCGGCATGGCTCGCATTTCTCGGTCGGCCAGGCCTTCGAATGGATCGAGCGTTTGAAACCGCGCCGCGCGGTGCTGACCGACCTCCATGTCGATCTCGATTACGCCGCGCTGGCGGCGCTTTGTCCGCCCAATGTGACGCCGGCCTTCGACGGGATGCGGCTGACCGTTTGAAGCTTTCTTAGCCGAGAATTTAAGTCGTCCATTAGCCACGCCGAGGAACTCTTCGGCGGCCGACTCCGTCCGCGTGATAGCCTTCACGCCGCGTCCGAAAGCTCCAAACGCGAATGCGGACCGCAGCTTAGCGCGGGTTCCGCGCCGGCTGCCAAGATCGAGCATTTAGTTCCATAATACAGATTATGCGAATCAAGGCCTAACCGCAGAATAGAAAAGA
>CAVZKF010000024.1:0-13402 GCA_963775775.1 uncultured Alphaproteobacteria bacterium
ACGCCGCCAGCTTGGCCGCGGCCCTCGCTTGGCCGATCAGCGGCAGCAGCGCCGCGAGTTCGGGGCCGGTCTCAACGCCGGTAAGCGCGAGGCGCAGCGGATGAAACAGCGCGCGGCCCTTGCGGCCGGTCGCCGCCTTTATCGCGCCGGTCCAGGCGCTCCAGGTCGTCGCGTCCCAGGGCTCTGGCGGCAACAACTCCAGGGCGGCCCGCAAAAGCTCCTCGTCCTCGCGCAAGGAGGGATTCCGGCGGCCGACCTCGCCCTCGACCACGCGCCACCAGTCCAGCACGTCGTCGAACCGCGTCAGATTGCCGCGCACGGCGAGCCAGAAAGGCTCGGCCTTGAAGCCCACTATGTCATGCGCGGCGAGCCGGTCCGCACATCCTCGAATGTGAAAATCGCCAGCGTGCGATGGGTCAAGGTCGCGAGATCGGCCGGATCGAAGCGCGCCGGATTGCGCGAGACGCGGGAAAGATCGAAATGCCGGCCGAGAGGTCTTCCAGTGAACGCACGGCCCGCACCGCTTCCGAGGAGCCGGTCGGGTTCGCCAGCGCCGCGACCGCCAGCGCCTCATAGCCCTCCTCGCGCAGCGAGGCGATCGACAGGGAGCCGGTCCGCTCGACAGGCCCTCGCCGGTCCCGGAAACCAAGAGATTGTGGTGCGCGAAGACGGGCGGCTCCCGCTCCGGCGCCAGCGCCGCGAACAGCTGCCACTGCACCGCCGTATTGGTGACGTCATCCTCGCCGCGAATAATATGGGTGATTTCGAGTCGATGTCGTCGACGACCGAGGGCAGCGTGTAGAGAAAACTGCCGTCCTCGCGGATCAGCACCGGGTCGGACAGCGAAGCGCAGTCGATATGCGCCTCGCCGCGGATAAGATCGCGCCAGGCGACCGATTTATGTCGAGCAGAAAGCGCCAGTGCGGGCGCCGGCCCTCGGCCTCCCATCGCGCGCGCGCCTCGGGTGAAGCGTGCAGCGCGGCGCGGTCGTAAACCGGCGGCGGCCCGCGCGCCTGCTGCATCTTGCGGCGCTTCTCCAATTCCTCCGCGTTTCATAGCAAGGGTAGAGCCGGCCCATCGCGCGCAGCCGATCCGCCGCCGCCTCGTAAAGCGCGCCGCGGTCGGACTGGCGAAGCGTGAGGTCCGGCACCACCCCGAGCCAGGCGAGATCGATCTCGATTTCCCGCGCGAAAGCCTCGGTGGAGCGGGCGAAATCAGTGTCATCGAAACGAAGCACGAATTACCATTGTGCTGCGACGCGAAGAGACGATTGAATAGCGCCACCCGCGCGTTGCCGATATGGATGCGGCCGGTGGGCGAAGGCGCGAAACGGACGATTGGAGTTGTCATGAGCAAGCTTCAACCCAAGGTTTGGGAAAATCCCCGGCGGGACGCAAATCTTGCGCTGGCTCCCTTTTGCCAAGACGGCGCGCAAATGTCAGGCGGAATATTGAGCCTACCGCGTCCCGGTCTTCGTTTTGGCGCCGGCGCGCGCAAGAAACGCGATTTAGTGGGCGCGCCGACACCGCGACGCGGAATTTCGACGCCGCGCGACATCAGGCTTGATGAGAGGCCGAATATGACCGTTGTCGCTTATATTTGCGCCGTCTGGTGCGTGGGGCTGCTTATTCTCAATTTTTCCGCGATGTTCGTGACGGCGCGCAAGTGTCGGGCCCGGTCGCGCGATCTGCCGGTTCCCGCGAAGGCGCCGCCCGTCTCGCTGGTGCGGCCGCTGCGCGGACTGGAGACCTTCAGCGAGGAGACGCTGCGCGCCTCGTTCGAACTGGAATATCCCGACTACGAGCTGTTGTTTTGCGTGCAGGCGCCGCACGATCCGATCATCCCGCTGGTCGAGCGGCTGATCGCCGAATATCCCGATATTCCCGCGCGCCTCCTGATCGGCGACGATTATGTCAGCGCCAATCCCAAGCTCAATAATTGCGTCAAGGGTTGGGACGCGGCCAAGCATCGTTATGTCGTCCTGGCCGATTCAAACGCCTTGCCGCCGCGCGACTATCTCCAGACCATGCTGGCGGCGTTCCGCGACGACACGGCGCTGGTGATCTCCATGCCGATCGGTTCGCGCCCCGAGGGCTTTTGGGCCAATGTCGAATGCGCCGTGCTCAATACGTTTCAGGCTCGCTGGCAGTATGGCGCCGAGGCGATCGGCATCGGTTTCGCTCAGGGCAAGAACATGATGTGGCGGCGCGAGGTTCTGGAACGCGCCGGCGGCATTCGCGCCCTCGCCGCCGAGATCGCCGAGGACGCCGCCTCGACCAAGATCATTCGCGCGCAGGGCCTCAAGGTCCGGCTCGTGGACATGCCGTTCGAACAGCCGCTTGGGCGGCGCACCGCGCGAGAGGTCTATTCGCGCCACGTGCGCTGGGCGCGGTTGCGGCGCGTCACCTTTCCTGGCTATTTCGCGCCGGAATTCATGAACGGCAGTTTCGCTCCGGTGTTTTTGGGCGCCTATGCGGCCTTGCAACTCGACGGCGACGCGGCGCTGACCGCGGGAGCGATCCTCGCTTCGCTCTATGGAGGGGAAATGCTGCTGGCGCGCATCTGCGGCTGGGCGCGTAATTGGCGCACGCCCTTCGCCTTGCTGGCGCGCGACGTGATGTTGCCGGCGATGTTCCTTGACGCATGCCTGTTCGACGACTTCGTGTGGCACGGTAACGAAATGACCGTACGCGACGAAGAAGAGACGACGACGGCCGGGTGAACGGCGAGCGCTTCCGAAACTCCGCCCCGCCCTTCCAGGCCGGGGCGCGGATTCATCATGCTCCCAAATATCGGCGACGCGGCCCTCGCGCAACGGGCCGCGACTGTTTAGCCGGGAGGCGGGAACGCGCGGGCGCGGCGGGGCGACGCGGCTTTCCGTTTAGCGGCAAGCGGACCGCGCGATGTCGCGGATTTTAATTGCTTTCGCGGCGCGGGGGCGGCGAAAGCCGCGTCTCTGGTCGCGCCCCGCGACAAATTCACCTTCCCGACAACTATCCCCCGCTTCGCCCTACCAAAGGGGCGGCGGGCGCCCTAGCTTGCCGGTTAGGCGAGGAGTGGGGAGGCTGCTACAGGACCGTGGGACTTCGCCTTTAACGGCAAGGAGACAGTATCATGTTGCGCAAATTGTCGATTATTGTGGCCTTGGCCGCCGCGCTGGCTGTTCCGTCGGCGGCGATGGCGCGAGGCGGCGGTCGCGGCGGCGGCGGCTTCCACGGCGGCGGATTTGGCGGATTCCACGGTGGGGGCTTTGGCGGCTTCCACGGCGGCGGTTGGGGCGGCTATCATGGCGGCGGTTGGGGCGGCTACCATGGCGGCGCGCTCGCCCGCGGCTATTATCGCCGCGGTTATGGTTATGGCGGCTATGGCTATGGCTGGGGTGACTGGGGCGACTGGGGTGATTATTGGCCCTTCTACGGTTACGACGATTCCTCCTATTACTACCCCTACTACAATCAGCCCGTTTATTACGTCGTCCACGTGCGTCACTATGCTTCAAGATGCCATAACGTGAACCACTCGATCTGGCATCGCGGCGTGCGTTATTGGCGGACCACGCGGGTCTGCCACCGCTGACCCTCCCCGGCGGCGGGGAGGGTTTTTCCCTTACTCCGCCGCGGCCTTTTCCTTGGCGCCGCGCGCGAGACGTTCGCTCTTGAGCAGCTCCGCGACAAGGAACGCCACTTCGATCGACTGCTCCGCGTTGAGGCGCGGATCGCAATAGGTGTGGTAGCGGTCGCGCAGGTCGTTCTCCGAGATCGCCCGCGCGCCGCCGGTGCATTCGGTCACGTCCTTGCCGGTCATTTCGAGATGAATGCCCCCGGCATAGGTTCCCTCCGCCTGATGCACGGAGAAAAAGCCTCGGATTTCCGCCATGATGCGGTCGAAGGGGCGCGTCTTGTAGCCGCTCGCGCTGACGGTGTTGCCGTGCATCGGATCGCAGGACCAGACCACGCTCTTGCCCTCGCGCGTCACGGCGCGGATCAGCGACGGGAGTTTGTCCTCGACCTTATCTGCGCCGAAGCGGCAGATCAGCGTCAGCCGGCCCGGCGCGTTTTCGGGGTTTAGGATGTCGATCAGTTGCAGCAGCCCGTCCGGCGTCAGGCTCGGGCCGCATTTGAGACCGAGCGGATTCTTGACGCCGCGCAGATAATCGATATGCGCGCCGTCCGGCTGACGCGTGCGGTCGCCCGCCCAGAGCATATGGCCGGAGGTCGCGTAATAATCTCCGGTCGTCGAGTTCGACGCGGGTCAGCGCCTGTTCGTAGCCGAGCAACAGCGCCTCGTGCGAGGTGTAGAAGTCGGTCTGGCGCAGTTCGGGATGGTGCTCGGGATCGAGCCCGATCGCCCGCATGAAGCCGAGCGTCTCGGTGATATGGTCGGCGAGCTTTTGATAGCGTTCCGACTGCGGGCTGTTCTTGACGAAGCCCAGCATCCAGCGATGCGCGTTTTCGAGATTGGCGAAACCGCCGTTGGCGAAGGCGCGCAGCAGGTTCAGCGTCGCCGCCGACTGGCGGTAGGCCTGCAACTGCCGCTCCGGATTGGGAACGCGCGAGGCCTCGCTGAACTCGATGTCGTTGATGATGTCGCCGCGATAGCTCGGCAGCTCATGGTCGCCCTTTTTCTCGGTCGGCGAGGAGCGCGGCTTGGCGAATTGGCCGGCGATGCGCCCGACCTTGACCACCGGCGAGGCGGCGGCGAAGCTCAGAACGACCGCCATCTGCAGGAAGACGCGGAAGAAATCGCGGATGTTATCGGCGCAGTGCTCCTCGAAGGCCTCGGCGCAATCGCCGCCCTGAAGCAAAAAAGCCTTGCCAGCCGCGACATCGGCGAGGGCGCGGGTCAGATTGCGCGCCTCTCCGGCGAAAACGAGCGGCGGAAATCCGGCGAGCTGGCGTTCGACCGCCGCCAAGGCGCTCTCGTCGCGATAGACCGGCGTCTGCTCGATCGGCTTATGTCTCCAGCCGCTAGGCGTCCAACGTTCCACTGTTCGGATACTCCAGTTTTCAGCGCCGCTATTTGACGCCGAAAGCGGCGCCCCGTCTGGCGCTTATATAGGAAGCGCCGCATTCTGGCGATAATTTTGCGCGGACGCCCCCAAGGCCTCCAAACCCGCCAAAGCTGGCCCCGTCCCCGCCAAGCCGCTATAAGCGAGAATCCCTTCGCTCGCCCGAGGTCTTAATGCCGATCATTCTGTCGCAAATGCTTGAGGCCTATCGCTGGATCGGCGCGTTGCTGGTCCTAGCGACCCATTCCACCAATCTCTTCGTCAGCCTCCACGACATCATGACCGCGCCCCACGCCGCGCCGGTCTATGTCTGGTGGTTCGCGGCCAGTTTCGAGCTCGGCCACCAGGCGGTGCTCGGCTTTTTCGTGATGTCCGGCTATCTCGTCGGCGGCTCGGTGCTCGCCAGCATCCGCAAGGGAAAGGATTTTCTGCGCGAATATGCGATCCACCGCTTCGCGCGTATCTATGTCGTCACCGTTCCCGCGCTGATCTTGACCTTCGCCGCCGACAGCTTCGGCCGCGGTTTCCTGCCAAACACCGATTTTTACGATCTACCGCTGTTCGCGGGCCATTACAGCGCCAGCGTCTTCATCGGCAATGTCCTTAATTTTCAAGAGATTCACACCGTCACCTACGGCACCAACAGCCCGCTGTGGTCGCTCGCCTGCGAGTTTTGGTATTACATCACCTTCCCGCTGCTCGTGGCGCCGCTGGCGCGCAACTATCCCAACTGGTTCCGTTACGGCGGCTTCGCCGTCGGGGTCGCGGTTTTTCTGTCGCTGGCGAGCGCGCCGTGGTTTCGCTTCGGCTTCGTGCTTTGGGTCATCGGCGCGCTGGCGAGCCTGCCGGTCCGGCCGCTGATCGCCTCGCGCTGGGCCGCGCTAGCGATCTACTTCGCGGCGCTGGTCCCCATCCGCCTTTTGGTGCGCGGGCCGCTGCTGGCGGCGCATCCCTGGCTGCAGGACACCGCCGACTTAACGAGCTCTCTTTTGCTCGCCAATCTGATGCTGAGCGTGCGCTATTCGCCGCTCGAGGGCTGGAACGCGCTGCGGCCGCAATTCCACAAAACCTTGGCGGATTTTTCCTTCTCGCTCTATAGCGTCCACATGCCGATCCTGATCCTGCTGCGCTCGATCGAGGATTCGATCATGGGTCCGCAATGGGCGAAGCAACTGGCGACCCCCGCGCATTGGGCGACGCTGCCGGTCGTCATGAGCGTCTGCATCGCCGTCGCCTATGGCTTCTCGCGGCTCACCGAAGCCAATACGGGCGCGGCGCGGCGCTTTTTGAGCGCCTCGCTGCCCCGCTTCACGCCAGCGATTTCGCAAGCGGGCAGCAGCTAGCCGCGCAATATCCGCGCCGGCGCGCGCATGGTGACGAGCTCCTCGGCCATGGTCGGATGCAACGCCATGGTCGCGTCGAAATCGGCCTTTGTCGCCCGCATTCGCAGGGCGATCGTGACAAGCTGAGCCATTTCGCCGGCCTCGGGCCCCAGAATATGCGCGCCGACCACGCGGTCGCTGGCGCCGTCGACGAGCAGCTTCATATAGACCTGAGCGCCGCGGCCCGACAGCGTCGCGAGCATCGGACGGAAGGCCGTCTCGAACACCGCGACCTCGGCGAAACGCCCCGTCGCCTCTTCCTCCGTAAGACCGACCGTGCCGATTTCCGGCGTCGAAAACACCGCGCTCGGCACGCTGTCGTAATCGACCTCAACGTCGCGCCCGCCAAAAAGCCGGTCGGCGAAGGCCTGGCCCTCGCGGATCGCGACGGGAGTGAGGTTGACGCGGTCGGTCACGTCGCCCACCGCATAGATCGACGGGGCGCTGCTTCGCGCCCGCGCGTCGACGATGACAGCGCCATCCCCGCTCAGCCGCGCGCCGGCCTGCTCCAGACCAAGGCCCGCCGTCGCCGGACGCCGCCCGGTCGCCGCAAGCACGACATCGACCTCTATCTCCGCGCCATTCGCGAGATGCGCCCGCACGCCGCCGGGAGTTTTCTCCAACGCGATCGGCGGCGCGGCCGGGTGGAGCGTCACGCCGTCCTGGGCCATCGCCGCGGCCAGCCGCTTGCGCAAATCGAGATCGAAGCCGCGCAGGGGCAGTTCGGGGCGAAAAGCCATATGCGTTTCGCTCCCGAGCCTGCTGAAAACGCCGGCGAATTCAACCGCGATATAGCCCGCGCCGACCACAAGCAGACGCTTGGGGAAAGCCGGAAGGTCGAAAATCTCATTGGAGCTGATCGCCAGTTCGATGCCGGGAACCCTCGGCGCAATCACCGGCGCGCCGCCCGTGGCGATCAGGATCGTTTTCGTTCGCGCCGTTTCGCCATTGGCGAATCGGACAGTTTCGCCATCCTCCACCACGGCGCGCTGACGAATCAGTTCGACGCCGGCTTTTTCGAGATTTTGCGCGTAAAGGCCCTCGAGCCGGGTGATTTCCTTTTCCTTGGCGGCGACGAGGCGCGGCCAGTCGAAACGCGGCGGTTCAACGCTCCATCCAAAGCCCGCGGCGTCATCGAAGGCGTCGCGAAAGCGGCTCGCGAGCACATAGAGTTTTTTCGGCACGCAGCCTCTGATGACGCAAGTGCCGCCGACGCGAAATTCTTCCGCGATGGCGACGCGGGCGCCATGGTTCGCGGCAACGCGCGCCGCGCGGACCCCGCCCGAACCCGCGCCAATGACGATAAGGTCGAATTCCCGCTGCGACATTGGCAAAAACCTAGCGAAGGCGCGCTAACCACGCGTTTGCCGCGGCTGGCTGTTTGGAAACCGGACAAGTGGCCGGATCGATCATTTGAACCAAACCAAATTGGATCTGTCCAACCAAGAGAAAATGCGCTTTTGGTCGTCCGTGAGTTCGGGCGCCGAATCCGACTCGTTCGTCAGTTCAAGCGGACTGTCAAAGCGCGTGTTGTGCAATATCTCCAAGGCCTCGTCGATCAAATCGACGTTCCCCGCGAGAAAATCTATCTGCTTATCTATAGCGGTGATGCGGTTCGCGATTACGACCTCCATGAGGTTTTCGCCCTTCGCCACGCGAAACCGATCCTTAAGCCGGCGAGCGTCATCGAGCGCCTTTATGAAATGGCCTTTTTGCGTAACCCATTCCTGGCGTTTCTCGGCCAGGGCGACGGCCGTCAGGCGGATAATGTCCGAATCCTTACGGACATGCGGCGTCCTGCTAAGTTTGAGCAACGCCAAGTCGAGTCCGACGGACAAAATCTCGACGACCTTCTTCTGGTGAGGATCCGGCGCAGGAGCGCCGACCTCGCCGCTCTCATCATATCGGGCGCGACGGATGGGATCGGAGAGAACGTCATAAGCGGTCTTGAGTTCGTTAAAGGCTTCCACCGACCCGCCGCCGTCGGGATGGGTGGCGCGAACCTTCTTACGGTACGCACGCCGGATCGTCGCGAGATCCGCATCGCGCGAGACGCCGAGAACTTCATATAAGTCGATCATGATTAGCGGCCGCCTCGGTCGAGACCCGCACACCGAACCTGGGCGAGCCATATCCGCCGCCCGCGTCTCGGACGTTCGACGGAATATGGTTTAGCGCCTTGGCGGCGACCGATCAATCACTACGAAGCCCGATTACGCGACGGCTGAATGATCCGGGCGAAGAGCGCCCGAATGAGTGACTGGATGGGTCGGGTGCAACGCTCATCGCGAAATCCATTCGATGATCCGCGCTCAACCGCCAATGCTGCCGCCCGGCGAGCAATTTGGCGGGAATGGCAAGGGCCCCTCGCTTTCAAGAACGGCGATATAGCCGTCCGAAGCGGCGATCACCATCGTTCGATGGTGGGTATGCGCGATGACCCCCGGAGCAAGATCATGTTTCGCCCGCCAGCCGACCGCGCGTTTGACGATGAAGCAGCCGCCATTGATATTCGCTAGGCTTTGGCCGGGGCCGAATGCGCGAATGCGCAGCATGACGCCGTCCACCGGTTTCTTGAAATCGATGAAGTGCTGTTCGATTTTGAGCCCGGGCCAGTAGCTTCCTTTTTCTTGGGGCTTTGCATGGTCCCACAGGTCGACAAACGGTCCCGCGATCCGCCTCGCCAGTTCCTTCGCGGCCATCTGGATTTTAAGGTCTAGGCTTTCCTGGCATTCGTCGGACTGCAACCCAAATATTTCGGACGCGAGAATGGCGCCCTCGTCGAATCGGCGCGTGACGCGATGACAAGTCACCGCCCAGACGTTCCGCTTTTCCAAAATAGCCTGTATGGCGGGCCGGGGCCCTCGTCCTTCCGGCAAGGGGGAAGGATGAAAATTGACGGCGTATTTGAGATAGGGCTCCCAGTCAGGGATTTTCCATTTGTAGCTCGCGACAATAAGCGCGTCGCACTTTTGGTCGCGCAGTCCTCGCAAATCGTCTTCCGTCATGCGCGACAATTGTATCGCGGCGTGATGCCGTTCGGCGAAGGCGATGGCGGAATGCTGAAGATTCGCCTCGCCCGGGGCGGTCCCCGAAAATAGTTTCAACGGTTGCCATCCCGCCCGCACAAACGCTTCAAATACTCCCAAAAATTCATCCGTCGCTGTAATCGCAAAGCGCATATTATCCTCTTTCAACGCGCGCCATTATCGTGACCAATTGCTTGTCGCGTTGCGCCAGTATCCAATAGAACTGTTTCTAGATTTTGTCTGAAAAGTGTCGATTTTCCTTTATCTATCAATTAGATAGACAAGCTTGCGCGCGTTCAAACGGCGCAAGAATGAATCCGTCTCCCGCGCCAAACAAGGGCGGAGCGATTTGGCTTGGCGAAGTTGTTCAAGGCGAAGGCGGCGCGATGCGAAAAGAACGCTTGGCGTTCATGGCGCGAGCCTGGCGTTCATCCATTCCGGCGAATCGTGGCCGCGTCCAATGCTCTCGGCTGGAGGCGAGAATTTGGGTTGGCCGCTAAGGTTCTTCCGGTATTGATTGAACCGGAAAGGGTGCGGATTCCATTATTTTGCCGCGCCCTCCGAGGCAAAACCGGCGTCCACTTTCGCCGAAGGCGCTCTAAAGTTCAAATCTATCCCCCGCCTCGCTCGCTCAACCCGAGCGGAAGCGTCTTGCCGATCTTCGAGAGCCAAGAGTCGGTGTGTTCGTATGGCGTGAGCCCCCCGGTCTTCAGCAAGGCCACGGCGTCCTGGTACCACTGCGAATCCGGGTAGTTATGGCCGAGAATGGCGGCGGCGGTCTGCGCTTCGTCGGTCACGCCCATGGAGAGATAGGCCTCGGTAAGGCGATAGAGCGCCTCCTCGGTGTGGCGGGTGGTCTGGTACTTGCCGAGCACGTCGTGAAAACGGTTGATCGCGGCGGGGAAATTCTTGCGCGTCAGATAAAATCGGCCGACAGACATTTCCTTGGCGGCGAGTTGGTCGCGCGCGACCTGCATCTTCAGCCGAGCGTCGGCGGCGTATTCGGAATCGGGGAATTTTTCGACCAGCGCGGAAAAGAACGCCAGAGCTTTCTCGGAATTGGTCTGATCCTGCATCACATTGGTGATCTGGTTATAATAAGACATGCCGCCGAGATAATACATATAGGGCGTGTCGGGCGACTTCGGATAAAGGCCGATGTAGCGCGTCGCGGAGGAAACCGCGTCGTCGTAGGCCGGCTTCTCGTACTGCGCGAAAGTGGTCATCAGCAGACCTTTGCGCGCCCATTGCGAGAAGGGATATTGCTTCTCCAACTCGCCGAACTTCTTGGCGGCGTTTTCGAAATCATTGCGCTTCAGAAAGGCGAGGCCTTGATTGTAAAGATCCTCGGCGGGAATGACCGGCGCGATCTCGGTCTTGTATTTTTCGCCGCCGCCGCTGAACAGGTTTGTGATCGGATCGAGCAAGTCGGCGCGCGCGCCATGAGGCGCCGCCAATAGAAACAGCGCGAACGGCACGGCCAAAATCCGTATCGAGCGAAACAAAACGATCATCACAGCGGCCTCTCGCGGCGGTCGAGCGCTGGCGGCGCCCGGGAAATTTCGGCGTAGCTTTAACCTAAAGCGTCTCGCGGCGCCACTCGCCGGCGGCGCGGCGCTCCCGCGAGGCTGTCATCAACGAGTTTCTTCTGGCGAGATTAAGGCGATAAGCCAAGCCCCAGCCCAGTCGATCCCGGCCCCTTCGCCTCCCCATCGCGGCGCGGACCGCGCGGCGTGGAGCCTTCGGCGTCCTTGCTCAGCACATAGGCGGAAGGCGTCGTCATCAACCGTTCGATCAGCGCGAGATTGAGCCCATGCCCGCCGCGATAGGAGCGGAAGGCGCCATGAATCGGAGCCCCGGCGAGCGCGAGATCGCCGATCGCGTCGAGCATTTTGTGGCGCGCCATTTCATCCGGAAAACGCAGCCCGCGCGGATTGAGCACCCGGTCGCCGTCGAAAATGACGCAATTTTCAAACGAGGCGCCGAGCGCCAGCCCCTGGCGCCAAAGCTGCTCGGCGTCCCGCAGAAAGCCGAAGCTGCGCGCCGACGCGATTTCGCGCTCGAAAATGGGCGAGTTTAGCGGCAGCGCGATCCTTTGGCGCCCGATGGCGCCCGGAAACGCGATCTCCACGTCGAGGTCGAGACATCGGCGGTTTGTCGGCGCGAATTCGGCCCATCCGGCGCCGTCGCCGAGCCGAACCGTCTCGACGATTTTTATCACGCGGCGCGCGGCGCCGAGGCGCGCGATCCCCGCGTCGCGGATCGCCGCGACAAAGGGCAGCGCCGAACCGTCCGCCGCCGGGACTTCGCTCTCGTCGATTTCGACAAGCGCATTGTCGACGCCAAGGCCCGCGAAAGCCGCCATGAGATGTTCAATGGTCGAGACGCGCGCGGCGCCGGAGCCAATCTCGGTGCGCAGCCGCGTGGAGCGGACATTCGTCCAATGCGCGGCGATGGGAATGTCGCCGTCCTTTGTCACGAACACGATCCCGGTTCCGGCCTCGGCCGGAGAGAGCGTCAACCGCGCCGGAGCGTCTCCATGCACGCCGCGCCCCGAAACGACGACGGGTTTGCGCAAGCTCGTCTGGCGCGATGATGTGTCGAAACACGGCTTCATGGCGATTTGGCGATCCCCCTTGGCGCCCACGACGATCCCGGCGTGCGCGAACAGCGCCGCAGCGACCATATGCCCTGCCCGGCCTTCGCTCCAGTAACGCTTTACGACAGTTTGTTACAGCATCGCCGCTGGCCCGCGCAACCGGACGCGCGGGCGGGTCGGGAAGGGCGACCTTCGCCTACGGGCAAAACGCGCGCCGCCGTTTCGCCTCTTTCGCGCGCGGAGGAACATTATCGTCGCCCAAGCGTTAGCTTCGGGGAAGTGTTCAATCCCGAAACGCGGAAAGGGAGGATGGAGGATGACAGTCGCCCAAATCTTGGCCAAAAAGGGCCGCGACGTGGCCACCACGTCGGAGGATCGGACATTAAACGAAATCTCGGTCGATTTGACGCGGCGGGGCATCGGCGCGCTGGTAGTGGTCAACTCAAGCGGCTCCATTGTCGGAATCATTTCCGAGCGCGACATCGTGGCCGCGATCTCCAATCGGGGAGCCGACGCCTTGGCCGATCCCGTGGCGCTCCACATGACGAAAGATCCAAAGGTGGCGTCGGAGCGCGACACGATCCATTCCACGATGGAAACGATGACGGTCGAGCGGTTCAGGCACATGCCCGTGATCGAGAGGGGACGCCTCGTCGGGCTCGTATCGATCGGCGACGTGGTCAAATATCGGATCGAGGAGATCGAATACGAACATAAGGCGCTTCGAGATTATATCGCCACGGCGTAGCGGCGAACGCCCGCTCGCCGGGGCGCGCGCGAAAAGGCCCGCCGCGAGGCGGGCCTCTTCAGTTCGTCGCGGCGGCTCGAACTAGTGATTGCCCTGACGCCGCAGAAAGGCCGGGATCTCCAGGTGATCCTCCTCGACGCCGCGGACCTGCGCGGCGCGGCGGCCGTGCTGATCGAGGCTGGGCTGCGGCGCGGGCGGCGGACCGCCAGCGACGGGACGCTTGGCGTATTCGGCGTGCGCGGGCGAGGGTTGCGACGACTGCGGCGCATACTGGCGCTGCGGTTGAGGCTGCGGCGCGAGCGATTGTATCGCGTCCTCCTGGCGGCTGGACCCGAAAGAGGCGAGACGCTCGAAGATCGACTTACGGCGTTGATCGGCCTGGCTGATCTCGCCGCGCGCCTGACGCAATTGCTCCTGGCCAGGCCGCGGGAAATCCTCGATCTGCGGCATGCGGGCCGCGCGCGCCGGCTGTTCGGGAGCCGGCGGCACATAGGGACCCGCGAAGCGCTCGTCTTCCGAGGCGGGAGCCCTTCCGGGAGCCCTGTCCTCGTCGGTGAAGCGGCGCGGCGGCTCCGCGTAGGCGGGACGGCTCGGGGCGGGTTCGATATAGACGCCATGCGTCGCCCGCTCGCGCCG
>CAVZKF010000025.1:0-34871 GCA_963775775.1 uncultured Alphaproteobacteria bacterium
TATCCTTCACCGCCTTCATGTTCTCGTTCGCCAGCGCCCGCGCGCGCTCGGCGCCGTCGCGCAGCACCGTGTCGATATAATCATGGTTCGCGGTGATCTTGCGCATCTCGGCGGTGATCGGCGAGAGTTTTTCCACGGCGAGATCGACCAGCGCGTTCTTGAAGGTCGAGAAATTGGCGCCGCCATATTCGGCGAGCACGCCCGTCTTGTCGCGCCCGGAAAGCGCCGCGAAAATCCCGACGAGATTGGCCGCCTCGGCGCGTTCTTCCAGTCCCTTTTCCTCGCTCGGCAAGGGCTCGGGGTCGGTCTTGGCCTTGCGGATTTTTTGCGCGATCTGCTCGGCGTCGTCGGAGAGGTTTATCCGCGAATATTCGGAGGCGTCCGACTTCGACATTTTCTTGGAGCCGTCGCGCAGACTCATGACCCGCGTCGCCGGGCCGGAGATCAGCGGCTCGGGCAGCGGAAAGAACGCCTCGCCAAAGCCATTGCGGGACGATGGACTCGGCGAAGTCGTTGTTGAATTTTTGCGCGATGTCGCGCGCGAGCTCCAGATGCTGCTTCTGGTCCTCGCCGACCGGCACATGCGTCGCGCGATAGATCAGAATATCGGCGGCCATCAGCACGGGATAATCGTAGAGACCGATGGAGGCGTTCTCGCGGTCCTTGCCGGCCTTGTCCTTGAACTGCGTCATGCGGTTCAGCCAGCCGATGCGCGCGATGCAGTTCAAGACCCAGGCGAGTTCGGCGTGTTCGGGAACCTGGCTCTGGTTGAAGACGATGTTCTTCTTGGGGTCGATCCCGCAGGCGATGAAGGCCGCCGCGATCTCGCGCGTGTTGTCGCGCAGCGTCAGCGGGTCTTGCGGCACGGTGATGGCGTGCAGATCGACGACGCAGTAGAGGCAGTCGTGGGTCTTTTGCAGCTCGACGAATTTGACGATGGCGCCGAGATAGTTGCCAAGATGCAGATTGCCGGTGGACTGCACGCCGGAAAAGACGCGCTCGGGGAAGCTGGACATGTGATGCGCCGGTTGAGGGAAGCCGGCGGTCCTTATGGCAACGGTTTTCGCCCCGCGCAAGTGCGAGGCGCCCCGCGCGTCACAAAATGAACCGGCTCAAATCGCGGTTTCTCGCGAGATCGCCGATGTGCTTCTCGACAAACTCGCCGTCGATGACGATCTTCTCTCCGTCGCGGTCCGACGCCGTGAAGCTGATGTCGTCGAGCACGCGCTCCATCACCGTTTGCAATCGCCGGGCGCCGATGTTCTCGACCGAGGTGTTGACCTCCACGGCGACCTTGGCGATGGCCTCCACGGCGCTCGGCGCGAATTCCAGCTCGACGCCCTCGGTGCCGAGCAGCGCCACATATTGCTTGGTCAGGCAGGCTTCCGTCTCGGTGAGGATGCGGCGGAAGTCCTCTTCGTTGAGCGAGGCGAGTTCGACGCGGATCGGCAGGCGGCCCTGAAGCTCCGGCAACAGGTCCGAGGGCTTGGCGACATGAAAGGCGCCGGAGGCGATGAACAGCACGTGATCGGTCTTCACCGAGCCGTGTTTCGTCGTCACGGTCGTGCCCTCGATCAAGGGCAGCAGGTCGCGCTGCACGCCCTCGCGCGACACATCGCCGCCGCCGCCGCGCCCCTCGCGCGCGCAGATCTTGTCCATTTCGTCGATGAACACGATGCCGTTGTTCTCGACATCGTGGATCGCCTCGCGCACGGTCTCCTCTTGGTCGATCAGCTTGTCGCTCTCCTCGGCGACGAGCGGCGCGATGGCGTCCTTCACGTGGAGCTTGCGCGTCTTCGAGCGGCCCTGAAACGCCTTGCCGAAAATGTCGCCAAGCGAAAAAGCGGTGACGCTGCCGGGGATATTGGGCATTTCGAACACTGGCCCGCTCGGGCCGGCGGAGGCGATTTCGATCTCGATCTCCTTGTCGTCGAGTTCGCCGGCGCGGTATTTCCTGCGAAAGCTTTCCCGCGTCGCCGGCTGGGCGGCGGGACCGACCAGCGCGTCGAGCACGCGATCCTCGGCGGCGAGCTGCGCGCGCGCCTCGACGCCCTTGCGGCGGCGCTCCTTGACGAGGCTGATCGCGACCTCGACGAGATCGCGCACGATCTGCTCGACGTCGCGGCCGACATAGCCGACCTCGGTGAATTTCGTGGCCTCGACCTTCAGGAAGGGCGCGTCGGCGAGCCGCGCCAGCCGGCGGGCGATCTCGGTCTTGCCGCAGCCGGTGGGGCCGATCATCAATATGTTCTTTGGCAGAACCTCCTCGCGCATCTGACCTTCGAGACGAAGCCGGCGCCAACGGTTGCGCAGCGCGATGGCGACCGCGCGCTTGGCCGCCGATTGTCCGACGATGTAGCGGTCGAGCTCGGAAACAATCTCGCGCGGCGAGAAATCGGCCATATCTCGGTTCCTTCAGAAGACGACGGGGCTCAAATCGTCTCCACGACGATGTTGTGATTGGTGTAGACGCAAATGTCGGCGGCTATGTCCATCGCGCGGCGGGCGATCGCCTCGGCGTCGCGCGGACCGTCGAGCATCGCCCGCGCGGCGGCGAGCGCGTAATTGCCGCCGGAACCGATCGCGGTGACGGAGCCGGTCTGATCGGCCTCCGGCTCCAGCACGTCGCCGGAGCCCGTCAGCACCAGGCCGACATCCTTGTCGGCGACCAGCATCATCGCCTCCAATCGGCGCAAATAGCGGTCCATGCGCCAATCCTTGGCGAGTTCGACGCAGGCCCGGGTGAGTTGACCGGGATATTGTTCGAGCTTGGATTCGAGCCGCTCGAACAGCGTGAAGGCGTCGGCGGTCGCGCCGGCGAAGCCGGCGATCACGTCGCCCTTGCCGAGCCTTCGCACTTTTTTGGCGTTGCCCTTCATGATGGTCTGGCCGAGGCTCACCTGACCGTCGCCGGCGATGACCGTCTTGCCGTCCTTCTTCACCATTACGATGGTGGTTGCGTGCCAGCCCGCCGGTCTCGACCTTTGTTCCTCGTCCATTCGCGCCTCATATGACTGTCAAGGTTCGCATGTAGGCACTCTCGCGCCGGCGAGCAAGAGCGGCGTTCGCCGGCCCCGCCTCGAGGCCGGAGCGGCGCTTGGGGAAAGGGACAATACGCTGTTGATTTTGTCGGGGGCGAAGATATTTTCACCGCTGTCGGCGGCGTCGCGGGTCCGTCCCGAGACGCCAAAATTTCGTTTCTCTCGTCCGCGCGGAGAGCCATCGTCCGCGCGAAACGGTTTCGCGCGAAGGGCGCAATTGACGATGTGCTATTCCCTGGGAGCGAGCGTTAACGCGGGATGCGCGCTTGCGGTGATCGGCGCCGCCACGGTCCACAGGGCCTTGCGCCACGACCGGCGGATGCTTGGCTTCGCGGTGTTTCCGCTGGTGTTTTCCGTGCATCAATTTGTCGAGGGCGTCGTCTGGTGGTCGCTTGAGCATCCCTTCGAGGGCGACGAGATTTTTCGCTATATATATACGATGATCGCGTTTCTCGTTTGGCCGGTTCTGACGCCCCTGGCCGCGTCGATCGCCGAAACCGACGAGCGGCGCAGGCGCATTTGGAAGCGGATGTGCGGCTGCGGCGGCCTCCTCGCGCTATATCTCGGCTTCCAGCTCGCCGGCGCCGACGGCATCGCGGTGAGCGTCGTCGGACATTCGCTGGCCTATGATCCGGGGTTCGACCGTCCGCCCCTGATCGCCGATCTCGCCTATCTCGCGCTGACGGTCATTCCGCTGGTCTCGTTCGACAATCGGGCGCTGCGGCTGTTTGGGGCGACGGTGTTCCTCACCTTCGTCTATTCGCTGCTGCACAACCGCGCGGCCTGGTATTCGCTGTGGTGCATGTCGGCGGCCATGTTCAGCTTGGTCATCTCCTTCGGGATACGCGAGCGCGCCCGCTCGCGCGTCGACGAGATGAACCCGTCGATGCGATGACCGGCGATTACTTCAACTCGACGCCCAAGGCGGCCAGCTCCTCTTTCAGTTTGTGGCGGCCGCTCATCGCGTCGGGGCCGCGCACGCGCGAGAGAACCTGACGTATCCAGCCCTGTTCAGGCAGGCCCTGCTCCTTCTGGAAGTCGCGGAATTTCGCGTCGAGCGTGTTGATGGCGTCGAGTTGGGCCTCGCCCCATTCATATTGTTCGCGGTGCAGCACGGCGCCCTGGCCGAGGCGCGGTTTGACGCCCGTTTCGACGGCGGGGTCGGGAAAGCCGACCGCCATGCCGAACACTCCGAAGACTTTAGGCGGCAGGTTCAGCTCCTTGGCGACCTCCAAGGGCTTGTTGCGCATGGCGCCGATATAGACCGAGCCGAGCCCCAGCGATTCCAGCGCCACGACCGCGTTTTGCGCCGCCAGCGCCGCGTCGACGACGCCGGTCAGGAACAATTCGACAAAGGCGAGCGCGTTCGCCTCGCGGCCGTTGAGCTTGGCGAGATTGTCGAGCCGGGCGAGATCGGAGAGCCAGACCAGAAATACGGCGCAGTCGCGGATATGCTGTTGACCGCCGGCGAGATCGGCCAGGCGGTTTTTGCGCTCCTGATCCTCGACCGCGACGACGCTCCAGACTTGCAGATTCGAGGAGGTCGAAGCCGATTGCGCGCCCGCTATGATGGTCTCCAGCGCGCCCTCGGGGAGTTTTCGCGGCAGGAAGGCGCGATGCGAGCGATGCGCGAGCAGGAGTTCGAGCGTCTCGTTCCACTGCGTGGGTTTTGGCGAATCGTCCCGCCGATAGCGGGCGAACATCGCCGCCGCGCCTTTGAGGGTTTCGATGTCCGTTGGCCGGCTTGTTCATATCAGCGTCTCGTGAGTTTGCGCGGCGCGGGGGCGGCCTGCTTTGCGCCTTTTTGCCCCGCCCGTCCGTCCCTGTCCAGTCGCCACGCCCGTCACCCGATCCGCAGCTCCATCACGTCGATGACATGACGCGGCAGGCGGCGGGGTGCGACGAACACGGCGTCGGCGCGCAGTGTATATTGGGCGGCCCAGGGGTTCGCCGCCAGCCAGCGCGCCGCCGCGATGGCGATGCGCCGTTGCTTTTGCGGGGTGATCGCGATCAGCGCGTCGTCCATCGCGCCGCGCGCCTTCACCTCGACGAATACAATGTCGTCGCCGCGCTTGGCGACAATGTCGATTTCGCCCCCGTTGACGCGGTAGCGGCGCGCCAGAATCTTATACAATTTCAATCGCAACCAGAGCGCGGCGAGGCGTTCCGCGCGCAGGCCGAAGTCGTGGTTGGCGCGGCGCTTTCGCGAGGCGGGCGGGTTCACTTCTCCCGGCCCGCCCGAAATTTGCAGCGCGCGGGCGTAAACCTGCCGGCGCGGCTGCCCGGTCGCGGCGGAGACGACGCTGGCGGCGTCCTTGACCGAATGGGTGGCCAGCGCCTCGCCGATCGCCGCGTCGAGGTCGGCCTCCAGAATCGCCTCCGCGCCAGCTTCGGGCGGCGCGATCAGCAGCACGATCTCGCCCTTGGGAGGCTCCTCTTCCGCGCAGAGCCGCCGCCAGTTCGGCGGTCGAACCGCGCCGCACGGTCTCGAAAATCTTGGTCAGTTCGCGGGCGATGGCGGCCTCGCGGTCGCCAAGCGCGGCGAGGCAATCTTGCAGCGTCTCGGCGATCCGGCGGGGGCTTTCGAAAAACACCAGCGTGCCAGGGATGCGCGCGAGCTCGGCGAGGCGCGCGCGTCTTGGACCGCTTTTATGCGGCAGGAACCCCTCGAAAAAGAACCGGTCGGTCGGCAGGCCGGCGACCACCAGCGCCGCTAGCACGGCCGAGGGTCCGGGAACCGATGTCACCTTGACGCCGGCCGCCAACGCCTCCTGCACCAGCTTGAACCCGGGGTCCGAAACAAGCGGCGTGCCAGCGTCGGAAACCAGCGCTAGCGCGGCGCCCGCCTCCAGCCGCGCGATGAGATGCGGCCGCATCACCTTGGCGTTGTGCTCGTGATAGGCGACGAGCGGCGTGGAAATGCCGTAATGCGCCAAAAGAACGCTGGTGACGCGGGTGTCCTCGGCGATCACCCCGTCGGCGGCGGCGAGCGTCGCCAGCGCCCGGAAGGAAATGTCGCGCAGATTGCCGATCGGCGTCGCCACGACATGCAGACCGGGCGCGATCGGCTCGGCTTCCGCCCTGAGGCCGAAAGCGGTGTAGCCGGCGTTCGCCGCACGGGCGCTTTCGTCAGACATGCTCACCTCGCATACGCATTGCGCGTTAGGCGCCGTTCGATCCAGCGGTCAAATGTTCTTTATATAGAACGTTAGCTCCGCTTTCGGCAAGGCGGCGCCTGTCGAATAGCTTTTCATCGCAGCGTAGCCAATTTGAACGTCTATTGACATTGGGCTAATGAGGCGGGCCTATTCGGCGCAAATGGACGGCGGGATGGTCCCTGCGGCTGTCGCCGCGAGGCAGAGGACGTTAATCTTCATGCACGAGGCAAATCGACTGTCGCCAGCGGGCGCGCCGCGCCTGGGCTTCGCTTTGACCATATTGGCGGCGACCCTGCTTGCGGCCTGCAACCCCGGCGGCCGTCCCGGCGCCCGGGACTTGAGCCTCGCCACGCCGCCGGCGGCGCCGGGGGCCGCCCAGCACGCGGCCGGGGAGCCCACCGAGCAGATCGGGAGCGGCTCCGTCAAAATCGCGCTGATCGTCCCGCTCACGCAAGCTTCCGGTCCATCGGTCGTGGGCGCGTCGCTGCGCAACGCCGCGCAACTCGCATACCTCGATTCCGGCGCCAATGACGTGAGCATTCTGGTGAAGGACGATCACTCCACGCCGGCGGGCGCCGCCGCCGCGGCGCAGAGCGCGGTGAACGAGGGCGCGGAAATTATTCTGGGGCCGGTCTTCGCCGCCGGCGTCAAGGAGGCCGGCGTCGTCGCGCGCGGCGCCGGACGTCCGGTGATCGCCTTCTCCACGGACACTTCCGCTGCGGCGCACGGCGTCTATCTGCTGTCGTTCCTCGTCGAGAACTACGTCGAGCGGATCATTTCCTTCGCCGCCCAGCGCGACAAAAAATCCATCGCCGCGCTCATTCCAGATAACAGCTATGGCGCGATCGCGCTGGCGCAGTTTCAGCAAAGCGCCGCCAATCACGGTCTGCGCGTCATGACGATCGAGCGCTATAAGCCCGGCTCCGCGAGCGAATCGGTGAAACGCATCGCCGCCGTCGCGGATCAGATCGACACGCTGTTTATCCCCGACACGCCGGAGGCGATGGCGTCCATTTCGCGCGATCTGGTCGCCGCCAATCTCGATACGAAGCGCGTGCAGATTTTGGGAACCGGTCTTTGGAACGACCCGCGCGCCTATAACATTCCGGCCCTGCAAGGGGCGTGGTTCTCGGCGCCCGAGAACGGCGGCTTCAACGCCTTCGCCTCGCGCTATCGCGCCAAATTCAACATAGAGCCGACGCGCATCGCGACGCTTGGCTACGACGCGGTTTCGCTGTCCATAGCGCTCTCGCGCGCTCAGGGCTCGCAGCGCTTTTCCGAGAGCGTGCTGACCAATCCGTCGGGTTTCAACGGCGCCGACGGCGTGTTCCGCTTCCGCGTCGACGGCACGAACGATCGCGGCCTGTCCGTGCTCGAAATCACCGGCGGGCAGGCGAAGGTGATTTCGCCCGCGCCGCGCGCGCTGAGCGGCGACGGCGCCTGACGCGTCATTTGCGGCCGAACAGCCGTTCAATGTCGGAGAGCTTTAGCTCCACATAGGTCGGGCGCCCGTGGTTGCATTGGCCGGCGCCCGGCGTCGCCTCCATTTCGCGCAGCAGCGCGTTCATTTCCCCCGGCGCGAGGCGGCGACCGGCGCGCACGGAACGATGGCAGGCGCAGGTCGCCAGCACATGGTCGAGACGACGCGACAGCGCGCGCGCGTCGCCTTCTTCGGCGAGCAAATCGGCGATGTCCGCGACGAGTTTCGCGGCGTCGATCTCGCCTAAAATGGCCGGCGTTTCGCGCACCAGGACCGCGCCCGCTCCGAAGGGCTCGATCACGAGGCCAAGCTCGGCGAGTTCCGTCACCGCCGGCGCCAGCGCGTCGAGGCGCGCGGCGTCCAATTCGACCACGGCCGGGATCAGCAGAATTTGCCGGGCGACCCCGCTGGCCTCGCGCTGGCGCTTCAATTTCTCATAGACAAGACGTTCATGCGCGGCGTGCTGATCGACGATCACCAATCCCGCGCGGGTCTGCGCGATGATGTAGGTCTCGTGAAGCTGCGCCCGCGCCGCGCCGAGCGGCGCGTCCAGGTCTTGCGGAGAGATGGCGGCGATCTGCGCGCTCATGTCGGCGGCGGGCGGACCGGGCGTGAAGCTCGTTTGCGCGCCTTCGGCGAAGCCTTGCCGCGCGAACTCGGGCGGCGCGTTGGGCGAGAGCCGCGCATCCCAATTCGCGGGCGGCGCCGGTCGCCAATTTGGCTGCGTCGCGCCTCCCGCGGAGATCATATCGAGCGCCTTTGTCGCATTGCTGTTCGAGCCGCGATGCAGCGCGCCCGAGAGCGCCTGTTTGAGCGCGCCGACCACGAGTCCGCGCACCAGTCCCGGATCGCGAAAGCGCACTTCGGCCTTGGCCGGATGCACATTCACGTCGATGGCCGCGTAATCGCCCTCCAGAAACAGCACGAGCGCGGGATGCCGGTCGTGCGCGAGAAAATCGAGATAGGCGGCGCGCATCGCCCCGGAAAGCTGCTTGTCGCGCACCGGGCGGCCGTTGACATAGACATATTGCATTTGCGCATTGGCGCGATTGTAGGTCGGCAGTCCCGCGAGTCCGGCGAGGCGAAAATCCTCGCGCTCCGCGTCGATCGCAATTGCATTGGCGACGAACTCCTCGCCGAGCACCTGCGCGATCCGACGCGCTCGGCCCGCCTCGTCAGGTTCGCAGGCCGAATAGTCGATGCCGGCGCCGCCGCCCGCCGAAAACGAAAAACGCACGTCCGCGTGTGCCATCGCGAGGCGTTTGACGACATCGGCCACGGCCGAAGTTTCGGCGCGGTCGGTCTTGAGAAATTTGAGCCGCGCCGGCGTCGCCGCGAACAGGTCGCGCGCCTCGATGCGCGTGCCGCGCGGCCAATTGCTGGCGCGCAAAGGCCGCTTCTCGCCGGCCTCGACATGAATCGCGAAGCCGTGCGGCGCCCCTTGCGCGCGCGTATCGATGGAGAGGCTCGAGACGGCGGCGATGGAAGGCAGCGCCTCCCCGCGAAAGCCCAGCGTCCCGATATGCGTGAGATCGCCGTCGGGAATCTTGGAGGTGGCGTGGCGCTCGATGGCGAGCGCAAGATCATGCTCGTCCATGCCGCATCCATCGTCGATCACGCGGATCAGTTTGCGGCCGCCGTCCTCGATGGCGACGTCGATGCGCTTCGCGCCGGCGTCCAGCGCGTTTTCGATCAGTTCCTTGACGGCGGAGCTCGGCCGCTCCACCACTTCGCCGGCGGCGATGCGGTCGACGAGGATGGGATCGAGACGGCGAACGGGCATGAGCGATTCTTCTTTGCGACGCGAAAACGATTATACAAAGGGAATGTCGGGCGTCCCCCTAGATTTCGCTCAGCCGAACTTGTTGTTCTTGGGAAATCCCCGCGGCGGCAGGCGGCCGGCCTCGGCGCGATGGCCGAGCCAGTCCTTCAGCTCGAGGCTCGCGACGTTGAACACGCGGCCGGAGGAATCCGTCCAGCTCAGGCCCTCATTCATTGCGAACACCTTGGCGTCGGAGACGCCTCCGTCCTTGTAGCGCTGCATCCGCACGCCCTTGCCGCGCGCCATGCGCGGCGCCTCGCTGAGCGGAAACACCAGCAGCTTGCGGTTTTCGCCGATGATCGCGACGTGATTGCCCTGCGCGGCCGTGACGATTTTCAGCCGCGCCGGCGCGTCGATGTTGAGCACGGCGCGGCCCTTGCGCGTCGTCGCGATCAAATCGTCTTCCGCGACGACGAAACCGCGCCCGTCGTCGCCGATGAGCAGCAGCGAAGCCCCCGGCGTATAGGGCGCCACAAGGACGATGCTGGCGTCCTCGTCGATGTCGGCGAGCAACCGGATCGGCTCGCCATGGCCGCGTCCGCCGGGCAATTTGGCGGCGTCGAGCGTGAAAACCTTGCCGTTGGAGGCGAAGGCCAGAATCTTCGAGGTCGTCTGCGCGAAAAACGCCGTCTCCAGCGCGTCGTCGCCCTTATAGGGCAAGGTGGACACATCGGCGACATGGCCTTTGAGCGAGCGAATCCAGCCCTTTTGCGAGACCACGATGGTGATCGGCTCGCGCTCGATCATCGCTTCCGTGAGGTCGAGATCCCCGGTCTCCGGCGCGTCCTCGAAAGTCGTGCGCCGCGCCCCGAGCTTCGTTTGCGGGCCGAATGTCTTCTTCAGTTCGCGGATTTGCGCGGTGATGGCGCGCCATTGCTTGGGTTCGTCGGCCAAAAGCCCCTCGACCTCGGCGCGCTCCCTGGTCAGCTCCACATGTTCCTTGCGCAGCTCCATCTCCTCCAGCTTGCGCAAGGAGCGCAGCCTGGTGTCGAGAATATAATCGGTCTGCATGTCCGTGAGCTTGAACGCGCTTTTAAGCGCGCTCTTGGCGTCGTCCTCCTCTCGGATGATTCGGATCACTTCGTCGAGATTGAGAAAGACGACGAGCATGCCCTCGAGCTGTTCGAGCCGGCGCAGGATCGCCGTCAGCCGATGGCGCGAACGGCGCAGCAGCACCTCGCGGCGGTGATCGAGCCATTGCCGCAGCGCCTCGTCGAGCGAGACGACGCGCGGCGTGACGCCATCGACCAGCACATTCATGTTGACCGCGAAGCGCGTCTCCAGTTCGGAGAGCTTGAACAGCGTCTCCATCATCAGCGCCGGGTCGACATTTTTCGCGCGAGGTTCGAAGACGATGCGGACATCCTCGGCGGATTCGTCCCGCACATCCGCGACCAGCGGCAGCTTCTTCTCCATCACCAGCTCGGCGAGCCGCTCGATCAACCGCGATTTCTGCACGCCATAGGGTATTTCCGTGACGACGACGACCCAGCCGCCGCGCGGCTGCTCCTCCTTGTTCCAGCGGGCGCGCAGGCGGAACGAACCGCGTCCCGTGCGATAGGTTTCGATAATGTCGGCGCGCTTGTCGACGACAATGCCGCCCGTCGGAAAGTCCGGCCCCTGGACGAAGGTGAACAATTGCTCCGCGTTGGCGGTGCGGTGGCCGATCAGATAGAGCGCGGCGTCGCAAAGCTCGGCGACATTATGCGGCGGCACCGAGGTCGCCATGCCGACCGCTATGCCCTGCGAGCCATTGGCCAAGAGGTTTGGCAGCGCCGCCGGCAGCACGATCGGCTCTTCCTCCTCGCCCGAGTAATTGGGCTTGAAGTCGATCGCGTCGTCGTCGATCCCCTCCAGCAGCAACCGCGCGACGGCGGTCATGCGCGCCTCGGTGTAGCGATACGCCGCCGCCGAGTCGCCGTCGACATTGCCGAAATTGCCCTGGCCGTCGACCAGCGGATAGCGCGACGAAAAATCCTGCGCGAGGCGCACCAGCGCGTCGTAGATCGCCTGATCGCCATGCGGATGGAACGAGCCCATCACGTCGCCGACGATCTTCGCGCATTTCTTGAACGGCGATCCCGGGTCGAGCCGCAGAATGTGCATTCCATAGAGAATGCGGCGATGCACGGGCTTTAGCCCATCGCGCGCGTCGGGCAGCGCCCGCCCGGTGATGGTCGAGAGCGCATAGCGCAGATAGCGGTCTTCCAGCGCCTCGCGCAGCTCGATCGGCGTCGGGGCCTTGTCCTCGCCGCCGCCGGGGGGAGCAGAGCCTTTTTGCGCCATCGCCAAAATCCTCCATCGCGCCGCCGTCGCGCCGAGCCGATTCGCGCGCCGGGCGGGCCGTTGGTTGTATGGACATCGGCGGGGCCGGGCGCAAGCCGGGCCGGCCCTCTCGCCAGCGGGCGCGGATCGGTCTAAGACGGCGCGGAAGACGGCGCGCGGTTCGCGCTTAAAAGGTTCCACCCCGAAAAATGAACGCTCCCACGCCCAACGCCGGCCTCGCGCCGTCAAAATTCGCCGATCCGATCTCCCGGCGGCGCACCTTCGCGATTATTTCGCATCCCGACGCCGGCAAGACAACGCTGACCGAAAAGCTGCTGCTGTTCGGCGGCGCGATTCAGCTCGCCGGCCAGGTTCGCGCCAAGCGCAACGCCACGCAGACCCGCTCCGACTGGATGAGCATTGAGCGCGAGCGCGGGATTTCGGTCGTCACCTCGGTGATGACCTTCGAATATGCCGATTGCGTCTTCAACCTGCTGGACACGCCGGGCCACGAGGACTTTTCGGAAGACACCTATCGCACGCTGTCGGCGGTCGACGCCGCCGTCATGGTCATCGACGCCGCCAAGGGCATAGAGGCGCGCACGCGAAAGCTGTTCGAAGTCTGCCGGTTGCGCGATATTCCGATCGTGACCTTCATCAATAAGCTCGACCGCGAGAGCCGCGATCCATTCGAACTGCTGGACGAGATCGAAAAGACCCTGGCGCTCGACACGGCGCCGGTCACCTGGCCGATCAGCCGCGGCAAGACTTTTGCTGGAACCTATTGTTTCTCAACGAAGTCTGTTCGCAAGCTCGACAAGGACGACGAGCTCATGACAGTCTCCGGGCTCGACGATCCCGCGTTGATCGCGCTGTTGCCGCCGTTCGAGGCGCAAGCCTGGCGCGAGGAGGCGGAGCTTGCCCAGGAGGGCGCGAAACCCTTTGACCTCGCGGCCTTCCGCGAGGGCCACTTGACGCCGGTGTTTTTCGGCAGCGCCCTGCGCAATTTCGGCGTGCGCGATCTCATCGACGCGATGGCGGCCTATGCGCCCTCGCCGCGCGCTCAGGAGGCCGACAAACGCCCAGTCGAGGCCGACGAGCCCAAGATGACCGGCTTCGTCTTTAAGATTTAAGCGAATATGGACCCAAACCACCGCGACCGCATCGCCTTCATGCGCATCTGCTCAGGGCGGCTCACGCGCGGCATGAAGGCGAAGCTCGTTCGCACGGGCAAGCCGATCAGCATCACCGCGCCGCAGTTTTTCTTCGCGCGCGACCGCTCCATCGCCGACGAGGCTTATGCCGGCGACGTCGTGGGCCTGCCCAATCACGGGATTTTGCGGATCGGCGACACGCTGACCGAGGGCGAGGATCTCGTATTTCGCGGCGTGCCGAGCTTCGCGCCGGAAATCCTGCGCCGCATCACGCTCGGCGACGCGATGAAGGCCAAGAAGCTGCGCGAGGCGCTAAAGCAGCTCGCCGAGGAGGGCGTCGTGCAGCTGTTCATCCCTCAGGACGGCTCGGGCGCCATTGTCGGCATGGTCGGCGCGCTGCAACTCGACGTTCTCCAGACGCGGCTTAACGCCGAATATGGCCTGCCCGTCGCCTATGAAATGTCGCGCTTCACGCTGTGCCGCTGGATCAGTTCGGAGGACAAGACCGCGTTGCGAAATTTCATCGACGCCCACGGCTCGTCGATCGCGCTCGACATCGACGGCGATCCCGTCTTCATGGCCCCAAGCGCCTATTCGCTGCGCTACGACAGCGAGCGCCATCCGCAAATCGTCTTTTCGGACGTGAAGGACTATCAAAAGAGCAGCACGGAGAAGGGGTGAGTTCTCTCGCGAAGGTGCACCGGTCGTTCCGCGCGCCGCGCCGCGTTGGACCGGGTTCGCGAACCGAACACGGGAAAGGCGCGTTCGTTCGCTGATTTCGCCAAGAAACTTTCTTTTGACTGCGTCCATCCGCCGCTTATTAATTAAGTTTCAAACTTTACATCGCGCTATTCTAAAATCGAGTATGATCGCGAGCAATAAATTCGTCTTGCGGACAGGGACGTAAACGTATGCAGCCACAGTCTCAGCATCTGACCCGGCTTCGCCAGTTGATCGGGGCAGGAATCGACGGGAGATTAGATTATTCCATTCCAAATACATATGCCGACGCGATAAACAATTTTTTTCCGCTAACCACGAATATTAACACCATAAACCGCAATCGCTTCCGCAAGGCGCGAATGAAGCGATTTCTCTCGATTATCGACGAGATCATTCGGACCAAAGGAAAATGCGACATTCTCGATGTCGGCGGCACGGTAGCCTATTGGCAAGGACTCGAGCCATTCTGGCGGGACCGGCCAGTCCATTTCACATTGGTGAATGTCGAGAGCGAGCCCGTGCAAGACCAGCGTTTTCTCAGCATCGCCGGCGATGGCCGCGCCCTGGATCAATTCCAGGACCAGAGCTTCGACGTGGTGCATTCAAATTCCGTGATCGAGCATGTCGGAGGCTGGCGGGAGCAGTGGAGGATGGCGCGGGAGATACGCCGGCTCGCGCCGCGCTATTTCGTGCAGACGCCCAATTTCTGGTTTCCGCTCGAACCACACTTCCGCGTGCCGTTCATTCACTGGCTGCCGGAACCCTGGCGCGTGTTCATCTTGATGCGATGGGCTTGCGGGTTCCATCCGCGCGCCCGGTCGGCCGGCGAAGCCCGTGAAATGCTCGACGACGCGCGGCTTGTCAACTCGCGAGCGATGAGGGAATTGTTTCCCGACGCGGTGGTCGAGCGTGAACGATTCGCCGGATTGACGAAGTCATTAATCGCGGTTCGTTGAATGGTGGACGCGGAACCGGTCTCGCGTTCGTCCAAGGCGCGCGGTTGAACCGGCTTTGATCTACTTTATGGGCGGCGCGGCGACACGCGACCGACACGCCAGGAGCATCATGTGACGAGCATGTATCGTCACGCCGAAATGAAGATCCGCGCGCTTTTGCTCATATGCGCGCTCTCGCTCCCTTTTGTCGGCGGGGCGTCCGCCGCCGCGCGGCCATATCCGCCTCGCATGGGCTTGTTCGTGCGTTGGGCCCAGGATCCCGACGGAACGGACCGCGGCGGCCGGGAGGCCTCCCTGCGGGCGCGCGAGCAAAGCTTGAAACTGCCGCCGTCGTCGCTCGTCGCGCTCGATTATTTCGGCGTCGACAGCTGGTCGGAGATGGCCAAATACGATTGGGTTCCGGCCTATTGGCAGCGAAAAAATCCGGCGCGCGAACTCATTTGGTCCATCGCGCTGACGATGAAGGGAACGACGCTCAAGGAGGTGGCGGGCGGCGCCCATGACGCCGATTTCGAGATGGCCGCGAAGTCCATCGCCGCGTCGCAGCCGGGCTCAGTCGTCCGCATCGGCTGGGAAATGAATGGCGACTGGTTTCCTTGGGCGGCGGGCGGCGTCGAGGCGGATTACATCGCGGCCTATCGGCGCGTCGTCGGCATTTTTCGCAAGGCTTCGACCCGTTTCACCTTCGCCTGGTGTCCCAACGCTGGACGCTTGAACAGTTCGCCCGAAACTGCCTATCCCGGCGACGACGTTGTCGATACGATCGGCGTCGATATCTACGACGCGCCGAGCGACGCCGCGCCGCCAGAGGCCTGGAAGCGCAGGTTCGAGGGTCCCTTCGGCCTGCGCTGGCTGGAGGATTTCGCGGCCCGTCACGGCAAGCCGATGCACATTGGCGAGTGGGGCGTTGGGCTCAGGGACGCGCCGGACAATCCCTATTTCGTCGAGAAAATGAGCGAATGGCTGCGGCGTCACGCGGGCGCGATCGCGTTTCATGTGTATTTCGACGCGCCTCCCTCCGAACTCGACAGCGGCAGGTTTCCCAAATCGCGCGAGCGCTTCATGAAGC
The DNA here is from genome assembly GCA_963775775.1 of uncultured Alphaproteobacteria bacterium. Taxonomy (GTDB): domain Bacteria; phylum Pseudomonadota; class Alphaproteobacteria; order Rhizobiales; family Beijerinckiaceae; genus Methylocystis. The sequence continues at coordinate 15,669 of CAVZKF010000025.1, forward strand.
TGTTCTCGGGCGCGGGCCGTTAACGTCGCGGTCAGCGCCGGTCCTTCTACGGCGTGACTTTGAAACGCGCGAGATAGTGGAGGCTGAACACCGCGAACAGAAACATGACCCAGTTCGGATGCGCGCGATTGAAAAAAAAGCTCTCGAACGCGCTCAGATACAGGGTGAACATCCAGGTCTGCTGGAACAGCAGGGTGAGCGCGGGTTCGTCTCCGCGCGCGAGGGCGCGCCTGATGTCGAGCGCCGGCCGAACGACGAAAGCCGCGAGAAAAAGGAACAGTCCGGGAAAGCCCATCGAAAGAACCGCGTCGAGATAGCCATTATGGGCGTGCGAGGCGGTGCTGGCCCATTCGGTGTTCTGCTCGGCGCCGTAAAGCATCGCCGCCGTATTCCAGAAGGCCAAGAAGCCATGGCCGAATATCGGGGTTTCGATCGCCTTTGGCAGGGCGTAGTTCCAGATGTCGGCGCGTCCGGTGAAGGAGGAATCCAAGGGCAGCGCCGAGGTTATCGATGCGATCGAGGGCCAAATCACCGAGCCTATTCCGAGGAGATTGAGGCCAGCGAGCGGCGCGCCGACAACGATCGCCCAAAGCGCGAAATTGGATATGCGCGCCGCGAGATAAGAGATCGCGATCGTCGCCAGGCAAATCGCCGTCGAGCTTTTGCCGCCCGAGGCGATGATGAAGACGACCGACAAGACGAAAATGATCCAGCCCTCCCCGGGCCGTTCCGTTCGGATGAACAGACCGACAAAGGCCAGAAAGGAGAAGACGGGGCTGGCGAGGTTCTTGTGTCCGAATACGCCGCGCCAGTCGCCCGTGAGCTGGGGTTCTCCAAGGTCGGTCGCCTGATGGATCGAATGTTCGGGCATGAAAAGGACGCCGAAATAGGACAGTCCGATGATGAGCAGGGCGAACCAGCCGAGCAGGCGGGTCATTTCGTCGCGATCGCGCGGCAGCAGGAACAGGGTCGCGCTGCACAGGGCGACGAATACCAGCATGGCGGCGCGCTTGCTCGATGTCAGCGGATCCTGGGAAATGACGCTAGTCACGCCGACCCAGCCGAACATTCCGAGATAGCTCGGGATCAAAAGACTTTTCAAAGCTGGCCGATCCGAGCGCCAGGCGATGATCGTCGCGGTCGCGGCGAAAACGAGGAAAAGCAGATAGGTGACGGCTTCGTTGCCTTCGCCGAGTTCGAGAAGCCGCGGGTCGCCAAGGTCGGGGAAGGGCGAAAGAGAAATACAGGTCAGCGCGAGTATCGCAAAAAAAAGCATTCCCCGCGGACTAATCGACGCGTCGTGCGGAAACGCGCTGATGGCGCTGGAAGCCCGCCCGGAACCTTGGTCTTCGACGCCAGGCATGTTCCCAAACCATCGTAAACCGTCGGCGCGGGCTTGCCGCCGCGACCACCCCTGACGAACGCCGATCGGCGAGTCTTTCTTGGAGCATGGCGGGGTAAATATGCCGCTAATCGTTTCGACGAATATCGCTCCGGGAGGCATCGCCGTTCCTGGTTGGTCCCGCCGCTGGCGTCAAACCGCGATCCGGCCGCTCGGCGCCGCGGGGTCTCCCTATTGCCATATCAAACACAGCGATCTCGAAACATTCTCGCCGGTCGGAACGTCGTTGGCTCCGGTCGGCCTCGCGCCCGCGGCGCCGAGCGGCTACGTTAGCCACGAAGTCATCGGGCCGCCGCCGACCAGTCGGCGCAAGCGGCCACTCCTTGGCGGCAAGTCCGCGAGCGCAAGTCGACGCCAGCTTTTGACGGCGCTTCGGCTTCACCCGTTTGCGAGCTTGACCGGCACGGCTCCGCGCGACGCGAGCACCACGACCCGCGTTCCGACCGGCGTGTTCTGATAGAGGTCGATCGCGTCCTGGTTGATCATGCGGATGCAGCCCGAGGATTGGCTGAGGCCGATGGTCCAGGGCTCGTTGGTGCCATGGATGCGAAACAGCGTGTCCTTGTCGCCCTGCCACAGATACATGGCCCGGGCGCCGAGCGGGTTGGCGGGACCGCCGTGCATGCCGACGCCGCTTTGCAGTTCGACGACCTCCTTCTTGAGGTCCGGCCGGCGCTCGATCATCTCCTTGGGCGGATACCAGTCCGGCCATTCCTGCTTGCTCTTGATCGTCGCTTCCCCGACCCAAACGAAGCCTTCGCGCCCGACGCCGACGCCGTAGCGGGTCGCGCGGCCGCCATCCTCCACATGGTAGAGAAAATGATTGCCGGGATCGACCACGATCGTGCCCGGCGCTTCCTTGGTCGCGTAAGCGACATTCTTGCGTAGGAAGGTGGGGTTGATCTGCGAGATTTTTACGGCGGGGACGGTGAATTGGCCGTCCTTCGTCTCCGCGTAGATCGCGCTGTAATTGAGCGGGCCGCCATCGACGGCGGCGGAACGCGCGGCCGGCGACGAAGGCGGCGGCGGCGGTGGGACCGGAACCGCGGCGGCGCTGATCGTTGGAGCGGGCGTGCTATTGCATCCGGCGAGCCCGGCGGCGAGGGAGGCGGAAGCTCCGGCGAGCATTTTGCGGCGAGAAAGAAACAACATCGCGGGACCATGGCGAAAGGAAGTTGACGCTGTTTCCATTTCATAAAGCAGAAAAACGCGCCGCGATATGACCGAAATGACACGGTCGCGAATTTTCTTATCTTGAGCGCGACCGGCCTCTCGCGCCGCGAACCGCGCGACCGCGCCCTTTCGGGGTCGCGAAATCCTGTGTTAGCATTGGCCGCATGACGCTTGATCCGAGAACGCGCCGCGCCGCGCCGCGCCCCCGCCAAAGCACGTCCGACGCCGCGGACAGGCCGACCGCATGAGCGAGGACGCGGCCGCCCCGACCCAAGCTCCGGCCGCCGAGCCCCGCGCGGGCGCGGCGCCGGCCAAACACCTTAGGCCGAGCTTGCTCGCCGCTCTCGCGGCGCCGGTGCGAAAGCTCTGGCCGCGCGAGACGGATCTTGGCCGCATCGGCATGGCGATCGCCGCGCCGGTGCTCTGCTGGGTGTTCTACACGACCTCCAGCGGCATGGTCGACATCATGCAAAAGGAGCCCGGCGACTGGGTGGGCCTCGGCGGCGCGGTGATCGCCACGACGGCGATCCTTGTCATGCTCGCCTCGACGTCCTGGTCGCTCGGCGCCGACCTCGCGAGCCTGATCGCGATGCGGCGCATGGCGCGCGAGCGGGTCGTCATCAAAACCTCGATCACCGCGCTGGTGTTCGCCTTCGTCTTCTCGATCTCCGCGTTCTTCTCCTTCACTTACTATTACAACAATATATTCAAACTCTCGTCGAAGAAGATCGTCGGCGAACTGCAACCGATGGAGCTCGCCGCCGACATCGTGCTGCCGACCGCCAAGGAGGTCGCGGCGCGCTACGACGAATATACCGCGCAGCTCGAGGCGACTCCCGGATTCAAAAGCTATCTCGATCAACTCGAGGCGCTAAGCGAGACGGCGCGCTCGGCGGACGCGACCTTGCGCGAGTCGATCCGCAAAAGCCAGGAGGCTCGCCAGCGCGTCGCCCTGGAAGCCGCGCGGCGGGCCGCCGCCGATCTCGCGGAGGCCCAGGGGGCGAGCCGGCAGCTCGAGGACGCAAAGGCGCGGATACAGCAATTGGAGCGCGGCGCAGCCGATCTCGACGCGATCGTGAAGGCCAAGCAAGAGGAAATCTCCGGCTTGGAGACCACCGCGAAACAGGAGGAGCAGGCTGCCGTCGACGCCTCCAAGGGACTCGACGGGCTCGGAGCCTCCTGCGGTCCCAACTGCCTTTCGCATCGCGCCAAATCGATGGAGGCGCAAAAGCGCATCGCGACGATCAGGGAGACGCTGAAGGGGCCGATCGCCGAGCGCGCCAGCGTCCTGCGCCGACGCGACGCGCTGGACGCGGAGGCGATCTCCTTGAAGCTAAAGGCCGACAGCGGCGCCGAAGCGCAGGCGCGCCCTCTGCCGAAAGGGGAAACCGCGCCCGATCTCGGCGTCATGTTGCAGCAGCTCGGCGCGCTGCGCGATGAATTGCGCGCCGACCCGAGCTGGCGCGTCGTGCGCGAAGCCAAGCCGTTGTGCGAGGCGATCCTTTTCGCCGCGCGCGGCGCCAACGCCGTCCCTTCGACGATCGCGGGCGATTTCGCCTGCGAGCCGATCGGCGCGCAGGCGCGCGACCGCCTGACCGCGCGTGACGAAATGACCTCCGCGCGCGCCGTGTTCGACAAGAAATGTTCGCTGGAAGGGGAATTGCGCGACGAAATCGGCGCGGTCGCGAACCATATTCGCGAGGCGTCCGCCGCCGATCCGACCGCGGCGGCGAGCGGATTCAACGAGGCCAAGAAACTTGTCGACGCCTGCGTCGTCGCGGGGAAACCGGCGGGGCTTAGCGAGGCCGACGTGCGCGCGCTGCTCAAGCGAAGCGACGATTTCTTGCGCGCCCACACCACGGAGCGCAACAAGTTCGAACTGGCGCGCGAGGCGTTCTGGAGCTTTACGCCCGACGCGACGATGGCGATTTGCGTCGCCATGGCGCAGGACGCCTTCGTCTTCATCATGAAGTTTCTGTCGGAGATTTTTAAGCGCGGCTTGGAGACGCGCGAGCGGCGCCAGTTCGCCGCCCCGCTGGATCTGACCGACAGCGAGGCCGATCCGGTCGAGACCCGCGCGATGAAGGCGGTGATGCGCGCCGCCAAACCCGTGCATGGCGACATGAGCGAGATCGATCCGGAGGCCGCGACCTTCGCGCTTCTGCCGCTGAACGTCCGCGAAAATCTGACCGCCCTGCTCAATCGTCTGGTGCGCGACGAAATCGCCCATGTCGACCGCAAGGGCTATTATCTCGTCGACAACATCACGATCTCGCAAATCGAACAGCGCCTGGCCAGCGCCATGAGAATGCGTTGGGGGCGCGGTCCGCGCTTCGGCGGGGGCGAGGCCGGCTCCGACGGGCCGAAGTCCTATTATGGCGACCCCTCTGGAGAACCCGCGCGCCGCCGCCGCCCGAGCGCGCTGGAGCGCTATCTGACGCATCTTCCAGAGCCCGAAGAGGTCGCCGCCGCGCCGGGAGAGCGCGCGCGCTAGCCGCGGAAATCCACGCGCTTGGCCGCCCATGCGATGCAACGTCGCGAGCGGGCTCCATTGGACCGGCGTCGACCGGAAGCCGCGATTCCCGAATGGCCCGGGCATTTTCCGCCTTGGCGCCGAAAATGATTGATCCCGCTCCGGGAAAATTGCGACCATGGGCGCGAAAGATTCCGAGAATTCCCCCCAAAACGTTCGCCCCCAAGAAATGGATCATGCACAAGCGCCTGTCCTTGCTCCTTCGTTCGGCCGTTTACGCTCTGCGCGGCGGCTTCCTCATCCGTCCCCTCGTCATCGCCTTGTTTCTCGGGTGCGTAGGCGCGATTCTGTCGTTCGCCGAGGAATATGTTCCGGCGCTTAACGCTTGGATTCCCGAGGTTCTATTTCCGGCGCATCAAGACCCCCAGGTCGCTCAAACGATCCTTTCGAGCATCGCCAGCTCGATCATGACCGTCGTGTCGATCATTTTCGCGATTCTCCTGATGACGCTGACCCTCGCCTCCACGCAGTTTTCGCCGCGCATTCTGGTCAGTTTCGTCAGGGACCGCAGCACTCAATGGACGCTCGGCATCTTCCTTGGCACATTTTGCTTCTGCATCGCAGCCCTTCCGGCGGTGCGGTCCCAGCCCCATCCCTTCGTGCCGGTGGCGACCGTCCTGACAGCCATGTCGCTCGCGGTATTGTGCGTCGGCTGGCTGATTTTCTTCATCAATCACATATCGCAGTCGATCAGCGTCAATCACATTGTCGATCGGATCGCGCGCGAAACGGAGCTAGTCATCGATGATCTCATGCCAAACCCGCGCGGTCCCTCCGAACGGCCCGAGCACGCGGCGCTCTTTCGCGAGGCTAGGGAGCGCTTAATCGTTAGCCCGAGCTCGGGATATATCCGCTTCATTGACGCCGCCTACCTCGTCGAGTGCGCCAAATCCTATGGGGTGCAAATCGTTCTGGAAAGACGGGTGGGCCATTTCGTTCCCTCCGGCGTTCCGATCATGCGGGTCGCGGAAGCCGGCCGAGTGACGCCCGAATGCGAGGTCCGCATTCTCTCCGCGTTCGATATCGGTCCCGCCCGCACAATGCAGCAGGATGTGGAGTTCGGGGTTATACAAATCGTCAACGTCGCGTTGCGGGCCATCTCGCCCGCCATCAACGACCCCAGCACCGCGATCAGTTGTATCGACCAGCTCAGCCGCATCGTCATACGCTTCGCGACGCGCACGCCGCCGCGCACTTATCTGCATGCCCCGCCGCATGTCTTGCGCGTTGTGTTGCCTTGGATCGACTTCGAGGGCTTGCTCGATACGGCGTTCGAGCAGATTCGTCATTATTCGAAGAATGACATCGCGGTCAGCCTCCGGTTGATACGAGCGTTCGATGATATCGCCAGCGTTGAATTGCGGCCTAATGAGCTGCGATCCTTGGTTCGACGGGCGCGGAGAGTAGTCGATGGCTGTGAGGAGAACCGGTTGGAACCCGACATGCTGAAATTACGCGAGCGCTTGGCGAGGTTGGAGAGCCGGGTGTTCGCGCTCGGCGTGAGGGAAGCATAGGAATTATTTTCAATTTCGGGGACATCCGTCGCCGCAGACGGGCCGAAGTCCTTTTACGGCGCCCCCCTCGGGAGAACCGGCGCGCCGCCGCCGTCCAAACGCGCTGGAGCGCTATCTGACGCAACTTCCAGAGCCCGAAGAGGTCGCCGCCGCGCCGGGGGAGCGTGCCGCGGTAGTGGAAATCGAACGCCACGAGCGGACGCGCTTAAAGCAGGGCTGGCCCACATCCGAAGGTCGATACTCCAGCCCGACCGACAAACTAATGAATTGCACAAGTGGTCAATTAGCCTTTCGCGCGGGGCCACGGCTCGGAATTCAGGTTAACGCGCTTTTAGGCTGGTTTTGCGTTGACGGCGAGGCGTGATTCCTTGGGCGCTCTGATTCGGGCATGGAGCGCGACCATGGGCAATTTGGTGTTTAAGCTTGCGGACGAGGAGGTTCGTCGGGACCGGCTGGCCTTATTGCTTGAGCATTTTTCCAAGCTCTCGGACGAGCGCGAGTCTTGGCGCGTCATGTATCCTCTCGCCGAGGCCCTGCTGCTGCTAACCTGTGCAACCATATGTTCTTGCGATGATTTCGACGAGATCGCCGCCTGCGGCGAAAGCCACCTCCCCTTTCCGCGCCGCTTCTCGGAATTCCACTTCGGCATTCCCGGCGAGCGCTGGCTGCGCGACCTCGTCAACCGCATCGATCCAATCCTGTTCGGGCGTTGTTTCGAGAGCTGGATTGCGGCGCTCTGGCCGGATCGCCACGACCTCATCGCCATCGACGGCAAGACCTCGCGACGCACCCACGACAAACGCAAGGGTTTGAAGGCGCTGCATACGCTCAGCGCCTACGCGACCAACGCCCGTCTGACCTTGGCGCGGCTTTCGGTTCCACAGAAAACCAACGAGATCACCGCCATTCCCGAGCTGCTCGACCAACTCGCCGAAACCAATCAGCTCAAGGGCGCGCTCGTCACCATCGACGCGATGGGCTGTCAGGTCGAAATCGCCGACAAGATCGTCGCTCATGGCGCGGATTATCTCCTCGCTCTCAAGGGCAATCAGCCCACGCTCGAAACCGATCTCGAAAGCTACTTCGACAACGCGCCAGCCGCCGAACTCGTCACCAGAACGACGGTCGAGAAGGGCCATGGCCGCATCGAGCCGAGACCTTCACCGACATGGCTCGCTTTGGCGAAAAGAAGCTTTCGCTGTTGCGCCGCTTCCGGCCTTTCGAGCACGGCACGCCGGCGCATGATCATCTCGGCGACATCTTCGTCACGCTCGACGCCGAGGCGTTCCGACGCTGCTTCGTCGCCTGGGTTTCGGCGCTCGTCAAAACGCCCGCCGAGGTCATCGCCATCGACGGCAAGACATCGCGCCGCTCCGGCTCGAAGAAGAACGCCAAGGAGCCGATCCATACGGTTTCGGCCTTCGCCGCCCGGCAGCGGCTGGTGATGGGACAAATCGCCGTCACCGAAAAGTCCAACGAGATCGTCGCCATCCCCGCGCTCTTGGACATGATGGCGATCGAGGGCGCCGTCGTCACGATCGACGCCATGGGCTGTCAGCGCACCATCGCCCGGAAGATCAAGGACAAGAAGGCCGACTATATCCTTGCGCTCAAGGGCAATCAGGGAACACTGCATGATGACGTGAAGCTTTTCGTCGCCGAGCAGAAGGTCTCGGCGTTCAAGGATACGACCGTCACCCGCCATGAGACCCTCGATGGCCAGCACGGGCGCGTCGAAACACGCAAATATACGGCGATCCACGATGTTTCATGGCTACAAGAGCGCCATGAATGGCCGGGTCTTGCCGGCCTACTCATGGTCGAAAGCACGCGTGAACTTCATGAAAAGACAGAGCGCGAAACGCGCTTCCACATCACTTCGCCGACCTTGCCGGCGGAAACCGTCGGGCCAATGATCCGCGATCATTGGGCGATCGAAAACGCCTTGCATTGGGTCATGGACATGGTGTTCCGCGACGACGAATGCCGCGTGCGCACCCAAAAACGCGCCCGCGAATTTCGTCACGCTCAAGCACATGGCGAACAAGCTGATCCGGCGCGCCCCAGGAAAGGACTCGCAGCGCCTCAAGCGCATGACCGCGCTCTGGGACGACGACTTCCTCGCAAGCCTCATCGCGGCCTGAAATCCTTCACCCGATTCCCCTGCGTCGTGACCCCTAGCCGATTTACAGGACTCTGAGTGATCACGCGAATCGGGACGTGTGGGTTTCGCCATCTCTGCCTTTAATTCGCCGCGATGAATCGCAGCTACGTCCGGGGAGGGAATTTGCTTACGTCTCCGCTCGACCTCGCGAGGCCGACACGAGGATCCGCCCGAGAGAATGAATTACAAGCTCTTGTCAGCGGCGTTCGGCGCCTCTATAGATCAGCCCGCTTCGTCGACGTTGTCGGCGACACTTTGCGCCCATCGTCTAGAGGCCTAGGACGTCGCCCTTTCACGGCGAAAACAGGGGTTCGAATCCCCTTGGGCGCGCCAATAAAATCAACTAGTTATAAAATTCCACGATCTAGCTGTCCAATATCTGTCCAATAAACCGGGGTGGAGTTATGCGGTTTCGTGTGGACCGCTCCGCGCAAGCAATTGGCTCGCAAATGACCATCGCCCCGCCCACGATCGCCGGCCTCCAAGCCCAAGGCGTCGTCGGGGCATGGGTGACGTGTGGCAATCAAATTTGCTCCAAACTCATTCCGGACCGAATGACTACGTAGTTTCCCAGCGCCATCGTGACGCACTCGCCTCTTGTTGTCCGTCAAACCGACCGGCGCAGAATCTCGTTATTTTGGGAAATGTGAAAACTTCCCGTGAGCAGCCTCAGTTGCATAAGCGTCGAGCTACGGGCAATCTCGTCAATTTCTTAGGGATTATCGCCATTATCGCGGTAACGTCAGTTATCGTCATCGCGTCTTTGATGAGCCGCAGTAACACGGTCTCGGTTATGCCAGACTGGAGCGAGCGTCAGTTGGCGGCGCCGGCGCGGTGATTGAGAAAAGAAAAGCCCGGCCTAGCGGGGGCTGGCCGGGCAAAGTTACGAACGGGAGGTTTGCCCGTCTCATTAATTGATGTCGTTACAATGCCGGCGTGTTTCAAGATGCTACCGCAAACGCAAAACGGCCCGTCGCCACCTCCGCGCTCGGGCCGCCTCGCTTGCCGCCCGTCGGTGGCGCGCCAGATAGCTTCAAAGCGAAATGCGTCGAGGAAATTCCAATGGTCACGACAAAAAGCCGGCGACGGCGTCCAGAGTTGGTCGAGCGCCAGCGCGAAACGTGGACGCCAGGAAAGCGCGAGGCGTTCGGCCAGCGAATGACCGAGATAGCTGTGCGAAGGAAGCAACAGCGCTTGCGAAAGCTCGCCGAGTTGGAGGATGCGCCGCCCGACAAAACGCCGCAGCGCCAGGACTTGCGGCGGTGAAGCCGCGTCGAGCCCATGAGGGCGAGACCGAATGTGGGCTTAAGCCGATATTGGCAGAGGCGCTTGGCGGTGTGACGACACGAATCGCTGGCGCAAGAGCGGCACCGTGGCGGAATAGCCGGAGACAAGGATTAGCGTCTCACGCTTGGGAAGGTTGAGAAGGCGAAGGGCCTTGTTTTGCTCGCTCATATAGGACGCCCCAAATTTGGGGGCTCCTATTCCAAGCTCGACAAGCATCTTGTCGGCGTCACGCAGCACATTGTCGTGGCGCTTGCCGCATAGGCCGGCGATTTCCAGGCTCGACATGGTGAGCCGCTCCCGTATCTCCCGCGCCTTGGCCCATGCGAATGACAAGCAACGGCCAAAGCTCCAGCCATGGCGCCGCATGAGCCGGAACTGCCGATGCGCCTCGATCATGACGGCCCGGCGATCGAGGCGCCCGGCGGGCGTTACGAGCGAGGTCATGGTCGCAAATCCGGCGGGAGCAGATTCTCGGCGACCGTGAGCAGCCCGCTTCCGATCTTCATGACGAGGCGCGCGAGACGGGTGCGCCACGCTCGAACAATGAGGGCGCCCAAGCCGAGGCGCGAGATATCCGTCGCCATGGTTATTCTCCCTTTATCGCCTCGGAAAGCGCCTTTGACAGTGCCTCCAAATCGATCGCAACGTCTTGGGATTGCTGCGCCACGGCATCGGCATAATGATCTCGATGAGCATATTCCGGCGCATGGATGAGCGCGAGTTCCAGCAGCCGCGCCCTGGAGACAATGCGCGAGAGTTCATCGGCGCAATTGAGTAGCGTCGCCATGGTTACGCCTCCTCTTTGTAATTTGCCGGGTTGAAATGCGCGTCGACCGCGACGACGACGCACCCATAGTCTTCGAAAAAAGCAATTTCCCCGCAGGCGCGGCGCTCGTCTTCGAGCAGATAGCGGAGCTTGGCGAGGAATTCCTCGACGCTTTCGCAGGGCAACGTCGCGAGCTCCCAACGCGCGGCGCGCTCGGCGACTCCCGCTGCATCAATCGCGGCGTCACGGTTGCCGCATGTGGCGAAAGCGGCGATTGCCGCCTTGTGGCGCTCTATCGCTTTTGCCAGCGCCTCGGACAGCGGGACGGCGGAAACAGTGCCGGCGCGCGCTTCGGCTTGAGCGATGGCGCTGCGGAGACTGGCAAGACGGTCACGGCGGAGCCAGCGGCGAGAAAGCGACGGCGGGACGGATCGTCGCCAATCGGCGCGGCGACGGCGCGAGCAGTATTCGGGCTTTGCATTGGTCATCCTCCTGTTGGTGTGTTGATCGGGTTACGCAGCCTCGAGCACGCGCTCAGCGGCGCCGGTGAGCGGTCCGCATGGTTCGCGGGCGGGAATGGCCGGCGCTTCGCCCTGGTCGCGCTCCGCAGCCTCAAGTAGGGCTCTGACGATCGGGTCGGTGAATAGGCGGGAGATTTTCATGGGGTTGGCCTTGGTTCCGGGTTGATTTTTCGCTCTATGTTGTGTTAAATATTCAACCTTGGGCGATATGTCAAGCGGAAAGTTCAGCCTTGAGCGAAATACTCATAACCCCGGAGCAATGCCGCATGGCGCGCGCCGGCCTTGGCATGACGGCGGAAGCCCTCGCCGAGCGCGCGAAGGTGTCAAAGGTGACGCTTTCGGACTTTGAAATTGGCAAGCGGTCGCCGCACCCGAGAACGCTTGAGGCGATCAAAACGGCCCTCGAATCGGCCGGCGTCGAGTTCACGAACGGCAACGCGCCAGGCGTCAAACTGCACAAGGCTGGCGCCAGGGCCGCGTCTATCCCGATCGAAGACTTGAACGCCGAGAATTGCGAATAGCGGCGGCGTTTCTGTTTGAAATCTGGCCACCTTGACTGGCGCTCGCGAGGGGCCAATCTCCCTGGTAGGCTAAGCGCAAAGCATGGGATGGAGCGCAATGGAGTTTTCCCACCCTCTCGCCAGAGGGGCCAAGGTCTGGCCTGGCACGTTCATCAATGGAAAAACGCGACGCATGCTCGTCATCGTGACCACAATCGAGCTAGACCCAACGAGCAAGCGATACAAAGAAAAAATGGTTCAGCGCCTTTCCGATGCTGCCAAGGAATATTTAGACGACTCGAACGAAGCCGAGGGATTCATCCTTGCGAATAGACTAAGGGATTGGGATACCAACCGGCCCTAAAGGCCAAAAGCGCCCCGTCGACGTGATCGGCAACCTCGCGTAGGTCTTCACCGCGGGGCGGGCGCAAACTCAAAAAGAGCCCGGCGATTGACCGGGCCAAGTTACCTCTTGCGATGGGCTCCCGTGTAGATAGGACTCGCGTGCGGAAACGAGAGTGCGCTGCCCGCCAATCAGGCGGCGATCTTCGCCAGCGCGTCGAGTTCATCGCGGAGAACGGCGGCGGGGCGCGCGTGAGATTGAGGAAAAATAGGCGGCTTGGCATCAAAGTTGCCGAGGGTTCCTGTTGAGTTTTTTGGGGGCGTTAGACCCCGCCGCTCGCTACAGGGCCAAAAAACCATGCACCCAGACCATTTTCATATCCTCAGGAATGCATGCTTAGCTGCCGCGTTCGCCGTCGGCGCGAAGATGGCGGTAGAACTGGCGCAGTATGTCGTGGTCGCCTTCGATTAGATATGGAGTCGGCCTGACGCCAGCGCGTCCTGTTCAACGCCTTTGTCGAGCGACGTTCCCGTGACGGCGGCGAGGTCGTCGCCGAGGGCGTCGCCACGGGCGGCGGCTATCTCGACCGATTTTGCCAAATTGGATCGATCGCGGGCATACTGACGCGCGCATGACGATTCTTGCCCTGGTCGCTTGGCTTGGCCGAGGCTTTCGCATTCTGCATTTACGGAGAACCAAAATGGCAGACGCGCCGGTCGTTCAGATTGGCGAAAATTCGCCTGAACAAGTTGCCTTCAAACTGCTCGGAATCATAGCCATGAATGAAAAGAAGCCGCTTACTTCCACAGCTGGCGCCGACCGAAAATGGCTTCTCGACACATACGCCGAGTGCCTTCAAACGGTTAAGAACCCAGGGGGACGCCTGTAGGGATTCTGCTATTGCGACGATATCTGTGGCGGTGACTCGTGGTGGAGTTGCTGCCCCTAAACCATGAGCACCGCGAATTCGCGGTGCTGTGCGGGTTGAGCATCGGCCTCCGCCGGCGGAAACACGGCCCACAGCTGAAGCAATCGCGCCCTCATCCTTCCTGATTCGCCATCGGGGCCGCGGCTCTTGCCGTGAATCTCCTCATAGATCGCCTTGCGCCGGAAGATCGCGGAGGCTTCCTGCGCCGCCGTGAGCGGCGAGAGGATTAGGTTTTCGTCAACCAGATGACCTCAGAGCGAGAGGATTCGGTGTTGCCGCCGCGATCCGGCTAAGAGTGTTTTTGTCGGTGTGGTGGAAGGGCTCGTCGCGCCCGCGTATCTTGAGAACGGTGTCCTCGAAATAAGACCAGGAGCCGTCCGGATTGATCGTTACGGTCATCGTGAATGAGTTTGTCCGGAACGCCTCCTCAAGAAACGGTGTGGAGCAGATGCCGTTCACGGTCGAACCCCGCGCCGCCGAGACTTCAAAACGCATGGCGTCCGCCGCGGCACGGCCAGAGGCCAGGACCGTCTGGCCCCGGGGAATGGTCAGGGTGTGGGTGAGCAGCTCGGTCGCTGGCTCCCAAAGCCAGTAACCGACTTGGTCGTGATAGGTTTCCGCGTCTCCCGGCTTCACGATGTGGCAGTGGTAGCGCAGACCGTAGAAGAGCTGCGGGCCATTGGACTGGGGATCGATCGGCTGAAGTTCGATGTGCTCGACGTATCTCTGCCGCCGCTCGCCACCGGTGAAGGGGTTCACGTCAAGGCTCTTCGAACCTTCCCAAATGCCCGCCAAATGTCTGAGCGGGCCGAGATTTGCAAGTGTATCGACGTCAATTTCGGCCTGCTCGGTGAAGATGTCATTAGGAATATCGTGCATGGGCGGTCGACCTTTCAACCATCTTGTTCCGGATAGGCGAACAATAAACCCCTTTTGATAGGCGAATGAAAGATCATCGCGCCGGCGATTGACCTCTCGCCGAAGTTCGCGATCACGCTGTCCCGCCATCAATCACGGCGAACCGCTCGCGCGGCGGTTCCGCCGCCCCTCATTTTTCGTCGTTTTCGGTCAAATCTTCGCCGGCTTCCTTCGCGCTCTCGTAAGCCCGATGGAGCATGTGAAGGGCCTCGCGCATTTCGCGATAATTCGGCACGCCTTGCGTAAACGCGCGTTCGACCATGCGGCCCATGGCCTCTTGGACTTCATACTCCTCGGCGCGCGCCTCTTGTGCCGGCGTATCCTTTATCAGTCATCGCGCCCCCAGGAACATCCCCGCCGCCCGAACCGCTGCCCGCCGCAGCGCCGGTTCCAACTATCGTGCCTTGCACTATCGAGAACCACTGCCCGTTCGGAACCATGCTCTCGATATCGTGCGCGACGTTGGAGATGTTCCACGTCCCGCAAGCCGGCTGCAGTTGGCTTTGAACGGTGATCTGCTTGCCGAGCGCGAGATTCGAATTGAAGATCGTTCTGACGATCACGCTCTGTTGGTTGAAACTCGGATATCCGACCATGCCGGTTTCAGGTGAAACCATGATCGGAGAGCCGGCCCGCGATTGTCCCGTGGGCCATATCGCCAGCAAGCCATTGTCGATCGTCCATTGCACGCCCGTGGCCGAACAACGCGCCATGATCTGTTCGCGCGGCGAGCGCGGGAGATACCCGCCTCCCTTGAGCGCCGGGAAGGGAGCCGCGCGTTTTATTAGCTCCCTAACGAGTTCTCAATCCTCCGTCCCGCGATAAGACGGCAGAAAACGCAGGCACAGGCCTGGTATCCGCTGGCGCAGGCCGGATAGAACGACAATATCGCGCCAGCGCGGAAAGTCTCGCGGCAATTGTCGCAGCGCGGCGCCGACCGCCGCCAAAAACTCCGTCTCGCTCTTAAAATCGCAGCCGGCGCCGAAAGTGACGAGACAGCCGTCTTCCCTCCCCGCGTGACGCGTCAGCACGTCGAGCAGGATCGCGACGCCGCCCCCCGGCGCGACTTTAAGCGGCGCCGGAAGGGGGCGCGCGAGCGGCGGGCAGGCCAGCCGCGCCGCCGCGCTTTCACCGGCGAGATCCGGATGCGCCTCGAGTCCCGCGCCGGCGAGCAGCAGCAATGCGTCGGGATGGCGCCGCCAGAGGGCGAAATCGGCGAGCCAGACGGCGCTCTGCTGATAGAGGCGGCCCTGTCCCTTATCGCCGTCCTCGTGACGAAAACGCGCGCGGAGCAGCGCCAGCGGCGGCTCGCCCGCGCCGGGCCAGTCCGGCGCGGCCCGCGCCAGCAGAAAGCCGCGCCGCCACGCCGCTTCGTCCACGAGATCGCGGTTCAAGCGCCGCGCGCCAATCAGGCGGGGCGGAGAAAGCGCGCCGTCGAAGGCGGGATCGAGACCAGAACTTCGGCGCGTGACGCCATAGCCCTCGTCGGCCGGGATCGAGAGATCGGCGCCCGCCGCGAGCTTGCCGTAATGCAGGCGTTCCAGCACGATTTCCGCAGGGCCGCCGAACGGCCCGACCCGCGTGCGAACATCGCGCGCGGCGCCCTTGGTCACGACAGCCACACCGGCGACCGGCGGCGAAGAACCCTGCCCATCATGATCATGCGAAGCTCCGTCCGGCCCGGCCATCTCCGCTCTGCGTCCGAATCATAACGCCGTGGCTTCCAGAGTATCGCGACCGATCGCGCTCCGCGCAATCGCCAGTCGCAAGTCGTGCTGGATCAGTTTAATTCCCGCTTCCCCGCGGCAAACTCCGTGGCCGCGGCGTCAATGCTGGCGACGTTCGATCGCCGCTCAGAATCACAGCTTTCGAATGGCGGAACCGCACGAGCAATCATCGGCCAGGAAGCAGGGGCTTCTCATGTGGCAGTCCACTGTCGTCGATGTCGAAGTCGGGATCGAAAACCGTCTTCCCCTGCGCGCCCACGAAGGCCGGCTGGGCCTTGATCCACAGGCTCGGCTTCTGCTGCTTCGCATAGGCCAGAAGACGCGCTTCGAGATCGCGCACGATATCGGGGTTTTGTTCGGCGACGTTTGTTGTTTCACTCGGGTCGGCCACGAGGTTGAACAGTTCCGTCTTGCCCGGCAACAGGGCTATCTTCACGAGTTTCCAATCACCCTTGCGGATCGCGCCCCGGAAAGCCTCCACGTCGATCAGCACGTCCTCATTGGGGCTGGGCGCTCCTTCCGCGATCGTCTTCCACATGTCCTTGCCGTCGAAAGGATGATCCGGGCTGCCCTTCGCGCCAGTCAGGGCGAGCAGCGTTGGCATGACATCCACCATATGCAGCGGCGCGTTCACGACATGCGGCTTGAGCTTGCCGGGCCAGTTTACAAAGGCCGGCACGCGAACGCCGCCCTCGTGAAGACCGCCCTTACCGCCTCTGAACGGCGCATTGGAAGCCGGAGTCTTGGCGTCCTGCGCGACGCCACCCTCCTCGCTCTCGCGCTCTTTGTCACTCTTCGCGCCCTGGGCGAACAGGCCGCTGGTCGCGCCGCCATTATCGCTTGCAAAGAGGATGATCGTGTTGTCGCGCAGGCCCTTCTTGTCGAGTTCGGCGACGATGCGTCCGATCTGATCGTCGAGAGCCGTGATCATAGCCGAATAGGTGCGACGCTGACTTATCCGCGACCGACTTGTAGCGGTCGATGTATTCCTCCGGGGCCTGAAAAGGCGCATGCGGCGCGAGCGAGGCGAAATAAAGGAAGAACGGCTTTTTGCCGTCCTGCTGGTCGATGAGCTTGACCGCCTCGTCGCCGATGAGCGTGGTGTAATAGCCCTTCTCCTTCAGGAACGTTCCGTTGCGCTGCCAGTCGATCACGCCGCCACGCTCGCGCGTGAAATACTCCACTTCGCCCATGACATTGCCGTAGAAATAATCGAAGCCTCGGTTCTGTGGCCAGAACTTCTTGTCCGCATGGCCAAGATGCCACTTGCCGGTCATCAAGGTTTTGTAACCGGCCTCCTTAAGCGCTTGCGGCAGCGTGCGCTCGTCCGTCGGCAGACCATAGGTGTGGCTTGGGAAGATCACCAGCGTCTGGAGCCCATAACGCATGGGATAGCGACCGGTCATAAGCGCCGCGCGGGCACGGCGTGCAAACCTGCTGACCATAGAAGGACTCAAGCCGCACGCCTTCCTGGGCGAGCTTGTCGATGTTCGGCGATTGAATTTGGCCGCCTCGATAACCGAGGTCCGCGTTCCCCAGATCAT
Organism: uncultured Alphaproteobacteria bacterium; assembly: GCA_963775775.1. GTDB lineage: Bacteria > Pseudomonadota > Alphaproteobacteria > Rhizobiales > Beijerinckiaceae > Methylocystis. Next base: position 32,989 of record CAVZKF010000025.1, read on the forward strand.
CAGCCATGATGAAGATGATGTTGGGCCGCTTGTCGTCCGCGTGAACGGCGGCCGGAATGCATAGCGCGAACGCCGCGGCGAGAAGGCTGAGTTTCTTGTTCATGCGAGACGCGCTCCCTTGCCCAGCTGGGTCAGTCTTTCTTTTGAATTTTCGTTATCTTCGAAGACGCACCGGCAATGGTTTCGCCCACGACCCAGAAACGGGATCGCCCCGCTCAACCCACCTCTTGGCCCCGCCCCGCCAAAATCTCCCGCACCCGCTCCACGAGCTCGCTTTCGGGGACCGAGATCTGCGCGGGGCGTTGCGCCTTCCATTCCTCATTGGTGGCGATGGAGGCCGCGGCGCGCGCGCCGGCCGCCAGATCCTTGATCTGCACCTCGCCCTTGGTCTTTTCGTCCGACCCCTGGATGATAACCACAGGGCTGTTGCGCCTATCGGCGTATTTCATCTGCGCCTTCATGCCGGCGGCGCCGAGATAAATCTCGCTGGCGACGCCATTCGCGCGCAGCATCGAGACCATGCGCTGGTAATCGGCGAGGCGGTCGCGGTCGAGCACCAGCACCACCACCGGCCCCCGCCGCTCGGGCGTCGCGACAACATCGCTGCCGACGAGCTTTAGCGCCGCGTAAAGTCGCGAAACGCCGATCGAAAACCCCGTCGCGGGGGTGTTTTCCGCGCGAAAGCGGCCGATCAGCCCGTCGTAGCGCCCGCCGCCGCCGACCGAGCCGAAGCGCACCGGATTGCCCTTTTCGTCCCTGGTCTCGAAGGTCAGTTCCGCCTCGAACACCGGCCCCGTGTAATATTCGAGCCCGCGCACGACGGACGGGTCGATGCGGATACGGTCGAAGCCGAAGCCCGCGTCGCGCGCGAGATCCTCGATCTCCATCAGTTCCTCGGCGCCCTGCGCGCCGATGTCGCTTTTGCCGAGCAGGCCGAAAAGATCGAATTTCGGCTTGCCCTCCGCATATTGCCCGCCGGCGGTGAAGGACATGATCGTGTCTATCGCCTCCTGGCCGAGCCCGGCGCCCTTGGTGAAATCGCCGCTCTCGTCCTTTCGGCCGCCGCCGAGCAAGAGCTTCACGCCGTCCGGGCCGAGCCGGTCGAGCTTGTCGACGGCGCGCAGCACGGTGAGGCGCCGTCCGGCGTTCTCAGCGCCGTCCAGCCCCACGGCCTTCATCACCCCGTCCAGCACCTTGCGGCTGTTGATTTTAATCACATAATCGCCGCGCTTGACGCCAAGCCGCTCCAGCGTGTCGGCGGCCATCATGCAGATTTCGGCGTCGGCGGCGGGCGAGGCGGACCCAACCGTATCGGCGTCGAACTGCATGAACTGGCGGAAGCGTCCCGGCCCCGGCTTCTCGTTGCGATAGACCTGGCCGACGCGGTAGGAGCGATAAGGCTTTGGCAGCGCGTCGAAATTCTGCGCGACATAGCGGGCCAGCGGCGCCGTCAGATCATAACGCAGCGACAGCCATTGCTCGTCGTCGTCCTGAAACGAAAACACGCCTTCGTTGGGCCGGTCCTGATCGGGCAGGAATTTGCCGAGCGCGTCGGTATATTCGATCGCCGGCGTCTCCAGCGCTTCGAAGCCATAAAGCTCATAGACCGAGCGAATCGCCTCCAGCATTTTGGCGGTCGCGGCGAGTTCGGCGGCGCCGCGGTCGGCGAAGCCGCGGGGGACGCGGGCTTCGACTTTCAGCTTGTCTTGCGGCGTGTTTTGATCGTTCGACATTTTTTCTGGGCCTCTGGCGTTCTCTCGTCTCCGCGAAACGAAAGAACGCTCCAAATTATTGTTTTAACGCGGCTTCTTCACGCGAACCGGAGTCCGCTTCGCTCGAAAACGCTCTAGTCCTGGCCATTCCTAGCATTTTCCCAAGAAGAG
>CAVZKF010000026.1:0-36103 GCA_963775775.1 uncultured Alphaproteobacteria bacterium
GCGGGGTCGCGGGGTTGAAGCGTTACCGCGCTTTCGTTATTAGCGCGGCGCGGCGATCCCGGGCGTGCGCTAAGGCAAGTCACGCGAAGGTCGACGAAGTTCCGCGAAAAGAACGTGAATTCTAGTATTTTGGTATGTGGCGATTTCGCATCGCTCCGATGGTCGATCGGAGCGCGAGGCGCCGAGGGATAACCGCGCGTTAACTCACTGGCGCCAACATGGTTAGCGCTTTCTGAAGGCATTCGGGGTTCATCGCTTTGGCGCGCGGGCGCGGGAGATCACCACGGGGGTTCCACATTATGAACGAGCTCATAGTCCTACCCAATCCGCCCGACACGAACGTCGGCCCGACCGGACCCGGCCCGGACGGGCGGGAAAAGCGGCAATCCGGCCGCCTTGGCCTCGCGGCCTGCGCGCTGGCCTTGACGCTGGTGTCCGGCTGGGCCGTCGGAACGAAATTTCAGCCGCGCGAGGCCGCGGACTCCCGCGGCGACGCCAGAGCCGCGCCAAAACTCGACGCCGCCGATGAAGCGGAGCGCGGCGACATCCGCGCTTTGCGCGAGGAAATTCGCGCGCTTCAAGCCAAGCTCGACTGGGTCGACAAGCGAAGCGACGGCGCGGAAAGGGGAACCCTCGAAGCCAAGCTGAATTCGCTCGACCGGAAACTCGAGGCCAACCACGCCGACGCGGCCAATGTCGCCGCGCAGATCGAGGCGAAGCTCGAAAAGAACGACAAGTCCATGGGGCGGCTCGAAGCAGCGATTTCCGCCAAGTCGTTGGCCCCGTCCACGGCCGGCAACGACGCCAAGGCGAGCGTCAAGCCAGTGGCGAGAGGTTGCGCCTCCCGCCCCGGCTTCGGCCGCGACGGCCAACGGCGCGAACGCCAAAGCCGCCGACGCCGCGAAGCCGATCGGCGATTATACGGTGCGAGAGGTGCAAGACGGCATAGCGCTCGTGCAGGGCCGCGCCGGCGGGCTTTACGAAGTTGGTCCCGGCGACCGGCTGCCGGGCGTCGGAAGAGTGTTAGGGGGTCGAAAAAATCGGCCAAAAATGGGTTGTCGTCACCGAAAGCGGCCGGATCGACGGGCAAGCCCCTGCTCTTCAGCCCCGCTACTCCCAGCGGCGCGATCCGGGCGACTATTATTTCGGCCAACGCTTCTAGCCGAGGTGGACGAGTAGCCCGCTTTCCGCCATTTTCCCCGCCTAACGGCTATCGCCGTCGAAAGCGATTTCACATTATTCCAGCCCCGCGTCCCCGTGGTCGCGACTCTGGACGAGAGGAGAAAGCAGCTCCATGCCGAACAAACGCATTGCCCTTTTCGCGGCCTCGGGATTTTTGGCCGCTCTGTGCGGTCTGGCCGGGCCCGCGCGGGCGCAATACGCCGATCCCTACGGCGGCGGCTACGGTTATCCGGCGCCTCCGCCGGTGGTCGCGCCCGTTCCCGTTCCCGTCTCGCCCTATCCCTATCTCTTCGGCAACCAGCGCTACTGCTGGTACGACTCGGCCTGGAACGGCCCCGGCTGGTACTGGTTGCGGCTACGCCTTTCGCCGCGGCTTTGGCTGGGGCGGCGGCACTGGCTGGAACAACTGGCGCTGGAACGGACGCGGTGGACGCGGCGGTTGGGGGCGCGGCGGCGGCGGACACTATGATCATCACTGACGCGACGCAAAAAGCGCGCGACAGCGCATCATGATTTAAGCCTCCGCGCCGGAAAGCGCGGGGGCCTTTTTTCGTCGGTCGCGCGTTTTTGTTCGAACGCCTCGGCGCATCGTCCTCGCCAGGGTCAGAAGTCCTGTTTCAGCCCAGCGAAAAACCCGCGGCGCGGGCCATATTGCGGGGCGAACACGCCAATGCCGGAGCCGCTGCGAATGACATAGGGGTAGTCGAGAAGGTTGACGACATCGAAGCGGAGCGTGATCGGCTTGCCCCAGGGGGTGGCGAACTCGCGCGACAGACCCAGGTTCACCTGGGTGTAGGGCGCGACATGATCGGTGTTGGAGAAGCCGCTGCGCAAGCCGCTGCCATAAATCAGATCGGCGGAAAGCAGCGTCCCGAGCCAGCGATAGGAGGCGCCCGCCGATCCGGTCCAGGTTTGGGCGTGATCCGTGTAGATGTAATTCGTCGCGATATAGGGATATTCGCTGGCGTCGAACAGAAATTGATTGGATGAGACTTGCGTGGCCCGCTGGCGGCCCCAGGCGAGATTGCCGTAAGCGCGGAAATCGCCGCTCTGATAGACCGACTTGAATTCGACGCCGGTGTTGTAGGCGCGATCGTAATTGAAGGCGGTGAGCACCAGCGCCTGGCCGAATTGCCCGTCGTCGATCAGATTGCGCGCGCGCTTGAAATAGGCGTCGACGCCGACCTCGAGTTCCTTCGTCAGTTTCTGGGTCACGCCCGTATCGATGTAATTCGCCCGCTCGGGACGAACCGGACTTGAGAGCGGGACGGACGGCTGCTGCGTCGTGTTGTTGTAGAGCGCCAAATTCGTGGGAACCGCCAGCGCTTGCTGCGGCGGCGTGAAATAGCGGGCGTAGGCGATATGGAAGGTGGTTTCGTCCACGGGCTTATAGACGAGGCTAACGCGCGGGCTGAGCTGGTTCGTATCGACGAACTGCCACATCTGATCGAAGCGCAGCCCGGAATTCAGCGTCAGCCGGTCGGTGATCTTCCACTCATCCTGCGCATAAACGCCGGCGAGCCAGCCGAGCTTGGAATTCGGATCGCTGACGCCGAACGGCGCGTCGATCGGATTGCCATTGGCGTCCAGCGGCTCGATGATCGACGAATTGACGGTATAGGTCTTCTCGCCGCTCGCCGTGAAGCCGGCGCGCAGCGTATGCCCGGCGCCGACGCGATAAGCCCCGTCGCCTTGCAGGCCGTTGACGAAGCTGGAGCGATAAATGTCCGACGAGACGCCGTTGAACACGAGATCGCCGACCTCGTCCGGCACGAAATGCAGCTCCGAATAGCGCGAGAAGAACGACAGTTGCGTGTCGATGTCGCCGCCCGCGTGGGTCAGGGCGACGACGTTGTAATAGCTGCGCTCGACCTGGTTCTCGTTGAGCTTGGCGGAATCGAAGTTGCTTATCCCGAAGGCCTCGAACTGCGGCGGCTGGCCGGGATTGTTCGGGATTTGATAATTGGCGACCGAAGTTCCCGTGATGAAGCTGAGCTTGGTCGCGTCGTCGATGGCGTAGGACAGGAAGCCGAAGAACCTGCCCTGCCGCGTCCGGTCATGGATCGCCTCATAGCTGCTTGTCGGGTTTTCGATCCCCAGACTGTTCATGACCAGCCGGCCCGCCGCGAAGACCTCCCATTGGCCGATCTTCGCGCCATAGTCGAACACGGTCTGGCCCGTTCCATGACTGCCGCCATAGAGCGTGACGCTGCCGCCCGGCGTCGTGGGCGGCGCGCGCGAGACGATGTCGACAAGCGCGGAGGTGCGCAGCCCATATTGCGCCGGCAGAGCCCCGGTGACGAGCGACATCGAGCCGGCGAAGCTGGTCTCCATAAGCTGCGAAAAACCGGAGACGCCGTCCGGCAGAAGAATGCCGTCGACGCGATATTGCACATTGGCGTGCTCGTTGCGGATGTGGAGATTGCCGCTGGCGGCGGAATCCTGCGACACGCCGGGCGTTTGCAGCAGAACTTTTTCGAGCGGCGTCTGGTCCCCTTGCGGCAGCGCCTCGATCGCCGCGCGGTCCAGCGCATAGATATTGGCGCCCGCCTTTGGGAGCAGCTCGCGCTCAAACGGGTTGGCGGGGTCTTCAAAGGGGTTAGCCGGTTGCGGCGCGGACGCCGGCGCGGCGGGGACGCGGGCGCGGCGACCTGCGCGGCGGCGGGTTTGGCCGCGGCGCCAACCTCGATGGTGGGTAAGGCCTCCTGGGCGCCGGCGCCAAAGCTCCAGAGCGTCGCCATGGCGCCGACGAAAAAGCGCCCGCGGTGTTCAGCTTTCATGGGATTTGGTCCGACTTTTCGACAGCCCACCGATGCGGGCGATGTTATGTTATAACATTTGATCGCCAGCCCCGGTCAAGTCGCTCGTGACATTTTGGGGGCTGAAATAGCGACGCAAGCGACGTCGCATCCGGACAGCCGGGCGCTTAGCTGGCGAAGCGTATCCGCCGGACTCCGAAAAAAATCCGTTCCGGACGATGGTCGTGTCGCGAGAGCGCTCTATTTCCTCCGCCGTAACGTCGAATTCGAATGGAGGCGGAAATGGTATCGAAATTTGTTCCTGCCCTCGCCGGCGTCGCCATGGCGGCTACCGTCGGCTCGGCCTTTGCGTTCAATGCGGAGATCGTCGCGCCGAAGGCGTTGCGGACCCATCCGTCGCCAAGGGCCGCCGTAATAATGGTCATCCCGGCGAGCGCCGTGATCAACATGGAGCGTTGCGTTCGCGGATGGTGCGAGGCGGCCTACGCGGGCCAATTGGGTTATGTCTATACGCCCGTCCTCGTCAGCGCGACGCCGCCGGGCTCGCCCGGCCTCGACAGGCCCATGGGGATATTGACCGCGCCGATCACTGCCGATCGCCGCGACCGGCGCGGTTGCTCGGCGGCGAGCCGGGTACCCCGGCGCGGTCGCCACGGCGGTCCCTTGATGCTCGGCGCCTCCCGTCGGCCTAGCGCGGGCGGGGGGCGCGAGGCTGGCGCGACGTAATTGCATTCACCGATCCGCCTCCACTTGTGAACGTAATGTTTCGCGATAGTCGCGGGGGGTCGCCGTGCGTCGCGTGCGATCGTTTCAACGAGTTTAGCGAGAGCAAGGATCATGTCTTTTTCCTCGACGGAAGGAGAGGGGCGTCGGCTCGGGCGAACCATGATCGCGATCGGCTTGACGCTCGTTTCGCTCCCTGGTTTCGCGCGCAGGCCGGCCCATTCTCGGGTCTTGCCGGTCATTGGTCGGGTGGCGGCGCCATCACATTGTCGGACGGGTCCACGGAACGCATTCATTGCAGGGCGACCTACGCGGTCGCTGCAAGCGGCGCCGCTCTCAACCAGACGCTAAGTTGCGCCAGCGCCAGTTATAATTTGCACGTCACCGCCAATGTCGTATCCAATGGCGGCGGCGTTTCCGGCAGTTGGAGCGAAGCGACGCATTCCGTTTCCGGAAGCATTTCCGGCCGCGCCAATAGTTCCGATATTCAGGCCTATGTGTCCGGCGCGGGCTTTGTCGCCAGCATCGGGATCAGGACGCATGGCGGCGGCCAATCGGTTACGATACGACCGCAATCTGGAACCGATGTGAGAGCGGTGTCGGTCAGCCTGCGCAAAGGATGAGCCGCTGTCGGAAGCGCCATTTATCGCGAGGCGCTAAATCTGTCGCGGCCGCGGCGACGAGCCGATCCGGCGCAGGAACATCGTCGTCGGGCGCAAAATCAACAGGTCGGCGACCAGGGCCGCGATCATCGCGAAGGCGCTCAGCCACCCGAACAGCCGCAGCGACGGAAGGTTGGAGAACACCGTCACCGCCAGTCCGCAGGCCAGCACCACCGATGTCAGGATCAGAGCCGGCCCCATCAGAACCGTCGCCCGTTCGATCGCGACGGCGGGGTCGGCGTCGGGATTATCCTCGAGCCGCGCGCGATTGAGGAAATGGATCGTCGCGCTGAGGCCCAATCCGAACGACACGGTGAGCGCCACGACGCTCGCGAACTGGAGGCCTACTCCGGTTATGCGTGAGCAAGAGGCCAGAGGCGACAATCGGAAAAATCCCCGGCAGGATCGCCGAAAACATTACGACGACGGAACGAAAAGCCAAGCCAAGAAAAATGGCGACGCCGGCGAACTCGACCGTCAGCCCTCGGTTCAGTTTCGCGATCATATTGGCGCTGTTGCGCGCGGCGATCGCCGAAAGTCCCGTCACCGCTATCGTGTAACCTGGATGCGCGGCGCGAACCCCGGCGAGCGCCTTGTCGAGGCTATCGACAATTGGCAGCAGCCGGCTCGCGTCGAAGTCGGGAACCCGCCCCGATACAACAACGGCGTCGCCTTCGGGGGAAATAAACCGCCCCCGCAAATGCTCCGGCAGCAAGTCGACATATTGCTTGAGAACGGCGACGTCGCTTTTGTGAGCCTTTTCGGCGAGCCAGCGGCGCAATGTCTCGAGCGACCAGACATTGCCGACGCCTTGCTGTTTCTCGAGAATCGCATGGACGCTGGCGATCACGTTCAGCGTTTCCGGCGCATAGAGCGACGCGCCTCGCGGAAACTCGATCAGCACGTCAATCGGATTGGCGCCCGTCAATTTGACGTCCAGGCGCTCGCTCGCCGCGACCGCCCGTTGCCGATCCGGAACCTGATCGGCCAGCCGGTATCTCGGCTGGAGGTTGGCGTAGTTCAAACCGAGCCCGACGACGACGACAAGACCCAAGAAACTGTAAAGCCCCGGTCGACTAACCATATGGAGCGCGATAAAGGCGCAAAAACGCCGCAACGCCTCGACGCCGAAATCATGTCGTTTGATCCGGGCGACGAAAGCCGCGTCGTCGCGCAGAACCAAAACGCCGAGCAGCGGCGTCAACAGCAGGATCGCGATAAGCGCGATGAGCGTCGCGATGAAACCCGCTTCCCCGAATGAGCGGATCAAATCCGAATTGGAAAACTGCAATGCGACGAAGGACAGCGCCGCCGTCGCATGGGTTAAAACACAGGCCGGGCCGACAACCAGCATTGAATTGCGCAACGCCTCATATTTGCCCTGCCCCTCGAGCAATCTGTCGCGCGCGGCGAAGGTAAGCTGCATGCTGTCGGAAAAGCTGATGACCATGATGAGCGGGGTCATCACATTGAGAAACATGTTAAGGCGGAAACCGAGCCAGCCCAGCGCGCCGAGCGCCAACAGAATGGCGGTCAATGGCGGTCCGGCCGCCATGATCATGAACGATACATGCCGGAAGAAAACGATCGCGATGAGGCAGCCGGCGAGGAAACCCACGGTGTTGTAAACGAGCCTGTCGTGTTCGACGGCCTCGCGGATTTCGAGTTGCATCACGGGAACGCCGGAAAGCTCCGCGGTCAGCCCCGAACCGGCGAGATCGGCGTCCACCGTTTTGTGGATGTCGTCGACGACGGCGCGCAGGTCATTGCTCTCGGCGACCTCGGGCGCGAGAGCGAGAACGACCAAGGCGAGTTGGCCGTCTTGCGACAAAAGCTTGCCGCGAATGATCTCATTGGCCATCACCCGGTCGATCAGCTTGCCGTAGGCGGCGCCTTCCGGCAGTTGATCTGGAAACAAAGGCGCCGGAATCTTGTCTTTTTCCCTGGGCTGGCGCGCCGAGAACATCGAGATTACGCCTCGCGCGCCATCGACCAACTGAAGGTCCATGACGAGGTCTCGCAATTTTTCGACCGAGTCGCGCGCGAGCAGGTCCTTGCCTTCGACGACGACGAGCACGTCGAATTCGCTCGACGGAAATCGCCGCGCGACCTCCTCGTATTGTTTGAACTCGGGCGTATTCGAGCGGAACAATTGACTGAGCGAATCGTCGACTTTGATCCGCGTGACGCCAAAGGCCGCGGCGATCATCAACGCGATCGCGGCGATCGCGACAATCCAAGGATGCGACAGGGACAGAAGGCCGATGCGCTCGAAGCCGAGGGCGATCGGATGCAACTTTCTTTGGTCTCGCGAGGGGCTTCGTGGGTCCGGGGGATGCGTCGTTTGATTGGCTGTTTCAACGGACACGACGGCTCTCCGTTTTTTCCGCGCAAAACGCGTTAACTAAAGGCCCGGCGGCGCGCGGCCAGTGCTCATATTGCGCGCTCCGGTCATCAGGCCGTCCAAGCGCGACGCGCGGTTCCCCGAGGAAGAACAGCCAAAACCTTGACAGTAATGGTCAAACTTTCGCCGATAATACTTGCGATGAAGTTGATATCGGATCAAGATAAACTCTAGCTAAACAGTAGCCTCTTGATTGAATTCATTCCCAAGTGATACAGGTTACATCAAACAAGCACGGGCCTAACAGAACACGCAACGACAAAGGCTAGGCCTTTGGCGGCGTAACTCGAGCAGCCAATCGAAATGAAGAAGCAAGGCAACTCAAACTTAAGAGGTGGTACAAATGAAACTTCCCGCACTGGTCATCGCGTCGATGTTGATTTCATCGGCCGCTTATGCAAACAATATTGTTGTCGGCTGCCAACTAATGAACAGGTATAGCGAATCCGATGTTAATATGCTTCTTACTAAAGCACGCTCGATCATTAGCGACCATGAAGTTAATCAAATTTACGGTAGATATGTTGTCCTAAAGAACGCTTGCCAGACCAATAGCAATGCTTCCAGTGTCGTGCCTGTTTCCGCTACTCTTCGCAACTGGCTTGCCGAGAATGGAGTGAATATCAGCAGGTAAGCCGCTGTAATGGCGCCGCCATTCGGACCGTGGATCGCCGCTTCGGACGGATTTTGGCGACGCGGATCGTAGCCGCGGCGCGGCGACCCCGCGTCCTCGACCAACTCCTCGCTTCGGCGCCGCATCACTCCTCCGCATAGGCCGCGCGCATTTCCGCGATCCGCGCGAGCTTCGCCTGGAACGGACTCCAGTCGTCGCGCTCGGCGATGGCGCTCCAGATCGCCTCCACCTCGTCGATCAGCATCGCGCAGGGTTCCGGCGCCGCGAAATAGGGATGATCCAGCCGCGCCGTCGCGCTCGGCCGATAGCCCGCCAGCGCCTCGCGCAGCGGCGCGAATTGTTCCGCTTCGTAAAACGTGGCGCTAGGAGAGCGCTTCGCCCGCGCCTCGCTCGCCAATCCGCCGCGCCAGTCGAACAGCGTCTGCTCGAACGGCGCGCGCGAGCTTATCGCGAAATCGACGAAGGCCTTGGCGAGGCGCGCGTCGCGATCAATGCCCTCCGAAAGCAGGCCGAGGCGCGCGAGAAGCGCCTCGCGAAACGCCGCCTTCGCCAATTCGGGATAGGCCTCCAGCGCCTTTTCCGCCGCCGCGAGCCCAGTCAGCGGCAGCAGGCATTCGGCGAGCCGCGTCAGATTCCAGGCGAGCGCGCCGGGCTGGCGGCCGAAGGAATAGAGCCCGCTCTGGTCGAAATAGGCGGCGGTGAAGCCGGCGTCCCAGATCGGGGCGAAGCGCCAGGGGCCGTAGTCGAAACTCTCGCCGGTGATGTTGATATTGTCCGAATTGAGCACGCCATGGACGAAACCCGAGGCCATATAGCTCGCGCCGAGCCGGGCGACGCGCGCCGTCACCGCCTCCAGAAACGCCGCCGCGCGCCGCTCCGCCGGCGCGTCGGCGAGTTCGGGGAAATAATTGTCGATCGAATAGCCCAGCAGCTTTTCGATCGCGGCGTTGTCTTCGAAAAAGGCGAGGCGCTGAAAAGTGCCGATGCGGATATGCGAATGCGACAGCCGCAGCAGCACGCTGGAGCGCGTCGGCGAAGGCTCGTCGCCGCGAACAAGCTGTTCTCCGGTTTCAATCAGGCTGAAAGTCTTGGAGGTGTCGACGCCCTGCGCCTCCAGCGTTTCGGTCGCGAGAATTTCGCGAACGCCGCCCTTGAGGGTGAGCCTTCCATCGCCCTGGCGCGACCAGGGCGTGCGGCCGCTGCCCTTCGTGCCGAGATCGAGCAGCCGTCCGTCCTCGGCGTCGCGAAGTTGCGCGAACAGGAAGCCGCGGCCGTCGCCGAGATCGGGATTGTACGAGCGAAACTGATGGCCGTGATAGCGCAGCGCCAGCGGCTTAATGAGGCCGCCCGGCAAGGGCTCGAACCGGCCGAAATGGGCGATCCATTCGGCGTCGGTCAGCGTGTCGAGCCCGACCCGCGCGGCGGCGCGCTGATTGCGATAGCGCAAAATATGTTTGGGAAAGGCCGCGGGCGCGACCTCGTCGAAAAATCCCTCGCCAAGCGTCGCATGTAGGGTTTCGGCGTGGTAGCGCTGGGAAAGGGGCATTAAGCGGCGCCTCGTTGCGAGATTTTGGAGATCAAGCATGTCGCGCGCCAGAGGCGGCGGGGCAAGGGCCGGGGCCAAATCAAAAGGCGGAGATTGCTCCCCGCCTCGCGCGATATTTCATCGGGCTATTCCAAGCGCCGCTACGGCGGGGCGCGGCCAGAGGTTTTAGCTTGGCGCGAAAAACCTCGGCCGTTTGGGGGAAGGCATGCTAATGCAGCGTCTCGCCTTGTCGCAATTTGGAGATTTCGTCTTTTAGCTGTAATTTTTTTCGTTTAAGCTCCAGAAGCTTTATCTCGTCCAGGCAGTGGTGATTTCGCTCTTTTTCGATTTCCTTTTCGAGCGCCTCGTGGCGGCGTTGAAGTTCAACAATATGACCTTGTAAGGACATCGGGAACCTCCTTGGTTCACCCGGCTGGGAGAGCCGGGGGAAGTGAGTGTGTCACATTTGTTGCGCTCCGCAAGCGCAAGTTATGAGCTTGGCCGATCGTTTTTTAGCGCAATCGCCGGTTTTGCGCCCGGATGCGCGCCGCGCTCTCGGGGATGCGCGCCGATGCGCGAAAATGCGCGTCAAAAGGTCGCGCCTATCCCCGCTTTTTCCCCTCATAGGGATTGTCGGCCGTCTTCTTGGAGATACGGATCGGCACGCCGGGGAAATCGAAGGTCTTGCGCAAGCCATTGATTAGAAAGCGCTCATAGCTCGTCGGCAGTTCGTCGAGCTGATTGCCGAACAGCACGAAATGCGGCGGACGGCTTTTGGGCTGCGTCATATAGCGGATTTTGATGCGGCGGCCCGACACCGCGGGCGGCGGGTTCTCTTCTAAGGTATTGGTTAACCAGCGGTTTAGACGCGCGGTCGAGATGCGCTTGTTCCAGGTCTCGTGCACGGCGATCACCGCCCGCATCAGCTCGTCGAGCCCCTCGCCGGTCGCGCCGGAGACCGGAACAACCGGGCATCCCCGCAGCTGGGCGAGCAGCCGCGCGGCTTCCTCCCTCAATCTTATCAAGGTCTTGCCGCGATCCTCGATCAAATCCCATTTGCCGAGGCCAATGACCACCGCGCGCCCTTCGCTCGCCGCTATATCGGCGATGGTCAAATCCTGCTTCTCAAAAGGAATGGTCGAATCAACCAATAAAACAACAACTTCAGAGAAACGCACGGCGCGCAGCGCGTCGGCGCCGGCGAGTTTTTCCAGCTTGTCGGTGACGCGGGCGCGGCGGCGCAGGCCGGCCGTGTCGAATAATTTCATCTTGCGGTCGCGCCATTCGAAATCGATCCCGATGCTGTCGCGGGTGATGCCCGCCTCGGGGCCGACGAGCAGGCGCTCCTCGCCGAGCAAGCGATTGATTAGCGTGGACTTTCCGGCGTTCGGGCGGCCGACGACGGTGATGCGCAGCGGCTTGGTGACATCGAGATCGCTGCCGTCCTCGTCGTCGAAATGGCGCGGAGCGATCGCTTCATCCTCCTCCGCCGGCGCCTCGGTGGCCTCCGGCAAGGCGAGGCGCAGCGCGTCGAACAGGTCGATCATGCCCTCGCCATGCTCGGCTGAAAGCGGGACGGGATCGCCGAGGCCCAGCGTGTAGGCCTCGAAAAATCCGGCCTCGCCGGCCCGGCCTTCCGCCTTGTTGGCGGCGAGCACCACCGGCTTGCCGGCGCGGCGCACGAGGTCGGCGAAATATTTATCGTCGGGCGTGACGCCGGCGCGCGCGTCGATCATGAACAATATGGCGTCGGCCTGGTCGATCGCCGCTTCCGTCTGCTGGCGCATCCGCCCTTCGAGCGTGGCCTCGGCGCCCTCCTCCAGCCCCGCCGTGTCGATGACGGTGAAGGAAAGATCGGCGAGTTTCGCCGCGCCCTCGCGGCGGTCGCGCGTCACGCCCGGACGGTCGTCGACCAGGGCCAGCTTTTTGCCGACGAGCCGGTTGAACAGCGTCGATTTGCCGACATTGGGACGGCCGATGATCGCGAGCGAAAAGGACATGGCGTTACGCTAGACTCTTGTTTTGCCGCGCGGTCCAAACGCGCGCCGGAATCCGCTCCGCCTGGGGAAGCGCCGCGGCGCCGTTCACTTCTTCTCTTGCGTCATCGCCGGGGCGTCGGAGGCGTCGGAGCCGTCCGCCGGCTCGATAATCGGCGTCACCGAGGTGATGGCGCCGCCCTCCGGCGTCTTGACGCCGCGCGCGGCGTGCAGCAGGCCCATATAGGCGGAGGCGCGCTGGCGCATGGACTGCGGCGCGTCGCGGTCGTTGAGCAGCAGGTTGAACACGCGCTCCGCCTCGTCGTAATCCTGGTTCTGCAACGCGTCGAGACCGGTCCATTCCTGGGCGCTGAAGCGGAACGCGCCTTTCGAGGTCATCAGCGGCCCGAGCTTGAGCATCGATTTCTCGCTGTCTCCGGCTTCCATCGTGTAGACCGCGCCGCGCATGCGCGCCACTTCCTGCGTCAGATGGTCGACGCCGTTGTCGTCGGCGATCGCGTCGAGCATTTCAATCGCCTTGGCCTTGTCGGTCTTGCCGAGTTCCTCGGCCGCGCGCAATCTGGCCATCGTGGCGTAGCCCTTGGGCGCGTCCTTCGCCAGGGCGTCGAACGCCGCGATGGCCTCGGCGCTCTTGCCGGCGTCGGCGAGCGTCACGGCGGCCATGAAGCGCGCATTGGCGGCCTCGGCGGCCTTGGTCTTCTCGTTCGTGTAATAGTTCCAGGCGCCCGTCGCGGCGACGATGAGCCCGGCGATCACGAACACCGGCGTCTGATAGCGCGACCAGAGCGTTTCGACCTTTTCCCGTTGGACCTCTTCATCGACCTCGCGGAAAATATCGGACATGACCGTTTCCTAAACCCTATCGCCGCCACGGGCGTTGTTTTTGAGGCGCCAGCGCCTGTTGGCTAGCCTGTTAGCACGCTCCCGCGCGATAGGCCAGAACGCAGGCGAAGCGGGCGAAGAAGTCAAGCAAGACAAAAAACGGGTGGCAGGCCCATTTGGAATTCCGCCAACGGCCTCGAAAACCGGTCGGCCTTGACGTGATGCTTGTTGCGATTGTCCTGCCAAGCGGCGACCTCCTCGATCAGCGTCGTCTTGTCGGGAATGCGGCGGTTGAGGCATTGCGTCGCCAGAACGCCGAGTTCGGACTCCGCCATGTCGAGCCAACTGCCGTGCTTTGGCGTGTAATGCCATTCGAACCGCTCGCTGAGCCGTCGCGCTTCGGCGGCGGGGAAGGCGGCGTAAAGCGACGCCGGCGTGTGCGTCGAGAGATTGTCCTGCACCAGCACGATCTTCGCCGCGCCAGGAAAATGCGTGTCGGACAGGTCCTTGAGCGCGTGAGCGTAATCGACGGCGGCGTGGCGGTCGGTGACTTTGACGCAGCGCCAGCCTTCCAGCGGCGCGAACATCATGAACAGATTGGCGACGCCGTTGCGTTCGTATTCGTAATCGTGACGCGCCTTGCGTCCGGGCGTGGCGGGAATGGGCGTACGCGTCTCGACGATCATTTGCTTCGAGGTTTCGTCGAGACACACCAGCGGGCGCTGTGGATCATGCGGTCTTTGATAGACTTCCAGCACGTCTTCCATAGTGGCGACGAAGGCCGCGTTGGCCTCGGGCGCGATCACCCATTGCTGCTTGAGATGCGGCTTGAGAATGTTTTTTTGAGCGTCCGCCCGATCGTGTTGTCGCTGGCCTTTTCGACGATGTTCAATTCGACGACCTTTTCTTCGAGCAGGCTCAGCGTCCATCTGGCGTAGCCCGCCGGAGCTGGCCCGCACGCCAGCGCGATCAATTTTGCTTCCGCCGCGCCGTCGAAAATCCGGGGCGGCGCGGAGTTCGGATTGTATTTGCGGGTCAGTACCGCCTCGAACCCTTCCTCCAGCAATTGCCGTCGCGTCCGTTCAATATTGGCGACGCTGGTGTCCAGAGCCTTCGGCGATCTTGCTGTCGCTCCAGCCTTCGCCTTTTTCCGACACATCCGCCTTCAAAAGGATGCGCGCCTTCGTCAGCAATTGCGCCGAACGCTTCCCCGAGCGGATCAAAGCCGTGAGCTCCTCCCGCTCGTCCGCGCTCAGCCGCACAACGTATTTCTTGACGGCGATCTCTTTCCTGACCACGAATTACCTCCATCGCTGCTTCACAGCGAGAGAGATTCAGAAGCTGCACTCAAAATCAATGACGGAGGCCACTAGTCCTTCTTGGCTCGAGCCGTCACATATGTCGCCAGCTCGGTCAGCGTTCCGCCCACGGCGTTCGGTTCGACGCCCAATTCTTCTAGCGGACCGCCGAGGCGGTTAACCCAGAAGGTATCGAAGCCAAATGATCTGGCGCCGGCGGCGTCCCAGCCGCCAAAGGCCGCGAAGACGATGTTTTCCCGCGCTAGCGTGAAGGCCGTCTCGGCCATTTGATAAGCGCGCGGATCGGGCTTGAAGGCTTTCACCGCGTCGGTGCTCAATTGGTGCTCGAACAGGTCGGCGGCGCCGGCGCTCTCGGTGACCACCCTCAGCATCGTCGGCGTCATGTTCGACACATATGCGAGTTTGATATTGGCCGCCTTAATCGCCTTCAGCGCGGCGATGGAATCCGGCCAGGGTTTTAGGCGAAGGAAAGCGTCCATCAGCTTGGCGCGCGTATCCGGCTTCAAGTCGAGTTTCGCGGCCTTGCAAGCGAACACCAAAGCGTCTTCCGTGACACGCGAGAAGTCGGCATAGTTCCGATTGAGGGTTCTCAACCAACAATATTCGAACTGCCGGGTCCGCCAGGCGGCGCTTAATTCGGCGCCGCGGCCGGGGAAACTTTCTTCGACCGCGACGGCCACCGAACGTGGATCGAAGATCGTGAAGGCGTCGAAACCCACGGCTTTAATCTGGCCGCCAGCCGCCTCCGCTCTCGCCGACGCGCCGCGCGTCGCATTGTTGACGGTGGTCGCGGCGGTGGTCGCGAGCAATTCGCGGCGGGTCAGCGTCATGGATGATCCCTTGCTCGCCAACCCGTTCGAATTAACGATCGCGATCGACTGGATTTATCGGGCTTTCGCGGCTCGGCCGCCGCCGCCACGAGGGCGCCAAGCCACTTCGGCAATCCGACTAGTTAGGGTTTAGCGCCCAATTTCGAACTGAAACAGCAAAAAATATGGCTTGGAAGGTTTCTGCCTCCCAAGCCACGGACTATAGCGCCCCGGCGACGACGCTCGCGCGCCGTCGCCGAAACAAGCCGATCAATACGAATAGTACATGTCGAATTCGACCGGATGCGGGGTCATTTCGAAGCGGTAGACGTCCTGATACTTCAGATCGATATAGGATTCGATGAAGTCCGGGCTGAACACGCCGCCCGCCGTGAGGAAGGCGTGATCGGCCTTCAGGCTGTCGAGCGCTTCGCGCAAGCTGCCGCAAACCGTCGGGATCGCCTTCAGTTCGGCCGGGGGCAGATCGTAGAGATCCTTGTCGGCGGGCGCGCCCGGATCGATCTTGTTGGCGATGCCGTCGAGGCCGGCCATCAGCATGGCCGCGAAGGCGAGATAGGGATTGGCCGTCGGATCGGGGAAGCGAACCTCGACGCGCTTGGCCTTCGGGCTCGTCACATAGGGGATGCGGCAGGAGGCCGAACGGTTGCGCGACGAATAGGCCAACAGCACCGGCGCCTCGAAGCCCGGGACCAGACGCTTATAGGAGTTGGTCGACGGGTTGGTGAAGGCGTTGAGGGCCTTGGCGTGCTTGATGACGCCGCCGATATACCACAGGCACTCCTGGCTGAGGCCGGCGTATTTGTCGCCCGCGAACACCGGCTGGCCGGCCTTCCAGATCGACTGATGCACATGCATGCCGGAGCCATTGTCGCCATAGACGGGCTTTGGCATGAAGGTCGCCGTCTTGCCATAGGAATTGGCGACCTGGTGGATGGCGTATTTATAAATTTGCAGATGGTCGGCGACGGTGACCAGAGTCGCGAACTTCAGACCGAGTTCGTGCTGCGCCGAGGCGACCTCGTGATGGTGCTTTTCGACCTGGACGCCCATCGCGGCCATGGCGGCGAGCATTTCGCCGCGCATGTCCTGAGCGGAGTCGACCGGCGGCACGGGGAAATATCCGCCCTTGGTGCGCACGCGGTGGCCGAGATTGCCGCCCTCATAGGCCGTCGAGGAATTGCTCGGGAGTTCCGAACTGTCGAGCGAGAAGCCGGTGTTGTAGGGGTCGGCCGAGAAGCGCACGTCGTCGAACACGAAGAATTCGGCTTCCGGACCAAAGAAGGCGCTGTCGCCAACGCCAGTGGACTTCAAATACTCCTCGGCCTTCCTGGCGATGCCGCGCGGATCGCGATTATAGCGGGCGCCCGTGGTCGGCTCGACGACGTCGCAAACGAGCACCAGCGTGGACGCCGCGAAAAACGGGTCGAGCGTCGCGGTCGCGAGATCGGGGATCAGCAACATGTCGGATTCGTTGATGGCCTTCCAGCCGGCGATCGAGGAGCCGTCGAAAGCGATGCCCTCGACCAGCGCGTCGGCGTCGATGATCGACACGTCGAAGGTGACATGCTGCCACTTACCGCGCGGATCGGTGAAGCGAAAATCGACATACTTAATGTCGTTGTCCTTGATCTTCTTGATAACGTCGTTCGCCGTGGTCATTTCCTTGAGCCCCTTGTTGATTTGCTACTAAACGAGACTGGCGTCGGTCGAAGGCGTGGCGGTCTTTTCTTGCCGGCGTGGCTGGTCAGATGGCGTCCGCGCCGGTCTCGCCGGTGCGGATTCTGATCGCGCCCTCCACATTGGAAACGAAGATCTTGCCGTCTCCTATGCGCCCCGTCTGCGCGGCCTTGCGAATCGCCTCCACGGCGCGCTCCACGGCGTCGTCCGCGAGGACGATCTCGATTTTCACCTTGGGAAGGAAATCGACGACATATTCGGCGCCGCGATAGAGCTCCGTATGACCCTTCTGGCGACCAAAACCCTTCGCCTCGGTGACGGTAATGCCTTGCAGTCCAGCCGCCTGCAGAGCCTCCTTCACCTCATCGAGCTTGAATGGCTTGATGATCGCCTCGATTTTTTTCATTCACCTTTTCCCCGCGGCCGCGTCTCGGCTCCTTAGCGCCGAGACGCCCCAGTGTTAAGGAACCGCTGGGCTCATAGCATTTGGCGGAAATTTGCGCCACGGGTAAAATTTTGCCCAAGAATTGGGCTGGCCGCCGGGAAAGCCGGACGCTTCCGGATCAATTTGTCGCGGGTTCGCCGGACGCCGCGCGCATCCTTGGACGAATGCAAAAAGCCCACGCGCCGAGCGTTGGCGCGCGGGCTTTACGAAAACCCTGAACGGGCGCTTACGAAATCAAGTCGTCGGCACGGTCGAGATCGTCTTCAAGATTTGCGAGGCGATCTGGTAGGGGTCGCCTTGGGAATTGGGGCGGCGGTCTTCAAGATAGCCTTTGTAGCCGTTGTTGACGAAGCTGTGGGGAACGCGGATCGACGCGCCGCGGTCCGCGACGCCGTAGGAGAAGGTGTCGATCGACGCCGTTTCGTGGAGGCCGGTGAGGCGCATGTGGTTGTCCGGACCATAGACGGCGATGTGGTCCGCCTTGGCCTTTTCGAACGCCGCCATCAGCTGCTCGAAATACTCCTTGCCGCCCTTTTCCCGAAGATGGGTGGTGGAGAAATTGGCGTGCATCCCGGAGCCGTTCCAGTCCGTGTCGCCGAGCGGCTTGCAGTGATATTCGATGTCGACGCCGTATTTTTCGCCAAGACGCTGAAGAATGTAGCGGGCTGTCCACATTTCGTCGGCGGCCTTTTTCGAGCCCTTGCCGAAAATTTGGAACTCCCACTGGCCCTTGGCCACCTCGGCGTTGATGCCCTCATGATTGATGCCGGCGTCGATGCACAGATCGAGATGCTCCTCGACGATCTGGCGCGCGATGTCGCCGACGTTCTTATAGCCGACGCCCGTGTAATAGGGCCCCTGCGGCGCGGGAAAACCATGTTCGGGGAAGCCGAGCGGACGTCCGTCCTGAAAAAAGAAATACTCCTGCTCGAAGCCGAACCAGGCGCCGGGATCGTCGAGAATGGTGGCGCGCGCGTTGGAAGGATGTGGGGTGACGCCATCCGGCATCATCACTTCGCACAAAACAAGGGCGCCATTCTTGCGCGTGGAATCGGGATAAACGGCGACCGGCTTTAGCACGCAATCCGAGCTGCGCCCCTCGGCCTGCTTGGTGGAGCTGCCGTCGAAGCCCCAAAGCGGCAGCTGCTCAAGCGTCGGAAAGTCGCTGTATTCCTTGATCTGGGTCTTCCCACGCAGGTTCGGGACTGGTTTATAGCCATCAAGCCAAATGTATTCGAGCTTGTATTTCGCCATATGTTTTGACCTCCGGTCGCCGTTGACGCGTGACTGTCTCGCCCCCGCGGGAGACGCTAATCCCCGCGAAAGGCGCGCCAACCTCATGCAGCACGCATGCCAAGCGCGGCCTTCGCGCTTCAGCGGGGATCCGCGACCACCGGGAGATCTTCGCGCGCGCCCCATTCGGACCAAGAGCCGTCGTAAACCGCCGCGGGGCCGTGGCCGCTGGCCGCCAGCGCCAGACTGACGATCGCCGCGGTGAGCCCCGAACCGCAGCTGGCGATGACAGGGCGTTCCGGGTCGATCCCGGCGGCGCGAAACTCGTTCTCCAGCGCGGCCGCGTCCTTCAACCGGCCGTCTTCGATCAGCCGCCCGAAAGGCAGATTCACGGCGCCGGGCATATGGCCCGAGCGCAAGCCCGGGCGGGGCTCGGGCGCGTGGCCCCTGAACCGCTCCGCCGAGCGCGCGTCGGCGATCTGGGCGGATTTGCTCTCCAGCGCCTTCTTCACGTCGCGGGCGTCGGCGACGAGCGTGTGATCGAGCCTCGCCGTGAAATGGACCCTTGGACGCGGCGTCTCGCGCTGCTGGAGCTTGCGCCCCTCCGCGATCCATCGCGGCAGGCCGCCCTCGAGGATCGCCGCGTCGACGAATCCGAACGCGCGCAGCGTCCACCACAATCTCGGCGCCGAAAACAGCCCCAGGCTGTCGTAGATCACCGCCCGCATGCCGTCGCCGAGACCGAGATCGCGCATCGCGGCGGAAAAAGCCATCGGGTCCGGCAGCATATGAGGCAGGTCGGTGTTGGCGTCGACGACCGCGTCGATGTCGAAAAACACCGCGCCGGGAATATGGCCGGCAAGATATTCGGCGCGGGCGTCGCGCCCCGCCGCCGGCATATGCCAGGAGGCGTCGAACACGACGAGATCCGGCGCGTCGAGATGGTCGGCGAGCCATTGCGTCGAGACGAATAATTTTTCGGGATCGATGATCTGATGCGGCATGAAGCTCCCCTTGGAACCGGCTTCGTATTCTCGCCCGCGCGCGCCTTGAATTTTGGCCGCGGCCGGCGGCGCGGTATTGCTTCCTGGCGGGTTGTCGGCACAATAAGCAGATTCGCTTCCATCTGTCGAAGACAACAGCTAATCCCCAGGAGCCCGATGTTAGAGATTCCCGGCAAGGCCTGCGGTCCCTGCTCCTTCTGCTGCAAGGTGTTGGAAATCGACGAGTTGAAGAAGACGGCGGGCGATCTGTGCGAACATTGCGCGCGATCGGGCGGCTGCTCGGTTTACCCGACGCGGCCCCAGGTTTGCCGCGACTATCAGTGCGACTGGAAGGAGGATCGGGGGCTCTCAGTCCAGTTCCGGCCCGACCGCGTGGGCACGCTGTTGATGGACGACCCGGACAGCGACGAATATCACGCCGTTTGCGACCCGGAAAAGCCGTTTTCCTGGCGCAATCCTCTCATATTCAGACATCTCGTCAGTCTGGCGAAGGAGGGACGCGTCGTCGTCGCCAAGGCGGGTTTGCGCAGCTGGCGCATCTTCGCGGACGGACGGTCGCAAGAGTCGGCTTGATCGCGTCGATTTTACACGGTCTAGCGGGCTCGAGAGCGACGCCTGTCTCGAGGCGGTCGCGAACCCGCGGCGCCGCGACCGTCGATAAGTCGCGCCGGCCGACGTGGCGCGAAGGCCGCGAACGTGATAGGCCGCGAACTCTCGACTGGACGCGAATTTGATTCGAGCCGACATGACCGATTTCAAACGCCCCCCTTCCCCCTCGTTCCGGCGCGTCTCGCGTCTCGCGGCGGTTTGCGGCGCGCTCGCGGCGCTGTCGACGGCGCCCGCGGCGGCGGAGACGTTGAAGGCGCATTACGCGCTCAGTCTGCTTGGCCTCTCCATCGGCAGCGCATATGCGTCCGGCGTGATCGAACCGCAGAATTACCGCCTCGACATAGCCATGAAAACGACGGGCCTCGCCAATCTCGTCAACAACACGAGAGGCGCGGCCACGGCGACAGGCAAACTCAACCCGGAGGGACCGTCGCCAGCCAGTTTCGCCAACACCCTCGCCAATTCGTACGAGACGCGCACGATTCGGATGTCGCTCGGCGGCAACGCCGTGCGCGCGCTCGAGGTGAAGCCCGAGCCATGGGACGCCGCGCAACGTCTGCCGGTGAGCGCGGAGCACAAGCAGCACATCATTGATCCCGTGAGCGCGTTGATCATGAGCGTCCCGGCCGGACAAGAATTGGTGGGCCCGACCGCCTGCAACCGCACGATTCGCGTGTTCGACGGCGTGACGCGTTTCGACGTCCAGCTCAGATATGTCGAAACCAGAGAGGCGAAAGTGAAGGGATTCGCGGGGCCGGTGTCGGTCTGCACGGCGCATTACACGCCGATCGCCGGCCACCGCCCGGACAGCACCGTGACCAAATACATGGCCGAAAACCAGGAGATGAGCGTGTGGCTCGCGCCGCTCGCCGAGGCTCACGTCGTCGCGCCGCTGCGCATAGACATCAAGACGTCGGCGGGCAATTTGTCGATCGACGCCGTCGAGTTCAACATCGCTCGGCGCCAGGCCTCCTCCACCGGTCAGTAGCGCGCGGCGCGGGCCGTCAGTTGAACGGAACCTCGCGTGTTTTCTTGCGGTTCATGCGGTCCGATTCATATTGCAGATAGCGCATCTCCGACGGCTCGGACGCTTCCTTCGCGGAAGCGCGCAAGCAGAAGGACGGCTTTGGGTGGAAGCCGCCGTCCGGCGCTTCGAAACAATCGGTGAATTGCGTTTCGCATTGAATTGAATTGCTCAGCCGCGGCGTCGCGCGCACGGCGGCCGCGCGCGCTTTCTCGACAGCCGCTTTGCATGTCGCGGCGTCGAACCCCCAGCTCACGCACTCGCTTTCCGAGGACATGATCCTGCCGTCGCCGCCACAGGCGGGCGTGCGACGCGTGGCGACGAACGCCGCCAAGCCCGCGATCGCCAAGATCGCCGCGAATAGAAATTTTTTTGACGGCATGCGGCTCATTGACGCTTCTTTCTCCGTTATGCCGAAACCACCGGCGCGGCGCGCGGAGGATAATGCGTCGTCTCATGCAACGGCAAGCGTAAACTGCACCGAAATATTGCGAAGCCGAAGCGCAGCCCGCTATTTGAGTCGCTTGACAACGCACAGCCGTTACAATAATTCCGTAAATAACTGCAGACCGGAACCGCAGACATGAGCTGTGGAGTAATATGGTTCATTCCAAATAGGATCGGAGCCAAGGGCGAGTATGCAGGGGCGTTCCCGTCTCTTCGAGGGACGGTCCGCGTCGGACAGTGGCGCGGCGGGAACTTAAAGTAACGCGATCCACTTAACCGCAGATCGTATTAGACGGGATGTCGCTCTTGAAGAGTGATGTGTTGAAAATGTCGGCAACTGTCCAGGCCCGGCGCAAGGTGTGACTGAAGGAGGAAGTTATGGGCGCGATTCTCGAGTTGACAAGCTACGCTGCGACCCCGGTTGGCATGGTCGCCATCATCGTGTTGGGCGCGGCCGCCTATTTCGCCGCTCGTTGGGTCTTCTCCGACTGAGCGACGCGACAAGCGCGATAATGCAAACGCGGCGGAACGGCGAAATGCTGGTCCGCCGCGTTTTCTTTTGCCCATGCGCGGCGCGCTCGGTCTTCGCGCGGCGCTCTTTTTGTGCGCGACGCTGTTGGCGAAGCGTCTCGCGCTCGCGCTAAGGAGCCATCCCGGCGCCGCCCCTTCGGATGGGAGCGCTTTTCATCCGCGATAAACATCTGTATAGTATTTATAGGGTTCTTGCCCCGGTTTAGAATGGCCTCCCCCCAAAACGGGCGGGGACTGCCCGCTCCTCGCGCCGTCCAGTCAATCGCAAGCCGCGTTTTTGGGCGGGGCTAATCGTCGCGGGCCTGGCTCGGCCCAGCATTGGAGATCGTCATGCTCCCCACCTCTTCGACCAGACCCACGGATAGAGATGAGGTCGCCGAGGCGGACGAAGCTCCCTCGCCTCGTGCGCAAGGCGATCGGCAGCCGCAAACGCGCGCCCAGGGCGCCGCCTTCGGCGCGAAAACGCAGACCGCCAACGTCCCGGCGATCGACGTGGCCGTGTGCGACAAAAGCCCCTTGATCCTTGCCGGTCTCGACAAATTGCTGACCGACGACCGCCGCTTCAATCTGGTTCTCAAGGTGACCGACGGCGAGGAGTTCTTGGACGCGGCGCGCCAGCCTCGTTTCACTCTGGCGGTGATCGGCTGGCAGTTGCCGACGCTGCATGCGCGCGATGTCCTGCGCGCGCTGTCGCGGCAGGCCTCGGCGCCCAAGATCGTCGTCTACAGCGGCACCAACGATCCGGCCGCGCCGGCCGAGACGCTGCAACTGGGCGGAGCGGGCTTCGTCAGCAAGCGCGCGCCGCCGGAGCGCCTGCTCGACGTGCTGTCCGCCGTCGCGGCGGGCGACATGGTCTTTCCCTTTGTCGATATCCGCAAGATGCGCGCCGACCCGTTGGAGAATCTGACGCTGCGGGAGCGCAGCCTGCTGTCGGCCCTCGGCTCGGGCCAGACCAATAATCAGCTCGCCAAGGAATTCGGCGTGTCGATCAATACGATCAAGTTTCACCTACG
Source organism: uncultured Alphaproteobacteria bacterium (assembly GCA_963775775.1). Taxonomy (GTDB): domain Bacteria; phylum Pseudomonadota; class Alphaproteobacteria; order Rhizobiales; family Beijerinckiaceae; genus Methylocystis. Next base: position 22,841 of record CAVZKF010000026.1, read on the forward strand.
CAATCTGTTCGAAAAACTCGAGGTGCGCAATCGCGCGCAGGCGATCGCGATGTTTCTCGAAATGAAGCATGGCGCATGGCCGCCGGGCGGCGGCCAAGGACCGCGCGGCCTTGAAACCTCGGGCTCGGCGCGAGGTCGAAAGCCCCAGGGACGGCCGGAGTGAAATCATCTTTCACGACGGCTTTTCGCGAAGCGAACCCGCTTTCGACTAGCGTCACGGCGCCGGAAACAACACGTCCGTTTTCCCCGTCAGGCGATAGGCGATAAGGCCAAGCCATTCGTGCATGGCGTTTTCGACCATTGAGACGGCCGAGCCGGTGTCGCCGGGAACGCCCGCGCGCCAAAACGCGCCGTTGGTGCGAAAATCGACGGGATAGGCGATCACGGGAAAGCCGACCTTGCGAAAAACGCCGACGGCCCGCGGCATGTGGATCGCCGAGGTGACGAGCAGCCAGCGCTCGCCCTCCCTTGGCTTGACCAAATCGCGCGTGAACAGCGCGTTTTCGAATGTGTTGCGGGATCGGTCCTCATAGACGACATCGCCCTGATCGAGCCCTGCCTCCCGCCAAAACCGCCGCACCGCCCACGCCTCGGTCAGGGTCGAAGCGCGCAGCGAGGCCGAACCGCCGGTGAACACCAGCCGCGCCTTGGGATAGCGCCGCAGCAATTCGATCGGCGCGATCACGCGCTCCGCGGCTTGGTTGAAACTGGCGCGGCCGTATTGGGCGCTGAGCGCCTCGTCGATCGAGCCGCCGAGCACGACGATTCCGTCGGGCGGGGCTACGTCGTTCGGCGGCGCCGCGAATCGCGTCTCCAGCGGAACCGCCAGCATGTGCCCCACCGGCCCAAAGGCCATCAGCAGCAAAAGCGCCGCGGCCAGGGTCGTCAGCCGCCGGCCCACTTTAGAATGGCGCGTATAAGCGAGCCCCACGCCGAGCGCGAGCAGCATCAGCGCCAAATGCGAGGGCGAGCCGACGAACTCAAAAATCTTCGATATGATGAAGAACATGCGCTTTCGATCTCGGCGCCCGCGTCGCCGTCGCGTGAGCCGGCGTCAGTGGGCGCTGTCCGCCGCAGCGCTTGAGCGTCAGGGTCGCCCAGCCGTCGATGTCGCGCCGCTCGCGTAGCGCAAAGCCCTGCCCCCTGTACGCCGCGAGAATCCCCGGCGCGTCGGACGCCAAAAGTCCGGAGAGCACGAGTTCGGCCCCCGGCGCCGCCGCGCGGGCGAGGCTCGGCGCGAGCAGTCGCAGGGGCTTGGCCAGGATATTGGCGAAGATCAAATCTGCGCGCCCCTTGCGCAGGGCGCCATGGCGCAGCCCCGTCGCGACCACCGGCCGCACCAAGGCGCCCACGCCATTGGCGCGCGCATTGGCGCCAGCGGTCTCGACGGCGATGGGGTCTATGTCGCCGCAGGCGACCGGGCGGTGCAGCAATCTCGCGCTGGCGATGGCCAGAACGCCCGTGCCCGTGCCGACATCGAGCACGCGGGTTGGGCGCCGGCGTTTCAGCACGCGGTCCAGCGCCAGCAGGCAGCCCAGGGTCGTGCCGTGATGGCCCGTGCCGAAAGCCAGCGCGGCTTCGATCTCTATGCCGACGTCATTGCCGCGCAACCGGCTTCGGTCATGCGCGCCATGCACCAGGACGCGCCCCGCGCGGACCGGCTTCAGCCCGGCCAAGGCGCTCGTCACCCAGTCGCGCTGGGCGATTTGCGAAAACTCCGCCGCGCTGGCGGCGTCCGCGCCCGCGGCGGCCTCGATCAGCGCGCGCACGCCGGCCTCGTCCGGCGGCTCGCCAAAAAAGACCTCGACCGCCCAAAGGGCCTCCTTTAGGACGCCCGTCGCGGACGACGGGCTAGGGCTCATCCCGTCCGCCTCCTCGAAGGCGCAGGCCGCCGTTTCGGCGGGGTCGAATGTTTCGACAATGACGTCGACGATGGCGCGGGCGCGCCGTTCGTCGCAGACGAGACGCAGCACATGGCTGGCGTTATTGGGGGGCAGACCTTCGAGCATGGCGGGCGATTAGCACGCCGCGCCGGCGGCGTCACCTTTCCCCCGGAGCGCCGGGCCTGTATCCTGACCAGGGAAGCGCGACAAGCGCCGGGCAGCGTGGGGCCAGATGACAGAGAAGCTGACGATTTGTCTCGTGGGACCAAGAAAGGGAGGCAAATCGTCCTTGCTCGCCTCGCTCGCCGATTGCGTCGCCCAGCGCGCTTTCGGCTATCCCCTTTCGCTGCGCCCGACACTGCAGCCGATCACCCACGCGGAGGCGATGGCCGAGGCGGCGGCGGCGCGGCCGCAAAATATTTTCGAGGGGCCGAACGGCGATTACGAAAAGCTTCGGCGCGATTTCGTCGAGGGCGGCGTCGCCACGGACACGTTGGACACCTACGAATATTATTTCCGCCTCACGCTCAATGGCGCGGCGCCGCCGGCGGTGACTGAGCGCGCGCCATGGCTGCTGGAGATCGTCGACGCCGCTGGCGAGATCGCCGTGCCGCCCGAGGGCGCGCGGGTCGCCATATTGAACGACGTCAAGGATAAATTCGCCGGCCAGATGCTCGGCGCGCAGGCCATTGTTTTCGTGCTGCCCATGGTGCGGCTGGAGGACAGCGGCTGGATCGCGACGCTCGCCCGGCTGATCGACCGTCTGGCGCAGAGCAAGGACAAGAAACTGCGGCGACTCGTCGTCGCTTTCTCGCAATATGAGCGGCTGTTCATCGGCCTCGGGCCGAGCGCCTTCACCTATGCCTGCGATCCGGCGGTGGCGCTCTACGTGGTGCGCAAATCCCTGCGCGCCGCTCCATGGATGGACGCCCTGCGCGCGCTGGACCTCGCCGGGGTCTCGATACGTTTCACGGTGACCTCGGCCTATGGCTTCGTCAAGCGCTTCCAGAACCCCAATATCGACCCGCATCAACCTGGCGAGCAGCGTTTCCGCCGCCCGGGGCTGGAAGGGGCGCGCGGCTATAGCGAATATTGGCGCCCGTTCCTGACGGCGGAGCCAATTCTCTATGCGGCTCTCGACCTCGACAGCGCCTTCACCTTCTCCTATCGCCAGATCGACGCCCGGCGCGACGAGGCATGAGCCAAGCCGCGGGATCGGCGCTCGGCTCATCGCCGGCGGCCGAACCGCCTTCGCGTCACAGGTAGGCGACCGTCACAATCTCATAGCTTTTGCCGCCGCCGGGAGTCTTCACCTCAACGGTGTCGCCGGCCTTTTTCCCGATCATCGCGCGAGCGATGGGCGAAGTGATGGAAACGCGCCCGCTCTTCACGTCGGCCTCGGCCTCGCCAACGATCTGGTAGCGTTTTTGCTCTTCCGTGTCCTCGTCGACGACGGTGACGGTCGCGCCGAATTTGACGGTGGAGCCGGACAGCTTCGACACGTCGATCACCTCGGCGCGCGACAGCTTGTCCTCGAGTTCGGCGATGCGTCCCTCGTTCAGCGACTGCAACTCCTTGGCGGCGTGATATTCGGCGTTCTCCGAAAGATCGCCATGGGCGCGGGCCTCCGAAATCATCTGGATGATGCGCGGACGCTCCTCCTGCTGGCGGCGACGCAACTCCTCTTCGAGGGCGGCGTGGCCGCCGACGGTCATGGGCACCTTATCGACCATCGTTCCTGCTCTTTCGTTCCTAGGTCCCGTCCAATCCATGCCGGGAGAAAGTTTTTTACGTCTCCATCGGGCCAAGGCGCCGAGCGGAGGGCGAATCACGCCGAACTAAAGGGGTAAGCCGCTGGGCGGCGGATTTTCAGCGGAAGCGCCGACGGGGCGAGGACCCCGCCGCGGGACGGCGAGGGCAAGCCCCGGAAGGCGCTTCAGTTATGAAAATCAACGGTCTTGCGCTCTCCTGGATCACGCGAAATAGTCCTGGAGGGCGCGCACTTCGAGGTCTCCCGACATGTAGGCTTTGATCCCTTCTGCGGCGGCCAACGCCCCCGCGAGGGTCGTGTAATAGGGAACCTTATGCAAGAGCGCCGCCTGACGCAAGGAACGCGAATCGGCCAAGGCTTGCGCTCCCTCGGTGGTGTTGAACACCAGTTGGATCGACCCGTTCTTGATCGCGTCCACGATATGCGGACGCCCTTCCGACACCTTGTTGATTTTTTGCGTCGGTATGCCGCGCTCGGTCAAAAAGCGCGCGGTGCCGCCCGTCGCCTGCGCGTGAAAGCCGAGCGACGTCAGCAGCCGAATTGTTTCGACCACCCGCTCCTTATCGGCGTCGCGCACCGAGACGAACACATTGCCGCCCTTGGGCGCTCGCGCGCCCGAGCCAAGCTGGCTCTTGGCGAAGGCCGCCGCGAAAGAGCGATCGAGACCGATGACTTCGCCGGTCGAACGCATTTCCGGGCCCAACACAGTGTCGACGCCGGGGAAGCGGGCGAAGGGAAACACCGATTCCTTGACGCCCACGTGATCGAGCTCGCCGCCCGGCAGGTCGAAGGACGCCAGCGGTTCGCCGGCCATCACACGCGCGGCGATCTTGGCGATCGGCTTGCCCATGACCTTGGCCACGAAGGGCACCGTGCGCGACGCGCGCGGATTGACCTCCAGCACATATATCTCGCCGTCCTTGAGCGCATATTGCACGTTCATCAGGCCGATCACGCCGAGCGCCTTGGCGAGGTTCTTGGTCTGCCGATCCAGCGCGTCGAGCGTGTCTTTCGAGAGGGAGCGCGGCGGCAGCGAACAGGCCGAATCGCCGGAGTGAATCCCGGCCTCCTCGATATGTTCCATGATGCCGGCGACGGCGGCGTTCTCGCCGTCCGAAAGACAATCCACATCGACTTCGATCGCGTCGGTCAGATAGCGGTCGAACAGCAGCGGATTTTTGCCAAGGACCATGTTGATCTGGCCGGTCTTGTCGTTGGGGTATCGCGTCTTGATCTCGGAGGGCACCAGCGAGGGCAGCACGCCCAGGAGATAATCGTCGAGCGCGCCCACGTCGCGAATGATCGCCATCGCGCGGCCGCCCAGCACATAGGAGGGGCGCACCACGAGGGGCAGGCCGAGTTCGCCGGCGACGATGCGCGATTGCTCGACCGAATAGGCGATGCCGTTCTTGGGCTGTTTCAATCCGAGCTTGTCGAGCAGGCGCTTGAAGCGGTCGCGGTCCTCGGCGAGGTCGATCGAGTCCACCGGCGTGCCGAGAATGGGCACGCCCGCCTGCGCCAATCCATGCGCGAGTTTGAGCGGCGTCTGACCGCCAAACTGCACGATGACGCCGACAAGCTTGCCGCTGGCGCGTTCGAGGTCGAGAATTTCAAAGACGTCCTCGCCCGTGAGCGGCTCGAAATAGAGGCGATCCGACGTGTCGTAATCCGTCGATACGGTTTCCGGATTGCAGTTGATCATGATCGTTTCGAAACCGGCCTCGGCCAGCGCGAAACAGGCGTGACAGCAGCAGTAGTCGAATTCAATGCCCTGCCCGATGCGGTTCGGGCCGCCGCCCAGAATAACGATCTTGTCGCGGGACGATGGCGCCGCCTCGCATTGGGGCGCTCCGATGAACGGCGACTCATAGGTCGAATACATATAGGCGGTGGGCGAGAAAAACTCCGCCGCGCAAGTGTCGATGCGCTTATAGACCGGGCGCACGCCCAGCGCATGGCGCGCCGCGCGCACGTCGCTCTCCTCGCGTTTGGCCAGCGTCGCGAGGCGCGCGTCGGAAAAGCCCGCGAATTTCAACATGCGCAGGTTTTCGGCGTCCCGTGGCAAGCCGAATTCGCGCACCTTGTTCTCGAGCGCCACGATCTCGGCGATGCGCGCGATGAACCAGGGGTCGATCTTGCAGGCTTCGTGAATTTCCTCGGGGGCAAGGCCGAACCGCAACGCCTGGCCGACCACCAGCAGCCGGTCGGGCGTCGGCGTGCCGAGCGCGGCGCGCAGCACGTTCAGATCGTCGCCCTTGCCATAGCCCTCGATCTCGATTTCATCGAGACCCGACAGGCCGGTCTCCAGCGAACGCAACGCCTTTTGCAAGGATTCGGCGAAGTTGCGCCCGATCGCCATGACCTCGCCGACCGATTTCATCGCGGTGGTCAGAATGGGCTCGGCGCCGGGAAATTTCTCGAAGGCGAAGCGCGGAATTTTTGTCACGACGTAATCGATCGTCGGCTCGAACGAGGCCGGGGTGGCTCCCCCGGTGATGTCGTTGGCGATTTCATCCAGCGTGTAGCCAACCGCGAGTTTCGCGGCGACCTTGGCGATGGGAAAGCCCGTCGCCTTCGAAGCGAGCGCCGACGAGCGCGACACCCGCGGATTCATCTCGATGACGATCATCCGCCCGCTGGCGGGATCGACCGCGAATTGCACGTTGGAGCCGCCGGTCTCAACGCCGATCTCGCGCAGCACCGCCAGCGAGGCGTTGCGCATGATCTGATATTCCTTGTCGGTCAGCGTCAGCGCCGGAGCGACGGTGATGCTGTCGCCGGTATGCACGCCCATCGGGTCGATGTTCTCGATCGAGCAGACGATGATGCAATTGTCCGCCTTGTCGCGGACGACCTCCATCTCATACTCTTTCCAGCCGAGCACGCTTTCCTCGATCAGCACCTCGCTGGTCGGCGATGCGTCCATGCCGCCCTTCACGATGTCGATGAACTCGGCCTCGTTATAGGCGATGCCGCCGCCGGTGCCGCCCAAGGTGAAGGAGGGACGGATGATCGCGGGCAGGCCAATGTCCTCCAGCGCGGCCAGCGCCTTGGTCAGCGTCTTGACGTGATGCGAGCGCGGCGTGTCGAGGCCGATCCGGGTCATCGCCTCGCGGAACCGCTCGCGGTCCTCGGCCATGTCGATCGCCGCAGCGGAGGCGCCGATCATTTCGATGTCGAATTTCTTCAAGACGCCCATTTTTTCGAGGCTAAGAGCGCAGTTGAGCGCCGTCTGGCCGCCCATGGTGGGTAGCAGCGCGAAGCCGCCGGGAACCCGATAGCGCTCTTTCTCGATGATCTTGGCGACGATTTCCGGCGTGATCGGCTCGACATAAGTGCGGTCGGCCATGTCCGGATCGGTCATGATCGTGGCCGGATTGGAGTTGACCAGGACGATGCGGTAGCCCTCTTCGCGCAGCGCCTTGCACGCTTGCGTGCCGGAATAATCGAACTCGCAGGCCTGACCGATGACGATGGGGCCGGCGCCGATGATCATGATGGTGGCGATGTCGGTTCTTTTGGGCATAGGGCGTCCCTTTGGACCAGCGTCCCTGGGAACAGGACGGGCTATGTCGCTTGTCTTTTCGAAGCCTGGCGGGCGGCGCGGCGCATAAAAAAAGGCCGCGTCGCCGGCCCTTTGGACCGGAACGCGTCCCGTGAAAGTCGTGAGCGGGCGCGCCCGGCTCGATGGTTGGGCGGTTTCTAGCCGAGATTGACGCTTATGTGAAGAGGCGGGAATTGTCGGAAACGGCGGGGATTGACGCGCGGCATCACATCCCCCGACGCAAAAAGGAGCCGCGCGCGGCTCCTTTCGCATCCATCTCTATCGACGCGCCGTCAATGGGCGGCGAAGGGGTGTTTCGCCGTCGCGCGGGCCGAAAGAACGGTCGAAGCGGTCGGGTCGCCCTTCAACGCGCGGGCGATCGCTTCCTTGGTCGCCGCGTAGTTGAAGTCCTGAATCTTCTGGTCGTCGTTCGCTTCCCAATGGATGAACACGCCGACGCAGATGAACAGGTCGTCGGCCTTGTCGAGCGGGATCACGCCTTCGGCGACGCTATCGGCGACGGCCTTGGCGACGCCATATTGCGCCGGGCCGAACATCTGCACGGCCTGCTTGGCGTTCTTGATCGTCACCTTGTTGAAGAGGATGGTGTAGGGCCTCACCAACAGGTTCGGCGCGAGCACCGCGAGCAGGGTGGTGAAACCATCCTTATTATTGACGAGCGCATTGGCGAACGCCTTTTCCACGGCGCTGCCGCGCGGGCCGATCAAGAGATCGATGTGAGCGACCTCGTTGCCGTCGCCGACCAGCGACTCGCCGACGCCCGTCTTGCCGGAGGAAGCCGTGAGGGGGCTCTTCCCCGGCGAGGGAAAAAGCGCGCCAATAATTTTGTCCAGTATCGAGGCCATTGTTTCGATCCCTTTCGGTCTGTTGTCGCCTAGGCTTTCCCTAACGCGAGAAGGGATTGCGTCCGGCGTTCGCTTATCGCGTCTTCAAGAGCCAAGGCTCCAGTCGCTCCGGCTCGAATACGCTCGAAATCGTTACGGCGCCCCGCTCGAACCCAAGGGAGCCGGTGAATCGTCGCCTCGCGCTTTTGGCCCTTGGCCATTGGCGCGGCCCAGCCCTCCCGGCGAAGCGCGCGACGGAGGCGGGGAGCGCGTCGGCTCCCCGCGTCTTGAGGCCTCGCGGCCTTGGCGTCGACCTTAGTGGGCGGCGAAGGGGTGCTTGGCGTCGTTGCGCTTGGCGACGACCTCGGCGGCCTTCGGCTCGCCCTTGACGGCGCGCGCGAGAGCTTCCTTCGTGGCGGTGTAGTTGTAATCCTGGATCTTGGCGTCGTCCGATGCGTCCCAGTGAATGAACACGCCGACGCAGATGAACAGGTCATCGGCTTCGCTGACCGGGATGATGCCCTCGGCCACCGAATCGGCGACCGCCTTGGCGACGCCGGCCTGCGCCGGGCCGAACATCTGAACGGCCTGCTTGGCGCCCTTGATCGTGACCTTGTTGAACAGGATCGTGTTCGGCTTGGTCAGGAGGTTCGGGGCGACGACCGCGAGAAGGGTGGTGAAGCCGTCCTTGTTGTTGACCAGCGCATTGGCGAAGGCCAGCTCGGCGGCCGAACCGCGCGGTCCGATGATCAGGTCGATATGCGCGACTTCATTGCCTTCGCCGACCAGCGACTCGCCGACCAGAAGCTTGTTGATCAAAGCCATGTGCGTTTCCTTTCGAGAAAACCGTTTGCGTCCCGGAATCCCTTAACTGGCTCGGGCCGCCCCCCTTTATCGTCGTGACGGCCAGGGGCTAATGCCCAGCCGGCCGATCCGATCCACGCGGGACCATCCCGCGCGGCGCGGACTCAACCATTTTTACAGGCGTTTGCCAAGGCGCCGGCGACATAATCCGAGAAAAGAGTGGCGACGGTCAAATCCGCGCTGGTCCCGGGGTTTAGCCCTCGCTCCTTGAGCGAGGCGTCCCACCGCAGCGCGGCGGCGCGCGCCTCCTCCTCGCTTTTTTTCGCGTCGAACGCCGCCGCGAAGGCCCGCGCCTCGGCCAAGACGAGCGCCCCCGCGTCGGCGCCGAACTTACGGACGACATGGCTGTCGGGAAAGGCGGCGAGAAACGTAAGATAGACTCTCAGCGTCGCCATGTCCTTGGCGCGACCCTCTCGCCGCGCGGCGAGAAGAGTCGAATGGCCGAGGGTGAAAACGTCCTCGAAATCATGAGCGTATTGATAGGCGACGCGGTCGCGGTCCGCGCTGGCGCGCATCGCTTCCAGCAAGGTGACGCGCGCCGGCTCGGTCACGTCATGCCGCGGCGCGGCGCCGAGCCCTCCCGGATTGGCGCGCGCGATGGCCTTGAAGGCGAGTTCCGCGTCGGCGCGGGTTAGACCCTTGAGAACGCGCGCGACGCCCAGCCGCAAATCCTCGCCAGGAAAATCCAGCGCGGCCTGAGCCAGCGGCGCGCAGAGCAAGATAATGCCGAGATTGGTGTTTTGCCCGACGCGCGCGAAAGTCGCCTCGACGGCGGCGAAAATCCGCGCCCCGACATTTATCCCCGGCGTCGCGAGGGGGACCGCGGCGACATGGGCGCTGTCGATGAAATCCTTGGCCTCCATGCCATGCCCGGCGGCGAAGACGTGGACATTGCCGGGCTTTGGCGCCTGCAACTCGTCCTCGCAGGCGGCGAGGAAGGCCTGAGCCAGCGGTAGGAAGTCGGGGCCAATCAATTCGCCTTGCCTCCTGTCTCGGGAGTTAACGGTTTACCATATCCAGAACATCGGCGGCGAGTCGCTCGGCGATCGAAAATCCCGTCACCCTTTGCAGCCCGCTCCAGCCGGCCATGCTGTTGACTTCCAGCACCAGGGGGGCGCCATCCGCGTCCGCGATTAGATCGACGCCGGCGCAAACCGCGCCCAGCGCCTTGGCGGCGCGCAGCGCCATTTCGGCCTCGAGCGCGGAAGGCGTGACCGCGACGGGTCTTGCCCCCTGGCGCACATTGGTGATCCATTGCTCCGAGCGCCGCCGCATCGCGCCCACGATTTCGCCCGCCGAAATCAGCACGCGCATGTCCTCGAACCGCGCCGCGCCGGAGACGATCCGCGGTTCGACAAAGCGCTGCAGATAATAGACGCCGCGCGCCTCCTCGAGGGACGGCAGCTCCGCCTCGTTTCGGACTAGCCGCAGGCCCCAGCCTTGCGCGCCGAACAGCGGCTTCAGCACCAAGGGTCCATGCGGGCATTCGCGGCGAACGATGGCGCGCGCCTGCGCTTCGTTTTGCGCGACGAAGGTCGCGGGCGCGCGCAATCCCGCGCGGACCAGAAGAAAGCTCGCCATGGACTTGTCGGTGCAGCGTTCGATGGCGCGCGCCTCGTTGACCATCGGCACGCCAAGCGCGCCGAGGGCGTGCAGCACGCCAAGGCGCATGGTGATCGCCTCCAGCGAGCCGTCGCCGATCGCGCGAACGACGCCGATATCCGGCGGCGCCGCCCGAAATCCAGGAATCGCTAAGCCATAGGGGCGGGTCGTGTCGATCTTGCAGGCCGCCAGCCGCACGGCGACGGGCCGCGCGCCAAGGCGCGCCAGAGCCCGCGCGAACGCCTCGACATGCCAGTCGATCTTGTCGGTGAAGACGGCGACGCGCGGGCGCATAGAGCTCAGAAAAACAACCCCTTAACCGAAGGAAGCGTCGAGCAGTTTTTCGTCGATCGCGCCGCCCCTGAAAGTCTCGCCGGTCTCGACCGCCGTCACCAGCGCCTCGGCGGGCGAGAACAGGCTCGGGTCGATCTTGTAGAAATCGCCCTTATAGGCCTTGAACACCTCGGCGAAGGGGCGCCCATAATCGCGCGAATTGCTGCTCGGCAAATTCTTCGCCAGTTCCCTCGCCGCCTCGGCGGAGCCCTTCACGAACAGATGCGCGCGGCCGGCGTAGATGATCGCGTCATTGGTGCGGCCCATCGCCTGCACGAAATCAGGATGCGGCGGCGACAAAGGCGCCGTGGCGACGCCATCGATGATGTTTTCGAGCGGGAATTTCAGCTCATGAGCCTTGTGCAGCGCGACTTCGAGCACGCGGCCCACGACCTGCACGCTGCCGGCGAGACTCTGCGTCGGCGCATAGATGAAGGCGACGTTCTTGGGATCGACCTTGGCGGCGTTCGCGACCTTGGCGACAACCTCGGCCGGCGGCGGCGAGCCGCTTTCCAGCACGATGGTGACGCGGTCGGCCTTGTCGCTGTAAGGCAGTTCCTCGAACAGTTTTTCGACCCGCGCCTGGGCGCGGCCGGGCCCGGAGCCGAGCGCGAAGAATTTTTCGTGGGCGAGGCTCCAGCCTGCGTATTGGCTGGCGAGGCAGGCGACGACCGGATCATTGCTCGTGACGGTTAGCCAGAACGGCCATTTGGAGGCGCCGGGCGCCGGCGTCAAGGCGACGCGGCCGAGCCCGCCCATGCAGATTTCGACGAGCAGCAGACCGGCGTCGATCCCGCCCGCGACCTTGGCGCCGGCGTCGATCAGCAATTCGCCGGAGGCGCCGCGCGAAACCGCGACGCGATAGCGGGCGGCGCCGGCGGCCAGCCGGTCGACGATCTCGCCCGCCAGAAGATTTACGCTCGCCGTGGCGCGATTGCTCGTGTCCAATGTTCCCGTCACTTTCCCGCCCCTCGTTTTTATAATGATTGCATAATGATAGCCGGCGCCTCGCGCCTTTAGCGCGAAATTCCGCCCCGCTCGCGCGAAGACTTCTACAGGGCTTTGACGCGAAGCGAAAGCGCGCACAAACAGCGGCGGGACGCCTCCCGCGCTCTTGCTGGACCCTGGTTCGACGTCGCCGCGCGCGGCGCGACCTGCTATGTCGGTCGCGGGAAAATCGACGCTAGAGGTCATTATGGCGACAGCCGTGGAGACGGACGGACATAAGGTCGGCGGAATTGGGACGCTCGCCCTCGGCGCCTTGGGCGTCGTGTACGGCGATATCGGGACCAGTCCTCTCTATACGATCAAGACGGCGGTCGATTGGGCGGGCGGCGCCATCGCGCCCGAGGACGCGCTCGGCATATTGTCGCTGATCGTCTGGACGCTGGTGATCATCACCTCGGTCAAATATGTCGCTGTGATCATGCGGGCGGACAACGACGGCGAGGGCGGAATTCTCGCGCTCATGTCATTGCTTGGCATCAAGCACGGGCGGCGTCCCTTCGTCATCGGCGTCGGGATGCTCGGCGCGGCCTTGCTGTTCGGGGACGGAGCCATCACGCCGGCGATATCGGTGTTGAGCGCGTTGGAGGGGCTAAAAACCCCGGCGCCGGCGATCGAGCCCTATGTCGTCTCTCTGTCCGTCGCGGTTCTCATCGGCCTGTTCAGCCTGCAGTCGCGGGGAACAGCGTGGATTTGCCGAATTTCGGCCCGGTCATGACGCTGTGGTTTTTCACCATCGGCGCGTTGGGCCTCGCGAGCATCTGGCGCCATCCCGACGTGCTTTGGGCGCTCGACCCGCGCGTGGGATTGATTTACGTGACGACGCACGGAGCGGGCGGGTTTCTTACGCTCGGCGCGGTGTTTCTCTGCGCCACGGGCGCCGAGGCGCTCTACGCCGACATGGGTCATTTCGGCCGCCAGCCGATACGCCTCGCCTGGTATGGGCTCGTCCTGCCGGCCTTGCTGCTCAATTACGCCGGCCAAACCGCGCTGCTGGCGGACGGTCCGGTCTCGCGCGAGACGAATCCGTTCTTCGATCTTTGTCCGGCGGCGCTGCAACTTCCGCTGGTCGCGTTGGCCACGGTCGCGACCGTTATCGCGAGCCAGTCGATCATCACCGGCGCCTTCTCGATGACGCGCCAAGCGATACAAATTGGCCTCCTGCCGCGCATAAATGTTTCGCAGACTTCCGCCGAAAGCTACGGACAAATATACGTCGGCTTCGTCAATTGGGCCTTGATGTCGCTCACGCTGGTTCTGACCGTCGCGTTCCGGTCGTCCGACAATCTCGCGGCGGCGTTCGGCATCGCCGTTTCAATGACGATGCTGTTGACCAGCGTGCTGATGTTGATAGCGATGCGCGAGGTCTGGCGCTGGAGCTTGCCCTTGAGCCTGCTGGTCGCCGGACTTTTCGTC
>CAVZKF010000027.1:0-36475 GCA_963775775.1 uncultured Alphaproteobacteria bacterium
CACGTGATCGAGTTCGCCGCCGGGCAGGTCGAAGGACGCGAGCGGCTCGCCGGCCATGACGCGCGCGGCGATCTTGGCGATCGGCTTGCCCATGACCTTGGCCACGAAGGGCACGGTGCGCGACGCGCGCGGATTGACCTCCAGCACGTATATCTCGCCGTCCTTGAGCGCATATTGCACGTTCATCAGGCCGATCACGCCGAGCGCCTTGGCGAGGTTCTTGGTCTGCCGCTCCAGCGCGTCGAGCGTCGCCTTCGACAGCGAGCGCGGCGGCAGCGAGCAGGCCGAATCGCCGGAGTGAATCCCGGCTTCCTCGATATGCTCCATGATGCCGGCGATGGCGGCGTTCTCGCCGTCCGAAAGACAATCCACGTCGACTTCGATCGCATCGGTCAGATAGCGGTCGAACAGCAGCGGATTTTTGCCAAGGACCATGTTGATCTGGCCGGTCTTGTCGTTGGGGTATCGCGTCTTGATCTCGGAGGGCACCAGCGACGGGCAGCACGCCCAGGAGATAATCGTCGAGCGCGCCCACGTCGCGAATGATCGCCATCGCGCGGCCGCCCAGCACATAGGAGGGGCGCACCACGAGCGGCAGGCCGAGTTCGCCGGCGACGATGCGCGACTGCTCGACCGAATAGGCGATGCCGTTCTTGGGCTGTTTCAAGCCGAGCTTGTCGAGCAGGCGCTTGAAGCGGTCGCGGTCCTCGGCGAGGTCGATCGAGTCCACCGGCGTGCCGAGAATGGGCACGCCCGCCTGCGCCAATCCATGCGCGAGTTTGAGCGGCGTCTGGCCGCCAAACTGCACGATGACGCCGACAAGCTTGCCGGTGGCGCGCTCGAGGTCGAGAATTTCAAAGACGTCCTCGCCCGTGAGCGGCTCGAAATAGAGGCGATCCGACGTGTCGTAATCCGTCGATACGGTCTCCGGATTGCAGTTGATCATGATCGTTTCGAAGCCGGCCTCGGCCAGCGCGAAACAGGCGTGACAGCAGCAATAGTCGAATTCAATGCCCTGCCCGATGCGGTTTGGGCCGCCGCCCAGAATGACGATCTTGTCGCGGGACGATGGCGCCGCCTCGCATTGGGGCGCGCCGATGAACGGCGACTTATAGGTCGAATACATATAGGCGGTGGGCGAGAAGAACTCCGCCGCGCAAGTGTCGATGCGCTTATAGACCGGGCGCACGCCCAGCGCATGGCGCGCCGCGCGCACGTCGCTCTCCTCGCTTTTGGCCAGCGTCGCGAGGCGCGCGTCGGAGAAGCCCGCGAATTTCAACATGCGCAGGTTTTCGGCGTCCTTCGGCAGGCCGAATTCGCGCACCTTGTTCTCGAGCGCCACGATCTCGGCGATGCGCGCGATGAACCAAGGGTCGATCTTGCAGGCCTCGTGAATTTCCTCGGGGCCGAGGCCGAACCGCAACGCCTGGCCGACCACCAGCAGCCGGTCGGGCGTCGGCGTGCCGAGCGCGGCGCGCAGCACGTTCATGTCGTCGCCCTTGCCATAGCCCTCGATCTCGATTTCATCGAGACCCGAAAGGCCGGTCTCCAGCGAACGCAGCGCCTTTTGCAAGGATTCGGCGAAATTGCGCCCAATCGCCATGACCTCGCCGACCGATTTCATCGCGGTGGTCAGAATGGGTTCGGCGCCGGGAAATTTCTCGAAGGCGAAGCGCGGAATTTTCGTGACGACGTAATCGATCGTCGGCTCGAAGGAGGCCGGAGTCGCGCCCCCCGTGATGTCGTTGGCGATTTCATCCAGCGTGTAGCCGACCGCGAGCTTGGCGGCGACCTTGGCGATGGGAAAGCCCGTCGCCTTCGAGGCCAGGGCCGACGAGCGCGACACCCGCGGATTCATCTCGATGACGATCATCCGGCCGCTGGCGGGATCGACCGCGAATTGCACGTTGGAGCCGCCGGTCTCGACGCCGATCTCGCGCAGCACCGCCAGCGAGGCGTTGCGCATGATCTGATATTCCTTGTCGGTCAGCGTCAGCGCCGGAGCGACGGTGATGCTGTCGCCGGTATGCACGCCCATCGGGTCGATGTTCTCGATCGAGCAGACGATGATGCAATTGTCCGCCTTGTCGCGGACGACCTCCATCTCATACTCCTTCCAGCCGAGCACGCTCTCCTCGATCAGCACCTCGCTGGTCGGCGACGCGTCCATGCCGCCCTTCACGATATCGATGAACTCGGCCTCGTTATAGGCGATGCCGCCGCCGGTGCCGCCCAAGCGTGAAGGAGGGGCGGATGATCGCGGGCAGGCCGATGTCCTCCAGCGCGGCCAGCGCCTTGGCCAGCGTCTTGACGTGATGCGAGCGCGGCGTGTCGAGGCCGATCCGGGTCATCGCCTCGCGGAACCGCTCGCGGTCCTCGGCCATGTCGATCGCCGCCGCGGAGGCGCCGATCATTTCGATGTCGAATTTCTTCAAGACGCCCATTTTTTCGAGGCTAAGGGCGCAGTTGAGCGCCGTCTGGCCGCCCATGGTGGGGAGCAGCGCGAAGCCGCCGGGAACCCGATGGCGCTCCTTCTCGATGATCTTGGCGACGATTTCCGGCGTGATCGGCTCGACATAGGTGCGGTCGGCCATGTCCGGATCGGTCATGATCGTGGCCGGATTGGAGTTGACCAGGACGATGCGGTAGCCCTCTTCGCGCAGCGCCTTGCAGGCTTGCGTGCCGGAATAATCGAACTCGCAGGCCTGACCGATGACGATGGGGCCGGCGCCGATGATCATGATGGTGGCGATGTCGGTTCTTTTGGGCATAGGGCGTCCCTTTGGACCAGCGTCCCTGGGAACAGGACGGGCTATGTCGCTTATGTTTTCGTGCGGGCGGCGCGGCGCATAAAAAAAGGCCGCGTCGCCGGCCCTTTGGACCGGAACGCGTCCCGTGAAAGTCGTGAGCGGGCGCGCCCGGCTCGATGGTTGGGCGGTTTCTAGCCGAGATTGACGCTTATGTGAAGGGGCGGGCATTGCGTGAAGAGGCGGGCATTGACGCGGGGGCGTCGCGTCCCCCGACGCAAAAAGGAGCCGCGCGCGGCTCCTTTCGCATCCAACTCTATCGACGCGCCATCAATGGGCGGCGAAGGGGTGTTTCGCCGTCGCGCGGGCCGAGAGAACGGTCGAAGCCGTCGGGTCGCCCTTCAGCGCGCGGGCGATCGCTTCCTTCGTCGCCGCGTAGTTGAAGTCCTGAATCTTCTGGTCGTCGTTGGCTTCCCAATGGATGAACACGCCAACGCAGATGAAGAGGTCGTCGGCCTTGTCGAGCGGGATCACGCCTTCGGCGACGCTGTCCGCGACGGCCTTGGCGACGCCATATTGCGCCGGGCCGAACATCTGCACGGCCTGCTTGGCGTTCTTGATCGTCACCTTGTTGAACATCATCGTGCAGGGCTTCACCATAAGGTTCGGCGCGACCACCGCGAGCAGGGTGGTGAAGCCGTCCTTATTGTTGACGAGCCCATTGGCGAACGCCTTTTCCACGGAGCTGCCGCGCGGGCCGATCAAGAGATCGATATGAGCGACCTCGTTGCCGTCGCCGACCAGCAACTCGCCGACGCCCGTCTTGCCGGAGGAAGCCGTGAGGGAGCTCTTTCCCGGCGAGGGAAAAAGCGCGCCAATAATTTTGTCCAGTATCGAGGCCATTGTTTCGATCCCTTTCGGTCTGTTGTCGCCTAGGCGTTCCCTAACGCGAGAAGGGATTGCGTCCGGCGTTCGCTTATCGCGTCTTCAAGAGCCAAGGCTCCAATCGCTCCGGCTCGAATACGCTCGAAATCATTACGGCGCCCCGCTCGAACTCAAGGGAGCCGGTAAATCGTCGTCTCGCGCTTTTGGCCCTTGGCCATAGGCGCGGCCTAGCCCTCCCGGCGAAGCGCGCGACGGAGGCGGGGAGCGCTTGCGCCCCCCGCGCCTTGAGGCCTCGCGGCCTTTGCGTCGACCTTAGTGGGCGGCGAAGGGGTGCTTGGCGTCGTTGCGCTTGGCGACGACCTCGGCGGCCTTCGGCTCGCCCTTGACGGCGCGGGCGATGGCTTCCTTCGTGGCGGTGTAGTTGTAATCCTGGATCTTGGCGTCGTCCGAAGCGTCCCAGTGAATGAACACGCCGACGCAGATGAACAGGTCATCGGCTTCCGCGACCGGGATGATGCCCTCGGCGACCGAATTGGCGACCGCCTTGGCGACGCCGGCCTGCGCCGGGCCGAACATCTGGACGGCCTGCTTGGCGCCCTTGATCGTGACCTTGTTGAACAGGATCGTGTTCGGCTTGGTCAGGAGGTTCGGGGCGACGACCGCGAGAAGCGTGGTGAAGCCGTCCTTGTTGTTGACCAGGGCGTTGGCGAAAGCCAACTCGGCGGCGCTGCCGCGCGGTCCGATCAGGAGGTCGATATGCGCGACTTCATTGCCTTCGCCGACCAGCGACTCGCCGACCAGAAGCTTGTTGATCAAAGCCATGTGCGTTTCCTTTCGAGAAAACCGTTTGCGTCCCGTTATCCCTTAAGGGTTCGGGCCGCCCCCCTTATCGTCGTGACGGCCAGGGGCTAATGCCCAGCCGGCCGATCCGATCCGCGCGAGACCATCCCGCGCGGCGCGGACTCAACCATTTTTACAGGCGTTTGCCAAGGCGCCGGCGACATAATCCGAGAAAAGAGTGGCGACCGTCAAATCCGCGCTGGTGCCAGGGTTTAGCCCCCGCTGCTTGAGCGAGGCGTCCCACAATAGCGCGGCGGCGCGCGCCTCCTCCTCGCTTTTTTTCGCGTCGAGCGCCGCCGCGAAGGCCCGCGCCTCGGCCAAAACAAGCGCCCCGGCGTCGGCGCCGAATTTGCGGACGACGTGGCTGTCGGGAAAGGCGGCGAGAAACGCAAGATAGACTCTGAGGGTCGCCATGTCCTTGCCGCGACCCTCTCGCCGCGCGGCGAGAAGCGTCGAACGGCCGAGGGCGAAAATGTCCTCGAAATCATGAGCGTATTGATAGGCGATGCGGTCGCGGTCCGCGCTGGCGCGCATGGCCTCCAGCAAGGTCGCGCGCGCCGGCTCCGTCACGTCGTGCCGCGGCGCGGCGCCAAGCCCCCCGGATTGGCGCGCGCGATGGCCTTGAAGGCGAGTTCCGCGTCGGCGCGCGTAAGGCCCTTGAGCACGCGGGCGACGCCCAGCGGCAAATCCTCGCCGGGAAAATCCAGCGCGGCCTGAGCCAGCGGCGCGCAGAGCAAAATAATGCCGAGATTGGTGTTTTGCCCGACCCGCGCGAAAGTCGCCTCGACGGCGGCGAAAATCCGCGCCCCGACATCTATGCCCGGCGTCGCGAGGGGGACCGCGGCGACATGGGCGCTGTCGATGAAATCCTTGGCCTCCATGCCATGCCCGGCGGCGAAGACATGAACATTGCCGGGCTTTGGCGCCTGCAATTCGTCCTCGCAAGCCGCGAGGAAGGCCTGAGCCAGCGGTAGGGAGTTGGGGCCGATCAATTCGCCTTGCCTCCTGTCTCGGGAGTTAACGGTTTACCATATGCAGAACGTCGGCGGCGAGTTGCTCGGCGATCGAAAATCCCGTCACCCTTTGCAGCCCGCTCCAGCCGGCCATGCTGTTGACTTCCAGCACCAGGGGGGCGCCGTCCGCGTCGGCGATCAGATCGACGCCGGCGCAGACCGCGCCCAGCGCCTTGGCGGCGCGCAGCGCCATTTCGGCCTCGACCGCGGAAGGCGTGACCGCGACGGGTCTTGCGCCCTGGCGCACATTGGTGATCCATTGCTCCGAGCGCCGCCGCATCGCGCCGACGATCTCGCCCGCCGAAATCAGCACGCGCATGTCCTCGAACCGCGCCGCGCCGGAGACGATCCGCGGCTCGACAAAGCGCTGCAGATAATAGACGCCGCGCGCGTCCTGGAGGGACGGCAGCTCCGCCTCGTTTCGGACTAGCCGCAGGCCCCAGCCTTGCGCGCCGAACAGCGGCTTCAGCACCAAGGGTCCATGCGGACATTCGCGGCGAACGATGGCGCGCGCCTGCGCTTCGTTTTGCGCGACGAAGGTCGCCGGCGCGCGCAATCCCGCGCGGACCAGAAGAAAGCTCGCCATGGATTTGTCGGTGCAGCGCTCGATGGCGCGCGCCTCATTGACCATCGGCACGCCAAGCGCGCCGAGGGCGTGCAGCACGCCAAGGCGCATGGTGATCGCCTCCAGCGAGCCGTCGCCGATCGCGCGAACGACGCCGATATCCGGCGGCGCCGCCGAAATCCAGGAATCGCTAGGCCATAGGGGCGGGTCGTGTCGATCTTGCAGGCCGCCAGCCGCACGGCGACGGGCCGCGCGCCTAGCCGCGCCAGGGCCCGCGCGAACGCCTCGACATGCCAGTCGATCTTGTCGGTGAAGACGGCGACGCGCGGGCGCATAGAGCTCAGAAAAACAACCCCTTAACCGAAGGAAGCGTCGAGCAGTTTCTCGTCGATCGCGCCGCCCCTGAAAGTCTCGCCGGTCTCGACCGCCGTCACCAGCGCCTCGGCGGGCGAGAACAGGCTCGGGTCGATCTTGTAGAAATCGCCCTTATAGGCCTTGAACACCTCGGCGAAGGGGCGCCCATAATCGCGCGAATTGCTGCTCGGCAAATTCTTCGCCAGTTCCTTCGCCGCCTCGGCGGAGCCCTTCACGAACAGATGCGCGCGGCCGGCGTAGATGATCGCGTCATTGGTGCGGCCCATCGCCTGCACGAAATCAGGATGCGGCGGCGACAAAGGCGCCGTGGCGACGCCATCGATGATGTTTTCGAGCGGGAATTTCAGCTCATGAGCCTTGTGCAGCGCGACTTCGAGCACGCGGCCCACGACCTGCACGCTGCCGGCGAGACTCTGCGTCGGCGCATAGATGAAGGCGACGTTCTTGGGATCGACCTTGGCGGCGTTCGCGACCTTGGCGACAACCTCGGCCGGCGGCGGCGAGCCGCTTTCCAGCACGATGGTGACGCGGTCGGCCTTGTCGCTGTAAGGCAGTTCCTCGAACAGTTTTTCGACCCGCGCCTGGGCGCGGCCGGGCCCGGAGCCGAGCGCGAAGAATTTTTCGTGGGCGAGGCTCCAGCCGGCGTATTGGCTGGCGAGGCAGGCGACGACCGGATCATTGCTCGTGACGGTCAGCCAGAACGGCCATTTGGAGGCGCCGGGCGCCGGCGTCAAAGCGACGCGGCCAAGCCCGCCCATGCAGATTTCGACGAGCAGCAGACCGGCGTCGATCCCGCCCGCGACCTTGGCGCCGGCGTCGATCAGCAATTCGCCGGAGGCGCCGCGCGAAACCGCGACGCGATAGCGGGCGGCGCCGGCGGCCAGCCGGTCGACGATCTCGCCCGCCAGAAGATTTACGCTCGCCGTGGCGCGATTGCTCGTGTCCAATGTTCCCGTCACTTTCCCGCCCCTCGTTTTTATAATGATTGCATAATGATAGCCGGCGCCTCGCGCCTTTAGCGCGAAATTCCGCCCCGCTCGCGCGAAGACTTCTACAGGGCTTTGACGCGAAGCGAAAGCGCGCACAAACAGCGGCGGGACGCCTCCCGCGCTCTTGCTGGACCCTGGTTCGACGTCGCCGCGCGCGGCGCGACCTGCTATGTCGGTCGCGGGAAAATCGACGCTAGAGGTCATTATGGCGACAGCCGTGGAGACGGACGGACATAAGGTCGGCGGAATTGGGACGCTCGCCCTCGGCGCCTTGGGCGTCGTGTACGGCGATATCGGGACCAGTCCTCTCTATACGATCAAGACGGCGGTCGATTGGGCGGGCGGCGCCATCGCGCCCGAGGACGCGCTCGGCATATTGTCGCTGATCGTCTGGACGCTGGTGATCATCACCTCGGTCAAATATGTCGCTGTGATCATGCGGGCGGACAACGACGGCGAGGGCGGAATTCTCGCGCTCATGTCATTGCTTGGCATCAAGCACGGGCGGCGTCCCTTCGTCATCGGCGTCGGGATGCTCGGCGCGGCCTTGCTGTTCGGGGACGGAGCCATCACGCCGGCGATATCGGTGTTGAGCGCGTTGGAGGGGCTAAAAACCCCGGCGCCGGCGATCGAGCCCTATGTCGTCTCTCTGTCCGTCGCGGTTCTCATCGGCCTGTTCAGCCTGCAATCGCGGGGAACAGCGTGGATTTGCCAAATCTTCGGCCCGGTCATGACGCTGTGGTTTTTCACCATCGGCGCGTTGGGCCTCGCGAGCATCTGGCGCCATCCCGACGTGCTTTGGGCGCTCGACCCGCGCGTGGGATTGATTTACGTGACGACGCACGGAGCGGGCGGGTTTCTTACGCTCGGCGCGGTGTTTCTCTGCGCCACGGGCGCCGAGGCGCTCTACGCCGACATGGGTCATTTCGGCCGCCAGCCGATACGCCTCGCCTGGTATGGGCTCGTCCTGCCGGCCTTGCTGCTCAATTACGCCGGCCAAACCGCGCTGCTGGCGGACGGTCCGGTCTCGCGCGAGACAAATCCGTTCTTCGATCTTTGTCCGGCGGCGCTGCAACTTCCGCTGGTCGCGTTGGCCACGGTCGCGACCGTTATCGCGAGCCAGTCGATCATCACCGGCGCCTTCTCGATGACGCGCCAAGCGATACAAATTGGCCTCCTGCCGCGCATAAATGTTTCGCAGACTTCCGCCGAAAGCTACGGACAAATATACGTCGGCTTCGTCAATTGGGCCTTGATGTCGCTCACGCTGGTTCTGACCGTCGCGTTCCGGTCGTCCGACAATCTCGCGGCGGCGTTCGGCATCGCCGTTTCAATGACGATGCTGTTGACCAGCGTGCTGATGTTCATAGCGATGCGCGAGGTCTGGCGCTGGAGCTTGCCCTTGAGCCTGCTGGTCGCCGGACTTTTCGTCACGGTGGACGGATCATTCGTCGCGGCGAATATGGTGAAGTTTTTCGAGGGCGGGTGGATTCCCCTCGTTGTCGCCAGCATATTGTTTTTCTTGATGACTTGTTGGAGCGAGGGTTACGCCGCCATGCGCGCCGCGCTGGAGCGCGACACCTTTCCGCTCCAGGGATTCATCGCGAAATTCCATGGCAAGCCCCGCGTCGAGGGCACGGCGGTTTATATGTCGAGCCGCGCGGATGTGGTGCCGGTGCCGCTCTTGCACAATCTCAAACACAATAAGGTATTGCACGAGCGCATCGTGTTGTTGCGGGTTCTGACCGAGCACTTCCCGCGCGTGGAACCCGCGCGGCGCGTCGAGACGACGGAACTAACCGATGGCTTTCACGCGATGACCGTGCGCTATGGTTTCATGGACCAACCCAACATACCTTGCGCCCTCATGCTCGAATCCGCCGGCTGCCCGCTCTCATTTAATATGATGCAGACGTCGTTTTTCGTCGGCAGACTGACGATCATTCCGTCGGGCCATTCGAACTGGTGGCGGTTCAAGCTGAATATTTTCAGTTTCATGCACCGCAACGCGCTTTCGGCGACCGAGTTTTTCCAGATACCTCCGGGGCGCGTGGTCGAGCTTGGGGGGCAGGTTGAAATCTAATTCGCCGATCGCGGTCGAGGCTAGCCGATGAACCAGCCAAGTCTGATGGACGAGCCGAGCGTTCGGCAAATAGCCGGCGGCGCCGACGCGCATGAGGGTGGGCCACGCGCCCCGCGCGGCGGGCTCGCGGCCCTCGCCATCGGCGCGATCGGCGTGGTTTACGGCGACATCGGCACGTCGCCGCTCTATGCGATCGACCAGATTTTTTTCGGCTCCGCCGCCGTCGCGCCGACGGCCGAAAATGTGCTCGGAGCGATCTCGGCGGCGATATGGACAATCTTCATCATCGTCGCGGTCAAATACGCGCTGCTGGTGCTGCGCGCCGAGAACGACGGCGAGGGCGGAGTCTTCGCGCTCTATGGCCTGCTGCATAAATACAAGAATCGCGGCGCGCGGGTCTTGTTGTGGTCGCTGATGCTGGGCGCCGGCCTGCTGCTCGGGGACGGCATGATCACCCCGGCGATCAGCGTGCTTTCCGCGGTGGAAGGGCTCGACGTCGCGACGCCCGCCTTCGCGCCCTATGTTCCGCCGATCACCCTCGCGCTGCTGACGGCCCTCTTCTCGATCCAGCACAGGGGCGCGTCGGGAATCGGGGTCATTTTCGGCCCCATCATGATCGTCTGGTTCGTCGTGATCGCCTTGCTCGGCGGGGCCGAGATCGCGCGCGAGCCGGCAATTCTGGCGGCGTTCAATCCGGCGCATGGCGTGCGCTTTCTCGCGCGCTCCGGCCCGCGCGAGGCGTTGCTCATTCTCGGCGCGCTGATGCTGGTCATCACCGGCGGCGAGGCCATGTACGCGGACCTGGGACATTTCGGCGCCCGCCCGATCCGGGTCGGCTGGTTCGCCGTGGTCTTTCCCGCCTTGCTGCTCAACTATCTCGGACAGGGCGCGCACCTCCTTGGCGGCGCGCCAATCGCGGCCGGCAAGCTGTTCTACAGCCTCGCGCCGGCGCCGCTGGTCGCGCCGCTCGTCATTCTGGCGACGCTGGCGACGGTCGTCGCCTCGCAGGCGCTGATTTCCGGCGCCTTTTCATTGACCTCGCAGGCGATCGGGCTCGGGCTGTTTCCACGTTTCGACGTCAAACACACTCATCTCGACCACGCCGGACAAATATACATCCCGGTCGTGAATTGGGGACTTTATCTTGGCTGCGTCGCGCTGGTGATCGCCTTCGGTTCGTCCTCGGCGCTGGCCGCCGCCTATGGTCTCGCCGTGGCGGGCGTGATGCTGATCACCTCTTGCGCCATGGTTCCAATCGCGCTGCGCTATTGGCGCTGGAGCGCGGCGAGAACGGCGCTGGTGTGGGGTCCGCTCACGATCGTCAACGGCGCCTTTCTCGTCGCGAGTTCGCTGAAATTCATGGAGGGCGGCTTCGTGCCGCTCTCGGTCGGCGTCGCGGCTTTCCTTGTCATGGCGACCTGGCGCTGGGGGCGCAAGGCGACCTTCGCGGCCTATGCCGCGCGCTCGACCATGACCATGGCGGACGTGGTCGCGCTGCATCGCTCCGGAACGACTTTTCTCGAACGCAACGCGCTCATCATGGCGCCGGTGCGGGTGCGCCATCTCGCCGACCGCGCGCCCGCGCTGGTCGGGCTTTTATGGGAACGCTACGGCGTTTTTCCACGCAATCTCATTCTCGTGGAGGTGGTTCACCCCAAGGTTCCCTATATCCATGACCATCGCTATCACGTGACCGTCTTCGACCGCGATCAGGATCGCGGCTCCGTCATCGGCGTCGAATTGCGCTTCGGCTTCATGGAAGAACCGAATGTCGAGCTGTGTCTCGAAGATTTGGCGCGGCACCGGGAGATCGACTTGCCTGGGGATCCCGGCCAGTGGATCGTCCATGTCTCGCACGAAAACCTGCTGCCCGCGCGACGGATGAACCCGCTCAGACGCTTGCGCTTCCGACTGTTCCTGTTCCTGCGCCTCATCTCCGGCTCGGCCTATCACACCTATCATCTCGGCGAGGAGGTTCAATTGTCGGCGGAGATCATCCCGGTCAGAGTGCGATAGGGCGGCGGCCGGTCCGGCGGCTTCAGGGCAAGGACGCTCGGGCGAGCTTGCCATTGGCGTTGCGCGGGAGGGCCGCCAACGCCTGCACCGCGCGAGGGCATTTGTAGCCCGCGAGATGGCGCGCGCAATGCGCGAGAATATCCGCTTCGTCCAACGCCTCGCCGCTCCGCGCGACCACATAGGCCTTGATGATGGTGGTTCCGGGATCGCGCCCGGGTCGCTCCGCGACCGCGGCTTCGAGGATTCCAGGATAGCCAGCCAAACAACGCTCGACCTCCGCCGGCGAGACGCGATAGCCGCCGGCGTTCATCACCTCGTCGGCTCGCCCATGCAGCCAGACGTATCCGTCGGCGTCGATTTCCACGAGGTCGCCGGAAACGAACCATTCGCCGCGCAGCGCTTCCTTTTCCTCGTCGGGACGGTTCCAGTAACCGAGCATCAGCCCGGGCTCGTCGCGACGCATCGCGAGAAGTCCGGTCTCGCCCGCCGGCAGCGGCGTCGTTCCATTTTCGCGCGGCAGGACCGCGATATGCCGGCCCGGCTGCGGGCGTCCGGGAGAGCCGGGCCGCACCGGCGTCGTCGGTCCGCTCGACACGAAGGTGGAAATTTCGCTCATGCCATAGGCCTCGAAAATTTCCTTGCCCGCGCGCTCACGCCATTCGGCCAAGAGGCTCGGGGCCAGCGCCGCGCCGGCCGAGAGGCCATGGCGCAGCGTGGAAATATCATGGGCCTCCAACGAGCCAGTTTTTAGAATTTGGCGATAAACGCCCGGCACGGCCGCGAAAATCGTGGCGCCGTGACGCTCGATGAGACGCGGCCAGATCGCGGGATCGGGGCGGCCATTATAGAGGATCGCCCGCGCGCCGCTGGCGAGCGGGTCGATCACGCCGACGCCCAGCGTATATGTCCAATTGATCGCGCCGGCGTGGAGCATCGCGTCGTCGCGCGTCAGGCCCATCCAGTGCGGATACATGATTCGCCGCGCCCAGGCGGCGCGATGCGCGTGCAGCACGCCCTTGGGCCGGCTGGTCGTGCCCGAGGTGTAAACGAGATAGGCGGGATCGTTCGCGCCGGTGTCGGCATAGTCGGTCGGTTCGCTCTCGAGCATCCGCTCCAGATCGGCGCCGCGCAACACATGCAGACCAGGGGCGCCATGCGGCTCCCGCTCGAACGAGGCGCCGAGCAGCAGCGCGGCGGCGGCGCAATCCTCGCGCAAAAAATCCGCCTCCTCGAAGGTGAGTTGCGAGGAGGCCAGCAGCGCCACATGGCCCGCCGCGATGGCGGCGAAATAGGCCAGCGCGGCGTTGGCCTCGTTGCCCATGCGGATCATCACCCGCGAGCCTGGCGGCAGGCCGAGCGTCCGGAGGCCGGCGGCGAGGCGGCGCACCTTGTCGTCGAGTTCGCCATGCGTCCAGCGCAGAACGTGGTCGTCGCCGACAATGGTCAGGGCGGGTTTTTCGGGCTGAACACGCGCGTTCGCGGCAAGGCAATAGCGCGCGAGATTGAACCTCGCGGGGACGGGCTCTCGGATGAGTGGGTTCTCGCTCATGCGGCGTCTTCTCGCATCGGGTGTTCTTCTTTTCTCAAGCGGCACACTCCTTACTTGATCGGGCCGCTGCCCGGTAAACGCTTGCACTTCGGCAAATCCCGTTATAACCCGCGCTTCGCGACGCCTCGGCCGGGGGCTGAACGGAAGCTTGGGATTTAATCCCAGGAGGGCGAAGCCGCCCGCCTTCCCGTGTTCCCGCCTTCGAACTTCCCTCATCGAGCCTTTCCAAGAAGGCTCGAAGGGCTCCGCGCCGGGGCGGGCCGCGCACGTTTATGGAAAGGCAAGGACAATGGCTCTCTACGAGCATATCTATCTTGCCCGTCAGGATATTTCGCCGCAACAGGCGGAAGCGTTGACCGGGCAGTTCAAGAACATCATCACCTCGCTGGGCGGAACCGTCGGCAAGGTCGAATATTGGGGCGTCAAGTCCCTCGCCTACCGGATCAAGAAGAACCGCAAGGCGCATTTCACGCTGATGAACATCGACGCCCCGCCGGCGGCGATCACCGAAATGGAGCGCCAGGAGAGCCTCAACGAGGACGTTCTGCGCATTCTGACGCTGCGCGTCGAGGAACTCGAAGAGGGCCCGTCGGCGCAGTTGCGCAAGCGCGACGACGACGGCGAGCGCGGTGAACGCGGCGATCGCGGCGACCGTCGCCCCCCGCGTGGCGATAGGCCCGACCGCGGCGACCGGCCCGAGCGCCGTCCCCGCCGTGACGAAGGCGCGAGACCCGAAGGAGAGGCGATCTAATGACCACCGCAGCCCCCGCCGCCGGCGCGGCTCCCCGCCGCCCGTTTTTCCGCCGCCGCAAGTCCTGCCCGTTCACCGGGACGGGCGCGCCGAAGATCGATTACAAGGACACGCGCCTGCTCTCGCGCTATATCTCCGAGCGCGGCAAGATCGTTCCCTCGCGCATCACCGCCGTCTCGGCGAAGAAGCAGCGCGAACTGGCCAAGGCGATCAAGCGCGCGCGCTTCCTCGGCCTGCTGCCTTACGTGATCCGCTAAGTCGAAACGATCATCCGAAATTTCCGGCCGCGCCAAAAGCGCGGCCGTTTTTATTCCAGCCGCTTGCCGAGCCGCCCCGCCAGATCCTGAATGAATTGCCAGGCCACGCGGCCCGAACGGGCGCCGCGGGTGATCGACCATTCCAGCGCCTCGGCGCGAATGGTCTCGGCCGGCGCCTCCAGCCCGAAATGCCTGATATAGCCGAACACCATGTCGAGATAATCGTCCTGGCCGCAGTTATGGAAGCCGAGCCAAAGGCCGAAACGGTCGGACAGCGAAACCTTCTCCTCGACGGCTTCGCCGGGATTGATCGCGGTCGCCCGCTCGTTCTCCATCATGTCGCGCGGCACGAGATGCCGGCGGTTCGAGGTGGCGTAGAACAGCACATTGGCGGGACGCCCCTCGACGCCGCCCTCGAGCGCCGTCTTCAAGGATTTATAGCTGGTTTCAGGACCATCGAACGACAGGTCGTCGCAAAACACGATGAACTGAAGCGGCTTTTCACGCAAAGCGGAGAGCAGCGCAGGCAGGGTCTCGATGTCCTCGCGGTGGATTTCGACGAGCTTTAGCCGCCCCTCGCCCGCCAGAGCGCCATGCGCGGCCTTGACCAGCGAGGACTTGCCCATGCCGCGCGCGCCCCACAACAAGGCGTTGTTGGCCGGCAGGCCTTGCGCGAAGCGTCTGGTGTTGGCCAGCAGCAGATCGCGCGGGCGGTCGATCCCCTCCAAAAGTTCGAGTCCGACGCGGTTTACTTTCGCCACCGGCGCGAAGCTCGCGCTCGCCGCGCGCCAGACGAAGGCCTCGGCGCTCGAAAAATCGGGCGCCGGCGACGGCGGCGGCGCGAGCCGCTCCAGGGCTTCGGCGATGCGGACGAGCAGGGCGGCGTCTGGTTCGGACATGGGCGGGATGGGCCTTTTCGCGTGAGCCTTGCGCTGTTCTAGCGGCTAAAATCTCGCGCTTGCAACCTCGACCTACGACCGCGCCAAATTTGCGTTACAGCCGGGCTGGAATACGGGTCAACGCGCTCCATCCTACGAATTGATCTTGAACGCGATCCGGCGGCGAGCGGGTTGAAGCCGGCCAGGCTCCTCGCGGTGTTCATGGTGGGACGAACGGGACGGAACTGACGATCCCGTTCGGGAACGAAGGTTTGATGGTCACACGGAATTGCGGGAACGGGAACCGTGGCGGGCGCCGTCGGCGTGACGGCGACCGTCGACAGCGGCCAATGGGCGCCGAGGTCGGAACGGAGGCCAGCCCTAGGCGGAGGCGAACGAGATGGCGCGAGTTGCGATAATCACTGGAGCCAGCCGGGGAATTGGCGCGGCGACCGCATTAGTTCTAGCCAAACATGGGTGCCGGGTGGTCGTCAATTACCGCGCCAGCGCCCCAGAGGCCGAGGAAGTGGTGGCGGCCATAGCCGCGGCCGGCGGCGAAGCCGTGGCGATTAAAGCCGATGTCACCGTGCCCAGCGACGTCACCGCGATGGTCGATGAAGTCGAACGGCGGTGGGGCGGGACGGACGTGCTCGTGCACAACGCGTTGATACCGTTTGCCATCACCTCGTTCGCCAAGCTGAGCTGGGAGCAGCTCGGGGGCAAGCTGGACAGTGAGCTGCGCGCCGCGTTCCTGGTCACGAAGGCCGTTGTGCCGGGAATGATTTCGCGCGGCTACGGTCGGCTCGTCTATCTGACCACCGGGCTGTCGCGTCGTCCGCGTGACGGGATGATCGCGCTGGGCACGGCCAAGGCGGCCCTGGATCAATTCGTGCGGTACGTCGCCCTGGAGCTGGCGCGCACGGGATCACCGCCAACCTGGTCGCGCCGGCCACGGTGGAGGGATCCCGGGTGGCCGAGAAATTGACGGCCGAGCGGGTGCGCGAACTCACCGCGGCCACCCCGATGGGACGGCTCGTCCGTCCCGACGATGTGGCCAAGACGGTGGCGTTCCTGGCGAGCGAGGAATTCGGTTTCACCACCGGTCATTACCTTCCGGTCAACGGGGGCATTGAAATGGATTGAACGCGACTGCGCCCGCGCGCTGTCCGAGATTGGGAGCGGGCCATGCCGATGCATACGATTGACTTGACCTATGTAGGTCGTGGCGTCCACGAAGAACTGATCGCATATGTGGCCGATCAGGAGGGATATTTCGAGGACGAAGGCATCACGTCGCCGTCCGCGACGGAATCCGGTGGAAGAACGAACGCCTGCGCGGCTGCGCGACGATCGGTTTGGGCCGAGCCTGCGACGCGGCTTACCGGCGGCGTCAACTGGACCGCGCTGGTCGTCAACACCCATCGTCCGCTGTTCTGGTTCATGGGCGGCGTCCACGTGAAATCCATGGACGATCTTCGGGGGCGCCGAATGGCGGTCCACCCGCCCCACACCGCGCCCGGCTGTTTCGCGCGGATCGTGCTGCGCATGCATGGTTTGGACCCCGATCGCGACGTGACGTGCATGGCGCGAGCCCCGGGCGACTACCAGATGGATCTGCGGCGCCTTCGCGACGGTTCGATCGACGCGGCCTATGTGGGAAGCACATTGTCGCCCGAACAGGTCGCCGCCGAGGAGGGCTTTTCGGTGCTGGCCTGGATCGGCGACCACTTCCAGATTCCGACCGTGGGACTTGCCGTGGACCCCTCTCGCATTCCCCTCGACGACCCGGCGCTACAGGGACTGGCGCGAGCCTACCGGCGAGCCCTCGTCACGATCGCCGAACAACCCCACTTGGCCGTCGAATATATCGCCAGCTTCCTAGGCCGGCTGACCAGCGAGGAAGCGCGGAAATACCACGAGCGCTACATCGGTCCGTATTTCAACTCGGACGGTCGGGTGGACCTCGCCATCGCCCAGCGCGCGGTCGACGCGGTCGCCACCGAACTCGGCGTCGCCTCGCTATCCGCCGACCAGATGTACCAGCCGGCCGTATGACCGGGCCGTTAGAGCAACCGCGACCGCCACAAAAGAGCACAAAATGCGCGATATCACATTTGTCTCGCCACCATTCCTCGGACATTTGACCCAAATACTGGCGCTCGCGGAGAACTTGGCGGCGCGCGGCCATGTCGTCCATGTCGTGACATCCCACACTCGCGCACAAGAGGTGCGGGAGGCGGGGGCCAAACTTATTCCCTGGAAAATCGGCGATGACGGCGAGGCGTTGGCCGCCGTCTGGCGTCACGCGACGCGCGCCCCGGCCTGGGCAGGCGAGCGCATCATGTTGAGTTATCTCGTGGAGCGTTACGACAGTATCTACGAGTCCCTGAGAAAGCCGCTTCTAGCCAGACGCGGGACATCTTCGCCTTCGACCGCGCGCTCATTCCGGCAATGGATCTCGCCTTTTCGGAAGGCATGCCGTTCCTCATATTGTCGCGCGCGCTCGGCGGCGTGCATGGCGCATCCTGGAAATATCCGCTTCCATATAGTTCATTGCCTTACCCCATGACGCCCCCGTGGAGGGTTCTCAACGCGGCGCTGCGGGTTTGGCACATAGGCGTTTTCCTTGTGCCGCTATTATAGCTGGGGGCAAAGCGCCGGGCTAAAAACAGGGCGCTCGACGGATATAATCGTTCAAGGCGGCGCCGGTGACCGCGAAACGCGCCGCTTCTGGAGTTGAATCAGCCGGTCCCGGGCAACATCAGACTTGTCGGACCAATTTTGGCGAGAAAAGTCAAAACCGCCGGACGCGACCTGACGCATCTGGTGGGACGCGCGGTCGAAGGTTGTCTACGTCGCGTTTGGCACGCTCGCCATTTTGACGGAAAGTCAATTGGAAAGCTGGTGTTCAGGCCTGTTGCGGACGGTCTTTCACATCCTTTGGGCGGCGCCCGGTCAAAACTTCGAAGTTTTGAAAGACGTGATTCTTCCAAGGCTTTCGAGAGCGGACCGGAGCCGGCTGCGCGTGGAGCGCTTTGTCCCTCAACAGCAAGTGCTCGAGCACCCGAGCGTGTCCGTATTTGTCACGCACGCAAGTCCAAATGGCGTCATGGAAGCGCTCAACGCGGGAAAGCCCATGGTTGCGGCGCCGATGTTCGGCGATCAATGCTATTTCGCCGCGCGTGTCGAGGAACTGGGCGTCGGCGCGAGAATCGGCAAGACGCAAATGAGGCCGGCCGTCATCACCTCCACCGTACGGCGCGTCGTCGAAACCCGTTCATATGCGCGCGCGGCTCTGGCGGCTCGAGCGGCGCTTCGCCCGCTCGATGGATTGGGCGAGGCCATGAAGCTCATCGAAGCCGAGTTAACGACGAATGGTCAAGGACTGGCCGCGGCGACGGCCGGCATTAATGTGCCGCTGACGCCCGTGGCGGTCTCTTATTCCTTGAGCGATCTTGGACCGCTGACGAACGGACTGTCCCGAAGATAAAATCGCAGGAGGCGGTTCGCATCCCGCGAAACGCCGATCCTGATGCTCCGCCCGATTTCGCCGGGTTCGTGGTCGCCGCGCGCGAGCCATAGAGGGCCTTCCCGGCAAAGATCGAGCCCATCGAGCGAACGATCAACCCGCAGCGCCGCGGTGAGCCTTCCCGGTCCTCGCGCCAAGTCGCGCAAGCGCTCAACGCCGCGATTTAGCCGCATGATGGCGATGCCTTCGAGCGGCTCGAGCGCCCTGATCAGCACGCCGGCTCCAATCCCGGGCGGTTCGCTCGAAACATTCAGCATGTATGAGCGGCCGTAGGCGAGATAAATATAGGCGTGCCCACGCTCGAGAAACAGCGAACGATTGCGCCGCGTCATCCCCCGATAGGCGTGCCCGGCGGCGTCGCCGACCACATACGCCTCGGTCTCGACAATACGACCGCTGGCGACGCCTTCTGGCGATCCCGCACCAATATCTTGCCAATGAGGTAGCGGGCGAGCGAGACCGTATCGATCGGCAGCTCCGAGCGAGCGAGCGGCGGATAGCCATCCTGCGGCGGCCAGGTTCAGGCCATCCGCTCGACCCATTGCGCGCCAAGGCCCCGGCTCGAACGGATCGCCGAAATACTGGGTCTCGCGGGCCACCTTCCCATCGAGGAACTCCATGATGCTCACGGTGTAAGACGGCCGCTCGTCATAGGTTAGGACGAACTCAGTGACCCAGAGGTCGCCCGCGCCAATAATCCGCCGCACCGTGAAGCGTTTCCGGTTCGGCTGCGCGGCGCGAGACGACTGAATCTTCCGCCGCCCGCGGATGCGCTCGCCCGATTGAGGATATTCGAGCACCGCATCCTCACGGTAAATCTGGTGCTCCGCCTCGAAGTCGTTCGCGTCGGAGGCGGCCCAGTGGCGATCCAGAGCCGCTCGAATCTGTTGGTCTTCCATATCAAATCTCCTTGATCATCGCCGTCGATGTCGAGCCGTCGCGCGATGCGCTGGGCTGGAACAGGCCTTACAGATAGGGCGGGAGGGCCATTCCCGGCGCGAAAGCTGAGCGGCCGAGAAGGTCGTGGCCGCGGAGCAGCCAAAATTGGGGAACGGCCGCTTTTCTCACCTATAGCGCTCGCGGCGAAAGCGGATGCCGGTTTTGCCTCGGAAAGCACGAAAAAACAAAGGACTCCAGAGTTTTTCCAGTTCAATCATAACCGGAAAAACTCCAGACGCCCCCGAAAGTCGCCTGTCCGCTTCCGGCACGATATAGGGCGCGATGGACGGCGCCCAACGCGCTTGGAACTCCGCTCGTCCGCACGTCGCCGCGACACATGTTCTCGCGCTTCGGGTTCTCGCCATACTCCCGCCCCTCTGTTGCGGTTCAAAGGACAAAAGGCTCGTCTCTCTCGAACGGCGGTCGTCTTTGCCTAGGGCGTTCAACCTCACAATGTTTGGTCGCGCGGCTCGTGCGATCCTTCTCGATGGAAGCCTTGCCGCTCACGCCTTCGACCTCATCGTCTTCGGGCTGCCGGTTCGGTTCCTGGGGTCCCTGTGGCGGTCCGGCAGGAGGCGGCTGTTCTGGAGCGTCGCGAGCGCCGTCGTGCTCGTTCAGGCCGCGGCGTTCGTCGGCATGGCCTACTGGAGCTGGTGAGGCCTTGCCTCCCGAGCGCCGCGCGGCCGGAAAACCAGCGAAACCGATTTCATGCCCTACCGTGGCCGTGCCGGGCCATGACTGTGACGACGACCGCGAAGGGTCAGCCCCGGTCTAATGGCGACTGCTTCCGGCAGTCCCTATCGCGCGCGCCAATCGCAAGATTTCCGCCGACTCGGAGGCAACCTTTCCGCGCCTCGCGTTTTCGGTTAAGCTGGCGGCTCTGCAGCGAATCCTGGCCGCGGTCCGCGCGTCGGCGGTCGCCCGTCCGGGGTGTCATGGGCAAAACCACGCTAAAATCCACGGGCGGAACCAGCAAAGGCGCGGCGGCGACCCTTGCCGCCTTGATCTTCGCGCTCGCCAGCTGCGGCTCCGCGCCGCGCGAAACCTTCGACCTTTCGGGGGCTTCCAAAGTCGCGGGAGGGCGGCTTTCGGAGCGCGGCGGAACGGTCGAGGTCGCGGAGCCGGTCGCTTTGCAACCCGTCGCCTCTGACCGCCTCGTCATTCGCGGCGCGTCGGGCGATCTCGCGGTTCTCGCGGACGCGCAATGGGCGGACCGTTTGCCGCGGCTCGTGGAGGCTCGGCTGATCACGCGCCTTCGCGCCGGCGGGGTCGACGCGACCTTTCCCGGCGCCGTGGCTTCCTACCGCCTCACCAGCGAATTGCGCCGCTTCGAGATCGACTCGGCCCGGGAAATCGCGGTCGTCGAAATCGCCGCGCGTCTTTCCAGCGAAAGCAATGGCGCGAGACGCGGCGAGGCGGTGTTCGTCGGAGAGGCGCCCGCGCCCCATACGCTCGGCCCCGACGCGGTCCGCGCGCTCGACGCGGCTCTGGACCAGGCTTCCGCCCGGCTCGTCGCCTGGACGCGCGCCAGAATTTGACGGGTGAGAAACCTTACACAGCCGCCGCCAAAGGGGCTAGCGCGGGCGCCGGCCGGGTGGTAACTGGTCGACGCAACAAGTTAAGAATCGCGCAATTGTCGACTCCAGCGCGGGCGATCCTCCATGGACGCCGCCGAGCGCGACGACGCCGCCCGGTCACTCAAGGAAGAGACAAGGATCATGGTCAAGACCAGCCTGGACGATCAAACCACCCGCTACGGCGCGGAGCCGGGCGGCGGGGCGCCGACGAAGGCGAAGATCACCTTCGTCGATTCGCATGGCCAGGCGCGCACGGTGGAGGGCGAGACCGGCTCGACCGTCATGGAGACCGCGCGCCGCAACGACATTCCCGAAATCGCGGCGGAATGCGGCGGCGCCTGCGCTTGCGCGACCTGCCACGTCTATGTCGACGCCGCCTGGGTCGAGAAGACCGGGGCGCGCTCGCAGATGGAGGAGGACATGCTGGACTTCGCCTTCGACGTCCAGCCCAACTCCCGCCTGTGCTGCCAGATCACCGTCAGCCCCGAACTCGACGGGCTCGTCGTGCGCACGCCCGCGCAGCAGGGCTAGGCGGGATTTAGCGCGCCTTTTCGCGCAGGGGCGCGCGCCGGCGCGCATGAACGCGCATCAATACGCAACCGCCGAAATCGGGTTGCGCTACCGCGCGAATGCTATAGAGCATGTCGACTAAAGGCGCGGCGGCCACGCCCGCCGAGGACGTCCAATTTCAAGAGCGGCGAGGGATGAAGATGAGCGAGATAATCGAAACGGACGTCGTCATCGTCGGCGCCGGTCCGGCCGGGCTGTTCGCGGTGTTCGAACTGGGGCTGCTCGACATCCGCTCGCATCTGATCGACATCCTGCCGCGCGCCGGCGGACAATGCTCCGAGCTTTATCCGGAAAAGCCGATCTACGACATTCCCGGCCTGCCGGTCGTCACCGGACAGGGGCTGACCGACGATCTCCTGAGGCAGATCGAGCCCTTCAATCCCGCCTTTCATTTCAACGAGATGGTGGAGACGCTGCAATCGGTTGGAACCGAGGACAAGCCCAGCTTCATCGTCACGACCGACGCCGGCAAGAAATTCCAGTCGAAGGTCGTGATCGTCGCGGCCGGCGGCGGTTCGTTCCAGCCCAAGAAGCCGCCGATCCCCGAGATCGACGCCTATGAAAACAAATCGGTTTTTTACGCCGTGCGCCGCATGGAGGATTTTCGCGACAGGGACGTCGTGATCGTCGGCGGCGGCAACTCGGCGCTCGATTGGACGTTAAATCTCCAGCCGGTCGCCAAGAGCCTGACGCTGGTGCATCGCCGCGAGGAGTTCCGCGCCGCGCCGCATTCGGTCAAGGCGATGCAAGACCTTGTCGAACAAGGCAAAATCTCGTTCAAACTGGGACAGATCACCCGTGTCTCTGGCGAGAATGGGGAGCTTTCCAGCGCGACGCTGAAGGGCAACGACGGGGTGGAAACGCAGCTTCCCTGCGGCCGTCTGATGCCTTTCTTCGGCCTCACCATGAAGCTCGGCCCGGTCGCCAATTGGGGTTTGAATTTGCACGAGAATCTCATTCCGGTGGACACCGAGAAATTCGAAACCAACCATCCCGGGATTTTCGCCATCGGCGACATCAACACCTATCCGGGCAAGCTCAAGCTGATCCTTTGCGGCTTCCACGAGGCCGCGCTGGCGGCGCAGCGGGCGCATCATTACGTCTACCCGGACAAAAAACTGCTGTTCCAATACACGACGTCGTCGACGAGTTTGCAGAAGAAGCTGGGCGTATAGCAACTCCCGGAGAGAACGCGCGCCTTCGAAACAAAAGGCCGGCGCGAGCCCTCCGGCTCGCCGCCGGCCGTCCGAAATGCGAAGCGAGGCTCCAGCATTTTGATTTCGCGGGATTTCCCGTCGTTCGAGCGATTTCGCTCGAACGACAAGCGCGCTAGTGCCGGGTCATGAAATCGTCGAGTTGTTTCTTGATTTCTTCCTTGGTCAAACCATAGCGCTCTTGCAGTTTTCCTTCGAGTTCCTCGCGCTTTCCAGCGATCTTCGCAAGGTCATCGTCGGTGAGCTTGCCCCATTGCTGTTTAACTTTGCCGGCGACCTGTTTCCAGTTGCCTTGCACAAAGTCCCAGTTCATCATGACGCTCTCCATTTCAGCTTAGAGCCGGCTTGGACCCCGAGGCGCCCGAGCCCTCTCCTCACGATCGTCGGACCAAACCGACGACCGCCGACACCACGAAAAGAACCAGAGCGACCCAAAAGAGCAGCCGGGCTCCCTCCATCGCCGTTCCCGCGACACCGCCAAATCCCAGAGCGGCGGCGACCACCGCGACCACCAAAAACACGATCGCGTAATACAAGAGATTGCCCATGATTGTTCTCCCGGACCACCTTTCGCTTGAGGCGGGAGGTAGTAGCCGGGTCAGACAAATCAAGCTGAGCTATTTGTTGGGAGTTTAGGTTATGAGGCGAGAGAGGAATGGTTACGTTATATATGTTTCCGCCATTATTAAACCAGCCTAAGCCGCTAGGCGCGCTTATAATAGCTTAGACTAATCCTGCTCGGCTTCCACGATAGCGCGCTGGCGTCTGGCAATCACTACTCCACACGGACTCATCATTAGTTGCGGAAGGAGCGGGCGGGTGAGAAGGTGCGGCCTCGTCGCGGTACCGAGGCGTTTGATCGCCGCGACCGCGCCCGCCCCGCCCCGCCCGATTAAGCCGCGGGTTACTTCTTCCTGCTACCCATTGCGCGATAACGGCAATTCTCGCTTGT
Organism: uncultured Alphaproteobacteria bacterium; assembly: GCA_963775775.1. Taxonomy (GTDB): domain Bacteria; phylum Pseudomonadota; class Alphaproteobacteria; order Rhizobiales; family Beijerinckiaceae; genus Methylocystis. The sequence goes on from CAVZKF010000027.1 coordinate 23,730, forward strand.
TCGGCGACGGCTTTCGCACGCGGGCATCGGAGCGGCCGGCCGCGGCCGATCCGACGCGCCGCGGCGTCAAGGGACGCGTTCGAACGACGCGCTGCTTAAGAGGCGACACCGCATGAAACAACGCATCAAACTCGCATTCATGGCTCTCGTCCTGTCCGCCGGCCTTTGCTCTCTGGCGGCCGCGAAACCGTTGGAAGAAGGCATGGACGCCTATCTGCGCGGGGATTACGCGACCGCGCTGAAACTCCTCGGGCCGCTGGCGAAACAGGGCGACGCCGCCGCCCAGAGCAGCATCGGCTTCATGTATCAAAACGGGCTCGGCGTCCCGCAAGACCAGGACCAGGCGGCGACATGGTTCCACGAGGCGGCGGAGCACGGCTACGCGCCCGCGATGGTCAATCTCGGCGCGATGTACGACGCCGGCGTCGGCGTGCCGCAGGATAATGTCGAGGCGCATAAGTGGTACAGCCTCGCCATCGCGAAGCTCACCGGCCCCACCGATGCGACGGCGCGCGATGTCGCCACGGCGAACCGCAAGGGGCTGGCGGCTCGGATGACCGAATCGGAACTCGCGGACGCGCAGCAGGCGGCGACCGACTGGAAGCCGAAATGAGCCTGCCTTTTACGCGGTCCGCCCGCGGCCGCGGTAGAAAAAGCGTAACCTTCGCGAGCGCGGCGACGGCCCCCGAAGAGGGAGCCGTCCCTTCGAAATCGCCGGTCAGTCGCCGCTTGCCCGGCGCGTGGCCAAGCACGCCGTGATTGAGCTTGCTGTGGTCCATGCCGGCGACATCGGGCGCTTCCTCGGCCGCATGCTCATGCGCTTCGTGCATATGCTCGTGTTCTTCGTGCATATGCTCGTGATCCGCATGGGCGTCGTGATGCTCTTCGTGCGCCGCGGGCTCCGCTTCCTTCTTCGCGCCGTGAGCCTTCTCCCAGCGCTCCGTCGCCTCGGCGTCATGCGCGTGCTTGGCGTCGGGCGCCTCGACAGAGGCGTCGATCGTCACCTCGCCGGCTTTTTCGAAGATCAGCGTAAGCTCGAAGCCCCAGCCGACCGGGTTCATCTTCGTCACGTCGTGCAAGCCGATATGGGGACCGCCGGGTTCGAGCGTCACCGTGGCGCGCGGCGGAATGACGATTCCGTGCGGCACGACGATCCGCGCGGGGTCGGCGTGGATGACGACCTTGCCGACCTTCGCGGCCCTCGCGCCGATCAGCTTGTCGGGCGTGTCGCCCTTGTTCTCGATGATCATGAACAGCGGCGCGGTCGTCTCGCCATCGCCCGGCGAGCGCAGCCAGGGATGCTCGACGGTGATATTGCCCGCCTCATATTCGTGGGCTCCGACCGACGCGCAAGTCGTGATCGCCACGATAACGCCGCCGGCCGCGGAACGCAGAAGGGAATGCAACAGGTCGCGTCGATCAATGGACATCGTTCTCTCCGTTGGTGTTTTCCGCGTCGTCGCCACATTCGATGGCGCGCGAGGGAAGTCGAGCCCGCACGCTTTCCTAGCGCTCCGCAAAGACAGGTGTCGAGATTTATATTGGGCGCGGCCGATCGGGCGGGCGGCGCGCCGGCGCGCTGAGCGATCATCATCTTCGACCAAGACGATGTTTTTCATGGACGCGTCGGCGATTCCGCCCGCGACATAGCGCCGCGGAAACGGCTGGCGAATCCGCCGGCGGGTGGTATAGCTAGCGAAACCTGCGCGGACAGGTCTTGCCGCGACCGCCGGCCATGCGGATACGTCATCGGACTTTTGGGAGATGCTGATGAAGACGAATATTATTTCCGGTTCGACAATCGCCGTCGCCGCGGTTGCATTGGTTCTCGCCGGCGTCGCGCCGGCGGCCGCGAAGCATCATCATCACCATAAACACCACGCCGAAAAGCATAAGTGCAACGCCAAGGACGGCTGCGCCGCGAAGAAGGACGACAAGGCCGCTCCCGCTCCGGCCGAGCCCGCGGGCGGCGCCAAGTAAGGTCGCGCCGCCAAGCAACGCCGCGCGGCGTCTCCCTGACCGCGGCGTTTAGCCCCGGCCAGGGGTTTTTCAACCAGGAGAAACAAGATGAAGACCAAGATTCTTTCCGGCGCCACGCTCGCCGCCGCCGCCATCGCCCTCGCGCTGAGCGGCGTCGCCGTGACGCCCGCCGCCGCCGCGCATCACGATGGCTACAAGATGGAAAAGAGCCATTGCAGCATGAAGCACCACTGCAAGACCAGGCATCACTGCAAGACCAAGCATCACTGCAAGGCCAAGCACCAGCTGCAAGAAGTGAGACTCCAGGGAGCCGCGCGGCGCGGCTCCCTTCGCCGCCGCCATGTAGCCGGTTGCAAGGCGCCAAGAGGCGACATATCCTGCCGCCGGCCGCGACGAGACTTCGTCCATGAGGACGCTCGCCAACGGGACCGACAATAAAATCATAAGGCAGGAAATCCGATGAAAAACAACACGCGTTCCGGGGCCGCGCTGGCCATCGCGGCAGTCTCGCTCGCCCTCGCTGGAGCGACGCCCGCGGCGGCCGCGACGCCGGCCAAGGTGCATTGCCTCGGCGCCAACAGCTGCAAGGCCAAGAGCGACTGCATGACCCCGAAGAACAGTTGCAAGGGCATGAACGCCTGCAAGGGCCAGGGCTGGATATTCGTCGGAGTCCGAGAAGGCGTGCGCGGACGCCGGCGGTAAGGTCATGGACTAAACTTTAAGATGAAGCGGCCGCCGCGTCCAAGCGGCGGCTCCTCGCCATTTCGGACGCGGCGACGAAGCTGGATCGCTCGGCGCCGACCGCCGGAGGAGCTCGACATGGAATCGCTCCCGCGCCTTGGCTACGGCCTCGGTTTGAGGCCCGTCTATTACGACGAAATTCTTTCGACTCGCCCGCCGGTCGACTGGTTCGAGATCATCTCGGAAAACTACATGATTCCCGGCGGCCGTCCCTTGGCCATGCTGGAGCGCTTTCGCGCCGACTATCCAATCGTCATGCACGGCGTTTCAATGTCGCTCGCCTCGACCGATCCGCTCGACCTCGACTATTTGAAAGCGCTCAAGGCTCTCGCCGACAGGGTTCGAACCCGCCTGGGTCTCGGACCATCTGGCCTGGACCGGCGTGCATGGGCGGAATCTCCACGATCTGCTGCCGATTCCCTATACGCGCGAAGCGCTGGACCATGTGGTCGAGCGCATCGGCCGCGTTCAGGATATTCTCAAGCGCCGACTGGTCGTCGAAAACGCCTCGACCTATGTCGCCTTCACCCAATCCGAAATGCCGGAATGGGAGTTCATCGCGCGAATGGCCGAACGCGCCGACTGCCTGTTGCTGCTCGACGTGAACAATATTTTCGTTTCCGGCTTCAACCACGGCTTCGACATCAACGCCTTCATTGACGCCGTCCCGGCCGACCGAGTCGCGCAATTTCACATGGCCGGGCACACCGACAATGAAACGCACCTGATCGACACGCACGACCAGCCCATCCGCGAGGAAGTCTGGACGCTTTACGAGAGGGCGCGTCGGCGTTTTGGCGATGTTTCCGCGATGATCGAGCGCGACGACAATTTCCCGCCTTTTTCCGAATTGCTTGGCGAGCTCCAGCGCATGCGCGGCGTCGACGCCGCGATCGCCGCCGACGCGTCGCGGAGCGCCGCGTGAAGCTCGCCGAATTGCAGAGCTTGTTCCAATCGGCCGTCCTGACCGGCGACGCGGAAGACGCCGCGATTCTCGATATTGTCGCGCCGCCGCGCGAAGCCGACCGCCCCACGATGATGGGCGTCTATGTGAACGCCTATCGCCTCCGGCTCGCCGAATTTCTCGACGAGGATTATCCCGCGCTTCGCGCGATGCTGGGCGACGATGATTTCGAAGCGCTCGTCGAGGCTTACATCGACGCCAATCCCTCGCGCCTGCGCAACGCCCGCTGGTACGCCACGCGCTTGCCGGAATTCATGCAAGAGAGCGAGAACTGGAGCGCCAACGCGCTCGCCATCGGCCTCGCGCTTTTCGAGCGCGCGCTCACCGACGCCTATGACGCCGCCGACGAGCCCGCGCAGAGCATCGAAACGCTGGCGGAATTTTCGCCGCAAGACTGGCCGCGCCTCGGTTTCACATTCCATCCCAGTTTGCGGCTGATCGAAGTCGCGGCCGGCGTGCTGGACGCCTATGCCGCGGCCACCGCGGATGAGCATGAGGATGAGGAGGCGGCGCGGTCCGCCGAGGAGGACGAAGGGCGCGCTCGAGGATAGCCCGCCGGACGCGAGCAAGACGCGAAACCATCGCCATTTGGCGCGCGGATCTCGACCCCGCCTATCGCCAGCTCGATCCGGACGAATATCTCGCGCTTTCGAGGCCATGGCCGGCCAGTCCTTCGGCGACATCTGCCAGCTTGTCGCGTTCCAGAACGAAGGCCAATCCGCGACGGAGCGCCTCGCGCGGTTTCTCGTGACTTGGTTTTCGGAAGGGCTCGTGATCGGCGTGGCGGAGGCCAAATAGCGCCTCCAACCACGCGCCGCCAAACGCGCGTTAGCGCGCTTTCCGCTCGGATGGAATCATCCGAGCGATAAGAAATCGCGCAAGAACAAAATGCTGGAGCAAGTTCTGATCGCAAAAGTCTTTCAACTTTCGCGGAACTTGCTTAGACCTCGAACACGCCTTCCAGCGCGTAATGCGAGACCGACTTGCGGTTTTTGATCAGTTCGTCGATCGTCGGCTCGCCCTTGATGGCGCGCGAGATCGCCAGCTTGGTCGCTTCGTAATTGGTGCGATAGAGATCCTTGCGGTCGAGATTTTCGTCCGTGGCGCAGCGCGGGTCGAGCCAGACCATGATCACCATGCACAATTCGCCCGCCTCGGCCTTCGGCAGAATCCCTTCCGCGACGCAATCGATGATCGCGTCGCCCGTCGCCGCCTGCACCACGCCGCCGAGCAGCTCGACATAGGCTTCCGACTTCACCGTCATCTTGGTGGTCATCATCGTCGCGGGGCGGACCTGCTGGTTGAGATCGCGGATGACGAACATGCGCGGATGTCCCGCGACCTGTCCGGCCATCGAGGCGAAGGCGTGGCCGACCGGTCCCTTGACATTGCCGATCATCACCTCTGGCATCGCGTCGGTGTATTGCCCATCCGCCGCGAGCACCGTCGCTTCGCCCGTCGCCAACCAAATCCCGCTCATTGTTCGCCCTCTCGCTTGCGTAGGCGCGCCCAATAGCATCGACCGCGCGCGAACGGAAGGGGAGGCGCCAGGATGCGTCCGGCGCGCACAATTCTTCGCGTCGCGGCGCCACGCCGCACTTGCGCGAAAATATCCTTGTCCCCACCTAAGGCGGTGCGACATCGACCTTTTTTCGTCAGCCCGCCGGGGGGAACGTGAGGCGTTTCGCTAGGGCGGCGTTTTTGGCGATGGGCGCGTTAATGGAGGCGTTTATGTCAAATCAGGAAACCAATGTTCCCGTGAAAAAGGTGGCGCCGGCGCCGAGGCCCTATTCGGAATTGTTCGACTTTCATCCGCTGGAATCGCTGCGGCGGCAGATCAACAGCCTGTTCCCCGATCTGACGGCCCATCACAGGAGCCTGTCCGACTTCGAGCCGTTCGAGCGCTTCTTTTCGGGCTGGCCGGCCATTCCGGCGGTCGATCTCGTCGAAAAGGACGGAGAATTCGCGATCACGGCGGAACTTCCGGGTCTCGACGAGAAAAACGTCGAGGTGAAGGTCTCGAATGGAACGCTCACCATTTCAGGCGAGAAGAAGGACGAGCGGGAGAATAAGGAAAAGGACTATTATTTCTCGGAGCGGCGCTACGGCTCGTTCAAACGCGCCTTCCGCCTGCCCGAGGGCGTGGACGCTGACAAGATCGAAGCCGCCTTCGACAAGGGCGTGCTGACGATCCGGCTGCCGAAAACGGCGGAAGCGCAAAAGGCCGAAAAAAAGATCGAGATCAAGTCGAAATAGCGGGCGCGATTCCCCACGCCCCCGCGACGCGGGGGCGGCGGGCTTACGTCTGAAGCACATAAGTTCCCGGGGCGTCACAAAGCGCCGGGCCCATCGGGGGCGACGGGACGGGCTCGCCCGAGCGCGCGGCCAGCCACGAGACCCACTCCAGCCACCAGGAGCCGTCCTTCGTCGGCGCGAGCCGCGCCCACTCGTCGGGGTCGCTGTAGCGCTCGTCGGCCTGTTTCGTCAGAACCTGAAAGCGCGCGGCCTTATGGCCAGGCTCGGCGACGATGCCGGCGTTGTGGCCGCCGCTGGCGAGGAGATAGGTGACCTCGGCGTCGGTGAGCAAATGAATCTTGTGGGTCGACCGCCACGGCGCGACATGATCGCGCTGCGCGCCCACGGCGAAAATGGGGACGCGGATGTCGTGCAGCGCGACCGCGCGGCCATCCGCGTGGAGGCGACCTTCGGCGAGATCATTGTCGAGGAACAGACGCCGCAGATATTCCGAATGCATCTTGAACGGCATGCGCGTCGCGTCGGCGTTCCAGGCCATCAAATCGCTCATCGGCTCGCGCTCGCCAAGGAGATAGGCCTTGAGCGCATGCGACCAGATGAGGTCGTTCGAGCGCAGCAGTTGGAACGCGCCGGCCATTTGGGTGGTGTCGAGGTAGCCCTGCTCCCACATCAAATCTTCGAGAAAATGCAGCTGGCTCTCGTTGATGAACAGCGATAGCTCTCCGGCCTCGGTGAAATCGGTTTGCGCCGCGAGCAACGTCAGCGTGCGCAGCCGCTCGTCCTTGTCGCGCGCCATGGCGGCCGCGGCGATGGCCAGCAACGTGCCGCCAAGACAATAGCCGGTCGCGTGAATCCCGCGGCCCGGCAGCAAGGACGTGATCGCGTCCAACGCCGCCATGACGCCGAGCTTGCGATAATCCTCCATTCCAAGATCGCGGTCCGCCGCGTCTGGGTTTTTCCATGAGATCATGAAGACCGTGAATCCCTGGCTCACCAGATATTTCACCAGCGAATTGCGCGGGGAGAGATCGAGAATGTAATATTTCATGATCCAGGCGGGAATGATCAATATCGGCTCTGGGCGAACCATCTCGGTCGCTGGCGCATATTGAATGAGTTCGATCAGGCGGTTGCGAAAGATCACCTTGCCGGGCGTAATCGCGACATTTTCGCCGGGCTTGAACGCCTCGGCGCCCACGGGCTTCTCGCGGCTCGCCGCGCGGGCCAAATCCTCCAGGAAATTTTGTAGGCCGCTCAGGAGATTGGCCCCACCCCGCTCCAGCGTGCGCTTTTGCGCCTCCGGATTGGTGAGCAAGAAATTCGACGGCGAATACATATCGAGAAGCTGCCGCGCGACGAAGTCGACGACATTCTCATGCTGCTTGGTGACGCCGCCGACGTCGGTGGCCGCGCTGTGCCACCATTGTTGATTGAGCAGGAAGGATTGGTAGAGAAGATTATAGGGCCACCGCCGCCACGCCTCGCCCGAAAACCGCTTGTCCTGCGGCAGCGGCTCGATGCACGGCGGCGTTCTCTCGCCTTGGAAGGCGGCGCGCGCGGCATATCCGCCAAGCCGCGCCGCCTTGCGCCACGCCTTTTCGGCGAGTTGCATTTGCTTGCCGGGCGAAGCGGCGAGATGCACGGCCCAATCCCAATAGGCGCCGGCGAGAGCGGCGGGAGAAAGGCCGCCGGTAAAATGCGCGAGATTGGCGTGCAGCGCGCGATCCGCGGCGTCGGTCATCACCGCGCGGGACGCCGAGCCGTCATCCGAGGATTGGATCGCCAAATCCGAGGCGCGAGCACTGTCATGCATGAACGATCCGCTGGCAGGAAATTGGGGGTCCCAATTCATCTTAAGCGTCAATCTATTGCATTGCAATGAACGGGGCGCGCGAAACGAACCGCGCCCGCGCGAAAAGCCGTCCGCTCCAAGCCTTGGGGCATCGCGGCGCTTTGCACAAAAATTTGGTTGGAAATCGACATCGCGCCGATTCTAAGATAATAAAAATCACAAGCGAGACCCAAGGCACCTTTCTCTCCAACCCATTTTGGCGCCATGCCGGACACGTGGAAGGAAAAAATCGCGCTGGTGCTGCAGGGGGGCGGCGCCCTCGGCTCCTATCAGGCCGGCGCCTATGAGGCCTTGCAGCGGGCCAACTTCAAAATCGACTGGGTGGCCGGCATTTCGATTGGCGCGATCAATGGCGCGATCATCTGCGGCAATCCGCCTTCGCTGCGCGCCGAGCGGCTAGAGCGATTCTGGCGCCAGACATCGAGCCGGCTTTTGGCGCCGCCTGTCGCGGGGAACGAGGCCAACCTGCGGCTGTTCAACGAGGCCAGCGCGGCGATGACCGCGGCCTTCGGCGTGCCGGGCTTTTTCGAGCCGCGCATGCCGCCGCCAATTCCGGGGTGGCCCTGCAAGCCCGGAGAGGTCAGCATTTACGACACAAAGGCGTTGCGCGAGACATTGCTTCGACTCGTCGATTTCGATTTGCTCAACGCGGGCGTAATTCGCTACTCCATCGGCGCCGTGAACGCGCGCAGCGGCAACTTCCAATATTTCGACACCAATTATCAGAAGATCGGCCCGGAGCATGTGATGGCGAGCGGCGCGCTGCCGCCGTCCTTTCCGCCCATCGAAATCGACGGCGAGTTTTACTGGGATGGCGGCATCGTCTCGAACACGCCGCTGCAATATGTGCTCGATTTCGAGGAAGAGGATGAGGACTGCTGCGTCTTCCAGATCGACCTTTTTAGCGCGCGCGGCGAGTTGCCGGCGACCCTGCTCGAAATCGCCCAGCGCGAGAAGGATATTCGCTATTCGAGCCGCACGCGGCTGAACACCGATATGATGTGCCGCCAGCATCGGCTCAGGGCGGCGATCAAGAGGCTGGGCGCCAAGCTGCCGGCTGACGTGCGCGACGATCCCGACTGGCGCGCGCTCGAGGAGAGCGGCCGCGAGGCGTCGACGACCATCGTGCATCTCATCCATCGCCGCGGCCTATATGAAAGCGCGTCGAAGGATTACGAATTCTCTCGCGCGACGATGGAGCGCAATTGGATGGATGGCCGCAAGGACGTTGAGACAACGCTGTCACATCCCGAATGGATCAATCGCGGCCGCCCGCGGGGCGCCGTGAGGATTTTCGATCTCACCCGAGACACGCCGTCGACAAAATAATCAGCGAGGCAAAGCCATGAAAATCGAGGAAATCCACCGCCGCGCCTACTCCATGCCGCTGACGAGTCCCGCCTTTCCGCGCGGGCCCTATCGCTTCTACGACCGAGAATATTTCATCATCACTTATCGCACCGACCCCGAGGCGATCGAAAAAATTCTGCCGGAGCCGCTCACCTTCGACGAGCCGCTGGTCAAGTATGAATTCATCCGCATGCCCAATTCCACCGGCTTTGGGGATTACACCGAGTCCGGCCAGGTCATTCCGGTGCGGTTCAACGGGCAGCCCGGCTCCTACACCCATGCGATGTTCCTCAATGACGGCGCGCCGATTTATGGGGGGCGCGAATTATGGGGTTTTCCAAAGAAATTGGGCCAACCATCGCTGAGCGTCCATCAGGACGCCCTGGTCGGAACGCTCGATTATGGGCCAGTGCGCATCGCGACCGGCGTGATGGGCTTCAAATATGAGGCGCTGGACATAGCGGCGGTCACGAAATCGATGCTTGGCCCCAATTATCTGCTCAAGCTCATCCCTCACGTCGACGGCTCTCCGCGCATTTTGGAGTTGGTGGATTATCGGCTCGAGGATGTCACGATCAAGGGCGCCTGGTCGGGTCCGGGAACTCTCGATTTCGCCTGGCATCCGCTGGCTCCCATCGCGGAGTTGCCGATCCGCGATATTGTCTCCGCCGTCCACATTGTCGCCGATTTGACACTGGGACTTGGCAAGGTGGTTCACGATTATCTTTCGGAATGAAGGGATCGACTCAATGGAACTTAATGGCAAGGTCGCGTTCGTCACCGGCGCCGCGAGCGGCATCGGCCATGGCATAGCCAAGCGTTTCGTCGAGGCCGGCGGGCGCGTAGCGATCGCCGATCTCAATCTCGACGCCGCGAAAGCCGCGGCGGCCGAGCTCGGCGGCGAGAAGGACGCGATCGCCGTGGCCGCCGACGTATCGGACGAGGAACAGGTCAACGCCGCGGTCGATGCGACCGCCAAGGCGTTCGGCACGGTGGACATTCTGGTGTCCAACGCGGGCATCCAGATCGTTCATCCGATCGAGGAGTTTCCCTTCGCCCAATGGAAGAAGCTGCTGGCGATTCATCTCGACGGCGCCTTTCTGACCACCAAGGCCTGCCTGAAATATATGTATCCGCAGAACTCGGGCGCGCTGATCTACATGGGCTCGGTGCATAGCCATGAAGCGTCGCCACTCAAATCCGCCTATGTCACGGCCAAGCACGGCCTGCTCGGCCTCGCCAGAACCATGGCCAAGGAAGGCGCCAAGCATAATGTGCGCGCCAATATCATCTGCCCCGGCTTCGTCATGACGCCGCTGGTCGAGAAACAGATTCCGCAGCAGGCGCACGATCTCGGCATCTCCGAGGAGCGCGTCGTCAAGGAAGTGATGCTCGGCGAAACCGTCGACAAGCAATTCACCATGGTGAGCGACGTGGCCGAAGTGGCGCTGATGCTCGCCGCGTTCAAGACCAATGCGCTGACCGGCGAATTGATCATCGTCAGCCATGGCTGGCACATGAACTGACGACGCCAGAGTCTTTCCGGTTTGGATTGAGCCGGAAAGACTTTAGATTGGCTTTATCTTGTCGTGCTTTCCGGGGCAAGACCGGCATCCGCTTTTTCGAAAAAGCACTTTAAAACCTCATGGCGGTGACGTGCTTCACGCCGGGCAGGCCATGGATCGCCGCCAGAACTTCCTCCGACGCGGCGCCGTCGATGGCGACGAGCGCCACCGCCGCGCCGCCCGCACGGTCGCGCCCCAGCGCGAATGTCGCGATATTGACCCCGGCCTCGCCCAGCAACCCGGCGAAGCGCCCGATGAAGCCAGGCTTGTCCTCGTTCGTCACATAGATCATCGACGGCGAGAATTCGGCCTCCACCGCGATCGCGCCGACACGAACGACGCGCGGCTTGCCATCGTGGAACACCGTGCCCGAAACCGAAATCTCGCCTCGCGCCGTGGTCGCGCGCAGCGTGACGAGCGATTTGTAATCGGCCTCGACGTCGCGCGTCACCTCCTCGATGACGACGCCGCGCTCCCTGGCGATAATCGGCGCGGAAATGAGATTCACATCGTCGAGAATGGGTCGCAGCAGCCCCGCGAGGGCGGCGGCGGTGATCGCCTTGGTCTTTTGGCCGGCGACGACGCCCTCATAGACGATCGAAATCTTGTCGACGCCCGTTTCGGCGATCTGTCCCACGAACAGGCCAAGCTTTTCGGCGAGTTCGACATAGGGGCGCAGGCGCGGCGCTTCCTCGGCGCTGATCGAGGGGAAGTTCACGGCGTTGGCGATGGCCCCGCGCGTCAGATAATCCGACATCTGTTCGGCGACCTGCAACGCCACCTTCTCCTGCGCCTCGGTGGTCGAAGCCCCGAGATGCGGCGTGCAGACGACGTGCGGACAGCCAAACAAAGGATTGCTCGTCGCCGGTTCGTTCACGAAAACGTCGAAGGCCGCGCCCGCGACGTGTCCGCTGTCGAGCGCCCTGCGCAATGCCGCTTCATCCACGAGGCCGCCGCGCGCGCAATTTATGATGCGCACGCCCTTTCGCGTCCTGGCGAGGCTTTCCGCCGATAGAATGTCGCGGGTCTGCGCGGTCAACGGCGTATGCAGCGTGATGAAATCCGCGCGCGCCAGCAACTCGTCGAGCTCCACTTTCTCGACGCCGAGCGTCATCGCGCGCTCGGCGGAAAGAAAGGGGTCGTAAGCGATGACGCGCATCTTCAATCCCAAGGCGCGCGTCGCGACAATCGCGCCGATATTGCCGCAGCCGATCACGCCGAGAGTCTTGCCGGTGATCTCCACGCCCATGAAGCGGCTCTTCTCCCATTTGCCCGCCTGCGTCGAGGCGTCGGCGGCGGGAATGTCGCGCGCCAGCGCGAACATCAGCGCGATGGCGTGCTCGGCCGTCGTGATCGAATTGCCGAAGGGCGTGTTCATCACGATGACGCCGCGCGCGGTCGCGGCGGGAATGTCAACATTGTCGACGCCGATTCCGGCCCGTCCAATGACCCGCAGACGCGCGGCCTTCGCCAATATGTCGGCGGTCACCCTTGTCGCGGAGCGTATCGCCAAACCATCGTAATCGCCGATGACGGCGGCGAGTTTTTCCTTGTCCTTGCCGAGCGCCGGCTGGAAATCGACATCGACGCCCCGCGTTTCGAAGATCTGGATCGCGGCGGCGGAGAGCTGATCGGAGATGAGAACGCGAGGCGGCATTTTTAATCCTGGCGAAATGGCTTTGAGAGCGGGCGAATTGGTCGGGCGAGGCTTCGTTTCATTACACTTTCGCCGAGAGGTCCGCGGTCGCTTGCGCGTAGGCCCAGTCGATCCATTGCGTCAGCAGAGCCACGTCGGAAGCCTCGACCGTCGCGCCGCACCAGATGCGCAAGCCGGGCGGCGCGTCGCGGTAATGGGCGAAATCATAGCCCGCCCCCTCCCGCTCGACGAGCGAGACGATGCTCTTGGCGATCGCGGCCCGCTTTTCCAGCGGCAGCGCCGCGACGGCCGGATCATCGAAGCGCAGGCAGACGCTGGTGTTGGATCGCGTCGCGGGATCCTTGGCTAGAAAGGCGAAGGCGGGCGTTGTTTCGATCCACG
>CAVZKF010000028.1:0-95632 GCA_963775775.1 uncultured Alphaproteobacteria bacterium
GTTCGAAGGCCGCGAATCATAGCTTGTCCCGGGGCGGAAGAGCGCGGGATTATGTCCGGGCCGCAAATCGAAACCCTCGGGCCGGGGCTTGCCGTCGAGCGGCGACGCGCTGTCGTCGATCGCGCTTTGCGTCGCCCTTGGCTGGGTCGATATTCCGGCGGCGAGTCCAGGTCGCCGGCGCCGACAGAATGCGCGTCGCGGCGATGGAGCCCGTCGCGTCCCGCACCGCGTGTTCGAGAAGGCGCGCCACCACGGCGGCGCGGGTCTCCAGCATGGCCTGGCGGATGACGAGGCTGCGCACCTTGCCTTCGACGCCATCGGAATCGATGAATTGCCGGCTGGCCACCTGATCGAGGCGCAGCCTTGCCGCCGCCAGGCGATCCTCGTAAGCATATTGCATCTGCGTCTGGCGTTCGATCAGCCCGGCCAGCAGATCGTCGCGGAACACCAGATAGCCCGCGGCGGCGATCACGGCCGCGCCGACCAGCGACAGCAGGGCGGCTCCGCCGAACAGAGCGAGGCGCGAGACCTCGAAGCGGCGGCGCTGTTGACCGCGCGTCACGTGCACGACGTAATTCGAGTTGTTCTCGACGAATTGAAAAGACCGTTCACGCAGGGACATGTGACTTTTCCTGGCCGGCGTTACGCCGCCGGCGCCGCTGTTCCGGGCCCGCCGCGACCGCCGAACCGCGGCGGCCTCGCGCAATGATGAAACAATATTAAGGTTAATGTTTCCCGAAACTTGGATGGGAATTAAGGTTAATGCTTCCCAAAGCCTGGATCGGAAGATCGACACGGCGCGAAAATGGCATAAGGCGCCGCGGGAATTAGCGAGAGGAGAAGCCGCATGGGGCTCGAAATCCACCAGTTCATTTGCCTAGAGGATAATTTTGGCCTGCTCGTCCGCGACGAGGCGAGCGGCGCGGCGGCGTCGATCGACGCGCCGGACGGCGAGGCTATTCGCCGCGAAGCCAAGCGCCTCGGCTGGCGGCTGACCCATGCGCTGCTGACCCATCATCACCTCGATCATGTGCAGGGAGTCCCTGCCCTGCGCGCGGCGTTCCCGGGCCTTCTCGTGGTCGGCGCGCGCAAGGACGCGGCGAGGTTGGACGGGCTCGACATAGCCGTCGGCGAGGGAGACGAGGTCGCCATCGGCGGCTCCCTGGCGCGGGTGCTCGAAACCCCCGGCCACACCACGGGACATCTCGCCTATCATTTCACCGAGGACGAAGCCGTGTTCGTCGGCGACACGCTGTTTTCGCTGGGCTGCGGGCGGATCTTCGAGGGAACGCCAGAGACGATGTATGATTCGCTGGAGAAGCTGGCCGAACTGCCGGACGAGACCCGCGTCTATTGCGGCCACGAATATACCCAGGCCAACGCCCGTTTCGCGCTCACGGTCGACCCGGAAAACCCGATGCTGCTGGAGCGCGCGCGCGAGGTCGACGCGCTGCGCGCCGCCGGCGAATATACGCTGCCGACGACGATCAGCCTGGAGCGCGCCACCAACCCGTTTCTGCGCACGGAAGACCCGCTGGTGCAGCGCGCCATGGGCATGAGCGACGCCGACCCCGTCGAAGTGTTCGCGATCATGCGCGAGCGCAAAAACGGCTTTCGCGCATGAGCGCGGCGGCCTCTCCGGGCGACCTCGACGCGCGGCGGCTGATCGAGACGCTGGGCCTCGCGCCGCATCCCGAGGGCGGGTTTTATCGCGAGACCTTTCGCGACGGCCTTCAAGTCGCGCCGGGGCGCGCCGCCTCGACCGCGATCTATTTTCTGCTCGAAGCCGGGCGCGCTTCCGCCTGGCACAGGATCGACGCGACCGAGATCTGGCTTTTTCACGCCGGCGCGCCCCTGCTGCTGTCCTTGTCCGCCGACGGCCGGACGACGACCGATCAGCGGCTCGGCTCCGACATTTTGGCCGGCGAGCGCCCGCAGGCCGTCGTCCCCGCGCATTGCTGGCAGGCGGCGCGCACCCTTGGAGCCTGGACCCTGGTGAGCTGCGTGGTCGCGCCGGGGTTCGATTTCGCCAAATTCGAACTCGCGCCGGGGGACTTCGCGCTTGGCGATTTCGCTCCATGAAATTTCCCGCCGCCGGCGGCGGACGGCTCGGCTCGCCTCGAGCGAGGAGAGAATTATCGCTGGGAAAGCAAACGCATAACATTGTACTAACGCCGAATTTACATATCGACGCCAATATGCGCGATAATGTTGGTCGTTTCAAATTCATAGGACGCGCCCATGCAGTTGCGACACCTTGCTTCCAGGATGGTCTCCGCGCCTATTCCCGAGACGCCGGCGAAGCCGCTAATTCCCGCGGCTCCCGCGAAAGCGGTCGAGGCGCCCGCGATCGTCGGGACGCAGAACGTCGATTCTCGCGCCATTCTCAATTCGATCGGCGAGGTGATCTACGATTGGGATTTGATAACCGATCGGCTGTGCTGGGGCGAAAATCTCGCGCGGGTCCTGCCCTCCCTGGCGGAGATCGATTTGTCGTCCGGCATGGCGTTCGGAGCGCTGCTCGCCCCGGAAAGCGCGACCTCCCGCTACGACGAGATCGTTAAATCGGAACGCGCCGACGAGGGCGCGGGCGTGCTCTATCAGATCATCTACGCGATCGTCCCGCCGCGCGAGGCCGGCGGCGCCGGCTCGACCTGGCTCGAAGACACGGGTTGCTGGTTCAAGGGCGTGGACGGGCGGCCGGCGCGCGCGCATGGCGTCGTGCGGGTCGTCACCGAGCGGCACAACAAGGAACGGCGGCTGGCGCGGCAATCGCAATTCGACACGCTGACCGGCGCCTTGAACCGCACGCATCTGACCGAGCAGATGCAGCGGATTCTCGACCAGACGGAGCGCAACCGTAAATCCTTCGCCGTGATGCTCGTCGCGCTGGAGAATCTTTTCGTCCTCAATCGCACCTATGGATACGACGCCGGCGACGAGGTGATCGCCGGACTGGCCACGCGCCTGTCCGCCAATCTGCGCGCCCACGATCTCGTCGCGCGGCACGCCGGCAATAAGTTCGCCCTGGTGCTGCCGGATTGCGGCCCCGAGGAAGCCAAATTCGCCGCGAGGCGACTGATCGAAGCGGTCACCGCCGCGCCGTTCGAAACCTCGGCGGGCGCCATCCCAGCGACGATCCGCATCGGCGGAGTCGTCGGGCCGCGCGACGGACGAACCACCCAAGTGCTCTTCCAGCACGCGGAGGAGGCGCTCGACATCGCGCGCCAGCGCGCCGGCGCTCGCTTCGTCGCCTATGGCGCGTCGCTGGCGCGCGAGGACTCGCGGCTGCACGCGCTGCAAATCGCCGACAATATCGTCTCGGCGCTCAACGAACGGCGGGTGGAGCTGGCGTTCCAGCCGATCGTCCACGCCGCCGACGGCCGCACCGCTTTCTATGAAGCCTTACTGCGCGTGCGGCTGGCGGACGGCTCGATGGTGACGCCGGGCTCGATCCTGCCGGTCGCGGAAAAGGCCGGGCTGGTGCGGCTGCTGGATCAGCGCGTGCTGGAGCTGGCTCTCGTCTGCCTCAACGAGAACCAGGATCTGCGCCTCTCGATCAATGCGGCGCTTCCGACCATTCTCGATCCGGAATGGCCGGATCGTCTGACGACGGGCATGCTGGCCAATCCGGGCGTGGCGGAGCGGCTGACCGTGGAGATCACCGAAACCAGCATGATCGAGGACATAGAGGCGACCAGCATCGTCATCGCCCAATGCAAAAAGCTCGGCGTGAAGGTCGCGATGGACGACTTCGGCGCCGGCCACACCTCGTTCCGCAACCTGCGCGCCCTCGCCTTCGACCTCGTGAAAATCGACGGCGCCTTCGTGCAGAACATCGTCAATTCGGCCGACGACCGTTTTTTCGTGCGCACGCTGATCGACCTCGCGCGCCACCTGGAGCTCAAGGTCGTCGCCGAATGGGTCGAGGACGAAGAAACCGCCGCCCTGCTGCGCGAATGGGGCGTCGATTATTTCCAGGGCGCGCTGTTTGGCAGCGCCGGACCGGAGAACGCGCAGGCCTTTCGCTCCCGGCGCGTGACGCTGCGGCGATAAGGGCTGGATTAAATTGGATCTATTCGGGCAATATTCTATTCGCCGCAGCCAGCATTTCCAATTGTCGAGGCTGGGCCTCGTCGGATTTCAGCTCCGCGCGCGCCGCAACGGTGTTGCTCTCGATATCCGTCAACTGCCGGCCGAGTGTTTCCGCCAAGGCGACGCCCGAATGCCGCAGCTTTTCGACCGGTGGCCGCGCTTGAATCACGGCTTCTATGAGCGCTTCCGATTGGTGCAGCGCAGCCTCTGCCGGGTCGGATTTCGTCGCGTCGATCGGCGGCTCCGGCTCTAGTCCGTCGGGAATTTCGCTTGCTGATTTAGACTGATATTGCGCGAGCGCTGTCGAGACTGAGACTATAAGGTCTTTAAGCAACAGATCGAGCCGGTCCTCGCGCGAGATCGAGGGTGGCGCGTCCTTGTGATCCTTGACCTCCGACGCCCGCAGCACGTGCTTGCGGCGGATTCTCGGGAGTTCGATGCGGGCGTAAGCAAGCGGCGCACGGCAACCTTCAGCCGTGCCCTGGGGCAAGCGTTCCAGCGAGACGCAAATTTGCTGCAACCGCTCGGAAGGAAAGCTGTCGAGCGGAATATTGGGTGCGGCCAGATATTCCCGCAGAGGCGCCGCTTTGGCGGCGACCTCCTCAAGCTCCAGCGCGAGTTCCGGGGATGGTCTTACGTAATCGAGCGGCAAAAAAGCCTCCGAGAAAATGGACTGCGCATCAGAGCGAAGAGCCGAGCCTTCGGCTCCCGCAGGACTTTAAAAGATTAGCCCACCACCCGACCCGGGGCCGCCACCGCTCAGCTCTCGCCGGAAAGCTTGTCGATCCGCTTGTTGAGCGCCTCGAGCTGGCGCTTCAGCTCGTCCACGTCGGCCTGCTGCTTGGCGGCGCTCGCGCCTTCACCCTCTTCGCCCGGCGCGGTCGTGCCGGCGCCGTCGACCGCCATGCCGAACGGATTGAACATGGTCAGCGCCTGACGGAACACCGCCATATTCTTGCGCGCTTGCTCCTCCATCGCGACGAAAGCGGCGCGGGTCGGCTCGCCAAAGGGCGCGGAGCCCAGCGCCGAGGTGAACTGGTCCCGGAACTTCTGCTGGTCGCGGGTGAGCTTGTCGATCGAAAATTCGAGATAGCTCGGCACCAGCATCTGCATCGAATCGCCGTAAAAGCGGATCAATTGTCGCAGGAAGGAGATCGGCAGCAGGCTCTGGCCGTCCTTGCCCTCCTGTTCAAAGATGATCTGAGCCAGCACGGGACGGGTGATGTCGTCGCCGGTCTTGGCGTCGCTGACGACGAAATCCTCTCCGCGCTTCACCATCGCGGCGAGATCCTCCAGCGTTACATAAGTGCTTGTTCCCGTGTCATATAGGCGGCGATTGGCGTATTTCTTAATCGTGGTTGGTTTTTTTTCGATGCTCATGATGCGCTAACGTCGCCTCCCCGTGACGGCCGAAGCGCCGCCGAGCCTCCCGCGCCCCTGCGGCCAATCGTCTTCGGCCTCAGACGATAGTCTCAAAAGCGCCCCCGCGGCAATATTTTCGTCGCGCACGCCTTTCGCTTCGCGCTAAACCGTGCATAACGACGCTGACCCTCGGCGCAGCAAGCGCGAGGGGCTCGGCGGCTTAAGCCTTTGGCGCGAACGAGCGCCGCCAGGTTCGACCCATTTTCCGGTTCGACCAAATTTTAGGGAGATCGACATGACGACCGATATCGTGATCGTTTCCGCGGCGCGCACCGCCGTCGGATCGTTCAACGGAGCTCTCGGCGGCGTTCCCGCCCACGACCTCGGCGCGGCCGTCGTTAAGGCGGCCCTTTCGCGCGCGGGCGTCGCCCCCGACGAAGTCTGCGAGGTGATCCTCGGTCAGGTGCTGACCGCCGGACACGGACAGAACCCCGCCCGCCAAGCCGCCATCAAGGCGGGCATTCCCGACAGTTCGACCGCTTTCGGCATTAACCAGGTTTGCGGTTCGGGTCTGCGCGCCGTGGCGCTCGCCGCCCAGCAGATCCAGTCGGGCGACGCCCGGATCGTCGTCGCCGGCGGCCAGGAGAGCATGTCGCTCGCGGCGCACGCCGCGCATCTGCGCAACGGCACCAAGATGGGCGAGGTCAAATTCGCCGATACGATGATCGTCGACGGCCTCACCGACGTCTTCAACAATTACCACATGGGCATCACCGCCGAGAACGTCGCCGCCAAATGGCAGATCAGCCGCGCCGAGCAGGACGCCTTCGCGGTCGCCTCGCAGAACAAGGCCGAGGCCGCGCAGAAGGCCGGCAAGTTCAAGGACGAGATCGTCCCTTACGTGATTTCGACGAAGAAGGGCGACGTGACCGTCGATCAGGACGAATTTATCAAGCATGGCGTGACGCTCGAGGGCGTCTCCAAGCTGCGGCCCGCCTTCACCAAGGACGGCACGGTGACCGCCGCCAACGCCTCCGGCCTTAATGACGGCGCCGCCGCGCTGCTGGTGATGAGCGCCGACGAGGCCAAGAAGCGCGGTCTGACGCCGCTCGCCCGCATCGCCTCCTGGGCGACCGCCGGCGTCGATCCGTCGGTGATGGGCTCCGGCCCGATCCCGGCCTCGCGCAAGGCGCTGGAAAAGGCCGGCTGGAAAATCTCCGACCTCACGCTGATCGAGGCCAACGAGGCCTTCGCCGCGCAAGCTCTGGCGGTGAACAAGGATCTCGGCTGGGATCCGGCGATCGTCAACGTCAATGGCGGCGCCATCGCCATCGGCCATCCGATCGGCGCCTCTGGCGCGCGCATCCTGACGACGCTGCTGCATGAACTCGCTCGTCGCGGCGGCGGCAAGGGCCTCGCCACGCTGTGCATCGGCGGCGGCATGGGCATCGCGCTCGCCGTCGAGCGGTAAATTCACAGCCGGCGCGTTCGTTTCCCAACCCTCTCCCCGCGAACGGGGAGAGGGCGCGGGCCGCGTCATTTCATTCAGTACACGAAAATTCAAAATCAGGGGAGAACGATAATGGCGAGAGTAGCAGTCGTGACCGGCGGCACGCGCGGCATCGGCGAGGCGATTTCCAAGGCGCTCAAGGCCGCCGGATATAAGGTCGCCGCGACCTACGCCGGCAACGACGAAGCCGCCAACAAGTTCAAGGCCGAGACCGGCATCAACGTCTATAAGTTCGACGTCTCCGATTACGACGCCTGCGCCGCCGGAATCGCCGCGATAGAGAAAGACCTCGGCCCGGTCGAGGTGCTGGTGAACAACGCCGGCATCACCAAGGACCGCCTGTTCCACAAGATGGAATTGGCGCAATGGAACGCCGTCATCGGCACCAATTTGAACTCGCTGTTCAACGTCACGCGGCCGGTCATCAACGGCATGCGCGACCGCGGCTTTGGCCGCATCATCGTGATCTCGTCGATCAACGGCCAGAAGGGCCAGGCCGGCCAGACCAATTACTCGGCCTCGAAGGCCGGCGACATCGGCTTCGTCAAGGCGCTGGCGCAGGAGAGCGCGTCGAAAGGCATCACCGTCAACGCGATCGCGCCGGGCTATATCGCCACCGAGATGGTGAAGGCGGTGCCGCAGGACGTGCTCGACAAGCACATCATCCCGTTCATCGCCGTCGGGCGCCTCGGCGAGCCCGAGGAAATCGCGCGCGCCGTGGTGTTTTTGGCGGCGGACGACGCCGGCTTCATCACGGGGTCGACGCTGACGATAAATGGCGGGCAGTATCTGGCGTAAGGTCGGATGCGAGACGCGAAATTACGCCGGCGGCTGGAGACAGCCGCCGGATTTTTTGGTGGGCGTCGTTAAAACGGCAGATTAAACACCCGCGAGGGCTCCAGCGCGCCTTCGATAACTTCGCCGAAGGCGACGGGAACGCCGCCGCAGGACGCGTAGATCACGCCGCCGGCGGGCGCGTCGCGGCCGCGCAGGATCAGCGAGCCGCCGCGCCGCAAGCGCGCCGCCGAATCGCGGTCGACAACCACGCAAGGCAGTTCCGTCAGCCCCGCTTCGACCGATTGCAGCGCCGCCGCCGCGCCGCCCTCGGCTTCGATCTCCTCGAAAGTGAAACTGTCCTGTTCGACGAAACGGCCCGACGCGCGTGCGGCGCAGCGCCGTCACATGGCCGAAGCAGCCGAGCAAACGCCCGACATCGCGGGCGATGGCGCGCACATATGCGCCCTTGCCGCAGTCCATCACCAGCTTGGTTTCGTCGCCGGCGGACTCCAGAATTTCGAGCCGGTGAATGGTGACCGGGCGCGGCTGCAATTCGACATGCTCGCCCTCGCGCGCGAGATCATAGGCGCGCTCGCCGGCGATCTTGATCGCCGAATATTGCGGCGGCGTTTGCAGAATATCCCCGACAAAGCGCGGCAGCAGCGCGGCGATCGCGCTGGCTTCGGGCCGCGCGTCGCTCTCGCGGACGATCTTGCCGTCGGAGTCGTCGGTGTCGGTCTCGGCGCCCCAGCGCACGGTGAAGAGATAGGTCTTCTCGCCGTCCTGCACGAAGGGCACGGTCTTGGTGGCCTCGCCGAAGGCGACCGGCAAAATGCCCGAGGCCAGCGGATCGAGCGTGCCGGCGTGGCCGGCCTTCTTGCCATTATAGATGCGCTTCAAGCGGGTGACGGCTTGCGTCGAGGTCATGCCGACAGGCTTGTCGAGCACGACCCAGCCGTCGACGACGGCGCGGTTCGATCTGCGTTGATTCATCAGGCGGCGCCGTCTTCCCTGGCTTCGTCGTCGCCGTCAGTGCGCGGCTGCAAATCGCGCCGCACCTTGTCCGAATTGAGCAAGGCGTCGATGCGCGAGACATTGTCGAAGGTGTCGTCGATGCGGAACCGCACCTCCGGCGCGAATTTCAGATTGATCTTTTGCGCCAGCTCGCCGCGCAAAAATTTCTTGTGCCGGTCGAGCGCCGCCAGCACCTCCGGCTCGTCGGCGCCGCCGAGCGGCATCACGAAGATGGTGGCGAGCTTGAGGTCCGGGCTCATTTTGACGCGAGACACCGTGACCACATGCTTCTCCAGCACGGGATCAGTAATTTCGCCGCGCGCGAAGACCTGCGCCGAGGCGTGGCGGATAAGCTCGGCGACGCGCAGCATCCGCTGCGACGGCTCCGCGCCGGATTGGTGATGGGTTCTGGACATTTTGACGCCAAGGATTTGGAAATTTTGGCAAGACGCCGATACGAGTCATGGGCGCTTGAACGAAGAGGGCGCGGCGCAAGTTTACGACGACCGCCACCCTCTCCGCGCACAAGACGAACCGCCCGCCCTTACAGCGAGCGCTTGATCTCCTCGATGCGATAGCACTCGATCACGTCGCCGGCGCGCATGTCCTGGTAATTCTCGAAGGCCATGCCGCATTCCTGGCCGGCCTGAACTTCCTTGACCTCGTCCTTGAAGCGCTTGAGCGTCGAGAGCTTGCCCTCGTGCACGACCACATTGTCGCGGATGAGCCGCACATTGGCGCCGCGTTCCACCTGGCCGTCGGTGACGCGGCAGCCCGCGACCTTGCCGACCTTGGAGATGTCGAACACTTCGAGGATTTGCGCGTTGCCGAGCATGGTCTCGCGCAAGGTCGGCGCGAGCAGGCCGGACATCGCCGCTTTCACATCGTCCACGAGATTGTAGATGATGTTGTAATAGCGGATTTCGATGCCCGATCGCTCGGAGGCCTCGCGCGCTTCCTTGTGCGCGCGCACGTTGAAGCCGATCACCGCCGCGCCGGAAGCCTCCGCCAGCGAGATGTCGGACTCCGAAATGCCGCCGACGCCCGCGTGCACGACGCGCGCCGCCACTTCGTCGGTGTTGAGCTTTTCGAGCGCCGCGATGATCGCCTCGACCGAGCCCTGCACGTCGCCCTTGACGACCAGCGGGAACTCCTTGCGCCCGGCGGTCTTGAGCTGGCTCATCATGTCGGTCAGCGACGAGCGCGCCGAGCCGCCGCGCACGGCGAGCTTCTCGCGCTTCTGGCGCTCGCGATATTCGGTGACTTCGCGCGCGCGGGCTTCGTTTTCGACCACGGCCACGCGGTCGCCGGCTTCCGGCGTGCCGGAAAAGCCGAGAATCTCGACCGGGAAGGACGGTCCCGCGCTTGGACGCACGACGCCCTTGTCGTCGAGCAGCGCGCGCACGCGGCCCCATTGCGAGCCGGCGACGACGAGATCGCCGACATGCAGCGTGCCGCGCTGCACCAGCACCGTGGCGACCGGGCCGCGGCCCTTGTCGAGCCGCGCCTCGATGACCGTGCCCTCGGCCGAACGGGTGGCGTTGGCCTTGAGGTCGAGCACTTCCGCCTGCAACGCGATCAATTCGAGCAGTTTGTCGAGATTGAGCTTCTGCTTGGCCGAGACCTCGACTTCGAGCGTGTCGCCGCCGAGGCTTTCGACCTGGACTTCGTGCTGCAACAATTCGGTGCGCACGCGCTCCGGCTTGGCGTCGGGCTTGTCGATCTTGTTGATCGCCACGATCAACGGCACATGCGCCGCCTTGGCGTGGTGGATCGCCTCGATGGTCTGCGGCATGACGCCGTCGTCGGCCGCGACGACCAGCACGACGATATCCGTCACCTTGGCGCCGCGGGCGCGCATCGCCGTGAAGGCGGCGTGGCCGGGCGTGTCGATGAAGGTGACCTTGGCGCCGTTGGGCGCGGTCACCTGATAGGCGCCGATGTGCTGGGTGATGCCGCCCGCCTCGCCGGAGACGACATTGGCGTGGCGAATGGCGTCGAGCAGAGGAGGTCTTGCCGTGATCGACGTGGCCCATGATGGTGACGACGGCCGGGCGCGGCGACAGATCCTTGTCGGTGTCGGGCGTGTCGAACAGACCCTCCTCGACGTCGGACTCGGCGACGCGCTTGACGGTGTGGCCCATTTCCTCGGCCACCAGCTGCGCGGTGTCGGCGTCGATCACGTCGGTGATCTTGTGCATCTCGCCAGACTTCATCAGCAGGCGAATGACGTCGACGGCCCGCTCCGACATGCGGTTGGCGAGTTCCTGAATGGTGATCGTCTCGGGCAAGACGACTTCGCGCGCGATCTTTTCCTTGGGTTCGGCGACGCGGCCCTTCAGGCGCTGGTTGCGGCGAACATAAGACGCATGGGAACGCACGCGCTCCTCGTCGCCGCCGGCGGTGGCCGTGGCGACGGTGAGGCGGCCCCTGTCCTTCATTCCGCCGCGCGAAGGCGTCGGACGCGGCGGAACCGGCGCCGGCGCGACGATGGCGCGCCGCGGCGGCGACGCGGGAACCACGCGTTTCGTTTCGGCGCTCGGCGAAGTCTCGGCGGGACGCGGCGGAATCGGGCGCGGCGCGGCCGGGCCGCTCGAGGGAGCGTGCACCGGCGGTCCTTCGCCGGCGAGCCGGCGGCGCGCCTCTTCCTCGGATTTGCGCTTGGCGTCCGCCTCGCGCGCGAGACGCGCCTCTTCTTCCTGCTTGCGGGAGTCGGCGGCGGCGCGCTCCTCGCGCTCTCTAGCCTCGCGTTCGGCTCGGGCCTTGGCCTCGGCCTCGGCGCGGCGGCGGTCTTCCTCCTCGCGTCCGCGGGCGTCGACCAGCGCGCGGGCGCGGGCTTCGCGCTCTTCCTCGGTGAGGGCGCGCAAAACCACGCCCGCCGCGCTACGCTGCGGACGCGGCTCATGCTTGGCGGCCGGCGGCGGCGCGGACGGCGCGGCGGCGGGCGGCGGCGGCGGCGCTACCGGCGTCTGGGGCTTCGTCTCGACCTTTCCGCGCGCATGCCGCTTGACCGTCTCGACCACGACCGTCTTGGTGCGGCCATGGGAGAAGCGCTGGCTCACCAGGCCAGTCTCCGGCGGGCGCTGCTTGAGGTGCAGCGTCTTCGACGGAGTCACGGTCAAGGTTTTGTCGCCGCTGTTCTCGGTTTCGCTCATTCAGTTTCCGATCTCGGGTCCGTGCGACCCATTCCCATCAAATTTTCTAACGCATCCGCGTTCCCGCTCGGCGCCGCCTCGCTTTCAAAGCGTTCCCGCGCCGATGAGTTCGCTGTAGTCCCGCCCCGATAAAGGGTCAATCTCGCGCAGCGCGACAGAAAGGCCTCGGTGGGTCCGCCCGCCACGAGCGCAGCATGTATCACATTTGTGCGGCCCAACGCCAAATCCAATTGGCTCGACGTAAATATTGTGACGATTTTCGGAACGATTTTCGTCGCCGCCTCGCCGCGACGGGCGCACTGCCCGATTTTTCGCCGGCCGTCCTCGCCGCCGTTGATCGCTTCGACGAGCGCGCGCGCCTGGCCTTTTTCGAGCGCGGTGGCGACCTTGCCAAAGCCCGTGACGACCAGCCCGGCCTTGTTGGCGAGCGCCAGCATCTGCAGGCAATCGGCTTCGAGCAGGGCGTCGACGTCCCCCGCCAGCGTCGCCGCCGCCTCGGCCTTCGCCTTGAGGCCGCGCGAAAACGCCTGCTTGCGCGCCGCCTCGGCGACAAGATCGGCCCGCGCGGTCACCCAGACGCCGCGTCCCGGCAAACGCGACCTAATGTCCGGCGCCACGGCCCCGTCCGGCGCGCGCACGAAGCGGATCATCCCCTCCGGCGCGTCTTGCCGGCGGGTGACGATGCAGGTGCGCTCATGGGACTGGGCTTCTCGCATGGACTAGCGTTCTCCTTATCGCGGCGCTTGTTCGGCGGCGTCCGGCGCTTCGGCCTCGGGGGCCGGCGCCTCGATCCAGCCGACGCTCACGCGCGCCGCCATGATCATCGCCTCGGCTTCCTCGCGCGACAGGTCGAGGCCGGAGAGGAAGCCGTCGTGCTTGGTCGTCTCGCCGTCCTTCTTCTCGCTCCAGCCGACGAGATCGTCGGGCACGCAGCCCGCGAAATCCTCCATCGTCTTCACGTCGTTCTCGCCGAGCCTGACCAGCATCTCCGAGGTTATGCCGTCGATCTCCTTCAGCTCGTCGGCGACGCCGAGCTCCTTGCGCCGCGCCTCGTTCTCCAATTCGACGCGGTCGAGGTAGGTTTTCGCGCGATTCTGGATTTCCAGCGCCGTGTCCTCGTCGAAACCTTCGATCGACGCGAGTTCGGACGGCTCGACGAAGGCCAAATCCTCCACCGAGCGAAAACCCTCCGAGGCGAGCAGGCGTCCCACCACTTCGTCGACGTCGATCGCCTTCATGAACACGCGCGTGCGCTCGTCGAATTCCTTTTGGCGGCGCTCCGATTCCTCGGCCTCGGTCAAAATGTCGATGTCCCATCCCGTCAGTTGCGAGGCGAGCCGCACGTTCTGGCCGCGCCGGCCGATGGCCAGCGACAGCTGATCGTCGGGCACGACGACTTCGATGCGGTTGGAGTCTTCGTCGAGCACCACCTTGACGACTTCCGCCGGCTGCAGCGCGTTGACGATGAAGGTCGCGGCGTCCGCCGACCAGGGAATGATGTCGATGCGCTCGCCCTGCAGTTCGCCCACCACCGCCTGCACGCGCGAGCCGCGCATGCCGACGCAGGCGCCGACCGGATCGATCGACGAATCGCGCGAGACCACGGCGATCTTCGCGCGCGAGCCGGGATCGCGCGCGACCGATTTGATCTCGATCACGCCGTCGTAGATTTCCGGCACTTCCTGCTTGAACAGCTTGGCCATGAATTGCGGATGCGTGCGCGAGAGAAAAATCTGCGGCCCGCGCTGTTCCCGGCGCACGTCGTAGACATAGGCGCGCAAGCGGTCGCCTGGGCGGAAAGTCTCGCGCGGGATCATTTCGTCGCGGCGAACGATGCCCTCGCCGCGTCCAAGGTCGATGATGACATTGCCATATTCGACCCGCTTGACGACGCCGTTGACGATCTCGCCGATACGGTCCTTGAACTCTTCGTATTGGCGGTCGCGCTCGGCCTCTCGCACCTTCTGCACGATGATCTGCTTGGCCGATTGCGCGGCGATGCGGCCAAAATCGAACGGCGGCAGGGTTTCGGAAATCCAGTCGCCGGGCTGCGCCGCCGGATTGCGCTTGCGAGCCTCGGCCATCGAGATTTGCGTCGCGTCATTGTCCACGGCGTCGACGACCAGCATCAGGCGCGAAAAGCGCACCTCGCCGGTGCGCGGATTGATCTCGGCGCGCACCTCGGTCTCCTGGCCGTAACGCGAGCGGGCCGCCTTTTGCAGAGCGTCCTCCATCGAGGCGATGACGATCGAGCGATCGATCGATTTTTCGCGCGCGACGGCGTTGGCGATTTGCAAAATCTCCAGTCGATTGGCGCTGACGGCCATTGTTTCGTCTCCTTGCGGCGAATACACCATCCCGCGCGCTGGGCCTTAGCCGCGCGAAGAACCCGATTCGCTTCCCTTCTTCTTGAAATGGGTCTGCACGCCGGCCGGAACCAGCGGCTTGGGCTTTTGTCGCGCCTTCGACGCGAAACGGCCGGGTCCGCGCCGCGGAGCTTCGTCCGCCGACGTTTCGGGCCCCTCCTCCTCGTCCTCCGCGCCCGTCGCTTCGGCGGCCGCCTTGGCCGCGCGCAACGAGGCGCGGATCAGCGCCTCGGTCAGCATCAGCTTGCCCTCGTCGAGATCGCGCAGCGACAGGCGCACGGTCTTTTCCTCGTCGGCGCGGGCGTCATTGCGCTCCAGCGTCAGGATCGCGTCGCGACCCTCTCCTTCGACGCCGCTTATCAAGCCGCGAAAACGCTTGCGGCCGTCCGAATGCGGCTGCGTCAGTTCGATCTTGGCCTCATGACCGACCGCGCGCCGCCAGTCGGAAACCCGCACCAGCGGCCGGTCGATGCCCGGCGAGGAGATTTCCAGGCGATATTCGCCGGCGATGGGGTCGGCGACATCGAGTTCGGGCGACAGCGCCTGGCTCGCGGCTTCGCAGTCGCCGACGGTCATGCTCCCGTCAGGACGCTCGGCCATGATCTGCAGGGTCTGGCCGTTTTGCGCGAGCAGCCGGACGCGCACCAACCGCAGCCCGAGCTGCTCCAGCACCGGACTGGCGATCGCGGCGACGCGCGCGGCCACGCCGGTCTCGGAAACGAGACGCGGTTCGTCGAGAGCAGCGAGAACGATGTCGGCGTTTTGCGTCAAGCCTTGCCTCTCCAGGCGCCTATTTGTTTCGGTCCATACGAAAAAGAGCGGGTCCGGGCTGGACCCACTCTCAATCGGCGATCATTCGAGAATGACCGTTATGAGATGGAATGAATGTCTCTATACACCCGACCGCCCGTCTCGCGCAAGGGCGCGCGACGAAGCCGAAGCTGGGCGGAGGCGTCAGCGCCTTCTCCCGCCGTTCAGGGGGAAAAGACGCTGAAGTCGAGAAGTTTAGATCACCAGGACCTGCGTGCCGATCTTCACCCGGTTGTAAAGGTCGATCGCGTCGATGTCGCGCATGCGGATGCAGCCCGAGGAGACGCCCTGCCCGATCTTCTCCGGCTCATTGGTGCCGTGGATGCGGTACAACGTATCCTTGCCGTTCTGCCAAAGGTAGAGCGCGCGCGAGCCGAGCGGATTGTCGGGGCCGCCAGGCAGGCCGCCCGCGTCGGCGGTGGGCTGCAGATGCGGCCAGCGCTCCAGCATGTCCTTGGGCGGCATCCAGCGCGGCCATTCCTGCATCTGGCCGACGCTGGCGCGGCCGGTCCAGCCCATCGCGTCCTGTCCGGTGGCGACGCCGTAGCGAATCGCCTTGCCGCCGGGCTGGATGAAATAGAGGAAGTGGTTGTGCGTATCGACGATGATCGATCCCACGGGCTCGCTGGTCTTGTACTCGACTTCATAGCGCTCGAAGTCGTTGGGGATTTCGGCCTTGGGGGCAAGCGCCAAAAACTCAGCGTCACGTCCGGTGACCTTCGGGTCGGGCAACCGAACTCCGTTGCAGCCGGCCAAGCAGACGGTCGCCAGCGCGGCGGCGACAAATGTTCTCATCCGCATAAAAATGCTCCTCTACGCCGCAAAAGATCGTTAGACTTCTGGTTACCATAGTTTTGCGGGCTTTGGGGAGACGCCGCGGGAATTTTGCCGTTGTGTGTCTTTGGCGCCACAGTGGCGCTTTTGTGGCGCGATTGGGTTCGAATGAAACGGCGCATGGCGCGAGCCTCCATGCGGTCGTCTGTATGACTGGGGCTGAAATCTTGCGCACGCTGATCGTCTCGCATCCAAGTTCGCTCGATCACGACATGGGCCCGGGCCACCCCGAGCGGCCGGACAGGCTGCGCGCCATCGAAGCGGCGCTGGGCGCGGAAAAATTCAAGCGCCTGGAGCGCCTCGTCGCGCCCTTCCCGCCCCGCGAGGCGCTATGCCGCGCCCATCCCGAGAGCTATCTCGACGCGTTGGAGCAGGCCTCGCCGAAGCAAGGTCTCGCCGCGCTCGACTCCGACACCGCGATGAACCCCAAAACGCTGGAAGCCGCCGAATACGCCGCCGGCGGCGGCGTCGCGGCCGTCGACGCGGTGATGTCCGGCGGCGCGGACAACGCCTTTGTCGCGATGCGGCCGCCCGGCCATCACGCCGGCGTCGCCACGCCGATGGGCTTCTGCTTCTTGAACAATATCGCCATCGCCGCGCGTCACGCCCAGGCCATGCGAGGCGCCGAGCGCGTCGCGATCGTCGATTTCGACGTTCATCACGGCAATGGGACGCAAGAGATTTTCTGGGCCGACAAGAGCGTGCTGTTTTGCTCCACGCATCAGGCGCCCTTTTATCCCGGAACGGGCGGGCGCAACGAGACCGGCGAGCACAACACCGTCGTCAACGCGCCGCTGTTTTCGGGCGCGAGCGGCGACGCCTTCAGGGAAGCCTTTACCGATAGAATATTGCCGCGCGTCGACGAGTTCGCGCCGGACATAATATTGATTTCCGCGGGCTTCGACGCGCATCGGCGCGATCCGCTCGGCGGGCTGCTGCTCGACGAGCGGGATTTTTCGGAGGTGACGAAGCGGATGCTCGACATAGCCGACCGGCGCTGCCGCGGGCGAGTCGTTTCTTTTCTCGAAGGCGGCTACGATCTCGAAGCGCTAGCCGCCTCAGCCGCCGCTCACGTCGAAGCGTTGATGGGCGCTTGAAGGCCGGGCCTCGAAAAGCAAAATCCGCGAACCCGTGAGGGTCGCGGATTAAAAAGCGGCGCCGCGATGGGCGAAGGACTCAGCCTTGGCGAGCCTTATAGCGCTTCTGCACCTTGTTGATGATGTAGACGCGGCCCTTGCGACGCACCAGCTGGTTGGCGCGGTGACGGTTACGCAGGGACTTGAGGGAGTTGCGGACTTTCATAACGGTTCCTTGGCGAAGCGACATCGGCCGGGATGAACGCCCAGCGGCTCGTGAGGGCGGTCTATGCCCCAAATCGTCGCGTCGATCAAGGCAAAAGGTGGAGCGCGGCGCATGGGCGGCCTCGCGCCGAGCGCCTCACCCGCCAGCCTTCTCGCGCAAAACGTTTCCCAGCCGGCGGCGCGCAGCCGGCAGGCGGGGCACTCGCCGCAGCCATATCCCCAGTCGAAACGCTTGCCGCGCTCGCCCAGATAACACGTGTGCGTCTCTTCCACGATCAGGCGCGTCAGGCTTTCGCCGCCAAGCTCCTCGGCGAGGCGCCAGGTGGCGGCCTTATCGAGCCACATCAGCGGCGTTAGGATCGTGAACGCCCTGTCCATGCCCAGCGAAAGCGCGGTCTGGGTGGCGCGGATCGTGGCGTCGCGGCAATCGGGATAGCCGGAGTAATCGGTTTCGCACATGCCGCCGATAAGCGTGGCGATCCCGCGCCGGTAAGCCAGGGCGGCGGCGAAGGTCAGGAACAAAATATTGCGCCCGGGCACGAAGGTGTTGGGAAGTCCGGAAGCGCCAAAGGCGATCTCGGTCTCCCGGGTCAGCGCCGTCTGGGAGATTTCGCCCAGCGCCGGGATGGCTATGGTGTGATCCTCGCCAAGACGAGCACGCCACGCCGGCGACATTTCCGCCAGACGCGCGCGCAAAACCGCGCGCTGGCCGAGTTCGACGACATGGCGCTGGCCGTAGTCGAAGCCGATTGTCTCGACGCGCGCGAAGCGCGCCAACGCGAAGGCGAGGCAGGTGGTCGAGTCCTGTCCGCCGGAGAACAGCACCAGCGCGGCGTCGTTGGGAAGATCGGTCGGCGTGATGTCGCTCATGGCGTCGCGGGACTGGAGAACGGGACGCCCCTCCTACTCCGGCGCGGGCCGAGACGCCAGCGCTGGCGCGAGCGGGCTACGCCGAGGCGAAGCGCGGAGCGGGCTTGGCTTCGACGTGCGTCTCCATTTTGGGCAGCGCGTTCATCACGCGCTGGGGCGGCAGCGCGACAATGGCGTCCGTGCCCTCGCGGACCTTGGATTTGAGCAAGAACTGCCCGCCATGCAGCTCGATCAGCCCCTTGACGATCGGCAGCCCCAGGCCCGAGCCTTCGTCGGCGTTTTTTTGCGCCAGCGTGCCGCGCCCGAAGGCCGACATCACGACTTCTATCTCGCCTTCGGGAATGCCGGGGCCGGTGTCCTTGATCGCGAGATATTGGCCGCCGGCGCTGGTCCAACCGACCCTGATCGTGACCTGACCGCCCTGCGGCGTGAATTTGATCGCATTGGTGAGCAGGTTGAGCACGATCTGGCGCATGGCGCGCTCGTCCGCCCAGATGCGCGGCAAGTCGGGCTCCATCAGCTCCACCACCTTGACGTCGCGCTTCTGCGCGCGAATGGCGAGCAGATGGCGGCATTCCTGCGCGATTCCCGTCAGCGAAACGCTTTCTTCCTTCAACTCGTAGCGCCCCGCCTCGACGCGCGACAAATCCAGAATCTCGTTGATCAGCATCAGCAGATGCTGTCCGCTGGCGTGGATATCGTTCGCGTAGTCCTTATAGGTCGGATTGACATGCGGGCCGAACAACTCGCCCTTCAGCACCTCCGAAAAGCCCAGAATGGCGTTGAGCGGCGTGCGCAATTCGTGACTCATCGTGGCCAGAAAGCGCGATTTGGCGAGATTGGCTTCCTCCGAGCGCCGGCGCGCCTCGTCGGAATTGGCCTTGGCCTGCTCCAATTCGGCGATCAGCTCGCCTTTTTCCGCGCGATAGAACACGCTCTCGCAGGAGAGCTGATGAAAGCGCTTGGCGAGAACGAAAAAGAATAACTGCGCGGAGCCGACGACCGCCAGCAAGGCCGTCGAGGTGTCCGAAAAATCGTGAAACCCGATCGCCAGCAACGTCGCCAGGGAGATCGGAAGGATCGTCGCATAGACCGCCAAGGGTATCGTCGCCGTGATCATGCAGTTGAAGGCGGCGGCCAGCAAAAGAATGACGATCATGAAGACCTTGGCGTTCGCGTCGGCGACCGGGCCGAGCAAGGTCACGAGACTAGCCCAGGCGACTCCGTGAACAAATTCCGCCGCGATGAACCGCGTGCTCCACAATTTGACGGTGATGCGCTCGTCCGCGAGATCGCCGAGGTTTTTCGCGACGCCATAACACAGGATCAGACTGGAGAAGGCCATCACCGCCCAGATCAGGACGACGTTGGACTTGATCCAGTAGAAGGCGAGGAAAGACACCATCGCGATCAGAAAGAAGCCGGAAATCGCCGAACTTTCGCGCGTCCCCGCATATGCGCGCAGCAAAGCGAGATCGCTGCCGCGATGTCCCGTATCCGATGTGGTGAGGCGCTCTCTCGCGCGCTGAACCTTGGCGCCGCGCTTGCGGCGCGCGGTCGCGACCTTGGGATCGATCCCACGGCCACGCTCGATCATCTCCGCTGTGACTTCACTCATGTCGGATACGCTTACGAATTGAGAACTTCTCGACCGAAGCCAAAGTTTCGGGCCTGACAAAAGGCGAAGGAGCCTGGCGGCTTGACGCCCGAGGCGACGGGGGGATCGAATGCGTCCACTTTGCCGTGGAAACATTAATGCGCGCCTCACGGATCGCTGTCTATTTTCGTTAATATTAAGGAAACCGAGCGGTTTTCGGGGGTCCGGTTCAAATTCCCGCGTCGATCACGTCATGCACCTGATCCATGGCGCGGGCCGGCTCCGCGGCGCCAGCCTCGCCGACGATGCGCGCCGGCACGCCGGCGACGATTTTATGCGGGGGCACATTGTCGAGCACGACCGATCCCGCCGCGATCAGCGCGCGGGCGCCGATCTCGACATTGCCGAGGATCTGCGCGCCCGCGCCGATCAGCACGCCATGCCGGACCTTGGGGTGGCGTTCGCCGGCCGTCTTGCCGCTGCCGCCGAGCGTGACGCCATGCAACATGGAGACGTCGTCCTCGACCACCGCCGTCGCGCCGATCACCACGCCGGTCGCGTGATCGAGAAAGAAGCCGCGGCCGATTCTCGCGGCGGGGTGAATGTCCGTTTGAAAAATCTGCGCGGACAGCGATTGCAGGCACAGCGCGAAATCGCTGCGCCCGGTGCTCCACAGCGCATGCGCCAGACGGTGGGTTTGGATCGCATGAAAGCCCTTGAAATAGAGGACGGGCTCCAGCAGCCGATTGCAGGCGGGGTCGCGGTCGAGCACGGCGAGCAAATCGGCGCGAATCGCCTCGCCGGTCTCCGGGGCGCTGGCCACATGCTCGGCGAAGGCCTGACGAATGACCGGATAAGGCGCTTCCGGCCGATCGAGCCGTTGCGCGAGACGGTGGCCGATGACGCTCTCCAAGCTGTCCTGGGCCAGCACGGCGCCGTAGATTAGGCCGCCGAGATCGGGCTCGCGCCGCAGCGCTTCCTCGGCCTCGCCGCGCAGGCGCAGAAACAGCGGATCCGTCGCGGAGTTGGAGGCTGCTTTCGCGCGGGCCATTTGGTCCCTCGTCTCGCCGATGTGTTAGGCCCCGAAGGCGCCTGGGCCGCCGCGGCGGCGCCATCTCAATTAGGGGCGCGCCGCCAGGAATTCCAGCACGGCCTGTTTGTAAATCCGATCGCCGACGGCGCGGTTATGGTCGCGCCCGGGAATGTCGACAATCCGCACGTTCGGGATGAGCGGCGCGAGCGGATGCGGGTCGCCCGCCACGTCGTCGCGCGTGCCGACGCAAACCAAGGTCGGCGCCGTGATTTTCGAAAGGGAGGCGGGGTCGAGGCCTCTGCCGCAGCCGCGCGCGCAAGCCGCGAGCGCGTTTAGATCGCTGCGGGTCGATTCGGCGAAGCCCCGAAATATCTTGAGGCCGGGGTCGTCGATGTCTTCGATCCGCTCGATCTCCATCGCTTCAGCCATTCCGGGCGCCATCGCCTCCCGCTCGATCAGACTGACGCCGACCCCTCCCAGCAGCAAGGATCGCGTGCGCTGGGGATTGGCCAGGGCGAAGTAGGTCGCGATGCGGGCGCCCATCGAATAGCCCATGATGTCCGCCCGCTCGATCGACAGATGGTCCATGAGGCGCGCCACGTCCCCCGCCATCTTGTCGTAGCTGTAGGCGCTGGGATCATAGAGTTTTTCCGAACGACCGTGCCCGCGGTTGTCGAACAGCACAACCCGCCGTCCGTCTTCCGTCAGAGTCTTGACCCACTGCGTGAAAAGCCAGTTCACCGCATGGGTGGAAGCGAATCCGTGTATGAGCACGATCGGTTCATGCCGATCCGCGGCCAGCGGCTCGAAATCCAGATACGATATTCCGACGCCATCCGAGAGAAAACTTTCCATTGCGATTCCTTGTTACAACACGTGTATTTAACTTAGAACGCCGACTATGCAAGCGTGCCCCCGCCACAAAGTCGCGTCGGTCAAAAATTATTGAAATCGCCATTTCGGCGCGCAACCGAACCGCGCGCCGCCTCGAAATTTGGCCGGCTGAATTTAGTTGGAGTATGTGTCGTTTCGCGCCAAGTTGCAAACGAGATGCCGGAGCGGCCCGATGGACGCGGAACACCGCCAACCGCACTTGCGTGTTTTTGTTCGCGCTTATACGTCCGGGCGGAGATCGAGCGTGACCTTGATCGTCATTTTGCTCGCCGCCGCGTTCTTGCTCGCGGCGAAGGCGGCGGTTTTCGCGCGCGTCAACCCCGCGGCGCGAGACGCCATGCTGCTTTCCCTGGCGCGAAACCAGCGCTTGATCGCGCCGCGAATCATCGTCGTCGGCGACAGCCTCGCGGCCTGCTGCCCGTTCGGAAAGTTGTCATGGCGTCCCTTGGGCGTGCTGACCTTGGCGAAAGGCGGCGCGACGCTCAAGGAGATCGGCGGGCAGATCACGCGGGCGCGGGGGATCGAGGCGCGATATTTGGTCATCGACGGCGGCCTCAACGATGTTCTCTTTCACGACGCGCCGCTTGAGCGGATCGAGCATGATTTTCGCGCCTTGCTGGCTGGTCTGGACGCTGGCGCGACGGCGATATTCACCCTCATGCCGCATGTGGCCGACCGCGCCTACAGCGAGCGTATCGAGGCGGCCAATCGCCGGATGGCCGCGCTCTGCGCCGAGCATGGCGTCGGCGTGCTCGATCTCAACCCCGAGCTCTCGACGGGCGGGGTCCGCAGGCCGGAAATGACCGACGACGGACTGCATTTCTCGGCCCGCGCGAATGAGGCGTGGATCGCGGCCGTAAGGCGGATGATGGCGTGATGACCGCGCTCTAATCCGCGCGCGGATGCGCCAGACGATAGGCTTCGAACAGCCGGGTCTTGTCGACGGCGGTGTAAATCTGCGTCGTCGATAGCGAGGCGTGGCCGAGCAATTCCTGAATCGTGCGCAGATCGCCGCCTCGCCCCAAAAGATGCGTCGCGAAGGAGTGGCGCAGCGCGTGCGGCGTCGCGCTGTCGGGCAGGCCGAGCGCGCCGCGCATCCGTTGCACGGCGAGCTGCACGATGCGCGGCGACAGCGGTCCGCCGCGCGTTCCGACGAACAAGGGCCCGCCGGAAAGCTCGAATGGGCAAAGATCGAGATAGTTTTCGATGAGCCTGCGCACCGGCTCGATCACCGGGACGGTGCGGGTCTTGCCGCCCTTGCCCAGAATCGTCACGCGGTCGATCGCGCCGATCGGCGCGCGCGCGCGCTCGATCGACAGCGCCTCCGAGATGCGCAGCCCAACGCCATAAAGCAGCGCCAGCACGGCGGCGTCGCGCGCCAGGACCCAGGGCTCTCGGGCCTCGCCGGCGCGCGACTCCTGATCGATCAGATCGCGGGCGTCAGCGATCGCCAGCGCCTTTGGCAGGCTACGCGGACGCTTGGGCGCGCGCACCGCGCCGAACAGATCGGTCTTGGCGAGGCCCTTTTTTTCGAGAAAGCGGAGGAAGGAGCGCACGGCGGCGAGCGCCCGCAGCAGCGAGCGGCTCTCCAATCCTTCATTGCGCCGCTTGGCTAGGAAGGCGCGTAGATCCGCCGGCTCCAGCGCCTTCAGCGCCGCGAAATCCGCCAGGGCGCCTCGGTGTTCGGCGAGGAAGGCCAAGAAGAACCTCAGATCGCGGCCATAGGCGTCGATCGTGTGGCGCGACGAGCGCCGTTCCCCGGCAAGGAAGCCAAGCCAGCGCGCCGCCTCCTCGCCGACTTCCGCGCTGGCGAGAAAGGCGGAGGCGGCGGCGAGTTTGGAAGCTTTCGATTCGCTCATGAGCCGCATGATTACGCCAGAGCGTAAACAAAGGCTCGCGCTCGCGCGCGGCCAGGCGGAGAAAATTACGCGCCCGACTTGATCTCGGCGTTGGCGGTGACCATCATTTCGTCCATGGTGCGGCGAATCTGGTGCTCGGACTGTTCGACGCCGGCGGCGGCGAAATCCTTGAGCAAGCGAGCCACGACGAGATCGCTGGCGTTAGGCGCGGTCTCCGCGGCGACGAGTTCGTCGGCGTAGGCTTGCGCCTCCGCGTCGGTCTTGCCGAGCTTCCTGGCCGCCCAAAGCCCGAGCAATTTGTTGCGGCGCGCCTCGGCGCGGAAATGCAACTCCTCCTCGTGGACGAAACTTTTTTCAAACAATTCCTCGCGTTTGTCGAAGGTGCTCATAGTCCGTCCTCGGTTATTCATGTCCTTGCCCGGCGCGGCTTCTCGCCGGCCTCGCGTCATCCGAGCGGATATACGTTGATCCGCCGCAAAATCCAATGGCGAAGGTTGAACGCCGCGCTCGTCAAATAAGAAAACCCGGCCGCGAGGGCCGGGTTTCATATCAAGCCGCGCGTTTCGCGATCAATATTTGGCGACGATCGGCGCCGGCGCGAAGGGGTTGAAGTGCCAGTTCAGGCCGGCGCGAACCGTGTGGAAGCGGGTCGGCGAGTTGTAGTTCACGGCGAACGCCGGATTGCCGCCGACGCTCACGCTCGAGATGTTCGTGTTGCCGAGATCGACATACAGATATTCGACCTTGACCGACCAGGCGGGGAAACCCGTGGGGCTCCATTCGATGCCGCCGCCGGCGGTCCAGCCCGTCGAGGTGCTGTCGTATTGGGCGGTCGCGATCGAGCCGAAGGCGGGAAGACCGACGCCATTGTCCGCGAAGCCTACGCCGTGAGTGACGCCGCCGTAGGCGAAGCCGCCGGTGCCGTAGATCAGTAGGTTGGGGATGAACGGCGCGACGCCGAGGCGGCCGCGAACCGTGCCGTACCAATCGACGCTCTTGGTCGATGTCGCGGACTGGACGTGCGGACCGAAGGCGTCCAACACACCGGCGGAGGAGTTCACGGTGTCGTGCACGTCGGAGGCCTGAATGTCGGCCTCGATGCCGAGAACCAGCCAAGGCGAGAACTGCCAGTTGTAGCCAACCTGGCCGCCGCCCACGACGCCATTCAGATTGGTCGTGCCGCCCAGCGCGGATCCGCCCGGGAACGCCCAAGTCCGGCCCACGAGCGCCGGAGTGATGTAAGCGATGCCGCCGTATTCCTGGCTGCCGTCACCGAAGCCGTAGCCGATGTTCACGCCGCCATAGAGGCCGTTCCAGCTGAAGGACGGCGGCGGCGGGACGTAAACCGGAGCTTCCTTTCGCGAAGGGAGATCGGCGGCGAAGGCCGATCCGGCGACAAGCGCCAGAGCGACGCTGGCGGCGGCGGTGAACTTGTTCATTTTATTTCGCCCCATACAAATTTGCGATTGGTGGATTCGGATTGCGAAGAGTTTTCGCGGGCCGGAACCACATTGCCTGGCGGCAAGTCAATGCGACCGCGCCGATGTTTTAAATTTACGCTGTTGCCTTCGGAACGGTCAATTCAAACCACGCCTTTTGCGCTCCCGCGGCTTCGATTGTTGGCGAGCGTGACAAATAGGTCACAGCCGTGCGATTATTGATCTATATCAATTCATTGAAATTACAGGCTCTTCTCAGGATTTGCCGCGATCGTCGCGCAACTTGCGCCAATAATCGAGACGCTTGCCGAGCTCGCGCTCGAAGCCGCGTTCGACCGGCGCATAGAGTTTTTGACGCCCCAGCAATTCGGGCCAGTAGTTTTGGCCGGAAAAGCCGTCGGGCGAGTCGTGGTCATATTCGTAGCCCTCGCCGTAGCCCTCGCTTTGCATCAGCTTGGTCGGCGCGTTGAGAATGATTTTCGGCGGCGTCCGCGAGCCATGCTCCCGCGCCAGCCGCAGCGCCGCGTTATACGCGACATAGGCGGCGTTGGATTTTGGCGCGGTCGCCAGATAGATCACGGCCTGCGCGAGCGCCAGCTCGCCTTCCGGGCTGCCGAGAAAATCGTACGCGTCCTTGGCGGCGTTGGCGACGACGAGCGCCTGCGGATCGGCGAGCCCCACGTCCTCGACGGCCATCCGCACGATGCGCCGCGCCAGGAACAGCGGGTCTTCGCCGGCGTCCAGCATCCGCGCGAGATAATAAAGCGCCGCGTCGGGGTCGGAGCCGCGCACGCATTTGTGCAGCGCGCTTATGAGGTTGTAGTGGCCCTCGCGCGCCTTGTCGTAGATCGGCGCGCGCCGCTGAACGACTTCGACGAGCTTGCGCCGGTCGAAGATTTCTCCCTCCGCCGCCGCCCGCCAGACCTCCTCGGCGAGCGTCAAGGCGGCGCGGCCGTCGCCGTCGGCCATGCCGATCAGGGCGAGGCGCGCGTCCTCGTCGAGCGGCAAGGTCTTGCCTTCCGCTTCCTCGGCGCGCGCGAGCAGCTTCGCGATCGCCTGTTCGTCGAGCGCGTGGAAGACCATCACCCGCGCGCGCGACAGCAGAGCCGCGTTCAGTTCGAACGAGGGGTTTTCGGTGGTGGCGCCGATTAGCGTCACCGAGCCGTCTTCGACCACGGGCAGGAAACTGTCCTGCTGCGCGCGGTTGAAGCGGTGGATCTCGTCGACGAACAGCAACGTGCCCTGGCCCGTCGCGCGTCGCGCCCGCGCCGCCTCGAAAACCTTTTTCAGTTCCGCGACGCCGGTGAAGATCGCCGAAACCTGCACGAAAGCGAATGTGGTCTCTTGCGCCAGCAGGCGCGCCACCGTGGTCTTGCCCGAGCCGGGCGGCCCCCAGAAAATCAGCGAACCGATCGCCTTCGCGCGCAGCATTCGGGTCAGCGCGCCGTCCGGTCCAAGCAAATGGTCCTGGCCGGCGACCTCGCTCAGGCGCCGCGGGCGCAACCTGTCGGCGAGTGGGCGAGGCGCGTCCTTCTCCAAGCCGGCGGCGCGAAACAGATCGCTCACTTTCGCCCCCGCGACGATTTTCTCTGGGAAAATAATCGCATACGCTTGCGCGCCGCCGCGGCGCGCGCCAATTTCGCGCCGAGCGGATGCAATAAAGTTAGGGGCGCGTTTACCATATGCGCCTTGTTATTAACCAAAAATTAACCCCGCTACAACTATTACGATATTGTGAACGACGATCCAAAATTTTGAACCTGAGGGTAATTTCGTCGGCTCAATAGTGCGTTCAGCGTGGAGTTCGGCGCGGCGTCAACACCAAACCTCCAACACGGATCTACGAACATGCGCACAATCGCATTCGTCACGCAAAAGGGCGGAGCCGGCAAAAGCACACTCGCAAGCAACGTTTCCGTCGCCGCGAATAACGCCGGCGAACGGGTTTTCGTCATCGATCTCGATCCGCTGCAGTCTCTGGTCAAATGGTCCAAGCTGCGGGGTCAGAGCGAGATCGCGGTTGAACATATTCCGGCGGCCGAAACTCGCGAAGGCGCTCGAAGCATTGGAAAAGAAGGGCGTCACGCTGGTGGTGATCGACGCCCCCGGCGAGGATAGCGAGAATCTCGCGGCGGCCATCCGCGCCGCGGATCTATGCGTCATTCCGGCGAGGCCGAATGTCTTCGATTTATGGGCGAGCGAAGTCACCCGCGCGAAAGTGAAGGAAGCCGGCAAGGAATACACCTTCTTGCTCAATCAAGTTCCGCCGGCCCAGCAAAGCGCCCGCGTCGAACAGGGCGCCAAGGCGTTGCAGGCGATGGGCGGATTGCTCGCTCCGATGGTTTCCGCGCGAGTCGATTATCAAGAGGCCGCCCGGCACGGGCTTGGCGTCGCGGAATTGCATCCGAGCAGCGTCGCCGCGCAAGAAATGCGCGAATTGTGGGCGAGCGTGAAGCGTCGGCTCAAGAAGGGCGCGACGACCACGAAGGCCGAGACGAAACAGGTCGGAAAAGCCGACGCGAAGGCTCCGGCCAAGGCCGCCGCGAACGCCGACGCCAAGCCCGCGTCCAAGGCCGCCGCTGGCGCGGAGCCCAAGGCCCCGGCCAAGGTCGCCGCGAGCGCGGAGCTCAAGACCGCCAAGGCCGCCGCGAGCGTCGCGCCCAAGGCCCCCGTGACCACCGAACCAAATTCCGCCGAACCGAAGGCCGCGGCCGATTCGACCGAGCCGAAGCCCGCTCTCGCCCTAGCGGCCAAAACGGCGCAAAAGGCCTCGTCCAAGCCGGCGCGCAAAGCCGCTTGACGCGACGCGGCGGGCGCCGGATATTGATCCGACAGGAATGACGAGCGAAGCGGCGTCGCGACCGTTTCCTCGCCCGAAAATTCCTCGACAGTCTTAAAGCGCGACGAGCGACGCAACGCCATTATGGGTGGAGGCGTCGCCTCGGCTTTTCGTCGTCGCCGTCGAAGGCGAGGCCGCGCTCCTCGCCTTTTCGCCAGACCAGGCGCGCGCGATGCGCCGATTTGTCGCGAGAGGTTTTAAGAACGAACTTGGTCGGAACGGCTCCGGACGCGCGTAAACCGGCCCCGGCCGCGGACAGGCTCCGGATGACGCAATTCGCTTCGCCGATTCCCGCCGCGGAGACGATTTCGCCGCCAAGATAGGTCCGGCCGCGGGGAGCCGCCCGTCTTTCATCAGCGAAAGACATGAAAGACCTCCTGACGTTTTTTCGCCAATTCAACGTGATGCAAATTAGCGCGCTGGCGCTCCATGGTGAATAAAGTCCTAATGCTTCTCGCGGGCAAACAGTAAATTACGGTTAGCTCGCCGCTCCGTCCGGGGCGGTTCGTCGGCCTGAACACCCCGGAGGCGACGCCGATTGCTTTGACGTCAGCGCTTTCGCGCCAATGTCACGCGGCGCTTCCAAACATCGGCGCAACCCTCTAAACAACCCTGCATGATCTGGCTCATCTTCGTCTTTCTCACCGGCGCCGCCGTGCTGGCCGTGCTCGCGCCGCTCGCCGCCAAAAGCGCCTCCGCGGGCGACGCGGCGACCGACAAGGCGTTTTTCGGCGAGCAACTGGCCGAAATCGAGCGCGAGCGCGCCGAGGGCCTGCTCGATCCGGCCGACGCCGAAGGCGCGCGGGTGGAAGCCGCCCGCCGGCTGCTGCGCGCCAGCGAAACCGACGGCGCGACGGCCAAGCCCCCGAGCCGCAAGACTCGGGTCGTCGCGGCTCTCGCGACGCTGCTGCTCGTGCCGGCGCTCGCCATTCCGCTGTATCTTTCGGTCGGCGCCGCGGGCCTGCCCGATATGCCTCTCGCCGCGCGGCTCGCGGCGACGCCGCCTCACGCGGACCTCTCCGCCGCCGTCGCGCAAATCGAGGCGCATCTCGCCGAGCATCCCGACGACGGGCGCGGCTTCGAAGTGGTGGCGCCCTTTTATCTGCGCAATGGCCGCTATGACGACGCGATACACGCCTATGGGGAGGCGCTGCGCCTGCTCGGCGCGACCCCGACCCGTTACGCCGCTCTGGGCGAAGCCTATGTGATGGCGGCCCAAGGGGAGGTGACGCCGGACGCCCGCCGCGTTTTCGACGCCGCGCTGGCGTTGGACGCGACGCATCCGATGTCGCGCTATTATCTGGCGCTGGCCGCCGCCCAGGACGGCGATGCGGCCAAGGCGGACGAGTTGTGGTCGAAACTGCTGGCCGACGCGCCAGCCGGCGCCGGCTACCGCGATCTCGTGCGCGCGCAGATCGAAAAGCTGAGAGGCGAACGATCCAAGGAGCGCAATCTGGCGAAGCCGGTGAATTGAGCGGCGAAGGTCCGGCCAGCGAACAGGGCAAGGCCGTCGCCGCGATGCCCAAGGCCAATCAGCAGGCCTTCATCCGCTCCATGGTGGATCGCTTGGCCGGGCGCCT
Organism: uncultured Alphaproteobacteria bacterium; assembly: GCA_963775775.1. Taxonomy (GTDB): domain Bacteria; phylum Pseudomonadota; class Alphaproteobacteria; order Rhizobiales; family Beijerinckiaceae; genus Methylocystis. The sequence continues at coordinate 29,336 of CAVZKF010000028.1, forward strand.
CGCGCAAAACGGCGACGACGTTGAAGGCTGGCTCAAATTGCTTCGCGCCTATGGCGCGCTGTCGGAGCCGGAAAAGGCGAAAGCCGCGCTCAAGGAAGCGCGCCAGGCGCTCGCCGGCAAACCCGCCGAGTTGGCGCGCGTCGAGGCGCTGGCGGCCGAACTGAATGTCGAGAGGTAGCGGGAGCATGACGCGCAAGGCGAAGCGATTGACGCTGATTTTCGGCGCGCTGGCGGTTCTGGGCTTGGCGGCGGGCCTGATCATGTTCGCGCTGCGCGACAATATCGTCTTCTTCTACACGCCGACGCAGCTCGCCGAAAAACACCCGGCGCCCGGCGCGCGTCTGCGGATCGGCGGATTGGTGAAACAGGGTTCGCTGGTCAAGGGGGAGGGCCGCGACGTGAGCTTCGTCATCACGGACAATGAGAAGGAGCTCGCGACCACATACACCGGCCTGCTGCCCGATCTGTTCCGCGAGGGCCAGGGCGTCGTCGCCGACGGCGTGCTCGCAAGCGACGGCAAATTTCGCGCCGACAGCGTGCTGGCCAAGCACGACGAACGCTATATGCCGCGCGACGTGGCGGAAGCGTTGAAGAAACAGGGCGTGTGGCAGGGCGACAAGAAATGAGGCGCATATGATCGTCGAAACCGGCCATTTCGCTCTAATTCTGGCGTTCGCGCTGGCGCTGGCGCAAGCCGTCATCCCCTTCGCCGGCGCGAGGCTTGGCGATGGCGCGCTGATGCGGGTCGCGCGCCCGACCGCCCTGATGCAATTTCTTCTGGTCGCGCTCGCCTATGGGGCGCTGACCTATGCGCATGTCGTCTCGGATTTCTCGCTGGTCAATGTCATCGAGAACTCCCATTCGAGCAAGCCGCTGATCTATAAAATCTCCGGCGTCTGGGGCAATCACGAAGGCTCGATGCTGCTGTGGGTGCTGGTGCTGTCGCTGTGCGGCGCGCTGATCGCGCTGTTCTCGTCGGCCATGCCGGCCAAGCTGCGCGCCGACACGCTCAGCGTGCAGGGACTTCTCGGCGCGGCTTTTCTGCTGTTCATTCTGCTGACATCCAATCCCTTCGCGCGCGTGTCGCCCGCGCCCTGGCAGGGCCGCGATCTCAATCCGATCCTGCAGGACCCTGGCCTCGCGATCCATCCGCCGCTGCTTTATTTGGGCTATGTCGGCTTCTCCATCGTGTTTTCCTTCGCCGCCGCGGCGCTGATCGGCGGGCGCATCGACGCCGCCTGGGCGCGCTTCGCGCGGCCCTGGACGCTGTTCGCCTGGATCAGTCTGACGCTCGGCATCGCCATGGGCTCCTACTGGGCCTATTACACGCTGGGCTGGGGCGGCTTCTGGTTCTGGGATCCGGTCGAAAACGCGTCGCTGATGCCCTGGATCGCCGGCACGGCGCTGCTGCACAGCGCGGCGGTGATGGAGAAGCGCGAGGCGCTGAAGGTCTGGACGATCTTCCTGTCGATCCTGGCCTTTTCGCTGTCGCTGCTCGGCACCTTTCTGGTGCGCTCGGGCGTGCTCACCTCGGTTCACGCCTTCGCCAGCGATCCCGAGCGCGGCGTGTTCATTCTGGCGATTTTGATGTTCTTCATCGGCGGCGCGCTGGCGCTGTTCGCGCTGCGGGCCGGCGCCTTGCCGGTCGGCGGGCTGTTCGCGCCGATTTCGCGCGAGGGCGCGCTGGTGCTCAACAATCTTCTGCTCACCACCTGCTGCGCCACGGTCGTCATAGGCACGCTCTATCCGCTGGCGCTGGAGGCGCTCACGGGCGAAAAAATTTCGGTCGGCGCGCCTTTCTTCAATACGGTGCTGATCCCGATCGCGCTGCCGCTGGCCCTGCTGATGCCGGTCGGCCAGATGCTGGCCTGGAAGCGCGGCGACCTTTCCGCCGCGTTGGCGCGGCTGCGCGCGGCTTTCGCCGTCGGCGTGGCGGCGCTGGCGGGGTTCGGCGCGCTGCAGGGCGCACCCTATCTTTCCGTCGCGGCCGCCGCCGTCGCGGTCTATCTGGTCGTCGGCTCCCTGAGCGATCTCGCGCAGCGCGCGAACGCCCGCGCCGCCGGTCCGCGCGCCGCGCTGGCGCGTCTCCTTGGGCTGCCATTGTCGGTGTTTGGAACCGCCTTCGCCCACGCCGGCATGGGGCTGACGCTGCTCGGCCTCGCCGCGACTGGCTGGGGCGTCGAAAACATCACGACGATGCGCGTCGGCGACTATGCCGATGTCGGCCCCTATAAAATCGTCCTCGAAGAGATGGCCGCGCGAGCGGGTCCGAATTACTCCGAATCCTACGCTATCATGGCGGTGCGCTCCAACGGCCAGACCGTCGCGCGGATCGAGCCGGCCAAGCGCTTTTATCCCGCGCGCAAGACGGCGCGCACCGAGGCCGGCATCGTGACGCTGGGGCTCGGCCAGGTCTATGCGGCGCTGGGCGAGGGACATAATGACGGTAGCATCGACGCGCGAATTTATTACAAGCCGCTGGTGACGCTGATCTGGATCGGCGCGCTGGTCATGGCGCTCGGCGGCGCCTTCTCGCTCGCCGACCGTCGTCTGCGCATCGGCGTCGCGCGCCGCGCGGCGGCCCCTGCCCTGCCCCAGGCCGCCGAATGAAGCCGCGCGCTCAAAATTCTCGCGCTCGCGGCGGCGCTGCTGGCGCCTTTGGGCGCCCAGGCGGTCGAGCCCGGCGAAAAGCTCGCCGATCCCGCGCAGGAGGCGCGGGCCCGCGCCATCGCCAGCGAATTGCGCTGCCTCGTGTGCCAAAACCAGTCGATCGACGATTCCGACGCGCCGCTGGCGAAAGACCTGCGAATGCTGCTGCGCGAGCAAATAAGAAAGGGCGCGAGCGACAAGGAGGCGCGCGACTACATCGTCGCGCGCTACGGCGATTTCGTGCTGCTGCGCCCGCCGTTCAAACCCGAGACCCTGCTGCTGTGGGGCGCGCCGCTGATCGCGCTGGCCGGCGGCGCCCTCGCGCTCTGGACCGCCTACCGGCGCCGGAGGGTCGCCGCGGCGCCGGCGGCGTTGAGCGAGGCGGAGCGGGCGAAGCTGCGGGCGTTGGGGGTTGAGGGGCCGGACGAGGGCCGGGAATAACGCTTTTTCGCGTTCGCGACGTATCGTCGCCTAAAACTTCCAGCTCTCTTTAAGGACGATCCCGCCATGTCCGACCCAATCGACTTCCTCCCCGGTTTCGCCTCGCACTGGATCGACACCGACGCCGGCCGGATTTTCGCCCGCTCGCATGGCGCGGGGCCGCCGGTGCTGCTGCTGCATGGCTTTGGCGAGACCAACATCGCCTGGCGCAAAATCGCGCCGGCGCTGGCGCGGCGCTTCACCGTCGTCGCGATGGATTTGCGCGGCTATGGCTGGTCGGCTGCCCCGGACAGCAAGAATGGCGAGGGTTACACAAAGCGCCAAATGGCCGCCGACGCCGTGAAAGTGATGGAAAATCTTGGGCACATTCAATTCGCGCTTGTCGGCCATGACCGCGGCGCGCGCGTCGGGCTGCGGCTGGCGCTCGATCATCCGGGGCGGCTGACCAAGCTCGCGATGCTCGACATCGCGCCGCTGGAGGAGGGCTTTGGCGACGCCAATCTGCAACGAGTCGGCCGCGCGAAGTTCCTGAGCTACGAGGCGCCGCGTCCCGAAAATCTGATCGCGCTCGACGCGATCGGCTTTCTAAACGACGCGCTGCAAAGCGGAACCAAATCGAAGACACTGGACATTTTCGGCGAGGCGGCGCTCGCGGCCTACGCCCAGGCCTTCAACGATCCGACGCGCATCCACGCCTTTTGCGAGGATTTTCGCGCCGGCGAAGGCGCCGACAAGGAGCAGCTCCTGGCCGACAAGGCGGCTGGCAAAAAGATCATTGTCCCGACGCTGATTCTCTGGAGCGCCGCGCATTTTCCGCGAACGCCGTCGCTGCTGGAGATTTGGCGCGAATGGGCCGACGATTTGCGCGGCGAGGCCATCGACAGCGGCCATTATCTCGCCGAGGAAGCGCCGGAAGCGGTGCTGAAGGCGCTGGACGCGTTTTTGTGAGGGAGGCGCGCATGAGCTTCAAGGCCATTCGCATCGACAAGGGCGACGCCGGCTATCGCGCCGGCTATGTCGTGATGGAAGACGCCGACCTGATGCCGGGCGACGTCGACATCGACGTCACCCATTCGACCATCAATTACAAGGACGGGTTGGCGATCACCGGCAGAGGGCCGATCGTGCGCCGGTTCCCGATGATTCCCGGCGTCGATTTCGCCGGCCGGGTCACGCGCTCGACGCACAAGGATTTCACGCCGGGCGATCTTGTCGTCGCCGGCGGCTGCGGACTCGGCGAGGCGCATTTTGGCGGCTTCGCGCGAAAAGCGCGGGTGAGCGGCGACTGGCTTGTCCCCCTGCCGGCGGGCGTTGTCGCCCGAAGAGGCCATGGCCATCGGCACGGCGGGCCTCACCGCCATGCTCTGCGTGCTCGCGCTGGAGCGATTTGGCATGACGCCGGATAGCGGGACGATGGTGGTGACCGGCGCCTCGGGCGGCGTTGGTTCGGTCGCGGTCGCGCTGCTGGCGCGGCTCGGCTGGCGCGTCGCCGCCGTCACCGGCCGACCGGAGGAGGCTGATTACCTCAAAAGCCTCGGCGCTCACGAGATCATCGACCGCGCCGAACTGGCCGAGCCGGGAAAGCCGTTACAAAGCCAGCGCTTCGCGGCGGGCGTCGACACGGTGGGATCGGTGACGCTGGCCAATGTGCTGGCGCGGACCCAATTCGACGGGGCCATCGCCGCGTGCGGCAATGCGCGGGGCATGGATCTGCCGGCCAGCGTCGCGCCCTTCATCCTGCGCGGCGTGACGCTGCTCGGCGTCGAAGCCGTGCGGCCGCGCCTCGCTTTGCGGCGCGAGGCCTGGGCCAGGCTCGCGCGCGATCTCGACAAGGAGGCGCTGAGCCGCATGAGCGAAACCATTCCGTTCAGCGAGACGCTGGAGCGCGCGAAGAAAAATCGTCGAAGGTCGGGTCCGAGGCCGGATCGTCGTGGCGATCGGGTGAAGCGGCGGGCGATTTTGCGCCGCGGCGGGAAGCGGCTATTAACCTGCCAAGCTTCACCACGCAGCGGAAGGCAAGACGGCGTGACAAAAATTCGCGAAGGCGATGACAAGTTTTATGGCGCGGCGGCAGCGATGTTTCTGCTCTCCGCTTTCGCGCTCGCTTTTCCGTTTCTGTCCGGCGACTACACCATCCCCTGGGACGCCAAGGCGCATTTCCAGCCGCAATTCGCCTTTCTCGCTCACGCGCTGCATTCGGGCCAATCGCCTTTTTGGACGCCCAATGTCTTCGCCGGCATGCCGCAGATCGCCGATCCGCAGTCGCTGATTTTTTCGCCGTTTTTTCTTCTCGCCGCTTGGGCTTCGCCCGATCCGTCGTTCCGGCTGGAGGACGGCGTCGTATTCGCGATGCTGGCGATGGGCGGCCTTGCGTTGATGCTGTATTTCCGCGATCGCGGCTGGCATCCGGCTGGCGCTCTGCTCGCGGCGCTGGCCTTCGCCTTCGGCGGCTCGGCGAGTTGGCGCATTCAACATACCGGGCAAGTGATGAGCCTGGCCTGGCTCCCGGTGACGCTGTGGCTGCTGGCGCGCGCGCTCGACCGGCGCTCCGCGGCCTATGGCGCCGCCGCCGGCGCGGTCGCCGCCTTTCTGGTGCTGGGCCGCGATCAGGTCGCGTTTTTGTCGGTGCTGCTGCTCGCCGCCTATGCCCTGTTTCGCGTCGCGACCGACAAGGAGGACATGCTGGGCGCGATAAAGCCTCTGCTCGCGGGCGCGCTGACGGGCGCGGCGATCATCGCGCTGCCGCTCGCCTGGACGCTGGATCTCGCCGCCAGTTCCAACCGGCCGATGATCGATCTCGACAGCGCTTACATAGGCTCGCTGCCGCCAGCGTCGTTCCTGACGCTGATCTGCGCCAATCTTTTCGGCACGGACGGGCCGCTCAAGGATTTTTGGGGACCGCCGTCGCAGGCGTTTGGCACGGATAAAATTTATCTCGCCCGAAACATGACCGCGATCTACATGGGCGCCTTGCCGATTCTGGCCTTGCTGGCGGCGTCGGGCAAACGTTTCTTCGAGGAGAAGGAAATCCGATTTTTCGCCGGCGCCGCCGCGCTGCTGACGATTTACGCCTTGGGGCGTTATACGCCGGGGTTCGCGCCGCTGTTTCACATTCCCGGCGTCGATCTATGGCGCCGTCCGGCGGACGCGACCTTCCCGCTCTGCGCGGTGCTGGCGATTCTTGGCGGCTACGCTCTGCATCTATTGCTGCGCGGCGAGGCGCGGCCCAATTTATGGGCGCTCGCGGGCGCGGCGGCGGCGCTGCTGGCGCTTTGCGCCGGCGTCGCCTTCGCCAAGGATCGGTTGACGCAAGCAAGCGCGCCGCTGCTCACGGGCGCCGGCTTTTGGGCGCTGGCTTTCGCGGTGGCGGCCTTCACGCCGCGTCTCGCGCAACGGAATTCGCTCGTGGCGCTGGCGTTGGTCGGGGCGGTCGCGACGGTCGATCTCGCCATCGGCAACAAACCCAATGAATCCACGGCGCTGCCGCCGGAAAAATTCGACGTGCTGCGCGCCGACACCAAGAACGACACGATCGCGCTGCTGCGCGAGAAGCTCGCCCACCCGGCGCCGGATCGGCGCGACCGCGTCGAACTCGCGGCGATAGACTTTCACTGGCCGAACGCCACCCTGGTCCATGGCTTCGACCACGATCTCGGCTACAATCCAATCCGCCTGAAACTGTTCGAGGACGCGACCGGAGCCGGCGACCATCTGGCGCTGCCCGAACAACGGGAATTCTCCAAGCTTTACCCGTCCTATCGCTCGCCGATGTCGGATTTGCTGGGCCTGCGCTACATCGCGACCGGCGTGCCGATCGAACAGATCGACAAGAACATCAAGCCGGGCGACGTGAATTTCATCGCGCGCACGAGGGACGCCTATGTTTACGAATATCCCAATGCGTTGCCGCGCGTGCTGCTGCCGATCTGCGCGTTGCGCGCCGATTTCGCCAAGATGATCGAAGAGGGCGGGTGGCCGGAAGTCGATTTTCGCGAGGCCGTGCTGCTCGAGGAATCGCCGATCTGCCACAGGCAAACGTCTGGCCAAACGCCGGCGACGGCGCGCATCGTCTCTTACGCGAACACCAAGGTGGTGATCGAGGCCGAGGCGCCCCGCGGCGGGGGTTGGGTCGTGCTGAACGACGTCTGGCATCCCTATTGGTTCGCGCGGGTGGACGGCGCCCCGGTCCGGGTGTCGCGCGCCAACGTGCTGTTCCGCGCGGTGGCTGTGCCCGAGGGCAGGCATGAAGTGGTCTTCAGCTTCGAGCCGCTGAAGGGGTTGTGGCGGCGGATGACGGGAGGAAGCGGCGAGGCTTCGTGACGAGCGGAGGCAAGGATCTTTCGGCGACCCGCCGCGCCGCCGCAGACTCGGCCCCGATATTTACTTGATACAACAATATTTTTTATTTGAGACTTAACTATTTTTGAAGGACAGCGACTGGAACCATTAGAATATATCCATGCTTTCTTATATAATTACCAGAGCGCCAACGTCACCCGCCAAATTCGCGCCATTATGTGTCGCGAAAACGTCGCATTCGGCGCCCAAAGTGCGCTACAATCCCCCGGCAACTGATTTTCCAGGGGCTTTTTAGCATGCGGCAGGAGCAGCAAATGAGTAAGTCCAAGATCGACGCGCACGAGGACGAACACGAGAACGCCCACGCCGTCGTCGAGACCGAAAACGAGAACGACGACGAGTTGAGCGAGGAAGAAAACAATATTGTCGCGACCGTCGCCACGGTCGGCGTGGTCGGCATAGGCGCCGCCGTGTTCGAAGCCGCTCTGTTGCCGGGTCTCGTGCTTGGCGTCGCCGCGATGGCGGCTCCTAAATTCGTGCCCAAGCTCGGCTCGGCGTTGGGCCCGATATTCAAGTCGACGGTTCGCGGCGTCTATAAACTCGGTCAGAAGACCAAGGAATTCGTCGCCGAGACCAATGAGCATGTCCAGGACATCGTAGCCGAGGTCGACGCCGAGACGAAGGGCAAGCCGGCCCCGGCCAAGGAACCGGCGCCGGAAATCTGACGATCATGCAAAACGTCTCGATGGAAGACCGCTCAGCGTCCGTGGATGCGCCGCTCCCGGCGGCGCCTCCCGAGGCGCAAACGGCCAGGCAAGCGCCAGACGAAGCCTCCGCGCCAAAGCACAAGAAAAAGAAGAAAAACAAACACGTGCCGCGCATGGAGCACCAGACGCCGGGCCGCGTGCGGATGAAATTCCCTTCGGCGAAGGGAAATCCCGAACTGCTAGCGCAGTTTAGCCAGAAGTTCGCCAGCGTTACGGGCGTTGAGCGCACCGAGGTCAATCCGACCACCGGCAGCGTTGTTGTTTATTACGACGCGCAGCGGCACGACGATTTCCACGACCATCTGCGCCGCCATTGCGAGGAGCATCACGGCGCGCCGCCGACTCCACCCGCGACGGAACTCGACGACATCTCCAAGAAGATCGAGGAAGAGGCTGAATTTCTCGCCGAGCATTCCCACGCCGCTAGAAACGTCGTGCATATTTGCAAATATCTCGACCACCAAGTCAAGCGGGCGACCGGCAACACGATTGATCTCAAGATCGGCCTCGCTGGCGGGATCGTGGCGCTGTCGCTGCTCGAAATGGGCGCCTTCGCCGCGACCCCGGTCTGGCTCACCCTTGGCGTGTTCTCGCTCAATCATTTCGTCGAGTTGCAACAGCACCACGCGCTCGTCGAAAAGATGAAGATGGCGGACGCCGAGGCCTCCAAGTCCGCGCCGCGCGCCTAAGCGATAGGACCCTTCCGAATGCAGTTCGCGATCCGCCACTTCATGCCTGGGCGCGTTCGCCTTTGGATACCGTCGCTTTGTTACGACAAGGGCCTCGCCGAGGAGACGCTCGCTTGGCTGCGCGGCCAGACCGCGGTGCGCGGCGCCAGGATCAATTACGCCTGCTTCAGCCTCGTCGTGGAATATGAGATCGCGTTCGAACCGATGTTTCGTCTGCTGATCGGCCGGCTGAGGCTGATGACGCTGAACGATCTGCGCGCGCTCACGCAACTCGCGCCGCCCATGGGCGACGCGGGCCAGCATCTCGCCAAGGAACTGATCGCCGCGGCCAAGCCCGCCGAGGAGCCCCATCGTTATCCCTTGTTGTTGCCCACGGTGTCGATGGCCCTGGCCTTCGTGGCCAATCCCGTCGCGACGGCGATCAACATTCCGCTGATGTTGTGGAACGGCTATCCCATCGCCGCGAGAGCCTATCGCGTCCTGCGCGACGAGCATCGGCTCAACGTGGATTTTCTCGACACATTGGCGATCCTCGCCTCGCTCGCGCAAGGCAATCACGTCGCCGGAGCGCTGATCACCTGGCTGATAAAGCTCGGCGATTGGATCAGGGATCTCACGGCGGCCGGGTCGAAGCGCGCGATCGGCGATCTGCTCGAATTCGAATCGAAGACCGCCTGGATCGTGCGCGACGGCAGCGTGATTTCCGTTCCCGCGCGCGACGTGTTGGTCGGCGATGAGGTCTTGGTCTATCCCGGCGAGATGATTCCGGTCGATGGCGAGATCATCGACGGCAGCGCGTTGATCGACCAAAAGACAATCACCGGGGAGGGCCTGCCTGTCATGCGCGGCGTCGGCGAAGCGGCCTTCGCCGCGACGGTGACGCGCGAGGGACAATTGACCATCCGCGCGACGCGGGTCGGCTCGAACACGACAGCCGGTCAGATCGTGCGACTGATCGAACTCGGCGCCGGTCGGCGACACCCGCATGCAAAACCACGCCGAAAAGCTCGCCGACCGCCTGGTGCTGCCGACACTGGGCGTCGCGGCGGCGACGGCCGCCGTCAGCTTCGATTTCGACCGCTTCCTGTCGCTGGTCATCGTCGATTACGGCACCGGCATCCGCGTCGCGGCGCCCACCGCCGTTTTGTCGTCGATGACGCTCGCGGCGCGGCGCGGCATCGTCATCAAGAGCGGACGCCATATGGAGCGCCTCGCCGAAGTCGACACCGTCATCTTCGACAAGACCGGCACGCTGACGCGGGGCCATCCGGAAGTCGTCGACCTCATCACTTATCAGCAGAGCATCGCGGCTCCGCGTCTGCTTGGGCTCGCGGCGGCGGCGGAAAGCCGGCTCACCCATCCCGTCGCCGAAGCCCTGCGCCGCAGGGCTGTCGAGTTCGACGCCGAGATCCCGGTCTGCGAAGATACGCAATATCGTCTCGGTCTTGGCGTCGAGGGTCTTGTCGACGGCTTTTATGTGCATGTCGGCAACGAGCGCTTCATGCGTCAAAGCGGCATCAGGGTCGGCGCGGCGGCGAGCGATCGCTCGCGGCTCGAAAAGCAAGGCTATTCCTGTCTCTATGTCGCGACGGACGGCAAATTAGCGGCGCTTGCGCCCTATGCCGATCAAATCCGCCCGGAAGCGCCGAGCATCGTCGAGCGGCTCTATGCGCTCGGCGTCAAGGACGCCATCATGCTCACCGGCGACAACGCCGTGGTCGCGAGCGCCGTCGGCGAGCGGCTCGGCCTCACGCGGCAATACGCCGACATGCTGCCCGCCGACAAGGCCGGCGTCATACAGCAGTTGCAGCGCGATGGCCATGTCGTCGCGATGGTCGGCGACGGCATCAACAACTCGCCGGCGCTCAGCTTCGCCGATGTCGGCGTCGCGATGAAGCACGGCGCCGAAGTGACGCAGGAGTCCGCCGATGTCGTGCTGATGGAGGATTCGCTCTGGAAACTCGTCGAGGCGGTGGAGATTTCGCGCGACGCCGTGAAGCTGATCAAGCAAAATTACGGAATCGTCGTGGTTCTCAACACGCTGGCGCTCGGCCTGGCGCTGCCGAGCGGGTTGATCAGCCCGTCGCTCACCGCGCTGCTCAGTAACGGTTCGGCCATCCTCGCCAGCGTCAATGGCGTGCGGCCCCTGCTGCGGCGGCGATGAGCGGGGCGGAGCCGGAACTTCCAGCACGCCATAAACAGGAACTCGCGCGCGCATATAAATTATTGGAATCGAACAATTTCGCGACGCGCCTCACCGATTACGCCGGCAAGCCTATTCATGGCGCCTTGGCGCGAATGCCCAAGCCCATGCGCCGCACGGTGGATCGCGCGGTCGAGCGGGCGATTCGGGAATGCCTCAAGGTCGCGCTCAAATCGCTGAAAGGCGCGCCCAAAAAGCGCCCCTCGACGCGGCTCGCCTCGACTCTCGCCGGCGTCGCGGGCGGTGTTGGCGGCCTTTTCGGCGTCGCCTCCCTGCCGCTCGAATTGCCGGTGACAACGATTTTGATGCTGCGGGCCATCGCCGACATCGCGCGCCATTACGGCGAGGATCTCTCGACCATCGAGGGGCGGCTCGCTTGCGTCGAGGTCTTCGCCCATGGCTCGAACAAGGGTATCGGCGAGCGCGCCGCGGGCTCCGAGCGCCGCGCGGACGTGGGCTATTACGCCTCCCGCGCGATGCTCGGCCGGCTCGCCAATGAGGCGTCGTCGCTGCTGCTGGAGCGCGGCGCGGGCAGCCTCGCCGCGCCGGCGGTGGCGGCGCTGACTGGCGAGGTCGCCTCGCGTTTTGGCGTTGTTGTCTGGGAGAAGATCGCCGCCAGCGCTCTTCCGCTGGCCGGAGCGGCGGGCGCCGCGACGATCAACGTAGTGTTCATGAACCACTTTCAGTCAATCGCGCGTGGCCATTTCATGCTCCGGCGGCTGGAGCGCATCCATGGCGAAGAAGTGATTCGGAGCCATTATCGGCGCCTGCGGGCGGCGGAGGATTGAGCCGCGAAAGCCCCGACCGCTCCGCGTAAAAAGGAGGACGAACCGAAACGGCCCGGCCTCCGGCGCTGCTTTATTTCGTCGCGGCCTCCAAATGCGTCAGGGCTTCCTCGGCATGCTTGGTTCCGACATCGGCGTGTTTCATCTTGCCGTGCTCGATGGCGGCCTTCAAATGCGTAATCCCTTCCGCCGTATGGGGATTTGGCTTCTCCTTCTCGGCCGCCTCGGCATGCGCCAGCGCTGCTTCGGCATGGGTTACGAGCAGATCGGCATGGCCCTCTTTTCCATGCGCGATGGCTTCCTTGGTGTGACCGATCGCTTCGGCCAAGTGATCCTCGGCCAAGGCGAGGCTTGGCGCGAGGGCGAAAGCGGCTCCAAGACCAAGAACCAACGAAAATGTCCTGCGATCCATGATATTATTCCTCCCGTTTTGTCGCTTCCCCGCCGCCGGGCAGTTGTTAACTGGGGCGGTCGGCGCGGCGCGACAAGGCCCAGCTTCGACGCGCGGCTTTTCCGGGCGCTTGACGATTTTTACAATCGCGCGCATTTTCGCGCATAAACCCTCGATCTGAGTGCGCTCGCGCGCATTTTCACGCAACACCGACACCCTGCGTTTTCGCGCCCAAGCAGCCTGGTTTTTGGGCGCGGGGCGCCAACGCCAAAAAAAGGCGACGCGATTTGGAAGCCTCGGTCTCGAAGCCGCATCCCGCGGCGACGCCGCTTCGCGCGCTGCGCTCCAGCCGCCTTTCCGGCCGCCTTCGCCCGCCCGGCGACAAATCGGTCTCGCATCGGTCGCTGATCCTCGGGCTGCTTTGCGTCGGCGAGACGACGATCGAGGGTCTACTCGAAGGCGACGACGTGTTGCGCACCGCCGGCGCCTGCCGCCAGCTCGGCGCGACCGTGACGCGGCGCGGCGAGGGAAATTGGAGCGTCTTTGGCGCCGGACTCGGCTCGCTGCTCGGCCCCCGCGAGACGCTCGACTTCGGCAATGCCGGAACCGGCTCACGGCTGATGATGGGCGTCGTCGGCGGCCACGCGATCACCGCGCGTTTCGATGGCGACGCCTCGCTGCGCAAGCGGCCGATGCGGCGCATCCTCGACCCGCTGGCGCTGCAAGGCGCGCGCGTGCTGGAGGAGCAGGAGGGCGGGCGTTTCCCGATCCTGCTGCAAGGAACCAGCGAGCCGCTGCCCATCGAATATACGACCCCCGTCGCCTCGGCGCAGATCAAATCGGCCGTGCTGTTCGCCGGCCTCAACTCGCCGGGCCGAACGCTGGTGATCGAGCCCGAGGCCTCGCGCGACCACACCGAGAAAATGCTGACGCATTTTGGCGCGGAGCTAAAGGTCGAGCCGCATGGCCCGCATGGCCGCAAGATCACGCTGGAAGGCCGCCCCGAACTTCGCGCACAAGATGTTCGCGTGCCGGCGGACCCGTCCTCGGCGGCCTTTCCGCTGGCGGCGGCGCTGATAGTCGAGGGTTCCGACATCGTGGTCGAAGGCGTGATGACCAATCCGCTGCGCGGCGGCCTGCTGACAACGCTGTTCGAAATGGGCGCCGACCTCACATTGGAGAACCGCCGCGTCGAAGGCGGCGAGGAGGTCGCCGACATTCGGGCGCGCTATTCGCCAAACCTCCGCGGCGTCGATGTTCCGCCGCAGCGCGCCCCCTCGATGATCGACGAATACCCAATCCTCGCGGTCGTCGCGGCTTTCGCTTCCGGCGAGACGCGCATGCGCGGCCTTTCGGAATTACGCGTCAAGGAATCCGACCGCCTCGAGGCGATCGCGGCGGGACTTGAAGCCAATGGCGTCGATTGCGCGATCGAGGGCGACGATCTCTTCGTGCGCGGCGGGGCGGTCGAGGGCGGCGGATATGTCGAAACGCATCTCGATCACCGCATCGCCATGAGTTTTCTGGTCATGGGCCTCGCCGCTCGCAAGGAAGTCACGGTCGACGATCAAGCCATGATCGCGACGAGCTTTCCCTCGTTCCGCGCGCTGATGGAAAGCCTCGGGGCGCGGTTCGCGTGAGCGGGCTCGTCATCGCCATCGACGGTCCGGCGGCCTCGGGCAAGGGCACGCTGGCCCGCCGTCTCGCCGAACATTTCAAACTGCCGCATCTCGACACCGGCCTGCTCTATCGCGCCACGGCCTGCGCGCTGCTCGACGAGGGGCTGCCGCTCGACGACGAGGAGGCCGCCACGGCAGCCGCGCGCGGCCTGTCGCTGACCGATTTCGACGATGCGCGGCTGCGTTCGCGCGAAATGGGCGAAGCGGCGTCGGTCGTCGCGGCCTTGCCGCAGGTGCGGGCCGAACTTGTCGACCTGCAACGCCGTTTCGCGGCGCGCGAAGAGGGCGCGGTGCTCGACGGGCGCGACATCGGCACGGTGATCTGTCCCAAGGCGCGCGTAAAGATTTTCGTGACCGCCAGCCCGGAGACGCGGGCGCAGCGGCGCGCGCTGGAGCTGGCGAGACGCGGCGAGGAAGTCGATTATCCAACCATTCTCGCGGATGTGAAAAAGCGCGACGCGCGCGACAGCGCCCGCGCCGTGGCTCCGCTTAAAGCCGCCGCCGACGCGGTGACGCTCGACACCAGCGACCTCGACATAGAAGCGGCGTTTCGCGCGGCGATGGCGATTGTCGAAAAGGCGCGGGGATGAGCGGAACAAGTTCCGCGAAAGTTGATAGACTTTTGCGATGAGAACTTGTTCCAGCATTTCGATTTCGCGGCGCGTGTTTCGCTTCGCCCCCTCGCCAAACGGTTTTCTGCATCTGGGCCACGCCTTTTCGGCGCTGCTGAATTATGAGCTCGCAAGCGAATGCGGCGGGCGCTTTCTGCTGCGCATCGAGGACATAGATCTTTCGCGCGCGAGGCCGCAGTTCGAGGCGGCTATCTACGAGGATTTGGCTTGGCTGGGGCTCGAATGGGAGCGTCCCGTGCGCAGACAGTCCGAACATTTCGCCGACTATTTTCGCGCGCTCGAAAGGCTGGAGGCGCTGGGGCTGCTCTACCCCTGCGCCTGCACGCGCGCCGACATCGCGCGCGCCGCGCTCAAGGACAGCCCGCGTGATCCAGACGGCGCGCCGCTCTATCCGGGAACTTGCCGGAACAAGCCGCGCCCGCCGATCCGCGAGATTTCGCGCACGGGGGGAGTCGCGTTGCGGCTGGATATGGCGAAGGCGCTTAGGCTGGCGAACATAAGCCCGTCATTGCGAGCCGAAGGCGAAGCATTCCAGGAGCCGCGCGGGGCCCCTGGATTGCTTCGCTCCGCTCGCAATGACGATGTTGGAGCGCCGCCTTTAGCCTGGCGCGAATTTGGCCTCGGCGATGTCGTGGCGCGGCCGGAGCAATGGGGCGATGTTGTTTTGGCGCGCAAGGACACGCCTACGAGCTATCATCTCGCGGTCGTCGTCGACGACGCGCTTCAAGGCGTCACCGACGTCGTGCGCGGCAAGGATTTTTTTCACGCGACGAGCGTGCATCGGCTGTTGCAGCGGCTGCTTGACCTCCCGGCGCCGGAGTATCGCCACCATGAACTGCTGCTCGATGCGCGCGGCGAAAAACTGTCAAAGAGCCGGGAGTCCAAGACGCTACGCGAGTTGCGCGCCGAGGGCGTGACGCCGCGGGAGGCGCGGGCGTTGGCGGGCCGCGCGACGCTTTAACCGCTCGCGGTGATTTTGCGCTATGATCGCGGCGAGCCGCGCAGGAGCCGTCATGCCGCAGAACATTCCAGCCTTCGCCGCGCCCTATGCGCCGCCAGACGAGGCGCTTGCGCAAGAATTGCTCGCGACGAAACCAAGCGCGGAGGTCGCTACAGCGACGCAAGCGGTCGCGCGAGAACTGCTCGCGGTGATGCGGGCGCGGCGCGGCGGGATCGGCGGAGTCGAGGATTTCCTGCACGAATTCGCGCTCTCCTCGCGCGAGGGGCTCGCGGTCATGGCGCTGGCGGAATCGCTGCTGCGCGTGCCGGACGACGCGACGCTCGACCGGCTGCTCGCCGACCGACTCAAGGCGGGGGACTTCGCGCATCATCACAGCGTGTCCGACTGATTACTGGCGCAAGCCTGCGCCTTCGCGCTCGGACTCTCGGCGCGCGTGATCGCGGCGGAAGAGTCGCCACGCGCCATCGTCGCCGATCTCGCGCGCCGCCTCGGCGCTCCGTCGCTGCGCGCCGCGGCGAAGCAGGCGATGCGGCTAATGGGCGCGCATTTCGTGTATGGCGAGACGATCCGATCGGCGCTGGAGCGCGCCAAGAGCGACGGCGGCCGCCATTCCTTCGACATGCTGGGCGAAGCGGCGCGAAGCGCCGACGACGCCGAGCGCTATTTCAACGCCTACGCCGGCGCGATCGAAGCCATCGGCGCGGCGGCGGGGAACGCCAAGCATCGTCCGGGAATTTCCGTAAAGCTCTCGGCGCTGCATCCGCGCTACGAAGCGATCTCGCGCGTTCGCGTGCTCGCCGAACTCATGCCGCGGCTGCTCGAACTCGCCCGTCTCGCCAAGGCGCAAGATCTCGTCCTCACGGTCGACGCGGAGGAAGCCGACCGGCTCGAACTCTCGCTCGAGATTTTCGCGCGCGTGCTGGCCGATCCGTCGCTCAAGCGCTGGGACGGTTTTGGGCTCGCGATACAGGCTTATCAGAAACGCGCGCTCGCGGTGATCGATCACGTCGCGGCGCTGGCGCTGGCCCATCATCGCCGGCTCGCCGTTCGACTGGTGAAGGGCGCCTATTGGGACAGCGAGATCAAACGCGCGCAGGAGCGCGGCCTCGCGGACTATCCCGTGTTCACGCGCAAGGCGATGACCGACGCGAATTACCTCGCCTGCGCGCGGCTGATGCTCGCGAGCGAGCGGCTACAGCCGCAATTCGCCACGCATAACACGCTGACCGTCGCGGCTGTCGTCAGCGAGGCCGGCGCGCGCGAAAACTTCGAGTTTCAGCGCTTGCACGGGATGGGCGAGGCGCTTGCCGCGGCGGCGTTTGAACGCTCGCGCATCCCCTGGCGCGTTTATGCGCCAGTGGGGCCGCATCGCGATCTGCTCGCCTATCTCGTGCGCCGTCTGATCGAGAACGGCGCCAATTCTTCGTTCGTCGCGCAGGCGGCCGATCCCTTGACGCCGGAGTCGACGCTGCTCGCCGATCCTTACACGCTGATCGGCGCGCCCGAACTGGCGCGCAACCGGCGCATCGTCGCGCCTGTGGAACTTTATTCGCCGCTGCGCGCCAATTCGGCCGGCGTCGAGTTTGGCGACGGCGCCGCGCTTTCGGCGCTGCGCGGCGAGATCGACACGGCGCGCGGACGCCGTGTCGCCGCCCTCCCCTCGCAAGCGACGACGACAAAAGCGCGCGCCTGCGTCTCGCCGATAGACGGCGCGAAGATCGGGGACGTCGCCGAGGCCGACGCCGGCGCCGTCGACGCCGCGATGGAGGCGGCGCGGACAGGCTTTCGCGACTGGAGCGCGACGAGCGTCGAGACAAGAGCCGACGCGATCGAGCGCGCGGCCGATTTGATCGAGGCTCGGCGCGGATCGTTGATCGCGCTGCTGCAAGGCGAAGCCGGCAAGACGCTCGACGACGCGCTGGCGGAAATCCGCGAGGCGGCCGATCTTTGCCGCTATTACGCGCGGCAGGCGCGCGAGATTTGCCGCGAGACGGCCTTGCCAGGACCGACAGGCGAGGAAAACTCCTTGCGGCGGATCGGGCGCGGCGTCTTCGTCTGCGTCTCGCCGTGGAATTTTCCGCTGGCGATTTTTATCGGCCAGATCGCCGCCGCGCTGGCCGCCGGCAATTGCGTCGCCGCCAAGCCCGCCGAACAGACGCCGCTCGTCGCCTTCGAGGCGGTGAAACTGCTCATCGAGGCGGGCGTCCCGCGGGCGGCGCTGCAATTCTTGCCGGGCGACGGCGCTATTGGCGCGGCTCTCGTCGCGCATCCGGCTTGCGCCGGCGTCGTCTTCACCGGGTCGCTCGAGGTCGCCAAGACGATCAACCGCGCGCTGGCGGAAAAGCCCGGCCCGATCGTTCCGCTCATCGCCGAAACCGGCGGCGTCAATGCGATGATCGTCGATTCGACCGCGCTGCTGGAACAGGTCGCCGACGATGTTATGACCTCCGCCTTCCGTTCGGCGGGCCAGCGTTGCTCGGCGCTGCGGCTCTTATGCGTGCAGGAGGACATCGCGCGCCCCTGCCTTGCGTTGATCGAGGGCGCCGCGCGCGAGCTTCGCCTGGGCGATCCGCGCGACGTCGCGACTCATATCGGCCCGGTGATCGACGCCGAGGCCAAGGCGCGGCTCGACGCCTATCTCGCGCGGCGGGCGCGGGAAGGCCGCGTGATCTATAATGGCGCCGCGCTGGACAAGGGCTTTTACGTCGCGCCGCATATAGTTCGGCTCGACCACGTCCGTGATCTCTCGGAGGAGATTTTCGGGCCCGTCCTGCATGTCGTGACCTGGCGCGCGGAGGATTTCGGCGCGTTGATCGAGGAGATCGCCGCCATGGGTTACGGCCTTACGCTGGGGCTGGAGACGCGCATCGAACAACGCCATCGAGAACTCGCGGCGAGAGCGCCGGCGGGCAATATCTACGTCAATCGCAACATGATTGGCGCCGTCGTCGGCGGCCAGCCATTCGGCGGCTTTGGCCTCTCGGGCACGGGGCCAAAGGCCGGCGGACCCGACTATCTGCGCCGGTTCACGCGCGAAGTCACGCTGAGCGTGAACACGGCCGCCGCGGGCGGCGACGCCGGCTTGATGGCGATGGAGGAATAGGATGGGGGCCTGCCGCCTATGGTTGCATTCGCGGAAGCGTCATGCCAAATCGATGCGCCGCGGCACGATGCAATAGAGGAACACCATTATGCGCAACCTGATTTGGATCGCGATCCCGCTCGCGCTTTTGGCGTCCGCGCCGGCGTTCGCCCAAGGCACTCCCGAACAACGCGCGGCCTGTAACGACGACGCGTTCAAGTTTTGCGATGACGACATCCCCGACGCGATAGCTGTGGAAAAATGCCTGCGGGCGCATATGAGTTCGCTAAGCGCCAAGTGCCGCCAGGAATTTGGCGGAGGCGCATCCGGAAAGGGGAAGAAGGCGCGTCGCGCGCCGCGAGAGTGATGACGATTTCGCTGGCGTGTCATGACGCCAGCGCCGCCAATGGCGCGGTTCGCGCTGTTCAAACTCGCCGCGATGCGGAAAGTGAAATGGCGACCGCCGGCGCGAGCGGCGATCACGCGGGATATTGGGACGAGCGGCGCGCCGTTTCGCTTGGCCGCGTATAAGAGGCCCGCGTTGACCGCGGCGTATTTCTCGCCGGAAACAGGCTATAAATCTCGCCCAAGGCGAAAATCACGAAGCTCGTCGCCATGAAGATTTGCGTCATTGGCGCTGGAGCGATCGGCGGTCTGTTGGCCGCCAAACTTGCTCGCGCCGGCGAGGACGTCAGCGTCATCGCGCGCGGCGCGCATCTGGCGGCAATCGCCTCGAACGGACTGACCTTGATCGAGGAAGGCGTGGAGACCGTCGCGAAGGTCAAGGCCAGCGATCGCATCGCCGATTTTGGCGAACAGGATTTGATCATCCTTTGCGTGAAGGCGCATCAGGTCGCGACCGTGGTTGGCGACTTGCCGGCGATGATGGGACCGCGAACGGCTGTCTTGACCGCGCAAAACGGCATTCCCTGGTGGTATTTCTTCAAGCATGGCGGGCCACACGAGGGCCGGCGGATGGAGAGCGTCGACCCCGGCGGCGTCATCGCCGATCATTTGCCCATCGACCGCGTGTTGGCCTGCGTGGTTTACCAGGCGGCGCGGATCGAGCGGCCCGGCGTCATCCGTCATATCGAAGGGCAGCGTTTTACGCTCGGCGAAATCGACGGATCGATGAGCCAACGCATTTTACGCGTCTCGGAAGCCTTTACGCGCGCGGGTTTCAGGGCGCCAATCGTGAACGACGTGCGCGCCGAAATTTGGACGAAGCTATGGGGCAATCTGAGCTTCAATCCGATCAGCGCGCTGACCCGCGCAACGCTTGCGGACATCTGCGAATTCGCGCCGACGCGCGCGCTCGCCGCCGATATGATGCGCGAGGCGCAAGCGATCGGAGAGGCGCTCGGCGTGCGCTTTAGAATTTCGCTCGAACAGCGCATCGCCATCGCCGAGGCGGTGGGCGCTCACAAAACATCCATGCTTCAGGACATCGAAGCCGGCCGCGCGATCGAGGCGGACGCGCTGCTGGGCTCGGTGATCGAACTTGGCGTTCTCGTTGGCGTCGCGACGGCGCGCCTCGACGCGATCTACGCGGTGGTGAAATTGCTTGGCGAAACGCAGGCGCTGCAAATCTTCGGCGACCCCGCGGACATCGAGCTAATCTCGCGCACTCCGGCGCCGAGATCATGACTCAAAAGCGTGCGCTCGTCGCGAAACAACGTCGTCGCGGGTGGACATCCCGCGCGCCGCGGGAGCCTTATCTGACCGAGGAAGTGGCTTTCCCGACCTCGGCGGAGCTTCCGCTCCCCGATGACGGCCCAACCATATCCACGAACTTGAAGAATAACACCGCTATAAAAACTACCGCGACGATCACCGCGAGCACGGGCACCGCGATGCCAGCTTCGTCGTTGGCGAGCCGAGACATAGGCGTATCCTCTTAAGCAACGGCGCGCTCATTCCGCCGGCGCCCCATTTGCGATCGACGATTTGCTAACTGGCTCGGATGCGAATCTTATCAAGCCCAGGCGCCTTGGGCTTGAGGGCCGGCGATTGTGGGCGAGGCGTTTCGCCAGAGGGGAAACCGGGCGTCAGCCGATCTCGGAGGACGTTCTTGATCCGGCGTTATCCGTTCCGAAAATCGACCATCCCATGCGTTTTGCGAGCATTTCCAGCGCGATCCGGCCCAGATGCGAATTGCCGTTGGCGTCGAGCCCGGGTGACCAGACCGCGATGGACGCCTTGCCCGGGGCTACCGCCAATATGCCGCCGCCGACACCGCTCTTGCCTGGCAGGCCGACGCGATAGGCGAATTCTCCCGAGCCGTCGTAATGACCGCAGGTCAGCATTAGCGCATTGATGCGTCGCGCGCGCTCGGGAGACACGACGGACAATCCACTGTCCGGATTGCGCCCGGCGTGGGCGAGATAGCGCCCCGCCGCCGCGAGCTGACGACAGGACATGGCGATCGCGCAATGATGGAAGTAAACGCCGAGCGTGAAATCCACGGGATTGTCGATCACGCCGAATGACTTCATGTAATTGGCCAATGCTATGTTGCGAAAGCCCGTTCTCTTTTCGGACTCCGCCACCGCCCGGTCGACGTGGATTGTCTGGTTCCCCGCCACGAATTGCAGAAAACGCAGGATTTCACCGAGCGCTTCGCGCGGCTGATGCCCGGACAGAATCACGTCCGTCACCGCTATGGCACCGGCGTTGATAAACGGATTGCGCGGCACGCCGCATTCGCGCTCCAGTTGCACAATGGAGTTGAATGGGTTGCCGGAAGGTTCGCGCCCGACGCGGCGCCACAGACGGTCGCCAACCATGCCCAGCGCCAGAGTTAGTGTGAAGACCTTGGAAATGCTCTGGATTGAAAAGGGCGTGTCGGCATCGCCAGCGGCGTGGGTCTTTCCGTCGGCGTCGATCACCGCCATGCCGAAGGAGCCGGGGTCGACGCACGCGAGTTCGGGGATATAATTCGCGACTTCACCGCGATCTTGACGCGCCGCCATCTCGGCGGCGATCTCGCGCACCAGGGCTTGGAGATCGGTCACGGGCTCTCTCACATTGATCGGCGGACCCGATTGATCCGACGTTTATAGGCGTCGATCGGTCGGAAAGCATGGGACGCCAGCCAGACGACATAATTGGAGGCGCGCCGCGGCGGATGATAGCGCCTCGCATAGATTTTTGAACAACTCGCCCTCGCCCGCGCCCGCGAGCCCACCAAACGATCGGTCGACCGCTTAATCGTGGGCGGGTGGCGGCGGCGAGCGATAAGCCGACCTGAAGCATCGCCGGGAGTTCCGCTTCCCCGGACAAGGCGGCGATCGCGCGGGAGCCTGGCCCACTCACGATTTAGGCTTATCTCTCAAAGGGTTAAATGGTGGGCGCGACAGGGATTGAACCTGTGACCCCCTCGATGTCAACGAGGTGCTCTCCCGCTGAGCTACGCGCCCCGAGCGCCTTGGCGGCGACTCGCGTGGAGGGGGGTATAATCGCTCGCCGGCGTGGGCGCAAGCGGGTTCACGCGCCAGTCTAACCGCGGGGCGGATGGTCCGCGCTCAATCCCCCTTGAACGCCATGTCGTCGCGGTGGATCAGTTCGTCCGGCCCCCTGAAGCCGAGCAGCCCCTCGATGTCCTTCGAAGAGCGGCCAATGATCCTGGCGGCGTCGGCCGCGTCGTAGGTGACGAGGCCGCGCCCGATCTCGCCGCCGACGGCGTTGCGGATCACGATGCAGTCGCCCCGCGCGAAATTGCCTTCGACCCGCGTTACGCCCGCCGGCAGCAGGCTCTTGCCAAGGGCGAGCGCCCGCGCCGCGCCGGCGTCGAGATGCGCCGCGCCCTTGGGGGTCAGCGATCCGGCGATCCATTTCTTGCGCGCGGTGATCGGGTTGGACGGGGTCAGGAACCATGTGCAGCGCTCGCCCGCGGCGACGCGCGCCAAGGGCGAGGGCGCGCGCCCGTCCGCGATCACCATATGCGCGCCGCCCGTCGTGGCGATCTTGGCCGCCTCGATCTTCGTGCGCATGCCGCCGCGCGAATATTGCGAGGCCGCGCCGCCCGCCATCGCCTCGATCTCGGCGGTCACGCTCGGCACGATCGGAATCAGCGTCGCGTCCGGGTTTTCGCCCGGCGGGGCGGTATAGAGGCCGTCGACATCCGAAAGCAGCACGAGCAGGTCGGCGCTGGCCATGGTGGCGACGCGCGCGGCGAGTTGGTCGTTATCGCCGTAGCGGATTTCGGCGGTCGCCACCGTGTCGTTCTCATTGATGATCGGCACCGCGCGCAGATTGAGCAGCCGGTTGAGACATTCGCGCGCATAGAGATAACGCCGGCGCTCCTCGGTGTCGCCAAAGGTTACGAGGATCTGCCCGGCCACGAGGCCGCGCTCGGCGAGAACTTGCGCCCAGATTCGGGCCAGCGCGATCTGGCCGACTGCGGCGGCGGCCTGGCTGTCCTCGAGCGGCAGGGCGCCCGGCGGCAGGCCCAGAACGCTGCGCCCCAGCGCCACCGAGCCGGACGACACTACAAGCACCTCCGCGCCGCGCCGATGCAGCGCCAGAAGATCGTCGGCGAGGCGCTCCAGCCAATCGAGCTTGACGGCGGCCTCGCGCGGCTCGACCAGCAGCGAGGAGCCGACCTTGACGACGATGCGGCGAAAGGAATCGAGCGAGGGCGTGGACACGGCTAATCCGTTATGATTCGCCGCGGCGGGGCGTCGATTTAGGATTGGGCTGGCTGACTAACATGCGTTCGAGGGCGACCACAAGGCGCGATCAGCGCGCCTCGATCGCCCAAGCCGCGCCGGGAGACAGCTTTGGATTTCAACCAAGTTCTCCGATCGGCCGGGCGGCGGACAAGACCGCCGCCGCCAAGACGGGAAGGTCGCTGAGCGGCAGGATGGGAACGCGCGCCTGAGGACATGGATCATCCGAGGTCATCAGCACGATGGCGGGGTCTTCCGGGTGGAGAAGCGGCTTGCCGACCTCGGCGCGCCAAATCTCGATTTTCGGGATAGGCTCACGCTTGAACCCTTCCACGATGACGAGGTCGCATTTGGAAAGCTTGCCGAGAAGTTCGGTCAGCGAAGGCTCCGCCGCGCCGCGCAGCTCGTGCATCAACGCCCATCTCGTGTCGGAGACGACCAGCACTTCGGAAGCGCCGGCCTGCCGGTGAGTTCAGGAGTCCTTGCCGGGCTTGTCCACGTCGAAATTGTGATGCGCGTGCTTGATCGTCGAAACCCGCAGACCCTCGCCGGTCAGCAGGGGAATGAGCCGCGCGAGCAGGGTCGTCTTCCCGGACCCGCTCCATCCGGCGAGCCCGATCACCCGCATCGATTATCGTTTCCCGGCGCGCTGGCGGGCGTGGCGATCGCGAAGCTCTTTGTATTCCTTTGAAAAACAGCATCTTCTCACCCATTGTCTGGCCATGGCCGGACGCCGCCAGACGGCCCCCACGTGTCGCCTGAACGTCGCATCGAGGAAGCCATGCGCGAGCAGCGGTCAATCAAACAGGCGGCGCTCGCGACCGCACGGCCGATATAGCGTGGCCTCGGTCTTACACGTAACAACCACATATGTAACGCGGCATGAGCCCGGCTTTTTCGACCGACCGACGGTGGTAAGAATTGCCGATGCAAACCAGCCGGGCTGACATCTGGCGCCGCTTGAGCGAGAAACCATGCCTTACGCCAACAATGACGACCTTCCGCCGTCGGTGCGCGATCATCTGCCTTTCCACGCTCAGGACATCTTCCGCGCGGCGTTCAACAACGCCTATGAAGCGCATTTCGATGACCCCCATCGCGAGGAGATCGCCTTCAGGATCGCCTGGGCGGCGGTGAAGCGGAAATACCGCAAGATGGGCGATCAGTGGGTGGCGCGCGAAGCATGGTGAGGGCGGAGTTTCCAGTCGAGGAACCCGGCGCACTGTCGCCGCCCGCGGATAACTCGCGGCCCGGCTCGGGCTCGGCGCTTCGTGGGCGCATGGACTGGCCCTTTAGAGCGAAAAAATATCTTATAAGCAGTTGTTTTTCCTGGCAGGAGTGGCAGGGCTCGAACCTGCGACCCCCGGTTTTGGAGACCGGTGCTCTACCAATTGAGCTACACTCCTACGGGACGCGAAAGCCCATCCCTTGGGATGGGCTTGCCCTGGACGCCTGGATGGCCCGTCTTTCGAGACGGGAGTCACCGGGCGTCCATGCCGCGCCCGCCTTCAATGCCGCAACGACGCATGAGATGCAAGAGGCCCATCGCGACGGCGATCGACTTTCGGCTCCAATTCGCCTCGGCTCTAAAGTCCGAGATCGCTCAACGACGGGTGGTCCGCTGGGCGCGGCCCCAGCGGCCAGTGGTATTTTCGCTCCGACTCCTTGATCGGCAGGTCATTGATGCTGGCGATGCGCAGGCGCATCAGGCCATGCTCGTCAAACTCCCAGTTCTCGTTGCCGTAGGATCGGAACCACTCGCCGCGATCGTCATGCCACTCATAGGCGAAGCGGACGGCGATTCGATTGTCGCGCCACGTCCAGACTTCCTTGATCAGCCGGTAGTCCAGTTCGCGCGCCCACTTACGCGTCAGGAACGCGACAATTTCCTCGCGGCCTCGCAAGAACTCGGAGCGATTGCGCCAACGGCTGTCCGGCGTATAGGCCTGGGCCACTCGCGCGGGATCGCGCGAGTTCCAGGCGTCCTCGGCCATGCGCGCCTTTTGCGCGGCGCTCTGTTGATCGAAGGGCGGAAAGGGCGGGCGGCTCAAGCCGCTTCTCCGCGGCTCATGAATTTCCGCCCTTCAGCACGGTGACCGCGCGGCGGTTCTGCGACCAGCAGGAGATGTCGTCGCAGACCGCGACCGGACGCTCCTTGCCGAAGCTCGTCGTGTGGATGCGCGAGGCGGCGACGCCATGAGAAGCGAGATAATTCTTGGTCACCTCGGCGCGGCGGGCGCCCAAGGCGAAGTTATATTCGCGAGTGCCGCGCTCGTCGGCGTGGCCTTCGACGGTGAAGGCGTAGCGCGGATAGCGGCTCAGCCACTCCGCCTGTTTGTCGAGCGTCGCCTGGGCGGTCGAGGTGAGCTCGGTGGAGTCGGTTTCGAAGAACACGCGGTCGCCGACATTAACCACGAAATCCTGCGCGCTGCCGGGGGTGTTGGCGCCGCCGCGTCCATAGCCGGCGCCAAATTGGTTGGCGCCGCCGGCCGCTTCGTCGGCCGCGTTTTTGGCGCAGCCGGTGATGGCCAGCGCCGCCGTCAACGCGACGGCGAGCTTCGCGGCGCGTAGGCCTTGGGCAAACTGCATGATTCTACTCCCGTGATGGATAAGCAAGGAAACCTGACGCCAGTCCTAATCATGCATGGTTAAGCGAAGGTTTTGGAAACCTTGATTCAAGGTCAACGAAGCCTGTTGCATTTATGCAACTGCGTTCATGCTTAATGGAGACTTTCCTGGTTAACGGGAGATGAACGGCGCGCCGACGTTCCATCGCGCGGCCTCCTCGCGACCAGCCCATGAGACAATCACGTGGACGTTGCGGGGCGAGTTCGTCAAATTTCGCTGGTCGAAAGACTCTCATTTTGGACCGCTTAACGCCCGAAGCCGGCGCAAGCATGGCGCGCGCAATTTCTCGCCGCTGGACCTTGGGCTTAATCATTGTTAGCTTTGCGTTAAGTTTGGGCGCGGGGAGTTGGGGCCTGATGGGCGAAGAAACGACGTTACCAGTTGTTGGCCCGCGCGCCTGCGCGATCGCTTGCTGCGTCCTCATGCTTGGAGGCTGCCTCGACACCGCTGTCGATCTTGGCGCGCGGCAGGCGAGCGCGCAACAGGCCACGCGCCGCTTCGCGGCCCGGCCGGGCGTCAGCCCGCATGGCGCGAGCCTCGCCTTCGCCAGCATCGAGGGACCGCCGGACGCCGTGGGCGCGCGCTTCATGCAGCGCTTCGCGCAAACGGCGCAAGCGCGCGACGTGGCTCTCGTTCCCGCGGAGGCGGCGCAATATCGTCTGCGCGCCTATCTGACCGCCTCGCCGGCGCAAGGCGCGACGCGACTCGCCTATGTGTTCGATGTGTTCGACCGCCAGGGCCGGCGCGTGCAGCGTCTGACCGACGAGGCCGGCGTTCGGCCGGACGCCGATCCCTGGGAGGCCGTCGACGAGAGATCGCTCGCGCTCTTCGCCGATCGCGGCGCCGAGGAGGTGGCCGCCTTTCTCTCCAATACGCCCGAGGCGATCGCCGCGGCCGGCGGAGACGCAGGCGTATCGGTGGCGGCCGCGCAGCATCCGCCAGCGGCGGAACTCCAGCGCCCGGGCGGCGTGGCGCAGATGCGCTAGCTTAGCCGCCACGGCCATCAATCAGCGGCACCGCGTCATTCAAGCGACACAATGCCGCATCATCGCGTTTCGCCCGTCGACGCCGCGTCTCATCATTATTGCGACAAATAATCGCAGCCGCTCACGCTTGTGCGCGATGGCAACCGCATTGCATTGGTCCACGCTGTCAACTGGCGCGATCGCGGATCGGCGCCCCGTGACGCAGGCGATGGCGCCCGTCACACTATTCCAAGGAGTGTCACAGAATGATGAGACCCGATCAATATTATGCGATCCTTTCGATCATGAGATATGGCTCTCTGGTTCTCGCCATGCTCTTCGCCGGCAAGATCGTCGCTTACGCCGCCGGGCTGCACCATTAATGGATTAACGACGCGTCCGCGGCCCCTGTCATTGCCCGCGCGACGGAGCAATTCGAGGGGCCGTCGCGACGCTCGACGCGATCGGACGCCGAGCCCTTCCTCGCGGAGGCCGGCAAACTCCAAGCGCATCGAATTCCAAGCGCATCGCATGGCGGCGGCGAGCCTAATCTCGTCCCCGGCGCGCGCCGCGCAGGCTTCTCAGACTGACACCCCAAAAACGCAGCGCGCCGACGAGCGCGCCGCCATAGGCGATGGCCCCCACGCTTCCCAGCGCTAGCAGGGCGACGAGATTGGCAAGCGCGCCGAAGCGCGCGCCAAACTCCAGCGCCGGTCCTCGACCCGTCAACGCCACGACGGCCAGG
Organism: uncultured Alphaproteobacteria bacterium; assembly: GCA_963775775.1. Lineage (GTDB taxonomy): Bacteria > Pseudomonadota > Alphaproteobacteria > Rhizobiales > Beijerinckiaceae > Methylocystis. The sequence continues at coordinate 56,922 of CAVZKF010000028.1, forward strand.
ATGAGCGAGGCGAGGCCGCTCGCCGCCAGCACCTTGCCGAAACGCGCGTCGAAACACAGCAAATCGCGCGACATCGCGATTGCGACCAGCGCCCCGAGATTGATCCACAGGCCCACCGAGGTCGCCGTCGCCAGGCCGACCGCGCCCAGCGGCGTGAACAACGCGACTTTCAGCGCGACATTGATCGCCAGGGCCGTGAGCGCGATCGTCATGGGCGTTTTGGTGTCGCCACGCGCCTGAAAGCTCGCGCGCGCCGACGCGACCAGCACCAGCGCCAGCAGGCCGCCGCCATAGGCGGACAAAACATCGGCCGAGGCGTAAGTGTCCACCAGCGTGAACTTGCCGTGCATGAACAGGCCGCCGACGACAAGTTCCGGAATTGTCATGAATGCGACAACAAAGGGCGCCGCCGCCGCGATGGTGAGCGCCATGGCGCGGTTTTGAGCGTCCACCGCTCCAGCGCCGTCGTCCGCCGCGAGAAGTCGGCTCATCTCCGGCAGCAACACCGTGCCCGCCGCGACGCCAATCAATCCGTTGGGCAATTGATACAGCCGCTCGGCGTAGGAAATCGCCGAAACGCCGCCGTCCGGCAGCATCGAGGAGAGGATCGTATCGGCGAAGACGGCGATCGATCCGCTCGCCGAGCCGATCACCGCGGGGCCAAGCCGCGCGAAAAACTCCTTGACCCGCTCCCAGCGCACGCGCGCGAGACGCTCCAAAAGGCCGAGGCGATGGGCGGAGCGCATCAACAGGCCGAGTTGCAGGACGCCCGAGATGACGAAGCCCCAACTCGCGGCGATACCGACATACCCCGCGTTATTCGCCTTGGGAAAGAAAAAGGCGAAGGCCATCGCCGCGATGACGCAAACATTCATCAGCACCGGCGCGAAGGCCGCCAGCGCGAAATGCCCGTGCGTGTTGAGCGTGCCCTGGTGCAGCGTGAACAGCACCATGAACATCAGATAGGGAAAAGTTATGCGCGTCAGCGTGACCGCAAGCGCGAATTTGTCGGGGCGGTCGCCGAGGCCCGGCGCCATCAGCGACACGAATTGCGGCGTGAAAACCCAGGCCAGGAACAAAAGCACGAGCTGCGAGACCAGCAACAGCGTGAACACCTGCGAGGCGAAATTCTTGGCCGAATCCGCGCCCTCCTGTTCGAGCGCCTGCGAGTAGCAGGGAATATAAGCGGCGTTGAAGGCGCCTTCGCCAAAAATGCTGCGAAAGCTGTTCGGCAGGCGCTGCGCGATGAAAAAGGCGTCGGAGACTTCCCCCGCGCCCATCACGGCGGATTGCACCGCGGTCGTCAAAAAGCCGGCGACCCGCGAAAGCAGGGTGAAGCCGCCGACCGAGAGCAGATTGCGAATCATCGCTCCGCTTCTAACAAGCTCGCGTTAACCTTTTGTTGGAGGCTCCCCGCCGATCCGCTCGGCGACGAGATAAAGCGGGCGTCCCTTCACCTCGGCGAAGATTCGCGCGATATATTCGCCGATGACGCCGAGCGACAGCAGTTGCACGCCGGAGAAAAAGGCGATCGACACCATCAGCGAGGCGTAGCCCGGCAGCTCGACGCCGTAAATGATGGTCTTTATGAAAAACCACGCCGCCATCATCAAGGCCACGCTGGAAATCGCCAGTCCGACATAGGTCCAGACCTTTAGCGGGACAGACGAGAAGGACATCAGTCCGTCGAGCGCGAAGCTCACCAGCCGCGCGAAATTGAAACTCGACACGCCGAAGGCGCGGCGCTCCACGACGAAGGGCACGCCAATCGTCTTGAAGCCGATCCAGGCGAACAGCCCCTTGTTGAAGCGCGCGCGCTCGCGCATTTTGAGCAGCGCGTCCACCGCCTGCCGGTCGAGCAGACGGAAATCGCCGGCGCCCTCCGGCAGCGCGACATCGCCAAACTGGTCGATCAGGCGATAGAACAGCCTGGTGAACATTGTCCGCAGTTTCGGGTCGGTCGCGCGGCCAATGCGCCGTCCATAGATGTTCTGATAGCCCTCGCGCCATTTCTCGACGAATTGCGGGATGACCTCCGGCGGATGCTGGAGATCGGCGTCCATGACGACGACGGCCCCGCCCCGCGCGGCGTCGAGCCCGGCGGCGATGGCGATCTCCTTGCCGAAATTGCGCGAAAAGGACAGCGCGGAAAAACGCGGGTCGGCGGCGTTAAGCTCCCGCAGAATTTGCAGAGTCTCGTCGCGCGAGCCGTCGTCGATCAAGACGACCTCGAACGAAAGGCCAAGCTCCGCCAAAACGGACGCGAGCCGCGCCGCCAGCGGCCGCAGATTGCGCGCCTCGTTGAACACCGGCACGACGACTGAAAGCTCTGGAGTGGTCCGGGTGGAATCGGTCATGAGGTCGTTCCACCACGAATTCGCTACAAAGTGTAGGGGGGTGCGCTTCTTCTCCCACTAGAGAGGACGGACCCGCCTTCTTTCCCGCCGCCCCCTCTCTTGTGTTTTGTTCCTAGGTGCGTTTGAACTGGCGCCGCCCCGCGCGGCCCGCCGATTCGCTTCACTGGACAAACACGAGCCCGTCGCCCGAGACGGGCGTCCCAAAGGACACCCTATGCGCCTCTCCCGCTATTTTCTCCCCATTCTGCGCGAAACGCCCAAGGAGGCGGAGATCGTCTCGCATCGGCTGATGCTGCGGGCCGGACTCATTCGCCAGGAGACCGCCGGCATCTATGCCTGGCTGCCGCTGGGGCTGCGCGTGCTCAACAAGATCAACGCCATCATCCGCGAGGAGCAGACCCGCGCCGGCGCGATCGAACTGCTGATGCCGACGATCCAACCCGCCGATCTGTGGCGCGAATCGGGGCGCTACGACGCCTATGGCAAGGAAATGCTGCGCATCGTCGACCGGCACGACCGCGAGATGCTCTATGGCCCGACCAATGAGGAGATGATCACCGAGATCGTCCGCGGCTATGTGCGCTCCTACAAGGACTTGCCGCTTAACCTGTTCCATATCCAATGGAAATTCCGCGACGAGGTGCGCCCGCGGTTCGGCGTCATGCGCTCGCGCGAATTTTTGATGAAAGACGCCTATTCCTTCGATCTCAACGCGGAGGCCGGCCGCCATTCCTACAACAAGATGTTCGTCGCTTATTTGCGCACCTTCGCGCGGATGGGGCTGACCGCGATCCCGATGGCGGCGGAATCGGGGCCAATTGGCGGCAATCTCAGCCACGAATTCATCATTCTGGCCGAGACGGGCGAGAGCGAAGTGTTCTGCCACAACGATTTTCTGGGATTTGAACCGCCGCCGGCGAATATCGACTTCGACGACGCGGCCGCGCTCGAAGCCATCGTCGGCAAATGGACCGGTCTTTACGCCGCGACCAGCGAGATGCACGACGAGAAGGCTTACGACGCCGTGCCGGTAGCGTCGCGCGTCGCGGCGCGCGGCATCGAGGTCGGCCATATTTTCTACTTCGGAACCAAATATTCCGAACCGATGCGCGCGGTGGTGAGCGGCCACGACGGCAAGGAGATCGTTTTGTCGATGGGTTCCTACGGCATTGGCCCGTCGCGTCTGGCGGCGGCGATCATCGAGGCCGGCCATGACGAGAATGGCATTATCTGGCCGGAGCAGGTCGCGCCCTTCCATGTCGGCATCGCCGATCTCAAGGCGGGCGATCCCGCGACCGGCAAGCTCTGCGGCGAACTCGAACAGCAGTTCGAAAACGCCGGGCTCGACGTGCTGCTGGACGATCGCGACGAGCGGCCGGGCGCGAAATTCGCCACGCTCGATCTGATCGGTCTGCCCTGGCAGGTGGTGGTCGGCCCTAAGGGACTGGCCGAAGGCAAGGTCGAGGTGAAGCAGCGGCGCGGCGGCGCGCGCGAACAATTGTCGCCGCAAGACGCCGTTTCGCATATCGTCGCCGCCGTCAAGGCGGCGCGCGGATGATCCGGGCCGCGACGCGTCAGGGGAGTTTGAGATGAGCCAATCCTCGACGGGGCCCCTCGGCGACACGCGAATGTTCGCGCCCTTCGAATGGGTGGTCGCGGCTCGTTACCTGCGCGCGCGCCGATTGGACGGCGGCGTTTCGGTTATCGCGCTGTTTTCCTTCATGGGGATCGCGCTCGGCGTCGCCACGCTGATCGTGGTGATGTCGGTGATGAACGGTTTTCATCACGAACTGATGGACAAAATCCTCGGCGTCAACGGCCACGCCTTCGTGCAGGCGCTGGAGACGCCCTTCAACGATTGGGAGGATGTCGCCGCGAAGATGACCAAGGTCAAAGGCGTCAAGGCCGCCGTGCCGATGGTCGAGGGCGCGGCTGGAATCTCCTCGCAATTCGGTCAGGCGGGCGTGCTCGCGCGCGGCGTGCGCGAGCACGATCTCGCGAACCTGCCCGGCGTCGCCGGCAATTTGCGCGAAGGGAGCTTCTTCGGCTTCGATCAGGCTGGCGGCGTCGCTATCGGTCAGCGCCTCGCCGACACGCTCGGCGTGCGCGTCGGCGACAAGGTCAGTCTCCTGATCGCCAAAGGCGCCCAGACGGCCTTCGGCGTCACGCCGCGCATAAAGAGCTATCCGGTCGTCGCGATCTTCCAGATCGGCATGTCGGAGTTCGACAATCTCTTCGTCTATATGCCGCTGGCGGAGGCGCAGGCGTTTTTCAACCGGGACAACGAGGTCACGGTGATCGAGGCCTTCGTCGACGATCCCGAGCGGATGGACGCTTTTCGCATCGACATGGACAAAGCCGTCTCGCGTCCGTTGATGATCACCGACTGGCGCCAGCGCAACAAGACGTTTTTCGACACCTTGCAGGTCGAAAAAAATATCCTCTTCCTCATACTGACGATGATCGTCATCGTCGCCGCCTTCAACATCATCTCGGGCCTCACCATGCTGGTGAAGGACAAGACGCGCGATATCGCGATTTTGCGCACCATGGGCGCGACGCGGGGCTCGATTTTGCGCATTTTTCTGATCATCGGCACGTCGATCGGCGCGGCGGGCGCCTTGGTCGGCTTTTTACTGGGGCTGGCGCTGGCCAAGAATCTCGATGCGATCCGGGTGTTGCTCAATCAATTGCTGCACACCAACATCTTTCCGGCGGAACTTTACTTTCTGTCGCGGCTGCCCTCGATCGTCGAGCCGCGCGAGGTGGCCGTGGTCGTCAGCATGACGCTGACGCTGGCCATTCTGGCCTCGATCTATCCGGCCTGGAAGGCCGCCTCGCTCGATCCCATTCAAGCCCTGCGGAGCGAGTGACGCATGAGCGATCCCGTGCTCGAACTTGTCGGCGTCTCGCGCCATTACCGCGAAGGCGACGCGCGGCTCGACATTCTCGTCGAGGTGGATTTCTCGCTGGTTCCCGGCCAGACCGTGGCGCTCATCGCGCCCTCGGGCGCGGGCAAATCAACGCTGCTGCATATCGCCGGCCTGCTGGAGCGCCCCGACGCCGGCGAGGTCAAGATCAACAACGCGCCGACCTCGACGATGAGCGACGACGCGCGCACGAAGCTGCGGCGCAACTCGATCGGCTTCGTCTATCAATTCCACCATTTGCTGCCGGAATTCACCGCGCTGGAGAATGTGGCGCTGCCGCAGACGATCAACGGCCTCGATCGCTCCGAGGCGAGGCGGCGGGCGAAGGAACTGCTGGATTATCTGCGCTTGGGACCGCGCGCCTTGCATCGACCGGGCGAGCTTTCCGGCGGCGAGCAACAGCGCGTCGCCATCGCGCGAGCGGTGGCCAACGCGCCGGCGCTGCTGCTCGCGGACGAGCCCACGGGCAATCTCGATCCGCGCACGGCGGAGCATGTGTTCGCGACGCTTATGACGCTGGCGCGCGCCAGCGGTCTCGCGGCGCTGGTCGCGACGCATAATCTCGAACTCGCGAATCAAATGGACCGCCGCGTGACTTTACGCGACGGCCATATTGTCGAAATGGATTGAACGCCGCCGATCACGCCTTGGGCGGCTGGGGCTTCTTCTTGTCGATGAAGGCGTGCTTGTAATAGAGGCCGAAGGCGACGAGGCCGGCCGCGCCGAGGACGAGGCCGGTGAGAAGATCCTTGCTCGCCGTTTGGCCGACCGCGAAAGGAAAGCGCGAGACATATTCCTTCGTGCCATCGTCGCTGCGGGCCTTCACCAGACCGATGAAATTGCCGTTCTTGACGAAGTTATATTCGAAATTCAACGTGCCGGTCTTGTATTTCTTAGGGGCGACGTAAATTTCGGTGTTGGCTTCCAGGTTCTCGTTGTCGTCCGTTTGCCCGACATTGCGCAGGATGCGGATTTCCAGCGCCATATCGCGCAATTCATCCTGCTGGGCGTCGAGCACGATGATGGTCGGGCCGGCATCGGGAATATCGTCGCAGAACTGCTCGCGCGATTTGAGCGGCTGATAGCCGGTGAAGGTCATCGTATCCGGCCCGATCTTCATGATGCACTGGCCTTGATCGATGCTGACGCCGCCGTGGGCATAGGCCTCGCTCGTCACGCCGAACGTAGCCATCACCGCGACGGCGAGAAATCTGATATTCATTTTCGAACTCCCCATTCTTTCTTTTCGTTCGTTAGTCGCGACCGTTTTGTTCGGCCCGACGAGCGGCTCGTTTCGTTGGTTCCGCGCCCTCGGCTCTTGTCGCTCTTTCGATGAGCGCGTCGCTGAAGTCGCCGCCCCGCTCCCTTGGATGCGTCTTGTGGCATCATATATCAATTTTTTCCGTCTTGTCGCGCGACGAACCGCCACATTTCCGGAACTGGAAAAATTGCTGCGCTCGCGAAGAAACGACATATTCGCCCGGCGCGAGGCGCTTCGCGACTATTCGCCGCCCGGGAGATCCTCGTCGCCTTGCGTCAGGAACAGCAACACAATTCCCACCGCGCCGACAAAGCGGAAGGCCGGCTCCTGCATGTTCCAGCCGTCCGAACGCCACATCTGGAACCATTCCCCGCCGATGACCATGAATCCCACGAAATACAGCGACAGCGCGATGACGAGCCCCAATATCGCGACGCCCTTCGCCTCATTGAAGGCGCGCCCATTTTCTTTCCGCGCCCGCGCCAGCCGGGCCGCGCCGGCGAGACACAGCGCGCCGGCGCACAGTTCCGTCGCGATGATGAAGGCGTAGGCCAAATGGTGCGCTGCTTCATTGTGAATCGCGCGCCAGAGAAAGGGCGAAGCGGGCGGGATCGTGTCCATCGACAAAATATGCCGCACCGCCGCGAAATTGGTCTCGTAATCGAAGATATTGTCGAGGCCGATCAGCAACGCCAGCACGCCCACGCCGCCGACAAGAAAAACTTTCGCGCCGCGAAGAATCATGGCCTTTGCCTCCCGTCGTGGTTTTTTGGCGACTATCGTAAAAGTTCCTATATCGGCGCGCCAATGTCGAGCGCGCGGAACTCGCGGGTGGCGCGACCCGCCAAAGCGCCTATTTGTTCCGTCAGCGGATAAGGAGTGGACATGATCACACTTTATTATTGGCCGACGCCCAATGGCCATAAAATAACGATCTTCCTGGAGGAAACGGGCGTTCCCTATCGTATCTCTCCAGTCAATATCGGCGAGGGCGAGCAGTTCCGTCCGGAGTTTTTGGCGATTTCGCCCAATAATCGGATGCCGGCGATCGTCGACGACGCGCCGCGCGATGGCGGCGAGCCGCTTTCGGTCTTCGAATCCGGCGCGATACTTGTTTATTTGGCGGAAAAGACCGGGAAATTCTTGCCCGAGGATACGCGCGGCCGCGTTCGCGTGTTGGAGTGGCTGTTCTGGCAGGTCGGCGGGCTGGGGCCGATGGCCGGCCAGAACCACCATTTCGGACGTTACGCGCCGCAAAAGATTCCTTACGCCATAGACCGCTATGTCAACGAGACCAACCGTCTCTATGGCGTTCTCGACCGCCGGCTGGCGCGGGAGCCTTTCCTGGCCGGCGAATATTCGATCGCCGACATGGCCGCCTATCCCTGGATCGTGCCGCATGAGGAGCAGGGCCAAAATCTGAGGGATTTTCCTAATGTTGAACGCTGGTTCGAGGCGATCGCCGCCCGTCCGGCGGTGCGGCGCGCCTATGCCGCCGGCGCGCATTGGCAGCGCGAGCGCAGCGGCTTTACGGACGAAGAACGCCGGATTCTGTTCGGCCAAACGGCGGCCAGCGTCGCGCCCAAGGGATGAGCGCGGGCTTTCCCAGCTCCGCCACCGTCAGTTGTAGCTGATGAGTTCGCGATAGACCCAACCAACGGGGTGTCCGTCTAGCGTCGCCACAAAGGCCCATGGTCTGCCGCCGTCATCGGCGCCATCTCGCAGCACGTCGCACGACGCAGCCGTTGCCAATCATTCCGATGGCGTTCTCGTGTATGTCGCGGTGATCGAACGGCGCGCCGGTGGGATGGGCCGCCTCGCGGCCCGCCGTGACCGGGGGCGACTCGGAAGCGGCGCGAATATCGAGGCTTCATCGCGGGAAGTATTTTTGTCGGTCAGCATGGCGTCCTCAATCGAGGAGGTGGTGGAATGACTTGTAACTTAATCGACGCCGCGCCGTCACGGCGTGCGCTGGCGCACATGGCGACCGACCGGGTCATATCGCCTTCGCGATCTTGCGCGCGCATGCGGCGTCGCGGCGCTCGCCGCTTTGGCTGCGCCGGCGCTAGCGGGAGAGCCGCCGCCCGGCTTCGCTCGTCTTTCGGATATAGCGCCGGGCGTCGCGCAAGAGATGCGTTACGCGGGCTCCAATAATTTCACCGGCGCGCCCGTCCCGGGCTATCGCGCCGCGCAATGTTGGTTGCGGCTCGACGCGGCGCGGGCGCTCGCGGCGGCGCAAGCCGAGGCGCGCGCCAAAGGCTTCGATCTTGTCGTTTACGACTGCTATCGCCCCAGGCGCGCGGTCGCCGCTTTCGTCGACTGGTCAAAGAACGACGATGAAAAGACCAAGCCCGCCTATTACCCCAATGTCGAAAAGCGCGAGCTTTTCGCTCAAGGCTATATCGCGGAAAAATCCAGCCATTCGACCGGGCTGGCGGTCGATCTCGGCGTGAAGGGCTGGGACTTTGGAACGCCGTTCGATTTCTTCGACAGGCGCTCCTGGACCGGCGCGCTAAAGCGCGGCGTGGCGCGATTTAACCGCGCGAGGCTCGTCGCGCTGATGCGACGCCACGGCTTCGACAATTACCCGCGCGAATGGTGGCACTTCACGCTTCGCGGCGCGAAAAATGTCGAAAGCCGCGATGTAGAAATCGAGTGAGCGGCGGGATCACGCTCGCGCGTTCAAAACGGATGATATTGATACAGCCAGTTTTCCGATAGCACGGCGTCGCCGTTCTTCAAGAACAGCCGCATCTCCACCGGGTCCGGCCCCTCGACGGTCAGATCGAATTGAGCGCGCCAATGGCCGGCCACGCCGTCGAACACCGCCTCGGTGAAGATATAGGAGAATGTCCCGCGCGAGGCCCAGAGCACCGGCTCCGGCTTGACGCCGAACGGCAATTTTTCCAGCGGTCCGCCCAGAAACTCGACCATGAATTTGCGCACGCCCTTGGGGCGCGGCTTGCCGGGCTGGCCGCCATTGCCGAGCCTCGTCGCGACGCAGCGCGCGAGCGGCGTCGGATTAGGCTCGTCGGCCAACCAATACAGGCGGTAGGAGAAATCGAACTCGGCGCCGGGAACGGCGGGCTTCTCGGGCACCCAGACCACCACGATATTGTCGTGGATTTCATCGTCGGTGGGGATCTCGATCAATTGAATCGCGCCCTTGCCCCAGTCGCCCTTCGGCTCGATCCACACGCTCGGACGGCGGTCGTAGAACACATTGTCGAGATAATGATCATAATTTCGGTCGCGCTGCATCAGCCCGAACCCTTTGGGGTTATTGTCGCCAAAAGCCGAGGCCATCACGCGCTGCGGATTGTTGAGCGGGCGCCACAGTCTTTCGCCGGCGCCGGTCCACATGGACAATCCATCGGAGTCGTGGACCTCCGGGCGCCAGTCGATCGCCGTCGGCTTCTTGGTTTCCGAGAACCAATACATCGAAGTCAGCGGCGCGATGCCGAAGCGCACGAAATCGCCGCGCAAAAACAGCTTGCAGTCTATGTCCATGACGACGCCCTTGCCGCGCGTCATCAGGAAGCGATAGGCGCCGACGATATGCGGGCCTTCGAGCAGCGCGTGCAACACGACGCCGTCCTCGGTCTCGGGACCGATATAGATATGCGAGAAGTCGGGGAATTCCTCGGAGCGATCGGCGACCCAGGTGTCGAGCGCTATTCCTCGCGCCGACATGCCGTATTGGCGCAATTCGCCGATGGCGCGAAAATAGGAGGCGCCGAGAAAAGCCACCCAGTCGTTCTTTTTCCAGTCCAGTTGGCCGTTCTTGGACTCCTGCAAGCGAAAGCCCGCGAAACCCGCGCCGGGCGAGAGCTGATGCGCGATCGAATCATCGGGCATGTTGAAATAGGCGGGATCGTAAAGAATCTCGCGCGCCTCGCCGCCATCCACCTTGTGAATGCGCACGGCCTTCTTGAAGAACATGCCGAGATGGAAGAACTCGACCGGAAAACGCTCCTTGCCAGTGGCGTAGAGCGCGTAGTCGGTATTGTAGGTAATCTTGCCCCAGGCTTCGTAATCGATCTTGCTGGTGATTTGCGGGTCCGGGACCGCCGGCGGCCGATAGGGCTCCTTGATCAGCCGCCGCGCTTCCTCTTGGAGCGCCTCGAAGGAAAAGGGCGCCGGCGCGCTAAATTTCAGGGCCGCGCTCGTCTGCGCCTCGGCCGCGGGCGCGCCGACGGCGCCCAAGGCGCCGGTCGCGGCGGCGGCTTTTAGAAAGGCGCGGCGATCGGGAGTGTCGGTCATCAGTTCATCCTCGAGGCGTGTATTCGCGCGGAAAGGAGCTAAGCCCGTCCGAGATATCTTAAAGATTTCAGTGGGAGTCAGCCGCGAATGGGCTCGTTTCGCACGGCGGCGCGCATGAAGAAATATAGGCCGACGAAGCCCAGCAGCGCGAAGACCACTTCGAAGATATGGCTGACTAGGGGGTCGAGCTGAAACAAGCCGCCCAGCGCCCAGCCGGCGGCCCAGGAAGCGCCGACCAATTCGGTGCCGACGAGGATCGCGACGGCGACCAAGGTGGAGAGATGAACGAGATTGATCGGCTTCTGGCTCATGTCGGTTTTCGCCTCGGCGCATGTATCTAGGGTCAGGGCAGCGGCCCCGCGCCGAACCCGCCCAAATCCCTGCTATAGGATCGTCGCCGCCGGGGCAAGTGCGGGCGGGCGCCGCTCACACCGCCTCCGCGCCCTCGGCCTCCGCCGCCAGCAGTTTCGCCCGCGCCTCCGCCGCCTCGCGCTGGCGGTTCCACATCGCCGCGTATTCGCCGTTTTTTTCCAGCAATTGCTGATGCGTTCCGCGCTCGACGACGCGTCCGTGGTCGAGAAAGACGATCTCGTCCGCTTCGACCACCGTCGAGAGGCGATGCGCGATCACCAGCGTCGTCCGCCCCTTGGCGACGCGGCGCAACGCTTCTTGAATCTCGTGCTCGGTGAAACTGTCCAGCGCCGAGGTCGCCTCGTCCAAGATAAGAATGGGCGGCCCCTTCAGAATCGTGCGCGCTATGGCGACGCGCTGCTTCTCGCCGCCGGAAAGTTTTAACCCGCGCTCGCCGACCTGCGCGTCATAGCCGCCGGGAACCGAGGCGATGAAGCGGTCGATTTGCGCCAGCGCCGCCGCCTCGCGCACCTCCGCGTCGCTCGCGTCCCAGCGTCCGTAACGGATGTTGTAGCCTATGGAGTCATTGAACAACACGGTGTCCTGCGGCACCATGCCGATCGCCGCGCGCAAGGATGCTTGCGTGACGGCGAGAATATCCTGGCCGTCGATCAATATGCGCCCGCCTTGCGGCTCATAGAAGCGGAACAGCAGACGCGAGATCGTCGATTTGCCGGCGCCCGACGGCCCGACGATGGCCAGCGTCCCGCCAGGCGCCACGTCGAAACTCACGTCCCGCAAAATCGGCCGTTTTTGGTCGTAGTAAAATTCGACGTTCTCGAAAGTGACGCGGCCCTCGCGGACGACGAGAGGCGGCGCGCCGGGGCGGTCGGCGATCTCAGGGTTTTGCCCAAGGATCGAGAACATGCGCTCGATGTCGACGACAGCCTGACGCACCTCGCGATAAAACGTGCCCATGAAATTGAGCGGCTGATAAAGCTGGATCATCATCGCGTTGATCAACACGAAATCGCCGACCGAGGCGCGCCCGGCGCGAATGTCGTAAACGCACATGAGCATCACCACCGTCAGGCCGATGGTGAAGATCGCCGCCTGACCGGCGTTGAGAATGGCGAGCGAGGTATATGAATCGATGCTGGCTATGCGATAGCGCTCCATCGATTTGTCATAGCGTTCGGCCTCGCGTTCCTCGGCGCGAAAATATTTGACCGTTTCGTAATTGAGCAGGCTGTCGATGGCCTTCACATTGGCGTCGATATCGCTCTCGTTCATCGCGCGGCGGATGCTGATGCGCCAGTTGGTGGCGAGCGCGGTGTAGGCGAGGTAAAGAAAAATCGTGATCGCCGTGACGAATGCGTAAGTCCAATTGAACTGCCAAAGAAACACCGCCAGCACCAGCACGAATTCGACGATCGTCGGCGCTCCCGACGACATCACCAGACGCGACAGCGTCTCGATCGCGTCGCGTCCACGCTCCAGCACGCGCGTCAATCCGCCGGTCTTGCGGCTGACGTGAAATCGCATCGACAGTTCGTGCATATGCACGAAGACGTCGCTGGCGAGGCGTTTCACCGCATGCATGGCGACGGCCGCGAACAAGGCGTCGCGCGCTTGCGTGAGCAACGCCTGCGCGATGCGCAGCACGCCATAGAGAATCGTAAAGCCCACCGCGCCCGCGAGCAGCGAAGGAATCGCCGCCTCGCCTCGTTGATCGAGCGCGTCCGCGCCCCATTTAAAAGCATAGGGCACAGCCGTATTGACGAATTTGCCAATGAGGAGCAGCACGAAAGTCAGCAACACGCGCCGTTCGAGATCGGGACGGCCCTTGGGCCAAATATAGGGCCAAAGATGCGCGAGCGTCGCGAGAAGACTGGGGTCTTTGAAGTTGCCGTCGACGATTTCCGCCGCGCCGCCGCGATTGCCGGAGGCGCGGCTTCCCATTCTAAGCATGGTGCGATCCGTTCGAGGGGGAGCCTCGATGTTGATCGAGGCTTTGCCGTCATATAGGACGTTTAAGTTGGCGACGCATCTCGCAAGACAAAAAAGCCACGCTCGAAATCCCCGCTCCCTCCCGTAAAAGGCGCCGGAGCAAAGAGACGAATCATGACCGAGATTAAAAATATATGCGTCTATTGCGGTTCCTCGCCGGGCGATAATCCCGTCTACGCCGCGGCCGCGCGAGCCTTGGGGACGGCGTTGGCGCGGGCCGGAATCGGCCTTGTGTTCGGCGGCGGCTCTTGCGGTCTCATGGGCGTTGTCGCGCGCGCCGTCTTGGCGGAGGGCGGCGAGGCGCGCGGGATTATTCCGGGCTTTCTCGACGAACGCGAGGTGGCGCTCACGGGCCTCACCAAACTTGAGATCGTTCCCGACATGCACGTTCGCAAGCAACGCATGTTCGAGGCGGCCGACGCCTTCGTCGCCCTGCCGGGCGGCATCGGGACGCTTGAGGAACTCGCCGAACAACTCACCTGGATTCAGCTCGGGCGCCATGCCAAGCCGCTGGTGATCGCCGACATCGGCGGCTTTTGGCGCCCTCTGCTGACGCTGTTCGCGCATATGCGCGGCGAGGGCTTTATCCGCGCGGATTACGAAATGCGCTATCTCGTCGCCGAGCGGGTGGACGACGTGATTCCGATGATTCTAAAAGCCGCGTCTCGTGTCAAAAAAGACACGCGAGAGGCCGCCGTCGTCGTCGACCGGTTTTGAGCGGCGCCGGGCCTGAATCGATTTGTCACGCCGCGAACTTTTGCAGCGTTTCGTCGCCGCGGGGCCGCGAAAACCTTTGACCGACCCGCAGTCGGAACGAAAGACCGGCAAAATGTCAAGGGACTTAAGCCGAATTCAACCGCGCGAAAGAGGAATTTTTGTTGCAATTTTAACACAATGGTTAAGAAAACGCGCGCATTCTGGGGAACTTGATTCGGCGCTCGTTGACCTCGGCGGTCGCTCCGATCTACCCCGATAGGATAGATTCGCATGGCCGAGCGCCGCTTTAGCCAGTCCTCCGCGTCGCCTTTCGCAGAGCGCAAGACAGGGATTTCGATCATGACCAAGGCAGCACTTTTGTCCAGCGCGGCGCTCGCGGTTTTTCTCGCGGTCCCCGCCGCGTCCGCCGCCGATCTTCCCTTCCGCAAGTCCCCGCCCGCCTCCGCGCCGGAGCCGATCTTCACTTGGACCGGGTTCTATGTCGGCTATAACCAGGGCTTTGGCGGCGGCGTGCTCGACGCCAACGTCAACCTGGCGGGTCCCGGCGTTTTGAACAATACGCAGACCACCAATCGGGCGAACGGCTTCTTCGTCGGCGGAGAGGCCGGCTACGATTATCAGTTCTCGAACAATGTCGTCTTGGGCGTCGAGACGGACATGCAATGGAGCGAGATTCGAGCCTCGCATCAGGCGACAACATTGTCTTCGGCCGCCGCTCTCTTTGGCAATGCGAATATTGGCAACAATCTAAATTGGTTCGGCACCACGCGGCTCCGTTTGGGCTATTCCTTCGGCCGGCTGTTGCCTTATGTCACCGGCGGCGTCGCTTATGGCGAAGTCGCGGCCAATGGGGAGCAGTTCGTCGGCGGCGCTCTTTTCAGCGGTTCCGGAACGCAGACGAATGTCGGTTGGGCGGCAGGCGCGGGCCTCGAATACGCCTTGACCGAAAATCTTTCGGCGCGGGCCGAATATATTTATCTGCAACTTCCAGGCGTCAACGGGCCTGCGTCCGGCCTCACGCCGCCGCCGTTTCCGTCTCTGGTTGGCTCGTTCTCAACCGGTTCGTTCGGGGCTCATTTGATCCGAACCGGCCTCAATTGGAAATTTGGCGGCCCAAACTCCCTCTCGACCGATACCGCCCTGTCCATGGTGACCGACCCGCCGACGCTTGATTGGACCGGCTTTTATGTAGGCGCGAACGGCGGTTACGGCGGCGACAGAAGTCGATGCGCTTGTTAATCTCGCGTCGGCCCTGCCGGTCGCCAGCTCGACGCAAACCCAAAATCGCAACAGCGGTTTCATCGCCGGCGGGCAAGTTGGCTACAATCGTCAGCTTTCAAATCATGTGGTCGTCGGTCTCGAAACGGACGCCCAGTGGAGCGGCGATCAAAGCCTCGCACCAGGCCTCGAACGGCCCCGGCGCCTTCACGCTTACCGACATAGGCAATGGCCTTGACTGGTTTGGGACGACTCGCGCCCGCCTCGGCTGGGCGTCTGGCTCGACGCTCACCTATGTCACGGGCGGCGTCGCCTATGGCGAAGTCAGCGCCCAGGGATCGCAGATTTCGGGCGGCCTGTTCTCCGGTTCCGCGAGCCAATCGAAAGTCGGTTGGACGATCGGCGGGGGCGTGGAATATGCGCTGAACGAAAATCTTTCGCTGAAAGCGGAGTATCTTTATATCGACTTCGGCGGCGTCGCCGGCGCGGCCTATGGCTTCGCCCTTTCGCCAGTTCCGCCTTTCATCGGCTCCTTTTCGACGGGAAACTTCACCGCCAACGTCACCCGGATCGGCTTGAACTGGCGATTTGGCGGGCCATCGGCGGCGCCGATCGTGGCGAAATACTAAAATTCCTCCACCGTCCGTCTCCCGCAACGGCGCGATTGACGCGCGCCGCCGGTTGGCGCAATGCTGTGCGCGCCAGGGGAGCCCCGCCCGGCGCCGCCGCTGGGGCTGAGAGGCCGAAAGCGCGCCTGGAGGCGCGGCTCGGCGACCCTTCGAACCTGATCCAGCTCACCGACTGGCGTAGGAAGGGTCTATGTCGCATCTTTTCAAGACGTCGCCACGCGACGGGATTCGCCGCGATGCGGGTTGAAGTCGTCGGCGCCGGCGTCGCGGGGCTGACTGTCGCCTTCGAACTCGCCCGCCAAGGCGCGGCGCAAGGGCTGCGCGTCGAGCTCGTGGAGCGCCGTCCGCGAGCCGGACTAGGCTGCTCGCGATACGCTGGCGGCATGATCGCTCCCTGGTGCGAGCTGGAAAGCGCCGAACCGATCGTCGCGACGCTCGGCGTCGAGGCGCTGGAGTTCTGGACGAAGGACATTCCGGTCGCCACAGTCGCGGGCAGTCTCGTCGTCGCGCCGGCGCGCGACCGCGCTGAACTCGTCGATTTCGCCCGCCGCGCGCAAAACTTCGAGGAGCTCGACGCCGCTGGCGTCGCCGGGTTGGAGGGCGATCTCGCCAGCCGCTTCGACAGCGCCCTATATTTTGCGAGCGAAGCGCATCTCGACCCTCGGGCGGCGATGACCGCGCTTGGCGAGAGGCTGGCGGCGATGCGCAATGTGAGCTTGCGCTTTGGCGAGAACGCGCGAGGCGACGCCGATTGGACCGTCGATTGTCGGGGCTTCGCCGCTCGCGACGAACTGCCTGGCCTACGCGGCGTCAAGGGCGAGATGGTGATGCTGCGCAGCAGTGATCTCACGCTGTCGCGCCCAATTCGGATGTTGCATCCCAAGCGCCCGGCCTATGTCGTGCCACGCGAAGGCGGCCTGTTCATGATCGGCGCCACGATGATCGAGAATGAGGAGGCCGCGCGCGTCACGGCGCGCTCCGTGGTCGAACTGATCAATTCCGCCTATGCGATTCACCCCGCCTTCGCGGAGGCCGAAATCGTCGACATGGGTTCTGATGTTCGCCCCGCCTTTCCAGACAATTTGCCACGCCTCACGCGGCGCGGGCGCACGCTTTACGTCAACGGGCTCTACAGGCATGGATTCCTGCTCGCCCCGGCTCTGGCCCGCCGCGCCGCGAGAGTGGTGATCGAAGACGCCTGGTTTCCGGAGGTTTGCCATGCGCATACGGGTTAACGGGCACGAGCGGGACGTCGCCGCGCGAACGCTCGCGGCTCTGCTGGAAGAACTCGAATACGGCGACCAGCTTGTCGCCACCGCGCTCAACCGGGACTTTGTCCGCGCGAAGGATCGAGTCGAGACGCCCTTGCGCGAAAACGATTCCGTTGAAATCGTCGCGCCCAAGCAAGGAGGGTGAGCCTTGGAGGACGCGCTGACGCTCTACGACGTAAAGCTCAACTCTCGCCTGCTGCTCGGCACGGCGCGCTATCCCTCCCCGGCCATTCTGGCGCAAGCGATCCGCGCCGCGAAAACACAAATCGTCACCGTGTCGCTGCGGCGCGAAGCCGGCGGATCCCGAGCCGGGGAGAGTTTCTGGGCGCTCATCCGCGAATCGGGCGCGAGGGTTTTGCCCAACACCGCCGGTTGCCGCACGGTCAAGGAGGCGGTGACCACCGCGCAAATGGCGCGCGAGGTTTTCGGGACGGACTGGATCAAGCTGGAAGTCATCGGCGACGAGGATACGCTGCAACCCGACGTGTTCGGCCTCGTCGAGGCGGCGCGCGTCCTCGTCGGGGACGGCTTTTGCGTCTTCCCCTATATGACGGAAGACCTCGTCGTCGCCGAAAAACTGATCGACGCCGGTTGCCGGGTGTTGATGCCGTGGGCGGCGCCGATCGGCTCCGGGCGCGGAATCAACAATATTTTCGGGCTGCGATCCTTGCGCGCGCATTTTCCACAAACGCCGTTGATCGTCGACGCGGGGCTCGGGGCTCCCTCCCACGCCGCGGCGGTGATGGAACTCGGCTATGACGCCGTATTGCTGAACACCGCCGTATCGCGCGCCGGCGATCCCATCGCCATGGCGCGCGCATTCGCGCTCGGCGTCGACGCGGGCCGCGCCGCCTTCCTCGCGCAACCAATGACGCCGCGTGATTTCGCGCGGCCCTCGACGCCGGTGATCGGCCGCGCCTTCGACGAGGGCGCGGCGTGAAGTTGGACCCGTTTTATCTCATCGTCGACGACGCCGGATGGCTGGAGCGGCTGCTGCCTCTCGGCGCGAAGCTCGTGCAATTGCGGATCAAGGATCGCCCGGAAGACGAAGTTCGCTCACAAATTCGCGCGGCGCGAAAGCTCTCCACGAAATTCGGCGCGCGATTGGTGATCAACGACTTTTGGCGCCTCGCGCTCGAAGAGGACTGCGACTTCGTGCATCTGGGCCAAGGCGATCTGGACGGCGCCGACATCGCCGCGCTGCGCGCGAAGGGCGTGAGGCTTCGGCGTTTCCACTCACGACGAAGCCGAACTTGATCGCGCCCTCTCGCTGTCTCCCGATTACATCGCGCTGGGGCCTATCTATCCAACGCTGCTGAAGAAAATGTCTTTCGCGCCACAGGGGCTGGAGCGCCTGGGCGAATGGAAGCGACGTATCGGCGACATACCCCTGGTCGCCATCGGCGGACTAACGCCGGAGCGCGCGCGGCTCGTGTTGCGAGCCGGCGCCGACAGCGCTTGCGTCGTCACCGACATTCTGCGCAACGCCGAGCCCGAAAGCCGCGCGCGCGAGTGGGTCGCGGCTACGGCGAATTGGCGCGATGGAGCGAAATCTCGTTAGTCGGAAGCATTTCCCGAGTTTTCGAGGCGTCTGGCGCGTTCGTTCGGTTTGAATGCGTCGATCGGGAGGCCGGCGCTTGGCCGCTCTTCGCGGCGTGAATGCGCCCAACTCTTCGCTTTCCGTTTCGCGCCGGAGTTTGCTAAGCCCTTGCCTGGGAGGGAGGCTGCTTCGGGGCGAGCCGTTCCCTGGGGAGACGCCACAATGCTCTCGGTTATTCTTCTCGGCTACGAGATCCGCGGCGCGGACGACGGCTCGCGGCGCAACGAGTTGGTTCTGCGCAGCCTCGCCTCGCTCGTAGAGGGCGCCGTGGATGGGCTAATCGCCGATGTCGCGCTGGTCGGCCCCAACGGCGCCGGGTTCGGCAAGATCGCCGACGAGGCCGGGTGCGTCCTGGTCGAGAACGACGCGCCCGCCAAAGGGGCCGCCGAGGCGCTGGCGGGGGCGCGGCAGTCCAATGTGTTTTTTTTCCTTGCCGGTCACGCGATAGATCGCGGCTTCATCGAGGAAGCCCGCGACGCCATCGCTTTCGGCGGGCTAAAGGCGGCGCGCGTGCTGCGGGCGGCGCCCGATAGCCTTTTGACCCGATTGGCGCCGAGTCTGGCGCGGCCGGTCGGCCTACTCGCGCGCAAGGAATCGATCATCCCGGCCGAGGCGACGGACCTGACGAAGCTCGCGCGCCGGCTGCGCGGCGTCGATCTGGTCACGCATGCGCGCAAATGCGTGTAGATGCGCGCCCACGCCCGCGCGTGCGCGAAAGTGCGCGCCCCTATCGGCTCGAAAAGGTGTTGCAGGAGTCGATCTGACCCGATTGCAGGCCGCGCTGCAGCCATTGCACGCGCTGCGCCGAGGAGCCATGCGTAAAGGAATCCGGCACGACGACGCCGCGCGAGGCCTTCTGCAACCGGTCGTCGCCAATCGCCTGCGCGGTCGCCACGGCCTTTTCGACGTCGCCCTGCTCTAAAAACTGCCGCTTGGCGTTGCCGTTGGCGGCCCAAACTCCGGCGAGACAATCCGCCATTAATTCAATGCGTACTGAGAGCGCATTGGCCTCGGCCTCACTTCCGGCGCGCTCCTGCGCCTGATGCACTTTCGGCAGGATGCCCAGTTGATTCTGGATGTGATGGCCCATCTCATGCGAGATGACATAGGCGTAAGCGAAATCGCCGCCGCCGCCAAATCGCGTTTTTCATGTCGCGAAAGAATGAAGTGTCGAGGTAGATTTTGCGATCGACCGGGCAATAGAACGGCCCCATCGCCGATTGCGCCGCGCCGCAGGCCAACTCGGTTTGGCCGTCGAACATGACTAGTCTCGGCGGCTGGAACGCGATGTTCTTTTGCGCCGGCAGAACCTGCGACCAAACCTCTTCGTTTTCGCCGAGAAATCTTGGCGACGAATTGGCCCATCTGGTCGGTCGGCTGGCCGGTGGTCCCGCGCTGGCTCTGCCGCGGAGCCGTGACCTGGCCACCGCCGCGCATGTTGTTGAGCATTTCCGCGCCGCCGATCAGCACCGCCGGATTAATCCCGGTCATGTAGCCGATGAGGCCCAAAATCACGACCGTGCCGAGGCCCAAATGGCCAGCCCCGATGCGCGAGCCGCCGCCCGCGTCCGCATATTGATCGCCGCCGCGACGGTCTTCGACGTTTTGCGAACTTTGAAAATCTTCCCACTTCATCGCCGAAGGCTCCAGCAGCTTCTTTCCGCCAGTTACATAGCAGCGAACCGACCCAATGAGTAGAGAGCCGAACCGCCGCCCGCGATTTTAGTAGAGCCCCCCGCCAACCTTCTGATCGATGTCCTGCGGCGAGTGCTGCGCCGCGCCGCCGCCTCCGCTATAAGAATCGGGCGGCGCCGTTCCGGGTTTGAACGCCTCGAGAATCGAGCCTTGGCCCGAGGAGCGCATCCCCGAATGCGGATCGACCGAAATAAGTTTGATGCCCGGAGGCACGCGGAAAGGCACGTCGGGCTTGTCCTTGAGCGCGACCGTCATGAAATCGCGGAAGATCGGCGCGGCGTAAAGCGCGGCCTGAGCATGATCGCCCATCGAGCGGGGCCGGTCGTAGCCAATGTAGACGCCGACGCAAAGATCCGGGAGAATAGCCGATAAACCACAGATCCTTGGCTTCGTTGGTGGTGCCGGTCTTGCCGGCGAGATGCTTGCCGACCGCCTTGATCGCCACGCCGGTGCCGCGCTGAATCACGCCTTCCATGATCGAAGTGATCTGGTAGGCCGTCAATGGGTCGATCACTTGCTCGCGCTTGTCGATCAGCTTGGGTTCGTTCTGATTGTCCCATTTGGGCGCGTCGCAGCCGAGACATTGCCTGTCGTCGTGACGATAGACCGTATGACCCCAACGGTCCTGCACGCGATCGACCAGCGTCTCCTTGATCCGCTTGCCGCCATTGGCGAGCATCGAATAGGCGGTCACCATACGCATCAGCGTGGTTTCGCCGGCGCCCAGCGACATCGCGAGATAGGGCGGCATGTCGTCGTAGATGCGGAAACGCTTGGCGAATTCGGCGATGATGGGCATGCCGACATCCTTGGCGAGCCGGACCGTCATCATATTTTTCGAGTGCTCGACGCCGTAGCGCAAGGGATGCGCGCCGCTGCCGTGGCCGCCTTCGAAATTTTCCGGGGTCCACATGGTTCCGTCGGCTTGGACGATGGAGATCGGCTCGTCGAGAATCTGCGAGGAGGGGGTGTAGCCGCCGTCGAGCGCGGCCGCGTAGACGAAGGGCTTGAAGGACGAACCCGGCTGACGCAACGCCTGCGTCGCCCGGTTGAACTCGGATTGGTCGAAGGAAAAGCCCCCGACCATGGAGAAAATGCGCCCGGTATAGGGGTCCATCGCCACCATGGCGCCGGAAATCTCGGGGATCTGGCGCAGGCGGTATTGTCCGGCGCGGCCCTGCATGGGCTCGACATAGACGACATCGCCGGGCGTGAGCGTGCCGCGCACGCCGCGGCCGGCCCAGCGCATGCCGTCGACCGGCAGAACGCCGGTCTCGCGCTCGCGCGCCACCTCGCCGGATTTTTCCCGCGGAGGCTGCAGACCGATGCGAGCCTGCGCCTCGCTGGCGTCGAGCACCACCGCGAGCCGCCAAGGCTTCACGTCGCCGAGCGCCGGAATCGCCGCCAGTTGCGTTCCCCAATCGGACGAAATGTCGATGTGATTCATGGCGCCGCGAAAGCCGTGCGCCTCGTCGAAGCGCACCAAGCCATCCGCCAGCGCCTTGCGCGTGAGCGCCTGAATTTTTGGATCGAGCGTGGTGCGGACGGACAGACCGCCTTCGTAAAGCTTTTTCTCGCCGTAACGGTCGAGCAATTCGCGCCGAACCTCCTCGGCGAAATAGCCAGCCACGTAAGTGTTTGGCGAGAGCACGCGCGGGTTGACGCCAAGCGGCTCCGCCTTGGCCTTGGCTCCATCCGCGGGCGAAACGAATCCGTCGGCGATCAATCGGTCGATCACGTAATTTCGCCGCTCGATGGCGCGATCACGGTGCAGGAAAGGGTGATAGTTGTTCGGCCCTTTCGGCAAGGCGGCGAGATAGGCCGCCTCGGCGATGGTCAACTCGTTGACAGATTTGTTGAAATAATTGAGCGCGGCGGCGCCGACGCCGTAATTTCCGAGGCCTAGATAAATCTCGTTGAGATAGAGTTCGAGAATGCGCTCCTTCGAATAGGCCGCTTCGATGCGAAACGAAATCAGCGCCTCGCGGATTTTGCGTTCGATCGAGCGTTCGTTTCCGACAAGGAAGTTTTTCGCCACCTGCTGGGTGATCGTCGATGCGCCCTGCACGTGCCGGCCGCCTTGGGCGATCACCATCAAGGCGCGGCCGACGCCCTCGGGGTCGATGCCGTTATGTGTATAGAAATTCTTATCTTCCGCCGAGATGAAAGCCTGCTTAAGCATCGGCGGAATCGCCGAACTGGGCAAGAACAGCCGTCTCTCGTGCGAATATTCGGCGAGGATGGAGCCGTCGCCGGCGTGGATGCGGGTTGTGACCGGCGGCTCGTAGTTGCGCAGTTGCGCCGTATCCGGCAAGTCCTTGTCGTAATAAAACACCACGCCCGCGACGACGACCGCGCCGATGAGGAAGACAATCGTCCCCGTCGCGAACAGAAATCCCAGAAATCGCACGAGCAACCGCATCAAATCCATCCTCGTCGCGGCGAAGGCGTTCGCCTCGCGGCCTTGGTCCTTGATCCCGTCGCTAGCCTCCCGGCGCGCGCCGAGGTTTCGTTCGCCGACGGTTCGACGCATGGACCATAACGGCGAACATAGGCAAATCGTGGCCGCGACCACGGCTTTTTCGTGCGCGGCCCAGTTCGGGCGGCCGAGTTGGCGCGATCCATATAAAACCGCGCCGCCTATTTGCGAACCCCCTGCTTACATCCCTAGCGCCGTTCAATCTAGGGGCGCGCGGCCGAAAGCAACGCGCCGATTTTCACGCGTTCCCGTATGAAGGCGACGCCCTGCCGCCTATCTGGAGTAATTTCGTGGCTTATTATGGGCGAGCGGTCCGAAATGCTTACTTCGTCGAAGCGCGCGCGGCGTTGTCACGGGCGCTGAAATAGGCGTCGATGGCGTCCGCGGTGGCGCGCGCCGCGCGTTCGCGCCATTCCGGCGAAACGAGGTTGGCGAGATCTTTTTCGCTAGATAGATAGCCGAGTTCCAGCAGCGCCGAGGGCACGTCATGCGCCTTCAACACAACGAAGCTCGCCGATCGGCTCGGGTTTTTGTTAAGGCTGCCGGCCTCTCGCCACTTGCTCACCAATGAAGCGGAAAAGTCTCGCGCAAGCGCGCGCGTCTCGCGGCGAGTCAAGTCGAACAGAATGTCGCCTATTTCCTCGGCCTCGGCCTTTTGGTCGAGCCCGGCCGATTGGTCGGCGAAATTTTCCTTCTGGGCGGTTCTCGCGGCTTCGGCGTCCGAGGCGCGCGAGGCGACCGTGTAGACCGTGGCGCCTTCGACGTTGGGCGAACCGAGCGTGTCGGCGTGAATGGATAAAAACAGCGCGGCGCCGTGCTGACGCGCGAAGCGCACGCGGTCGTCGAGGGCGATGAAGACATCGTCGGCGCAAGTCAGCAGCACGCGCAAGCGGCCCTGCAATTCGATCGTCGCCTTCAATGTCTTGGCGAATTCGAAGACAATGGATTTCTCCAATTCGCCATGTTTTCCCGCCGCGCCCACGTCGACGCCGCCGTGGCCGGGATCAATCACAACGAGCGGCTTCTCCGAAACGTCGCCAGCGGGCGGGCGCTCCGCGACTGGCGTCGGCGGCGGCGGCGCGGACTTTTCAGCTACGGCGCGCGCGTGTTCCGCCGCGGCTTCCATGAATTTAGCGGCGTCCACCGCCGCGAGGTCGATTTCCAGCCTCGCGCCCTCCGCGCGCGTAACGCTCTCCGCGCGCAAGACCTTGGCCGGACGGGCGAGTTCGATCACGATCCTGGAGCGGCCCGGCGCGAATTCCCCGAAGCGGTACGATCTTATCAGCGACGATGACGCGCCCGCGGCTCTCGCGGAGACGATCTCTCGGCCCGCCATCGGATCGAGCGGGAACGCCACCTCCGGCAGATCGACAATGATTCGGTCGGGCTCCGCGACCACGAAAGTCTCGACGCGGACCGGCGCGGAGAGTTCGAATAACAAACGGGTTTCGCTTCCGTGCTGGTCGACGCGCGTCGCGATGGCCGTGACCGCGGCCGGCGAAGGCGAGTCGCTCATCGCCCCGGCGGGCACGGAAGATGAGGCAAAAGCCCGCCGCCAGCCCCCACGCCGTCAGCCAACGTCGCGAACCGCCCGGCAAGCGCCAATCGTGGGTCACTTCCAAAACCCCAAATACTGCGACGCTATCGCGCGCGACGCTGGTTTGAAACGAACTTGAAACACGCGGGTTAAGAGAGCGTTAGCCTCGACGACTCCCTTTGGCCAGCGTTTTTTCGGATTCGCGCCGGATTAGCCGCGTCTCGGCCCGATTCCAGCCGCTTGCGGTAATTAGGCATAGGCGCTATGTATAAGAAGCAACCCGCATGGGCAGGGCTAGGCGCAAAAAATGCGCGAAGGCTTCATTCGAGGCCGATTTGCCCGCCGAGAGGGAAAGCCAAATACTTCGGTCGCGCGCGCCGAGCTGCGCCGGTGCCGACAGATAGGCGCTTAATCGTTGGCGTCGAAAGGTTTTTTTGTGACGAACTCATGGCCTGTATTCATGGCTATGTCCATGGCGGGCGATTGCCCTGCGACACGCTTCGTGCGCTTGTTAGCGGCGTTCGTGCGCTGGGCCTGTCACGCCATGTCCCGTCATTCTGCTCCTCCGCTCGATTCTCGCGGCGGCTCATGCCGATTCCGCCTCGGTCGACCGGAAAATCTGTCCACCCGCCGCGGCGCCGGTCAGCGCGCGCGAAGCCTCTCAACCACTTCTCCTCCAGACATATGCGTTCGCGCGAAATGGCCCCGCCGAACAGCGGCCGCCGGGCTCCAGGACGAGTCCGGGCGGATGCCGCCGGCCCTGCCACGCGCGACGCGGCAAAGAGTATCCCATGGCCAACAAAATGCTTATAGACGCCTCCCACCCGGAGGAAACTCGGGTGGTGGTGCTACGCGGTAACAAAGTCCAGGAATTCGATTTCGAAGCCGCCGATAAAATGCCGCTGCGAGGTAATATTTACCTCGCCAAGGTTACGCGCGTGGAGCCCTCGCTCCAGGCGGCCTTCGTCGATTACGGCGGTAATCGCCATGGCTTTCTGGCCTTTGCCGAGATCCACCCGGATTACTACCAGATCCCGGTCGCCGACCGCCTCGCCTTGCTTGAGGAAGAGAATAGAGCCCATCGACAGGCCGAGGAAGAAGAACATCGTCCCCAGCCGCAGGGCCGCGGCCGGCGCTCGCGGCGCCGCCACAGTCACGACGGCGCGGAGAAGCGCGCCGCGAATGACGACGGCGTCATCGTTGGCCCGGCGCCGAGCGGCGACGATGACGCCGGAAGGCCCGTCGAGAACTCAGACGCTCAAGGCTTCGAAATGCAGCCTCTCGAGGCTTCTGGAGAAGAACCGCGAGGCGTCGAGACGCATGACTTCGAAGGATTCTCGGCCGAAGCGCGAGATCTCGAGGCGCATCCTTTCGAGGGCCTAGGGACGCCCCCAGAAACCCTCGAGGCCCCGGTCGACAAGCCGCAAGACGCGGGCGCCGCTCAAGATTTCGCCGAACGGCTCGAGGCCGAGACGCCTTTGGCGGCGCCGTGCGACGAGACAGCAGGCGAACCGATTTCGATCGACCCGTCGGGTTTCGGCGTGGTCGAAGTCGGCTCCGCCGAAAGCGCGGAATTCGAGCCGACCGAGCAGGATCACGAAATCAAGGCGCGGCGCCAGGACGAGCGCGACGAGGAACAAGATCGCGCGCGCGAGGAGTCCCGTCGGCAACCCTCGCCGGACGACGACCACGAAGACGAGCATGACGACGAGGCGGATCACGTCGAACATATCGGCGGCGATGCGATGGAGGAAGTTCCCTACCGCGCCACGCGCTCGCGCCGACAGTATAAAATTCAGGAAGTGATCAAACGCCGCCAGGTGCTTCTGGTGCAGGTCGTCAAGGAAGAGCGCGGCAACAAAGGGGCGGCGCTCACCACCTATCTTTCTCTCGCCGGGCGCTTTTCCGTGCTTATGCCCAACACCGCGCGCGGCGGCGGCATTTCGCGCAAGATCACCGACGGCGCCGACCGCAAACGGCTGAAGGAAATTGTCCACGAGCTCGAAGTGCCGGAGGGCATGGGCGTCATTTTGCGCACCGCCGGCGCGACGCGCACAAAGGCCGAGGTCAAGCGCGATTTCGAATATCTGCTGCGCATGTGGGAGAGCGTGCGCGAGCTTACGTTGCGCTCCAGCGCGCCAGCGCTGGTGTATGAGGAGGGCTCGCTGATCAAGCGCGCCATCCGCGACCTCTATGGCCGCGACGTCGACGAGGTGGTCGTTTCGGGCGAAGCGGCCCATCGCGAGGCGCAGGACTTCATGCGCATGCTGATGCCGAGCCACGCCAGAAACGTCAAATTGCATCGCGAACCGACGCCGATCTTCGCCGAAGCCGGCGTCGAGGCTCAGCTCGACGCGATGTTCTCGACGCAAGTAACGCTGAAATCCGGTGGTTATCTCGTCATCAACCAGACCGAGGCTCTTGTCGCCATTGACGTGAACTCGGGGCGCTCGACGCGCGAACACAACATCGAGGACACCGCGCTACGCACCAATCTGGAGGCCGCGGACGAGGTGGCGCGCCAATTGCGCCTGCGCGATCTCGCCGGGCTGATTGTCGTCGATTTCATCGACATGGAGGAAGGCCGCAACAACCGCGCGGTCGAGCGTCGCATCAAGGACGCCCTGAAGAACGACCGCGCGCGCATTCAGGTTGGTCGGATTTCGCATTTCGGCCTGTTGGAAATGTCGCGCCAGCGCATTCGCACCGGCGTGGTCGAAGGCTCAACCGCGCCCTGCCCGCATTGCGCTGGCGCCGGCACGGTGCGCTCCACCGCCTCGATCGCGCTGCATGTGCTGCGCATTCTGGAGGAGGCTTTGGTGCGCAGCTCCGCCCACGACATCACGCTGCGCACGCGCGCCACGGTGGCGCTCTATATCCTCAACCAGAAACGCGCCCATTTACTGGATCTCGAGCAGCGCTTTGGCGTGCACGTCACGGTCGCCGAGGACGACGCATTGACCGGCGCGAATTATCACGCGATCGAGCGCGGTGAACCCGCCTCCGGCGTGCGCGCGCCGCCAGTGCAGCATTTGCGCGTCGATTCGTTGAGGGCGGCAGACCTTCTCGAGGAAGAGATCGCCGAAGAAGAAGTCGCGCCGACCGAAGAGGTGGAAGAAACGACTCCGGAACCAATTCGAGAGCCTCGGCGCGGCCATGCGCGCGGCGGTCGGACCGGATTCGAACGCCAGACGCCGCCGCGCCGCGAAATTGTCGAAGGCGAGGGCGTGGCCGAGACCGTCGCGGAGCCGCGCGGCGAGGACGAGGAAGACGCCGAGGGCTTATCGCGCTCGCGCAGGCGGCGGCGGCGGCGTGGTCGCGGCGGCGGAAATGGTCAGGTTGGAGAGCAGGCGCAGCCCGGCGCGGATCAACCGTCCGACGAAGGCTTGGCTTTCATGGCCCATATAGAGGGCGTTCCGGCGCAGATCGAGGAAGGTCGCGCTCCAGGGCGCGAAGGCAGGGGCCGGGGCCGCGGGCGCGGACCAGGCCGCTGGACGCGTTCGACGCCGCTCGCCCCGGAATTCCGGGAGCCCGAGATTTTTCCGCTGGACGAAGGCGCGCGCCTCAGCGCGAGCTTTGTGTCGCCCGTTGAGGCGCATGTGCCGCAATTCGATCAAGCGGCGCCGACGCCAGTATCGCGGACGATAGAGATTAGCGAGCCCGTCGCCGAGGCGGCGACGAGGGGGAGACCGTCCAGCCACCCGTGGCGCCCCAGCCCGCGCAAGCAATAAACGGCCAAGAGACGGAGGCGTCCGCGCATGACGGCGAACCGCCGGCCGCTCAACCCGAAGCCCCCGCCGCGCCGGCGCGAACCGAGACCGTGATCACCCAGGCCGATCCGGCGCACCCCAAGAAGGGCGGCTGGTGGCAGCGCGCCAGGGCGACGCTCGGCGGCGACAAGCGGTAATTAAGTCGAGCGGCTCAGCCAGGCGCTGAGCCGCTCGACGCCCAAGGCCACATCCTCCGGCGATCCGGCGTAGGAAATCCGCAATGTCGTCGCTCCCCTGGCGCGGTCGAAGTCGACGCCGGGCGTGACGGCGACGCCGATCTCCTCCAGCATGTCCGTGCAGAACCGAGTCGAATCGGTCGTCAGATGCGAAACGTCGACATAGATGTAAAAGGCTCCGTCCGGCGGCGCGAACAGCGGCAGTCCGATTCGCGGCAGCTGGCGCAATAGCAGTGAGCGGCTGCGCGCATAGCCTCGCTTGATGGATTCGAGTTCCTCGCCCGCGTCGAAGGCGGCCAGCGCGGCGCGCTGCGACAGCGTCGGCGCGCAAATGGCCAGCGATTGCTGCAATCGCTCCATAGGTCGCGCCAGACTCGCTGGCGCTATCGCCCAACCGAGCCGCCAGCCTGTCATCGCGTAATATTTTGAAAAGGAGTTGACGACGATCGCGCTTCGCGAAAAGCGCAGCGCCGTTTCGGCGCGCCCTTCATACTCCAGCCGGTGATAGATTTCGTCACTCACCAGCACAACCCCGGCGTCCTCACAGAAGGCGCAGATTTTTTCCAGTTCCGCCGGCGCGATCATCGAGCCGGTCGGATTGGCTGGGCTCATGAGCAGCAAACCGTCAAGGCGCTCTCGCCGATGCGCGGCCTCGATCAATTCCACGGTCGGCGCGAAGCGCGTTTCCGCCCCAACTTCAATCGGCGCGGGACTTAGCCCGAGGGCCTCGAGAATATTGGCATATGCCGGATAGCCCGGCTGGACGACTCCAATGCGCGCGCCGGCGTCGAAGCCGGCGAGAAAGGCGAGAAGAAATGCGCCGGACGAGCCGGTGGTCACCATGACGCGGTCGGACGCGACCTCCACGCCATAATGTTCCGCGTAGTGACGGGCGATTCGCTCGCGCAAAACAGCGTCGCCCATCGCCTCGCCATAGCCGAGGCGTCCGTCCCGCAGCGCGGCGGCGGCCGCCTCGCGGACGAGGAAAGGCGCGGGCGCGCCCGGTTCGCCGAGTTCCATATGAATAATTTGGCGCCCTGCCTGTTCGAGGCGGCGCGCTTGGCGCAACACGTCCATCGCCATGAAGGGCGCGACGGCGGCGCGGCGGGAGGGTTTTGGCAGGCTCATGGCCCGCCTTATAGCGCATTCGCCGCGCGGCGCCTCTTTGGTTGAACCCTAAAGGTCAGGACGCGGCCCCGCCCTTTCGCGCGCGCATGAAGGACTCGAACTCCTCACGGTCCCTGGCGCGGCGCAACTCCTCGATATGCTGGGCGAAATCGCGCTCGGCTTCGGCAAGTTTGCGGCGCTCCGCCTCCAACCGGGCGAGTTCGCTTTCGCGCCACTCGTCGAAGGCGACATTGCCGGTCGAACGCCAGCCAGAAGCAGCCGCGCTCTCACCGCCAAACCCGGCTTGCGAATAGAACGTCTGCTGAAAACCCGCGGCCTTTTCGCGGGCGAAGGCGAAAAGATCGCCCTGGTGGCCATGTTGACGCTGCCAGAACTTGGCGAACAGAATGGCCAACCCAATCGGCCAAAAGACAATGAATCCCAGAATCATCGCCGCGATTTCAAACGGTTTCCAGTGCATGCGCCCGCAGCATCCGCTTCGCGCCCCGAAAGAAGACGACATGCGGGAATCCCGATAACAGCCCATGATCCGCTCCAAGGTTCACCTCGCCGGCCCGATCCGCCGCCGGCTGGGCAGAATCTAATATCGCCCGGGCGCGGCGCAAGGGGGCGCGAACGGCGCGCGCGGCCTCCGCCCCCGTTGGCGCGGCTCAAACTTCGCGGCGAAACGAAAAAAAGGCGGCGCTCGTCGCGCCGCCAGCTTCGCCAAAGGATTGCTCGAACTTTATTTGGAGACATAGGCCGGCGCGGCGGTGGGGGCGCCGATCGACACCCACACATTGGGGTTTTGCTCCGATTGCCGCTTGACGAAGCGATAGGGCGTCCTGTTCCAGGCCTTCACTTCGTCCCCGAGATTGTCGAGCACGAACTCGCCGCGATTGGTCTTGACCGTCAGGACCGCGTGGCCGTCGCCATTGGCCTCCTTGACCACGGTCATCAGCAGCGCCTGACGCGGGAAGCCCTCGTCCATTAGCATGCGGCGTTTAAGCAGCGCGTAATCCTCGCAATCGCCCTTGCCATCGGTCGGATAGTCCCACTGATCGACGACGCCCCAATGATCCATGTCCGACACGGGCGCGACACTTTTGTTCACCGCGGCGTTGATTCGCTGGATCTTGCGCATGACGGCCGGAGTAAGGTCGATCGGCTGGGCCGCGCGATCGTCGTCCGGGCATTCGCCGCGATAACGTCCGCAAAACTCGACCCAACCATAGGGAACGCTAGTGTCGGCGCCCACCGAGACATAAGTCGCGGCATCGGGCCCAGCCATGCTCGATTCCATGATGGCGAAATAAGCCGCGACGCCAAGAGTCGTGGCCAAGGCCGCTTTGGTGATGACGCCGAACATGCTCGCCTCCATTCGTTGAAGCGAGAATAGGACCGTTGTTTTGCCACCTCTGAAAGTAATTATGCCGCATTTTACACGAATTCGTTTGGATTTGAATTGAAGAGAAAGTAAGTATAATTTCTTCTAATCGAAATGCATAAAATTGCTCCTTTCGTACCAAGCAACTGATTTAAAATGGACTATTGCGCACGAACCGCCCCCGAATTTCGCCGCCGGCGCGCGGCCGATCCGCGTCAGGATGCAAATATTAACGCGGTCGCGGAAACGTAGTTAATTCAGGCGACTTCGGCGGGCGGGACCAAGCCGCGCGCCACTGTCGTGCTCGCAAGTTCGCCGTCCGCGGGACGGACGCGCCATTGCTTCGTCTTGTGCACAAGGGATGATTGATTGGATTTCGACATGCGCCAGTTTGCGCCAATATGTGCTAAGCTTGCGCGGATTCCACATGGGCGCGGACATGAACCAGAACATCGCAATTGATAACGGTTTCAAATTCACCCGGAACGGAAGGACGTTCGGGCGCCTCGCGAGGGCGGTGTTCGGGGCGGGCCTCCTATTTTGTGGGGCGACCACGACCTGCGTCGCGCAGACACACACAAATCCTCCCGGCGCGCGCGACGCGAAGGCGAGCGTTTCGAAGTTCGAGGCCCGGCGCATTCGCCACACATGCCAGGAAAGAGCCAATGAACGCGGAGTTAAAAGCGCTGAACGGGAAGCGTTTTTGACCCGCTGCTTTTTTGGACGCAGCGCGCTACGCGGCGTGCGGCGCGATTGCGCCAAGCAGGGCGCCGCGAAAGGCCTCGACAAACCAGCGTTGCGCGACTTCGTGCGCGAGTGCGTCAAGGAACAGCGCGCCAAGCAGAAGCTGCCGGAGTAAGGCGAGCGCCACGCGGCAAAGCGGACGGCCGTTTAGGCCATGCTCTTTAGAGTGAAGGCGCCACGACGCGAACGCGGCGTTTTACGCCGTCGGGTCCGATTGTCTCGCGCCACTCGCCTGTATCCTTTCCAGTGGCCGGCGCCGCGAGGGAGCCAGGCGTCCCCTCGACAATTGGCGCATCGCGCCGCGTCGATTGCTTCTTGGCGCCCGCGCGATCGCGCGCGTCGCTCGAAGAGAGTGGACGCGAAAGCTGCTCCGCTTGTTCCTCGGTTACGACGACATCCTTACTGTTCGAAGCCGCGAGAATGCGCTCGGCCTCGACGAGGGCCTCCGCCCAGCTTTTGTCCGGCGGCTTGCAGCCGCAGGCGGGAACGCGTGTCTTTTGGAACTTCAGCGCGTTGGGATGATCGCCGTAGCTGTCGCCGCTGATCGAAACGGCCGAGTCGAGTTCGCCCCAGGGCGATTTCGTGTAGAGCGCCACCTCGGCGTTGGGACAGAGCGCTTTGCAAAGCGCGGTGAGTTCGTCCAAATTGCCGCGCCGCGCCGAATAGCTCATGGGAAAAAAGCCGCCGTCGCACTGGCGCACGCAAATCGCAAGGGTTCCGCCAAGGTGGTTGTCGCCCTGCTCGGCCCCTTCCGTCTCATTCAGCGGATCTTCCGGTTGCGCGCGAATCGGAGGGGAACGATCCAAAAACGGAGAGTCGGGCGGAGCGCCGCCCTCTCGCGTTGGAGCGAGGCCGAACACTTGCTCAAAGAAATTGCGTGAAGCCTCCAGCGGCGAGGCGCCGGCTGGCGCGACCCGGGAGCGCTCGCGGCATTGCGCGTCGTAACGCGCGGTCAGCGCCAATTTCCGCCCATTGTCGCCGGAGCGCTGCTGCAGGGCGGCGAGATTGGCTTGCATTTGGGCGACGCGGGCGTTGATCTGGGCGCATTGCGGCGGCGGCGCTTCGCCAAAGAAAAGGAATTGTTGACGTTCGCAGCCGATCGAGCGCGCATAAGCTGCGGTGCGGCCCAGTTCGACCTGCTGCTTCGCGGCCGCGGCGCGATAGCGCCCCGAATCGCCGCCGCCGCCGGCCTGCGCGATCTCGGCCTTAAGGTCGTCGCAATAAGCGCTTTCCGCCCGCGCCGGAGCGGCCCACGGCGCGAGGGCGGCGACGACGACCACTGCGCGAGGCAGCCATCCGGCTGTCGCGAAAAACCCTTCGGTCGTGGCCTTCCAGGCAAAATAAATCGGCGGCATCTTTCTTCGCGCGGAGGAGAAATGAACACGATCGCGGCGCCCACGAATCATCGAAATCGCGAAGGCCCCAACCATCGACCAATTCGGCGGACCGATCAACGCGCGGGCGGGCGCGCTTTTGAACATTTGTTCTTCACTTCATGTCGAGAGCAAGGCGTTGAATTTTTTTCCGTCCCTTCATGTTTTTCCTTCCAATGATGTAAAACATCCCACATATGGGCGGCGTCGCCTGGGAGGGCCCTGTTCATTTCACGCGACCCGGCCCAACGCGCCGCGGTTGTTGGATAAAGGCCGCTTTCGGGATCGCCGAGCAGGGGCGCAAGGAGGGTTTGGACATGAGGTTGCACATGCGCGATATTCGGGCCTCCGTCGCGATGCTAGCTCTAATTGGAGCCGCATCCGCCCTCGCCGCGGACGCGAGCGGGCCGGACCTGATCTTTCGGCAATCGACCGATTTCAAGCTTGTCACGCCGAACGACAAGCTGGCGACCTACGGGATCGACGATCCCGTCGTGGAGGGCGTCGCCTGCTATTACACCATGCATGAAAAGGGCGGCGTCGCGGGCGCGCTTGGCCTGGCCGAGAACACGTCGGACATTTCGCTCTCCTGCCGCCAATATGGCCCGGTGAAATTCAGGGAAAAATTCTCCCAGGGCGATCAGGTGTTCAGCGAAAAGCGCTCGTTGTTTTTCAAGCGCATGCAAATCGTGCGCGGCTGCGACGTGAAGCGCAATGTGATGGTCTATATGGTCTATTCCGACAAATTGGTCGAAGGCAGCCCGCAGAACTCGACCTCGGCGCTCTCGATGGAGCCGTGGGGCGGCGTGGAGCCGCAAAAGTGCAAGGACTATGTGAAATAAGCGTGCCCCACCGACAGGGCGCTTACTCCGAGCAGCTAACCATCGCGGAGGGTTTCGACGCCGAGGACGACGCGGAGATCGCTCCCGTCACATCTTCGGCGACGCCAAAGTCGAGGGCAGGTCCGTGGCCGTGAGCCTCGCACCAGCCGTCGGCGACGATCTTACCGCACTCGCGCTTTTGCACGATGCAATCGACAAGACCGTAGCCCTCGCTGTCGGCGATCAGATAGACGGCGTTCCCCGGCGCCGGGGCCGCGCGACTGACCCCTTGATAGGCCGCGGCGACGAGAAGGCCGGCGAGAAGTGGCGCGAGGAGGCGCAGCCAGGGCGATTGTTCGAATTTCGTCACCTGCAACAACATGGTCTTTGCTTCTCGGTGAGACGCCACAGCGCCGCGAATGATTTTGTGAGCGTGACACGACTGGGTTAACTTCCCGTAAAATCCGTGAACACCCTGAAACTGAAGCCATCGCGCCGAGCCAAAGCGCGTTTCCCGCGAGGCGCGGCTTGACGCGGCGGGCTCGCCGGCGCATGGTCCCGGGCATGACGCTCACGCTCGGCCTTCCAATTTGTGGTCGGATTATTATCAGCTAGCTCAACCGCTGGCCGGAGCCGTCACGTCTCATCCCCACATGAAGCGACGCCCGGCCGGGAGGCCTTTTAGGGAAGCTCCATGTCGTCGTCCACGCCGCCGCTCAAACTTTACAATACGCTCACGCGCGGGAAGGAAGCGTTCGTCCCGCTCGATCCTTCCAATGTGCGCATGTATGTGTGCGGGCCGACGGTCTACGATTTTGCGCACATCGGCAACGCCCGCCCTATCATCGTGTTCGACGTGCTTTATCGGTTGCTGCGGCATGTCTATGGCGCGGCGCATGTACGCTATGTGCGCAACATCACCGACGTCGACGACAAGATCAACGCCAGGGCCGCCGAGCGCGGCATATCCATTCGCGAATTGACCGAGGAAACCAACAGGGTCTTTCAGGCCGACGTGAAGGCGCTGGGCTGCCTGGAGCCCGACGTGCAGCCGCGCGCCACCGAGCATATCGCGCAGATGATCGCCATCATCGAGAGATTGATCGCCTCCGGCCACGCCTATGCGGCGGACGGCCATGTGCTGTTCGATGTCCCGTCGATGAAGGATTATGGACGCCTATCGCGCCGCTCGCTCGACGAAATGATCGCCGGCGCCAGGGTCGATGTCGCGCCCTATAAGCGCGGCGATATGGATTTTGTTGCTGTGGAAGCCGTCGAAGGACAGCGAGCCTGGCTGGGAGTCGCCCTGGGGCCGGGGCCGCCCCGGCTGGCATATCGAATGCTCGGCGATGAGCTGGAAGCATCTGGGCGAAGTCTTCGACATCCACGGCGGCGGCATCGACCTCGTCTTCCCCCATCACGAAAACGAAATCGCCCAAACCCGCTGCGCCTTCGGCCACGACGTGATGGCCAATGTCTGGATGCACAACGGATTCTTGCAGGTCGAGGGCGAGAAAATGTCCAAGAGCCTGGGGAATTTTGTCACGATCCATGAGTTGCTGAATACGGAGAAGTTTGGCGGGCGAAAGTGGCCGGGCGAAGTGCTGCGGCTGGCGATGCTGCGCACGCATTATCGGCAGCCGATTGATTTTACCGTGAAGGCGCTGGAGGAGGCGGAGAAGACTCTGTTCCGCTGGCTAAGGAAGCTCACCGAAACGCTCGATGCCGAACAACTGGCCTCTGGAAATTGGCCCATCTCTTCGCCTACGGGGACAAGTACCTCGTACGAACTTTGCAATGACTTGAACACTCCAGCGGTCATTTCGAGCCTCGGGAGTGGCCTTCCGTCCGGGCTCGACATCGTCGCTGGCCAACTGGGTCACCCAATCGAAAGAGGCACTATCTACGAAGCTGAAAACGCTTGGGAGTTTGTCGCCGATTTATCCATCCTCGGCCTGATCGCTCCCGAGCGAATTCGACATTTGATCGAGTTGGCGACCGGTTCGTCGAACCTGATCAACGCTGATGCGAGGCGTC
Source organism: uncultured Alphaproteobacteria bacterium (assembly GCA_963775775.1). Classification (GTDB taxonomy): domain Bacteria; phylum Pseudomonadota; class Alphaproteobacteria; order Rhizobiales; family Beijerinckiaceae; genus Methylocystis. Next base: position 92,655 of record CAVZKF010000028.1, read on the forward strand.
AAGTGGATGAACTCATCAACACCCGCCTCGCCGCCCGCGCCGCCAAAAACTGGGCCGAGTCCGACCGCATCCGCGACGAACTCGCCGCGATGGGCGTCGCGCTGAAAGACAATAAGGACGGCACGACGACATGGGAGGTCAAGCGGTGAGTCCTCGCGTTCGCGGCCCCCCACCCGACTCCGCTTCGCCGGGCCACCCTCCCCGCAAGGGGGAGGGATGGGAGCCCCGCGACGCGATCTTTAACGGCAATATTCATGCAGTCCGGAATTTTCAAATTTTTGTGCGACGATAAAGCAGCCCCATCCCTCCCCTTTACGGGGAGGGTGGCCCCGCGAAGCGGGGTCGGGTGGGGTTTTCTATCGCAAGAGACTACTCCCATGGCCAACGCCAAAGCCCGCGCCTTGCGCAAATCCATGACCCCGCGGGAGGTGAAGCTATGGGCGGTGCTACGCCAATTGCGTCCACAGGGCTTTCACTTCCGCCGTCAGGCTCCGCTAGAAGGCTATATTCTCGATTTCGTCTGCTTCAAATACCGCATCATCGTGGAAGCGGACGGCTCCCAGCACGGCGAGGATGAAGGGGTCACGCATGACGAGCGACGCGACACTTTTTTCGCGGCGCAGGGCTTTCGCACGCTGCGGTTTTGGAACCATGAAATCGACGCCGATCTTCACGGCGTCGTAGAGACAATTCTCGCGCGAGCGCGGGAGAACGCCGCCGCTTTTCCTGTAGGAGAATAACCCATGTCCGACGACTGGAAAAAATCGCTCCCTTTCCCCGCGCATTGGCTGAGCTATCTCAGCTTCAAGCTGATCGTGCTGGCGCTCGCCGCGCTCGTCGCGCTACGTCTTTCGGGCGTCCTCTAACCATGACGCGCGCAAAAAATCCTCCTTCGCTGCGTCCGGTTCTGCCGGGTGACGCGCCGCGTCTCGCCGCGCTTTTTCGCGCCAGCGTCGAGACGCTCGCCGAGGATTTCTACGACGACGACCAGCGCGCCGCCTGGGCGGCTTGCGCGGACGACGAGAGCGGTTTCGCCAAGAGGCTTGGAGCAAACCTCACCATCGTCGCGCTGATCGACGGCGAGAACGCTGGCTTCGCCTCGCTCAAGGAGGCGCGCATCCTCGACATGCTCTATGTGCATCCGGGTTACGCGCGGCTCGGCGTTGGCTCCGCCCTCGCCGACGCGCTCGAAAAACTTGGCGCGGCGCGCGGCGCGCAAAGTCTGAGCGTCGACGCCTCGGACGCCGCGCGCGCGTTTTTCGAAAAGCGCGGCTATATCCCGCAAAGTCGCAACACGGTCGTAATCAACGGCGAATGGCTGGGGACCACCACGATGACCAAGGCGCTCCCGCCGCCGGTCGCGACAGGACACGCTTAAATGACGAAGCATCGACTCTCGCTGTTCGACACCACGCTACGCGACGGCGCGCAGACGACCGGAGTCGACTTTTCGCTCGACGACAAGCGGCGGATCGCCGCCATGCTCGACGATCTGGGCGTCGATTATATCGAGGGCGGCTATCCCGGCGCCAATCCGCAGGACACCGAGTTTTTCGCCAAGCGCCCTCCCCTGCGCGCGCGCTTCGCGGCCTTTGGAATGACGCGGCGGCAGGGGCGCTCGGTGGAGAACGATCCCGGCGTCGCGGCCTTGCTGGACTGCGACAGCGACGCGATCGTCTTCGTCGCCAAGGCATGGGACTATCAAGTGCGCGTCGCATTGCGCTCGACCGAGGAAGACAATCTCGCCGCGATCACGCAATCGGTTCAGGCGGCGATTAAACGCGGCAAGGAAGCGGCTGTCGACTGCGAACATTTCTTCGACGGCTTCAAGGCTAACGAAGCCTATGCGCTGGCATGCGCGAAGGCGGCCGCCGACGCGGGCGCGCGCTGGATCGTGCTGTGCGACACCAATGGTGGCTCCTGCCGCATGAAATCGAGCGCATCGTGACGCGCGTGGCGCGGGTCATTCCCGGCGAAAAGCTCGGTGTTCACGCGCATGACGACACGGGCCAGGCGGTCGCCAATTCGCTCGCCGCCGTGCGCGCCGGCGCGCGGCAGATTCAGGGCTCGCTCAATGGCTTGGGCGAGCGTTGCGGCAACGCCAATCTGACGACGATCATTCCGACGCTGCTGCTCAAGGACGAGTTTTCGCGAAACTTCGAGATCGGCGTCACGGCGGAAAAGCTCACGCAATTGACGCGCATTAGCCATGCGCTGGACGAACTCTTAAACCGCGCGCCCAATCGCCACGCGCCCTATGTCGGCGCCAGCGCCTTCGCAACCAAGGCGGGGATTCACGCCTCGGCCGTGATGACGGATTCGCGCACCTACGAGCACGTCCCGCCAGAAAGCGTCGGCAACCGGCGCCGCGTGTTGGTTTCGGACCAGGCCGGCCGGTCGAATATTTTGGCGGAACTGTCGCGGCTCGGCGTCGATCTCGAAAAGGACGACCCGCGCTTAACGCGCCTGCTCGACGAAGTGAAGGACAAGGAAGCGCAGGGCTATGCCTATGAGGGCGCCGACGCATCGTTCTTTCTGCTGGCGAAGCGCGTGATGGGCGAGACGCCGCATTACTTCGATGTCGAGCGCTACAGCGTCGCGGTGGACCGGCGCTTCGCGCGCGATGGCGGTTTGGAGGACGCCGGCGCCGAAGCCATCGTCAAGCTGCGCGTGCACGGCGAGACGCGCATTTCGGCGGCGGAAGGCAATGGCCCGGTCAATGCGCTCGATCTCGCGTTGCGCAAGGATCTCGGCGCCTATCAGCGCTATATCGAGGATGTGAAGCTCGTCGATTATCGCGTGCGCGTGTTCCAGGGCGGCACCGACGCCGTGACGCGCGTGCTGGTCGAATGCGCGGACGGCGAGGGCGGACGCTGGTCGACGGTCGGCGTGTCGGCCAATGTGATCGACGCCTCGTTCGAGGCGCTGGTCGACGCGATTGTCTACAAGCTGTTGCGCGAAGGGGCGGTATAAAACCG
>CAVZKF010000029.1:0-66343 GCA_963775775.1 uncultured Alphaproteobacteria bacterium
AGCCGCCTCACGCGCCCTTCTTCATCCTCACCACATTGTCGCCCTGTCCGCCTTTCGCCGGGCGGCCGTCGAGCGTCAATCCCGCGGCTTCCGCCGAGACCGCCACGTGAGCGCCGTCGACGATCTCGCCCGCGAGCAGGCGCCCGGCCAGCGCGTCCTGCAGTTCCTTCTGCATCACGCGCTTCAACGGCCTCGCGCCATAGGCCGGGTCGTAGCCTCGCGCCGCGAGCCAGTCGCGCGCCTTGGCGTCCGGCTCCAGCACGATCTTGCGGTCCTCCAGCAGCTTGGCGAGACGCTTGAACTGGATGTCGACGATGGCTCCCATGTCCTCGCGCCGCAGCCTGTGGAACAGGATGATCTCGTCGATGCGGTTGAGGAACTCGGGCCTGAAGCGCGAACGCACGACCTGCATCACCTCCGCCTGCACCGCCGCCGAATCCTCGCCCTCGTTCTGCATGACGAGATATTCCGCGCCGAGATTGGAGGTCATCACGATGAGCGTGTTCTTGAAGTCGACCGTGCGCCCCTGCCCGTCGGTCAGCCGCCCGTCGTCGAGCACCTGCAGCAGCACGTTGAACACGTCCGGATGCGCCTTCTCGATCTCGTCGAACAGCAGCACCTGATAGGGCCTGCGCCGCACCGCCTCGGTGAGCGCGCCGCCCTCCTCATAGCCGACGTAGCCCGGAGGCGCGCCGATCAGCCTCGCCACCGAATGTTTCTCCATGTATTCGGACATGTCGAGCCGCACCATCGCGGTCTCGTCGTCGAACAGGAAGCTCGCGAGCGCCTTGGTCAGCTCGGTCTTGCCGACGCCCGTCGGCCCGAGGAACATGAAGGAGCCGATGGGCCGGTTGGGGTCTTGCAGCCCCGCCCGCGCGCGCCGCACCGCCGTCGCCACGGCCGAGACGGCCTCGCTCTGCCCGACGACGCGCCGCGCCAGCTCCTCCTCCATGTGCAGCAGCTTCTCGCGTTCGCCCTCCAGCATCTTGTCGACGGGCACGCCGGTCCAGCGCGAGACGACCTGCGCGATGTTGTCGGCCGTCACCGCTTCCTCGACCTTCTCGCCGTCCTTTCCGTCGCTCTCGGCCAGCTTGCGTTCGAGATCGGGGATGACGCCATAGGTCAATTCCCCGGCCCGTTGATATTCGCCGCGCCGCTGCGCCTGGGCGAGTTCGTTGCGGGCGTTGTCGAGCTGCTCCTTCCACTTCTGGGCCTGGCCGAGCTTCTCCTTCTCGGCGCGCCAGCGCTGGGTCAGCACGGCGGACTTCTCCTCGAGGCCCGCGAGCTCGCCTTCCAGCCGTTCGAGCCGGTCCTTGGAGGCCGCGTCGGTTTCCTTGCGCAGCGCCTCCTGCTCGATGCGCAGCTGAACGATGCGGCGGTCGTATTCGTCGAGTTCCTCGGGCTTGGAGTCGATCTGCATGCGCAAGCGCGAGCTGGCCTCGTCCATCAGGTCGATGGCCTTGTCCGGCAGGAAGCGGTCGGAGATGTAGCGGTTGGAGAGGGTCGCCGCCGCCACCAGCGCGCTGTCGCTGATCCGCACGCCGTGATGCAGCTCGTATTTCTCCTTGAGCCCGCGCAGGATCGAGATCGTATCCTCGACCGTCGGCTCGCCGATGAACACCGGCTGGAACCGCCGCGCCAGCGCCGCGTCCTTCTCGACATGCTTTCTATATTCGTCGAGCGTGGTCGCGCCGACGCAATGCAGTTCGCCGCGCGCCAGGGCCGGCTTCAACAGATTGGAGGCGTCCATCGCGCCGTCGGCCTTGCCCGCGCCGACCAGCGTGTGCATCTCGTCGATGAACAGGATCACCCCGCCCGCCGCCGCCGTGACCTCGTTCAGCACCGCCTTGATCCGCTCCTCGAACTCGCCGCGATATTTCGCGCCGGCGATCAGCGCGCCCATGTCGAGCGCCAGCAGCTTCTTGTCCTGCAACGACTCCGGCACGTCGCCGTTGACGATGCGCAAGGCGAGGCCCTCGACGATGGCGGTCTTGCCGACGCCGGGTTCGCCGATCAGCACGGGATTGTTTTTCGTGCGCCGCGCCAGAACCTGAATGGTCCGGCGGATTTCCTCGTCGCGGCCGATCACCGGATCGAGCTTGCCCTCGCGCGCCGCCTCGGTCAGATCGCGGGCGTATTTCTTCAAGGCGTCGTAGCCGCTTTCGGCCGAGGCGCTGTCGGCCTTGCGGCCCTTGCGCAAATCCTCGATGGCCGCGTTGAGCGTCTGCGCGGTCACGCCGGCCTCGCTCAGAATGCGCGCGGCCTCGGTCCCCTTCTCCAGCGCGAGCGCGAGCAGCAGCCGCTCGACCGTGACGAAGCTGTCGCCGGACTTTTGCGCGATCTTCTCGGCGTTGTCGAACAGCCGCGCGGTCGCCGGCGTCAGATAAAGCTGCACCGTGCCGGTGCCCGCCACCTTCGGCAGTTTGGCGAGGACGGCCTCGGTCTTTTGCAGCGCCTCGCGAGAGCGTCCGCCAGCCTTGTCGATCAGCCCCGCCGAAAGCCCCTGCTCGTCGTCGAGCAGCGCCTTCAAAATATGCTCGGGCGTGAACTGCTGATGGCCCTCGCGGGTCGCGATCCCCTGCGCCGCCTGAATGAAGCCGCGCGCCCGCTCGGTGTATTTCTCGATATTCATGAATGCTCCCCACTCAAACGAACGGCCCTCCAATGGAGCGGCGCGTCACCCCCTTGGCCCCTTGCGGCGGCCCTATGCGCGATATGGGCATGGCTTTTCGATTTCAAAGGGGGCGGGACGAAGCGTCGCGGTTTGTTGGAACTTCCCCAGAACCCTCATCCGACCCCGCTTCGCGGGGCCACCGTCTCCCACAAGTGGGAGAAGGGACGCGCCCTTGTAATTTAGGTTATTGAAGTTGAATCAACCGGCTCCAGTCCTTCTCCCGTTTGCGGGAGAAGGTGGCCCTAGCGTAGCGAGGGTCGGATGAGGACCCTCGCCGCTCCAACGGCTCGACAAGCCGCCCGCGCCCGTGGGAGAAGCCGTCTCGACCGGATTCCTTTAACTCGAAAGCGCTCATGGCTCCTCCTCCCTTGCTGGCCTTGCAGGGCGTGACCCTCACGCTCGGCGGCAAGCCCCTGCTCGAAGGCGTCGATTTGTCGGTCTCGCCCGGCGCGCGGCTGTGCCTTGTCGGACGCAACGGCTCGGGCAAATCGACCATGCTCAAGATCGCCGCCGGAGAGATCGACTTCGACGCCGGCGAGCGCTTTCTCCAGCCCGGCGCAAGCCTGAGATACCTTCCGCAAGAGCCCGACTTTTCCGGCTTCACGTCGGTCATGGCCTATGTCGAGGCCGGGCTCTCGCCGCTCGACGATCCCTATTTCGCGCGACAGTTGTTGGAGGGACTCGGGCTCACCGGCGAGGAAAAGCCGGCGCGGCTCTCGGGCGGGGAGGGCAGACGCGCCGCCCTCGTGCGGGCCCTGGCCCCCCGGCCCGATATTCTGCTGCTGGACGAGCCGACCAACCATCTCGATTTGCCGACCATCGTCTGGCTCGAAGAGAAACTCGCGACGCTCCGCTCCGCGCTCGTCCTGATCAGCCACGACCGCCGCTTCCTGCAAGACCTCACGCGCGAGACGGTCTGGCTCGATCGTGGCCGCACCCGGCATCTCGACAGCGGCTTTCGCGACTTCGAGGCTTGGCGGGACCGCGAGTTGGAGGAGGAGGAACGCCAGCGGCACAAGGCCGACCGCAAGATCGTGGCCGAGGAGCATTGGCTTCGTCACGGCGTCTCGGGCCGGCGCAAGCGCAATGTCAAGCGGCTGGGAGACCTCCACAAGATGCGGGCCGAGCGCCGCCAGCGCGTCGCGCCGACCTCGGAGGTGAGGCTGGAGGCCAGCGAGGCCCAGCTTTCCGGCAAGCTGGTCATCGAGGCCGTGAAGATCGGCAAGTCCTATGGCGAGAGGGTCATCGTCGAGGATTTCTCGACCCGCGTGATGCGTGGGGACCGGCTTGGGATCATCGGGGCCAATGGGGCCGGCAAGACCACGCTGGTCAATCTGCTGACCGGCAAGCTCGCCCCCGACGCCGGCAAGGTCCGGCTCGGCGCGGGTCTCGCGATGGCCACGCTGGAGCAAAGCCGCGCCAGCCTCGATCCCGCCAGCACCTTGCAGGACGCCCTCACCGGCGGCGGCTCGGACTTCGTGGAGATCAACGGCGAGCGCCGCCATATCATCGGTTACATGCGGGATTTCCTGTTCGGCCCCGAGCAGGCGCGCACGCCGGTCGGCAAGCTCTCGGGCGGGGAGCGCGGCCGGCTGATGCTGGCTCGCGCGCTGGCCTTGCCGTCCAACGTGCTGGTGCTGGACGAGCCGACCAACGACCTCGATCTCGAAACGCTCGATTTCTTGGAGGAAATGCTGGCCGATTATCCGGGCACGCTGATCGTCGTCAGCCACGACCGCGATTTTCTGGATCGCGTGGCCACCTCGGTGCTGATGAGCGAGGGCGCCGGCCTGTGGCGGGAATATGCCGGCGGCTATTCCGATATGGTGGCGCAACGGGGGGCGGGGGTCGTCGCCAGAGAGGCCGCGTCCGAAACCCCAGCCGAGACGCGCGAAAAGCCCCAGCCGCGCGAAAAACCGGCGGGACGCCCGCGCCTCTCCAACAAGGAGCAGCACGCTCTGACGACGCTGCCCAAGAAAATGGACGAGCTGCGCGCCAAGAAGGCCAAGCTGCAAGCCCTGCTCGACGACCCCGATCTCTACACGAGCGATCCCTCGAAATTCGCGCGAGCCGGGGTCATGCTCGCCGAGATCGAGGCGGAGCTGGCCCGCGCGGAGGAGGAATGGCTGGAGCTGGAGATCAGGCGCGAGGAAATCGAGGGGTAGAGCGTTCGTTGTGGTCGCGGCGCCCTCATCCGACCCGGCTACGCCGTCGCCTCGGTCGCCGCTGTCGCCCCGGCGCGGCTGGGGAAACGACCTTACCTGCGAATTCCCGCCGCGCTACGTGAACAGCACGGTTCACAAAGCCCGCATTCTCGATTAGGGTCCGCGCCAATCCAAGCGCTTCGGGCGGCGCGGCATATGTCAAGCCCGCGCGAGCGCTTTTAAACAAGGAACCACATGGCCAAGGAAGAATTGCTTGAATTTCCTGGAATCGTGACCGAGCTGCTGCCCAGCGCGATGTTTCGGGTGAAGCTCGAAAATGAGCATGAAATCATCGCCCATACCGCCGGGAAGATGCGCAAGAACCGTATTCGCGTGCTGGAGGGCGATAAGGTGCTTGTCGAAATGACGCCTTACGACCTCACCAAGGGTCGGATCACCTATCGATTCCGTTAAACTTTAAAGCGGCGGAGCGCCCTTCGTGACAGCCGAACCCGCGCCGGCTCTTGACCGAACGTCCGACGCCAAGCCACCCGACGCCAAGCCATCCCGGCCCAAGCTGGTGCTCGCCTCCGCCTCGCCGAGGCGGCTCGCGCTGCTCGAACAGGCGGGGCTGAACGTCGACGCGCTGCTGCCCGCCGACATCGACGAGACGCCGAGGCGTTTCGAGCAGCCGCGCGGCCTGGCGATCCGCCTCGCCAGCGAGAAGGCGCAGGCGGCGAGAAAGATCATGGCCTTGCGGCCGGAGCTGGCGGGCGCTCACCTGATCGCCGCCGATACGGTCGTCGCGGTCGGGCGGCGGGTCTTGCCCAAATGCGAGACGACCGACGAGGCCGACGACTGCCTCCATCTTCTGTCCGGCCGCCAGCACCGCGTCTTCACGGCGGTCAGCCTGATCACCCCGCGCGGGGCCGAGCGCCAACGCCTCACCGAGACGCGGCTGCGCTTCAAGCGGCTGAGCGGAGCCGAGATCGCGGCCTATCTCGCGACCGGGGAATGGCGCGGCAAGGCCGGCGGCTACGCGATACAGGGCCTCGCCGGGGTGTTCGTGGTGAAGCTTACCGGGTCATACACCGGCGTGGTCGGACTGCCGCTGAGCGAGACCGTGAATCTTTTGGCCGGCGAGGGCTTTCCGGTGCTGGAGCCGTGGTCGGCGCGGGGGTGAGGAAGGGCGCGTCGATCGGGATTGACGCCCAGCATTGTCGCCATCGTCGCCGCTGTCGCCCCGGCGCTCTCGCGGGCGAGGCTCACCCGCCGAGATAGCGCCGGGCGTAACGCGGTCCGAGCCGCGTCAAAATCTCATAGCCGATCGTTCCCGCCCGCGCGGCGAGTTCGTCGACGCCGATCTCCTCGCCAAGGATTTCCGCCCAATCGCCGCGCCTGACCGGGCCGGCCTCGGTCACGTCGAGCACGACATAATCCATCGACACCCGCCCGACGACGGGACAGCGCCGTCCCGCGACCAGCGCTTCGGCCGGCGGCCCCGACGACCCGCCGGAGGCGCCGACCGGCAGCCCGTCCGCATAGCCCAGGGCGATGGTGGCGAGGCGCGTTTGGCGCGGCGCGGTCCAGGCGGCGTCGTAACCGACGCTCGCGCCCGCCGCGATGTCGTGGACCGCGAGAACGCGGCTCTCCAGGCGCAACACGGCGCGCATCGGGTTGGGCCGGCCCGGTGTCGGATTGCCGCCGTAAAGCGCGTAGCCGGGCCGCGTCAGGTCTTGATGCGGCTTCGAAGGGAGAAATATCCCCGAGGAGTTGCACAGCGAGCGGGGAACGCCGGGAAAACGCCGGGCTATCGCGTCGAAGGCGGCGATCTGGCGGGCGTTGACGGGATCGCCCGGCGATTGCGCCGATACGAGATGGCTCATCACCAGACATGGCGCGGCCGCGAGCAGAGCGGCGGCTTCCCCGGCCTCGGCGGGCGCGAATCCCAGCCGAATTCATGCCGGTGTCGAAATGCAGCGCGGCGGGTCCGGCTCCGGCCCATTCGGCGATCTCCGCCAAGGAGTTCAGCACGGGCCGCAGCCCGGCCGCCCTGAGCCTTGGCGCGGAGCCGGGCGCGATCCCGTCGAACACATAGACGACCGCCTTCCCCGACACGGCGCGGGCCCGCTCTCCCTCGCTCGCGCAGGCGACGAAAAAGGTCTCGCAGCCGGCCGCCAGCAGCGCGCGCATGACCGGCTCCAGCCCGAGCCCGTACGCGTTGGCCTTGACAACGGCGGAGCACTCGGCCGGCGCGCAGCGTTCGGCGAGTCGCCGCCAATTTCGGGCCAGCGCGGAAAGGTCGATGGCGAGCGACGAGGTTTCGCTCGGGCCAAGCCGGTCGGTGATGGGCATGGGGGGCGCGTGCATCAGAGCCTACCGCCGATCGCGTAATTCGTTAGGTTGGAAGCATATTAGAACAGCCGAACGGCGCCGCCCAATTTCGCGCGCGCCGACGGGGAGAGCGTGACGCGCGTTTTTCTGCTACCGGAAACCGGCGTCATCAAGGCGGATGGAGAAGATTCGTGACCGAAACGGAGGCCGAGGCCAAGCCCTCCCGCCTGCGCCAAATCCCCGGCGGGATATGGGCGCTGGGCTTTGTTTCGTTGCTGATGAACGTGTCTTCCGAGATGATCCACGCGCTGCTTCCGGTCTATCTCGTCACCGTTTTCGGCGCGTCGATGACCAGCGTCGGCGCGATCGAGGGAGTAGCCGAATCAACGGCGTCGATCGTCAAGATTTTCTCGGGCGCGTTGTCGGACTGGCTGGGACGGCGCAAATTCCTGGCGACGCTGGGCTATGGCCTCGCCGCGCTGACCAAGCCCGCCTTTCCGCTCGCGCAGGGAATCGACGTGCTCTTCGCGGCGCGCTTCGTCGACCGCGTGGGCAAGGGAATACGCGGCGCCCCGCGCGACGCCCTCGTGGCCGACATCTCTCCGCCAGCCCTGCGCGGGGCCAGCTTCGGCCTGCGCCAGTCCCTCAACACCGTCGGCGCCTTTCTGGGGCCGGCTCTGGCGATCGGTCTGATGTGGCTTTCCGCCGACAATTTCAAACTGGTCTTTTGGGTCGCGGTCATCCCCGCCTTGCTGGCGGTGGCGCTGCTGCTGGTGGCGGTGAAGGAGCCGGAGCGACGCGGCGGCGCTCGTCAGCCGCGCTTCCCCTTGCGTTTTTCGGAGCTGGCGCGGCTTGGCGGCGCCTTTTGGCTCATCACGCTGATCGCGACGGTCTTCGCGCTGGCCCACTTCAGCGAGGCCTTCCTGATCCTCCGCGCGCGAGACGCCGGCCTACCGCTGGCGCTCAGCCCGCTGGTGCTCGTGGCGATGAACGTCGTCTACGCATTATCGGCCTATCCCGCCGGGGCGCTTTCGGACGCCTGCGACCGGCTGATCGTCTTGGCGTTGGGCCTCGCGCTGCTGATCACCGCCGATCTCGTGCTCGCGAGCCCCAGCGGGCTTATCGGCGTCTCCATCGGCGTCTTGCTCTGGGGCTTGCACATGGGACTGACGCAAGGCCTACTGGCGACGCTAGTGGCGGATGTGGCGGCGGCGGAGCTGCGCGGCACAGCCTTCGGCATGTTCAACCTATTGGGGGGTCTCGCGACGCTCGCGGCCAGCCTCATCGCCGGCGACCTATGGGACCGCCACGGCGCGCAGGCGACCTTTTGCGCCGGGGCGGCTTTCGCGGCGCTGGCGCTTGGCGGGCTGGCGCTGGCGAGATGGCGCGCGCCGGGGCTCGGCGCGGGGCATGGGAGGGAGCGCCAGGGCTAGCCATCCGAGGTTCGCGTAGACACAATCGGGACGCGGCAACTACGGTCATATCCACCAAGCGGAGTGGCCGTCCCCAAGATTGAGAGTGTCATAAGCGGAGTCGGAGTTTCGACCGTTCGAGGCTAAAAGCCGGTAGAGCCTGAACAAGATTACCTGCGTCGAGATCGCGAATCGGAGAGGCCGAGGTTAGTCAGGCCCGGGAAACCGCGCCTTCGTCGATACTGTTCGCGGAGCGCGCCCTCATGATTGACACGAATGTGAAGTCGATCGTTCACCCAACGGACTTTTCGCGCGCCAGCCTGAACGCCTTGGCGCACGCGCTGCGGATCGCGGTGGCGGCGCAAGGACGTCTTAATCTTGTTCACATCCAGTCCGATGCCGAAGAGGAGTGGGGTCGCTTTCCGCGCGTGCGCGTTCTGCTGGGCGCTTGGGGGATGATCGCCCCCGACGCGGCGCGGTCCGCGCTGGCCAAGGAGTTGGGTTTGGACGTGCGGAAGAGCGTCGTCAAATTGACCGCGCCGGCTCGAGGCGTCGAGGCGTTCGTTGGGTGGCATCCCTGCGATCTGATGGTGTTGATGACCCATGCGCGAAGCAGTTGGCGACATTGGCTCAACGGGTCGGTCGCCGAGGACACGGCGCGACGAGCGGGGACGCCAACGCTATTCCTGCGCGAATACCAAAAGGGCTTTGTCGATAGCGAGACGGGCGTGGTTTCCCTGGGGACGATTCTATTGCCGATCGGCGATGGCTCCGGAGCGGAGCAGGCCTGGCTCTGGACGACCGGCTTCAAACAGCTTCTCGCTCCAAACAGCCGGATATATTTGCTCCATGTCGGCTCCTCGGCGCCATCGCATGTTGGCGGCGTCGAGTGCCCAATCGATGTTCGGCTGGGGCCGGCGGTCGAAACAATTGTCCGGGTCGCCAAGGAAATTGACGCGGATATGATCGTCATGCCCACGGCTGGACGTGAGGGCCTACTGGACGCGTTGCGCGGCAGCCTGATGGAGCGCGTTCTTCGCGAATCGCCTTGTCCCGTGTTAGCGATTCCAACGGCTTGCACCGGCGGCCGGAACGATTGACTCCAGCGGGGATTCCCAAACCGGAGAAAGTCCTGCTCGATGGAGCTCCAGGCGAAGGGGCGATCATGGGCGGGCGTCCGCGACAAAACAAGCTCATGATCACGGCGTTCGGCGATTACGATCACATCCTTGAAAGATGCCGCGCGGCACGAAGATTCTTCGCCCGGGACAAAGCCGCGAGCGGAACCATCACAAACCAAACATAGGCGAAAGCCGGCCTTAGGGCAGTTGGCAAGATTTGACCCCGGCTCGGAACCAATCCGAGCCGGCGCGGTTATTGGTTTAGAACGACTTTAACAAGCGTCGGCGGTGGCGCGACTTTCTCGAACTTCGCGCGTAGCCGCGACGAAGGAGACAGCAATGGCTTATTTGCCTGGCATAAGTCGCGACCTGTTGAAGGCCGCCACGGTCGCGCCTTTCCTGGAGAGAGACGAAGAGAGAGTGCTCGCCGCGGCATGGCGCGACCGTAAAGATAAATCCGCGTTGCATCGGCTCGCGGGCGCGCATATGCGCCTCGTGCTCGCCTTGGCCGCCCGCTTTCGGCATTATGGTCTCGCCGCCGCCGATCTCGTCCAAGAAGGCCACATCGGTCTGCTAGAGGCAGCGGCCCGCTTCGAACCCGAAAGGGAGGTCCGTTTTTCCACCTATGCGACCTGGTGGATTAGGGCCTCGATTCAGGACTACGTGCTGCGGAACTGGTCGATCGTCCGCGGCGGCACCAGTTCGGCGCAGAAAGCGTTATTTTTCAACTTGAGGCGGTTGCGCGCGCGCCTGATGCAGGGAAGCGAAACGGAGAACCCAAGCCAAGCCTTTCAGAAAATCGCGGAATCGCTTGGCGTCACGCGGGCGGATGTCGAACTGATGGACTCGCGGCTTGGCGGGGGCGACGCCTCCCTCAATGCTCAAATGGTCAACTCCGAATCAAGTGGCGTAAGCGAGCGGATGGACTTCCTCGTGGACGGTCAGCCGCTACCGGATGAAATCGTCGAGGAATCGCTGGATAGGGATCGTCGCGCGCGATGGCTGATGGACGCGCTGGCGGTGTTAAGCGAGCGGGAGCTCCGCATCGTGCGCGAGCGCCATTGAGCGAAAGTCTGGTCACGCTGGAATCGCTGGGCGATGAACTTGGCATCTCCAAGGAGCGCGTGCGCCAAATCGAGAACCGCGCGCTTGGGAAACTTCGCAGGGCTTTGGCTCAACAACCGGGCTGCCGTGATATAGAGGACTAGCCAAAATTGGCGAATGGAGAAGCTCCGCGGCGCAAATGAAAACGCCGCCCGGCGAGACGCTGGGCGGCGTCAAATTTTATTTTCGCCGCGCGCCGCGATGGCGCGCGACAACCTCAAGCGGCGCGGTCCACGTCGGCGTCGTCCGAACCATCGTCGGCGAGATCGGCTTCGGTCTTGGCTCGCGGCGCGGCCCCTTCAGCAGGAAAAACTCAATCACCTTGAGCGCTTCCGAGTCGATCAGCTTGCGGACGGCCGCGACCTCGCGCGCCATGCGGTCAAGCGCCGCCTCATAGAGCTGACGCTCCGAGTAAGACTGCTCCGGCTGGGTATCCGAGCGATAGAGGTCGCGAACAACCTCGGCGATCGTAACGAGATCTCCAGAGTTGATTTTCGCTTCATACTCCTGAGCGCGGCGCGACCACATCGTGCGCTTCACCCGCGCGCGGCCGCTCAACGTCCCAAGCGCTTTATCGACCACCTCCAACTCCGCCAGCTTGCGCATTCCAACCGCCGTCACCTTGGATGTCGGAACTTTTAAAATCATCTTGTCCTTGATGAAGCTGACGACGAAAAGCTCCAGGCTGAACCCCGCGACCTCCTGCACCTCGATGCCAATGATCTGGCCGACGCCATGCGCGGGATAAACGATAAACTCGCTTAACTTAAATCCCAGCTTTTGGCTCGGAGCGCGCGGTTTGGCTCCAATCGCGGCCGGCTTGGCGGGCGGCGACGCGCTCTTGGCCTGAGCGATTTTCTCGTCGTTTGGCGCACCGTCGATAACGGGCGGCGCCGGCTTACGCGCTGCGGCCTTGGCCGCTGTTTCAGAGAGGTTCTTTGCCACTTGGATAGCTTCGCTCGCAACTGGAGTTGTCAACTGTGCCGCTGCCGGCTGCGCGCCGGCGATTCGGGCCGGCGGCGAATTCACGACAGGATTCAGGGCGGTCATGTCTTGCGGTTTTACGGTGCGGGTGCTTTTCTCCTGCTTATGATTAGCGGCTAAATTTTTCACGGATGCCGTCGCCTTGCTTTTTTGCGCCAAAATCACGCCTTTCTTGGCCGAACTCTTCGAAGCAGGCGAGCCCTGCCCGCCGGTGGCGATCTTGCCGCCCCCTCGCGCCTCGGTCTTCGCCGTCGCGGGCTTTGTGGCGCTCTTCGCCAAAGCGCCCTTGCGGGAGGTTGTCATTTGGGTCGCGATGGCTTTCTTGGCCTCGGTTTTTTTGTGCCGGTCTTACCCGCGGTCTGGCGGCGCTTTTCGTCGGGCGTTTCAGTGTCTTCCTAGCAGAGGCCTTCGTCGTTTGCTTCGCGGAGGCGCTGCGCTCCTCGCGGAGACCTTACGAGTAGCCGGGACAGCTTTGGCCTTGCCGCGAACACTCTTGCTGCGCTCTTCATTTGATGAATTCACCGGCTTTCTAGCGGTCTTGGCGGATTTCCCCCGCCGCTCCGTCGAAGCTTTCGAACTTTTGGCGGCTTTCCTGATCGACGGCATACGCGTCACACTCCCCTATCGCCCCGCTTTGGAGACGGGGCAAACCTAGCGTGACTCGCCCACTATACCGCTCCACGGAATCGGCCTAGCGGCGCCGCGCAAGCACCGGAACGACGAAACTCAAACGTGCTAACTCGAATTGAGCCCAGAAGGGGCTCGTTGGCCCGACTTATCCCAGGTCGGAGATTTATGCCGACATATTCTTGCCTTTTTGCGACGCGCTCGCCTTGATCCAGACGAAACCACGGTATGCGCGAGGAAAACACGTTCCACGAATACAAAGCTGGCGCCCTTCGCCCTAGGCCAAACGGGGCTTGGGCTTGACTCGGGCAACATATATCACGTTGTCTGGCTAAAATCAAAGGCGTTCGCTTGCCCGTAAACGCCAACGGGAGCGGGCGGCATAGTCCGCACTTATGCAAAGTCTAAGGAATTGCTCGGTGTTAACCAGCCGTAAATGTTTTCGATAAGCTCCCCCGAACTCCGATAACCGGGTCATTGCCCGTGTCAATCGCCTTCACCTGCTTCGGGAGAGAAATAAGCCTCGGATTTGCCCGGCTTGCCATCCCACTCCTTGGCGTCGGCCGGCGGCTCGCGCTTGATCGTGATATTCGGCCAGTTTTGCGCGTATACGGCGTTAAGTGCATCCAAATCTCAAGGTCCGGTTCGGTGTCGGGCTTAATCGCTCGGCGGGACACTCGGGCTCGCAAACGCCACAGTCGATGCACTCGTCCGGATGGATCACCAGCATATTCGCGCCTTCATAGAAGCAGTCCACCGGACAAACCTCCACGCAATCCATATATTTGCACTCCATTCAAATTTCCGTGACGACATAAGTCATGGGGAGTTCCCTATCTTGTGGTGGGCTTGCTAACGCCTTTGCTTTTCCGATGCAAGCGGGAGATGAAGCGTTCGCGCCGTCGCCGCGGCGTCCGCCGCAGCGTCGTGAGGCCTTTCGCGTGAAGTTGCGGGACCGTCTAGAAAAATCAATAGGCTCGGAAACCATCATCGAAAAGAATTCTCGCTCGCAACCACCTTGCCGCCCGCATGACCGCGCGGGCGTTGTTGCTCGGCGAGCGGATCGACACCGGCGGCTTGGAGCACGCCGATCTCGTTTCGACCGCGCCGTTGGCCTTTCACACCGGACAAGCCGGTTTCGTCGTGCTCTACAAGTTTGGCGTCGCGGTCCTGTTCGGCCTATCGCCGCTGGAGGAAGACGATGTGCTGGGCCAACTCGGCGCTCGCGTCGCGGGGGCGTTGTCGCGTCGCGACGACGAGACGCTGGTGCTCGAGCCGGCCGCGGAAGGGGAGGAAAAGCCTCTCGCCAATGGCCATCTCGCGGTCAAGGACTTGACCGGGCCGCGCCTTTGGTGATCGCCGACGCGCTGGCAAAAAGCGTGGCTCTGGCCCGCGACGAACGGCGGGTCAACGCTGTGTTCGACACGATCGAGCCTTTCGCCGCCACGCTGGCCAGCACCGGACGTCCGCCTTGGAAGCGCCGCGCCATGCTCGAACTGATCGGACAAACGCTGCTGGTCCAGCATCGCGTCTCGGGTCGCGTCGCCGTCGAGGACAAGCCGGATGTATTGTGGGACCGACCCGACCTCGAACGCCTATACGCCCGCCTCGAGGATGAATATGAACTCGCGGAGCGCGGCCGGACGCTGAAAGCCAAGCTTGATGTGATCGGAGAAACCGCGCGGGCGTTCACCGAGATCATCGACGCCGATCGCTCCGTTCGTCTGGAATGGACGGTGGTGATTCTGATTCTCGCCGAGATCATTCTCTCGCTGGCGCAGATGTTCTTTTTTCACAACGCACATTGATTCGCGCGGCCCGCTTACGCAAAAACCTGATCGAGAGCGGCAAGGGCCCGCGTCTCGATGTCCTCGCCCTCCAACCAGAGAAAGCCGGGCAGTTGATGGCGCGCGAAGGTGACTTGGCGCTTGGCGTAGTGGCGCGTATCGCGCTTGCCCCGCTCGATCGCCTCCTCCTGCGACATCCGTCCGGCGAGTAAGCTTAGCAGGTGGGGGACGCCGTGCGCGCGCATCACGGGCAGCAGCGGATCAAGCCCGCGAGCGCCGAGCGCTCGAACTTCTTCAAGCGCCCCGGCCTCGATCATTTTGTCGAAACGCGCATTTATCCGAGCGAAGAGCTCGGGCCGAGAGGGCGCGATGAAAAAGCCGGGGCAGGCGACGGAATCCAGCAGCGGCGGGGTCCGAGCGCCTTGAAATTGGGCGAGGGACCGTCCGGTGGCCGCGAAAACTTCCAGCGCGCGCAATACCCGCTGCGGGTCGCTTGGCCGAAGCCGGCCAGCGGTGAGCGGATCAACCCGCGCGAGCTCCGCGTGAAGCTCTCGCGGAGAGAGTCCCCGCGCGTCCTCGCGCACCCTCGCGCGCACCTCCGCTGGCACGGCGGGAATGTCGGAGAGGCCCTGCAGCGCAGCCTTGAAATAAAGGCCGGTGCCGCCCGCGACCACGGCGAGCCGCCCCCGCGCCGCCAGGTCATCGAGCGTCGCCTCAAAATCCTCCAGCCACCGACCGACCGAATAATTTTCCGCGCCGTCGACATGACCAAACAACCAGTGCGGAGCCGTTTGCTCTTCCTGAAGGGTCGGGCGCGCGGTCAAGAATCCTTAGGTCGCGATAGACCTGCATCGAGTCGGCGTTGACGACCTCGCCGCCATGGCGCCGCGCGACGCTTTGGGCGAGCGCCGACTTGCCCGAAGCGGTCGGGCCTGCGATGAGAATGACGCGCGGCGGCGCGAGCTTCCGGGGCATGGACCTATTCGCAACGAAAGGGCCGGGATGTCAAAATCCGCTGTCGAACTGGTCGCGACTTTTGTCGCGGCGCCCGGCGAGACATTCACTTTGAACGCGGCCACGCGGGCGCTCGCCGCGGCGGGCGTGGATTGCTTTCAGAGCCGATGGCTTGGCGCTGGCGTCGCTCTCGACCTTTACTTCACCGCCTCCGACCCGCCGCCAACCCTTGGACCAAGGATCGAACAAGCCCTCGGCGAATGGCCCGTTGACGTGATTGTGCAGCCGCTTGGCTTTCGCCGCAAGGCGCTGCTCGTCGCGGACATGGATGCGACAATGATCGCGCAGGAATGTCTCGACGAACTGGCGCGGACGATCGGGCAAGGGGAAAAGGTGGCCGCGCTCACGGCGGCGGCGATGCGTGGGGAAATCGACTTCGAAGCCGCGCTGACCACGCGCGTCGCCCTTTTCGCCGGCGTTGACGTGGCGACCGTCGAGGAACTTGTCGAGCGTCTGACGCCTAACTCCGGCGCGCAAACGCTGGTCGCCACGATGCGTGCCCATGGCGCCCATACGGCGCTCGTTTCCGGCGGATTTACGCTGTTCGCCGCGCCTGTCGGGAGGCGACTTCGGTTCGACGAGGTCTTCGCCAATCGGCTGGAGATCGATCATGGTCGGCTCACCGGACGAATCACTCCACCGATCCAGGGAGCCGAGGGCAAGGGCGATGTCTTGACCTCTTTGCGCGACGCGCGGGGCCTCTCGCGCGAGGCGACGCTGGCTGTCGGCGATGGCGCCAACGACATTGAAATGTTGGGCTTGGCGGGCCTTGGCGTCGCCTATCGCGCCAAGCCGCAAGTCGCGGCCAAGGCGAAAGCGCGATTAAACCGCGCCGACTTGACCGCGCTGCTCTATGCGCAAGGCTATGCGCGCGAGATGTTTGTGGAGGCGTAAGGAAACCTCCTCCGCGACTTACGGAGGAGGTTTAGAAGCGGCGCCGCTTCCGTCCGAACTTATTCGAGCGCCAAAGCCACGAAATGCGTATCGCCGTGACCATTGGCCACGATCAGGAGAGCCGTCTTTTTGCCCGCGTCCTTGAGCGCCTTGACTTTCTTAGCCGCGTCGGAGGGATCGGAAACAGGCTCCTGGTTGATTTCGAGAACGATCTCGCCCGGTTGGAGGCGCTTTTCGCCGGCGTCGGAGCGCGGATCGACCCTCGTGATCACCGCGCCGGATTTGACCAACTCCTTGATCTGGAAACGACTGCGTAATTCGTCCGAAAGCTTCGATAATTCGAGGCCGAGCACGGTCTGAACGACGGGTTTCTCGCTCTCTTGGGCCTCGCCACTCTCCTTGGCGGCCGCTTTCTCGCCGTCTTCAAAACGTCCCAGCTTGATCGTCTTGGTTTGCTCCTTGCCGCCGCGAACAACGACCAGTTCAACGTCCTTTCCGACCGGGGTCGCCGCCACGAGCTTGGGCAGATCCCGCAATTCCTTGATCGGCTTGCCGTCGAATTTAACGATCACGTCGCCGGCCTTGACGTCTGCGTGCTTGGCCGGGCCCCGGTCGTCAACGCCCGCGACAAGAGCGCCGCGAACAGCGCCGAGGTTTAGACTTTCGGCGATCGCGTCATCGACATTCTGGATGCGCACGCCGAGCCAGCCGCGCCAAGTCTCACCGTATTTTTGCAATTGGTCGATGACTGGTTGGACCGTGTTGGACGGGGTGGCGAAGCCGATCCCGACGGAGCCCCCGGAGAGCGACAAAATCGCCGTGTTGATGCCGATGACCTCGCCGTCCATGTTGAAGAGCGGACCGCCGGAATTGCCCTTGTTGATGGCGGCGTCCGTCTGGATGTAATTGTCGTAGGGACCGCTGTCGATATTGCGGTTGCGCGCCGAAACGATGCCGGCCGTAACCGACCCGCCAAGGCCAAAGGGATTGCCGACCGCCAGCACCCAGTCGCCGACCCGCGCCTTGTCGCTGTCGCCAAACTTGACCGCCTTCAACGGCTTCTCTGGCTTCACGCGCAGCACGGCGACATCGACCTTCTGATCCTTGCCGAGGATTTCAGCCTTAAGTTTCTGGCCGTCGGTGAATATGACCGTTACTTCATTGGCGTCGGCGATGACGTGATTGTTGGTGATGATAATGCCGGAAGCGTCGATGGCAACTGCCAAGCCCAGCAAACCGGCTTCCTCGGGTGCGGCATTTCGGGCGCGTTCTGCCCCACGCTGCTGTTGCTGGCGTCTGAAAAATTCCTCGAACAAATCGTCGAAAGGCGCGCCGGGCGGAAGACCGGGAAGCGCCTCGGCGCCTTTCGGGGTTTGGTTTCGGTCTGGATCGCTGAAATATTGACGACCAAATCGGACACCTGCGCCGACAGGTCAGCCAGCGAACCGGGGCCTTTCGCGCTGGCGGGCGCGAGCGTCAAGAAAACGGCCGCCAGGCCGCTCAGCAGCGCGCCCGATGTGACGCGAACAACGGAAGTCATATGTTTCTCCCAGTGGAGCCCCAAGATCTGCCCTAAGCGTACCGGTAACTCACCGTCCATGCCTGGATCAACGTATTTGTGACGCGGGGCGCGTTAATGTTTCTTTTCCTGCTCGTCCGGCGCCGCCGCGCTCGAGCCCGCTTGGGCTTTTTGCCCGCCCGGCGCGCCAAAAAAACGAAAAAACTCCGAGCGTGGACCAATCAGAAATCCGTGTCGCCCGATTTGAAGGCCGCCTCATACGCCTGCATCGACGATAAAAGGCGAAGAAATCTGTAAGTTTCTTGCCGTATGCTCTGCGAAAACTCGGTTCCGCTCGGCGCTCTCTCTTGCCCTCGATCCTGGTCTGGCTTGGTGCTGCGCCTCGGCCCTCCAGCACGATCACGTCGCGATCCGCCTTGGTCGCGATCTTTTGCGTCTGCTCCGCTCCTGGTGCGCGGCATCGGCCTGCTCGCGGGCCGGGCTTGGTTCGCATGTGCCCGAATACTTTTCTGGAGCATCCGGCGGCGGCAAGTCGACGCGCCTGACTCGGGCGTCGACGACCTCGACGCGAAATTGACGCGCCTGGAGATCGGCCTGCTCCTCGGATCTTGACGATGAGGGCGGCGCGCTCGTCGTGCATGTACTGCTGCTGATCGGCCTGGCTCAGCACGTGCCGCACGGCGGAATCTGAGCACGGACGCGAGCTCGGTCGTCCTCGGCGAGGATGCCGCCGACGGTCCTCGGGTAAACCGCAGTGGATCGACGATCTTATAAGCGGACGAAACTGTCGACCTTTGAGCCGCTGATTGTCGGAGGCGAGCACTTCGAGGTCGGACCTCGGGCGAGAGATGCGATTCGTCGGGGAACACCACGTCCTCGATAAAGGAATCTTGAAAACCAGGCCGGGCTCGGTGATGAGGCCCGTCCCGCGAGGGCTCGGCGAGACCAAGACGATGGCCTGCTCGGGCTGCGAAACCGTGAACAGAGCGCCGCCGCCGACAACCACGATAAGGAGCAGCAGGACCGCGACGAGGAAGGGGAGGCTCCGATGGCCGGCTCCTCGCTGGAAGGAAAGCGGGCTGCGGCACGAAGGAGGAAGTTGCCGCGGCCCTGTGCTCGTCGAGGATGACCTTGTCGGCTCCGCCACGAACGCGCTCCATCGTTCCAAGATAAAGGCGCTCGCGGGTCAGTGCTCGCGCGGCTTATGTTCGTAAATCTCGGTGAAGCGCGAGGCCTGCCCTTGCGCCTCCGCCACGGTCTGCTCGCGATAGGCCTCGGGGCCCCGCGGAAGCGCCCCGCCGCGCCCGCGCTCCGGCACGACCCGATCTGCATAGGCGTCGGCCTCGTTGCCGAGGCGCTGCAAATCCTGTTCGCCGCGGTTACGTCGCGGAAGGCGGTGATCACCTGGGCGGGCGGATCGACCGAGAGACGACACCGGAATCGATCTGAATGCCGTGATGACAGCTGTCCAGAATTCTTCTGCATCATCCAGTTGCGATGCCTAGAATCGATCGAATCGGCGGTCGGGCGGTGACAATTTTTTCGTATTCGTGCCTGCCGAATGATTCGTGTATCGCGCCTCCGGCGTCTGCCTTCATGGTGAACCGCCTGCTCGACAATGCGAAGGTGAAATCCTCGGCTGGAATATTATCGATTTGCAAGATCATGTGGAACTCGACGTCGGCGATGTCCTCGTCGTCTATCAGGCACCAGGTTCTCCTCGGCCGCGTCCGTCGCCGGGGGGCGCGTCCGCCGGCTGCTCGAGGCAGCCTCGTTGCGAAAACGAATCCCTACGGCGTCGCGGTCCGTGACGGCCAATTTAATGACCGAGCCGATGGGGTTCGGCAGATTATAATTGAGGCCCGCCTGAGTCTTTCCCTGATATTTGCCGAAAATCTGGTTAAGGCCGATCTCGTTGGGTCCGACGGTGTAAAATCCAGACAGCAACCACGCCAGCACGGTCAGCAGGACGAGGATCGCGGCTCCGCGCCCGCCGAAACCGGATGGCAATATTTGCCTTAGCCCCTCCTGGCTGCGCCGCAGCAATTCCTCGAGGTCCGGAGGCGTCGCCCCGTTGTTTGGGCCGGAGCCCCATGGCCCGCCCTTCTGTCCCCACGGATCATTGTTCTGATTGCGCGGTCCGCCTTGATCGCTCCAGGGCATTTCATCTCTTTTTAGCTGTCGTCCAAAGCTCGGGACGCAACGTCCGGGTCGGACCATTTACGCCGGATGCTCGCGGTCTCGCAGCGCCCGCTGGCGAATTATATAGGCCTTCGCCCAAGCGAGCGCAATTCGTCGCGCGGGATAGCCAACGCAGCCAACAGGCGGCGCGCTATGAAACCTCGCCCGCGAAACGGAATAAAGGCTGGGCTCGAGGTCATTCGGCCATGATGCTCCAGGAAGCGGGTCTATTGCGCTTCGCCCGCCTGTCCCTTCTTGCACTCTTCGCGGAATTTCTTCCGCCTCTTTCCATGCAGTCCTTGCGCGTCAGCTTTCTTGGAACATTCCAACGACTGGGCGGATTGCGGGTGTTTCCCGGCTACCGCGGCGGGGGCGGGAGCCGAAGGCGCGGTGGTTGCGGGGGCTGGCGCCGCGGGAGCCGGCGCCTGCGCGAACGCGGCCCCCGTCACCATCACCGCGACGAATCCGAATGCGATCACTTTTCCAAACATCTTCATTGTGTTAACCTTTGTTATATTTATCGCTCTCGTCCAATCGTGAGCCGATTGCAACCAACTTCGACTCTGGGCTTTTTGAGCGATGGCGCACAATCGCGCGAATTGGGCGTGCTTGGCAAGAAAATTTGTCCTGGCGACGCCGCGGCGGGATCGAATCGACGCGCTCCCCTTGGATCGTCGCGCCTTTATTGAAAGCTCGCGATTAGTCAACATGTGCTCGAGGCGAAATGGTCACGCCCTGATCAAGGACCCGGACGACGGGGGCGACAAAGACCTCGGAGCAACGAGC
Source organism: uncultured Alphaproteobacteria bacterium (assembly GCA_963775775.1). Classification (GTDB taxonomy): domain Bacteria; phylum Pseudomonadota; class Alphaproteobacteria; order Rhizobiales; family Beijerinckiaceae; genus Methylocystis. The sequence continues at coordinate 20,582 of CAVZKF010000029.1, forward strand.
TGTCCGATCCGCGCTGTTCGAGCATGGCGACGGCGAGCGCGCTCGCCGATTTCGACGTCCGAGAAAGCCGCTCGGACGCCCGCGGGCGACGAGCCCCAAGGCGACCGCCGCTTCAGCTCTCGCGCCATTGGGATTAGCGATCCAGCAGGAGGCGCTCATAAACGTCTAGCGTAGCCGCGCACATGCTTTCGATCGAGAAGCGGTCGCACACGAAATCTCGCGCCCTGATGATCAGAGACTCGCGCGCCGAAGCCGTGAGCGTAAGCGCGTCCCTGATGGCCTCCGCGAGCGCCCCGGGGTCGGCCGGCGGAACACGCCATCCGGTCGCCTGATGCGCGCTGGCTTGCGGCGGAGCCAGCACGACTTCCGCGGCCGCGCCGATGTCCGAGACGATCACCGGCGCGCCCACCGCCTGCGCTTCGACCGCGACGCGCCCGAAAGCCTCGGGGTCCGTCGACGGGGCCACGGCGACCGCCGCGGCGAGATAGGCGGCCGGCATGTCGACGCAAAAGCCTGGCGCGCGGACGACGCCGGAAAGTCCGGCTCTCTCGATTTGATGGTCGAGGCCGCGTTTGAAATCGTCACTCCTCGCGTCGCCGACGAAGATGAAACGCACGTCGTCGAAACCATGCGCGACGAGGCGCTTTGCCGGCTTCGATCAGCACGGAATGTCCCTTGCGAGCGGTTAGCCGCGCGGGCCGCAACACAACGCGCTGGTGCGGTTCGACGCCCCAGTCGGCGCGGAGCCGCTCCACCCGTTGGGGTTCGACCGCGAACGACGAAAACTGCCGCAGATCGACGCCGCAGGATCACCGCGATGAGTCCCGCGGCTTCTGGATGAAGTCGCGCGATGCGTCGAGCCGTGTATTGCGAATTGGCGATCACGATGTCGCCGGCTGCCATGATCGCGTTATAGCGCAGCTTGATGGCGACGTTCCGGAATAGGCGCTGTGATAGGTGGTGATGAAACGCGCCCTGGCTTGACGCGCCGCGTAATAGGCGACCCAAGCGGGCGCCCGAGAGCGCGCGTGCACGATGTCGACGCCCTCGTCACGAATGACGCGCGCCAGCCGCACAGAATTGAGCGCCATCGTGAAAGGGTTTTTGGTGGCCGCAGGAAACGGCAGCCAGACGCCCCCCTTGGCCTGCAGTTCACTGACCATGCGTCCGCCGCGCGAGGCGACAAGGCTCCGCGCGCCAGCTTGCGCTAGCGCTTGCGCTATGTCCACGGCGCTGCGTTCAGCGCCGCCAGATTGTAGATCGGGAATAATCTGCATGACCGCGCGCCCGGCGATGGGACGGTCGAGCGGGGAATAGGTTGGACTGTCTCGAAACTTCAACATCGCGCGCGGCCATTATTTGCGAGAAACTTTCGCGCCGGACACACCCGCCTCCGCGCTTCCACGAAACTTGCGGCGACGAAAACCCGCCCCAGCCTTAGCGCCCCCGTGCCTCACGCGGCCATTCTCTTACGCCTTGCTTAATCAATTATGATCAATTGTCGTTCGATCAAGTTGGCGGAAGCGGCGGTTGTCGCGAGAGAGGCTTAAGCGAAGCTAGGCGGCGCCTTTCGCGCGTGAGAAAGCAAGCACATGAATCGCGAAGACCTCCCCGATTATATAGACATCTCGCGCTCGAACGGGGTTCCAGGCTGGCGGATCGCGCGTAGGCTGCGCGAGGCGCGGGGCGCAGGCCTCGAACGGCCGGGTTTGGTGTGGCTTGGCGGTTTCGCGTCGGACATGCGCGGCGCGAAAGCCAGTTTCGTTGACGCCTACGCCGCCGCGCAAGACCGCGCCTTGTTACGCTTCGATTATTCCGGGCACGGAGAATCGGCCTTCGACACGCCCGGTGGGCGCTTCGCGGATGGAGCGATTGGCGACTGGTTGGAGCAGAGCTTTTCATTATTCGAAATCTCGACGCGAGGCCCGCAAATTCTGATCGGAACTTCGATGGGTGCGTGGATCGCCCTGTTGCTGGCCCGTCGCCTGAACGCAATCGGACGTAAGGATCGACTGCGCGCGCTGCTGCTGCTGGCTCCCGCTGTCGATTTCACAGAGGAATTGTTATGGAAGACGCTTCCCGCGGCGGCTCGGCGCGAGATCGCGGACAAGGGTGTATATGCGCGCCCCTCCCCTTACGCGCCGACCCCGACGCCCATCACGCGGCGCCTGATGGAGGAGGGTCGCTCCCACCTTCTGCTTGGCGGCCCGGTGCGCGCCCATGCGCCGACGCACATTATTCAAGGTGTGTTGGATGAGGACGTGCCTTGGCGGCACGCGCTGGCCCTCGCCGAACGTTTGGCGGACGACCCGGTGACGGTTTCCCTGGTCTCCGGCGGGGATCATCGCCTTTCGCGCCCACAAGATCTAGAGCGCCTTGTGACGACGCTCGACGCCCTTGGCTAGGCCCGCGACCATCGACAGGCGGACTCTGTCGGCTCCGGCGACGCGCCTGCCGTGGTTGTCCCGATCTTGCTTGACACTTTCCCGCTTGATCATGATGCTGGCGAACAAATCGTTCGGCAAATCGAACGAGAGGAGAAAATTTGACCTCTATCCCACAGTCGCTCGTTAGCGCTCCAACGGTCTCGGAGCGGCCATCCGTGGTGTTTGGGCTCGAGCAACCGCTAGTTACCGACGGCGGCGGAAGCATCGCGCCACTGACCATTGGCTTCGAAACTTATGGCGCTCTCAACTCCGCGCGCAGCAACGCCATTCTATTGTGCCACGCGCTGACCGGCGACCAATATGCCGCGAGCGTTCATCCCGTGACGGGAAAGCCGGGCTGGTGGGATGTTCTGGTCGGCCCGGGTTTGCCGTTCGACACCGACGCCATTTCGTCATCTGTCAATGTGTCGGCGGTGTCATGGGACAACCGGCCCGTCCTGATAATTCCTCGACCGGCCGCGCTTATGGTCTTGATTTTCCGGTCGTCACGATACGCGAATGGTGCGCGCGCAAGCGATGCTGATCGATCGTCTCGGCATCGACACGCTATTTTGCGTGGCGGGCGGTTCGATGGGCGGCATGCAGGTGCTGCAATGGGCCGCGAGTAACCCCGACCGGGTTCTTCGCGGCCATGCCAATCGCCACCGCCGCGCGGCACTCCTCGCAAAACATCGCATTTCATGAGGTCGGCCGGCAAGCGGTGATGGCCGACCCGGATCGGCGAGGCGGGCGCTATCTCGATGAAGGCGTGCGTCCGGAGAAAGGACTGGCGGTGGCGCGCATGTCGGCACATATCACTTATCTCTCGGAACAAGCGCTGCAGCGCAAATTTGGGCGCAAGCTCCAAGCGCGCGCGGCGCCCACCTTCTCCTTCGACGCCGACTTCCAGATCGAAAGCTATCTGCGCCACCAAGGTCTGGCTTTCGTCGAGCGTTTCGACGCGAATTCCTATCTTTTCGTTACAAGAGCTTGCGATTATTTCGATCTCGCGGCGGATTACGGCGGCTCCCTGGCCCGCGCTTTCACGGGCGCCAGGACGCGCTTTTGCGTGATCTCCTTCACCTCCGACTGGCTTTATCCGACCTCCGCCTCCCGCGCCATCGTTCACGCGCTGAACGCCGGCGGCGCCTCCGTGTCCTTCGTCGAGATCGCCAGCGACAAGGGACACGACGCCTTTTTGCTCTATGAGCCCGACTTCTTCGCGACCACGCGCGGCTTTCTCGAATCGGCGGCGCGCGCGCGCGGAATCGCTCCGGCCTCGGCAGGGCGGTCATGACGACGAGCCTGAAAATCGCGCCCGGGCGTTTCGACCTCGCGGTGGTGGCCGATATTGTCGAACCGGGCAGCCGCGTGCTGGACGTGGGCTGCGGCGATGGTCTTTTGCTGCAAATGCTCGAAAGGCAGAAACAAGTCGACGGGCGCGGCGTCGAGTTGTCGCAGCGCGGCGTGAATGATTGCGTCGCGAAAGGCCTGTCGGTGATTCAGGGCGACGCCGACACCGACCTTAGCGATTATCCCGAAGACGGTTTCGACTATGTGATTTTGTCGCAGACGCTGCAGGCGACGCAGCGTCCGCGCGTCGTGCTCGACAATATGCTGCGCATCGGTCGAAGGGCCATCGTCTCTTTCCCCAATTTCGGCCACTGGCGCGTGCGCGCCGAATTGCTGCTGCGCGGTCGTATGCCGAAAACCCCCAATCTCGACTTCGCCTGGTATGACACGCCCAATATCCATTTGTGCACGATCCGAGACTTCGTCGAACTCGCCAACGAGATCGGCGCGCATATCGAACGCGGCGTCGCGCTCGACCGCGCCGGCGCGCCCATCAGATGGCAGGCGCCCTGGCCCGTGATGAACCTCTTTGGCGCGCAGGCCATATTCCTGCTTGAACGCGGTCGCGCAACAGGGCGCGACGCGAGCCAATAGCGAGCGCCGCGTCGATTGGCGGGCCGTCGACAATTGCCATTCGTGTTGCACCGCAACGCATAAAACCTCTGCCGAGTGGCCCCTGCGCCGGGATGTCGCCTTTCGCTTCGACCACTTCCGCGTTAACGTCCGACGTTCGGTCGAACCCAAATCGAGGGGGCTTCCTCCATGTCCTTATGAAGCCTTCGCGGCGGGAAGGCTTCGCATTGCAAATGCGCGAGCGGCGTGATGGAAAAAATGAGTTCGGCGGGGTCGCTTTGTTCGTTCGAAAGACGGACGGGCGTGAGGAAAGTGAACGCCATGTCCGAATTACCGCCGTTGCGGGATTTCCCGCTGTTCGCTTCGCTCGACGAGGCGACGCTGCACCGCCTGACGCTCGACGCCAAGGTCGAGACCTATGCCGATGGAGACGTGATCTTTCGTCAAGGCGACGCCGTCGCGGCGATCATGCTCATCGTGCGGGGCTTCGTTAAGCTCCTGCGCACCGCCTCCTGCGGCGATGAAACACTCGTAAGCATCAGATCCGATGGAGCCAGCGTCAACGATGCGCCGACGGTCGCGGGCGAAGCTTTTCATGTCTCAGCTGAAGCGGTGGGGCCAACCTCGATTCTGAAGCTGCCCGCGGGACGATTTGCGCGGCTCATGTCCGAGTCGCCCGCGCTCGCCACGGCGGCGCTCGACGACGCCAAGCGGAAGATCGCCGGACTGATCAGCGAAATCGAGTCATTAAAGGCTCAAAGCGCGGACCGGCGCCTGGCGCGATTCATTCTTTCGCTTTGTCCACCCAACGCGGATTCTTGTCGTTTTCGGCTGCCGTACCGATAAACGTCTGGTCGCGGCGCAACTCGGAGTGACGCAAGAGACCCTGTCTCGCTCCTTCGCGCGGCTGCGCGAATTTGGGGTGCGCACCGAAACGCGCAACGTCTCGGTGGAGAGCGTGACGCGTCTCTGTCTGCAATATGACGAATTGGGGCGTCAAGGCCTTCCGTATTCTTCGGGCGGACGGCGGGGTGAAGCCGGCCACGACGCGATTTGACGTCGCCGGGTCGGACGTTTCAGCGGCCAGGGCGACCTCGGGGAAGGACTTGCGTGTCGAAGGATCCGACTACGATTTTTGTTTGCACGGTATGCCGTCAAGGCGATGACGCGGAGAGCCGTCCAGGTCAGCGGTTCTTCGAGGCGTTGCGGGAGCGGCTCGCGAACGACGGCGCCGCCTCGATCGCCGTCGAACCCGTCGAATGCCTCGCGGTATGCAAGCGTCCCTGCACCGTGGCTTTGGCGAGCGCGGGGAAATGGACTTATGTGATCGGCGACCTCGATGTCGGCGATCATCTTGACGAGATTGTCGCCGCGGCCAAGGGCTACGCCGCGACGACGAACGGCATTGTCCCCTGGAAGGAACGGCCCGCCTGTTTCAGGAAGGGGGTCGTTTCGCGCGCGCCGCCGCTGATCTCCCGAGCGAGTAAAGGCTGAGCCTCCCCGCCTATATCTTGTGTTTGGCGCGCTCGATCGCTTCCGAAATCATGCGGCGCGCCTCCTCCGCGTCGCCCCATCCGGCCACCTCGGACCATTTGCCGGGCTCAAGATCCTTATAATGCACGAAGAAATGCTCGATGCGCCGCCAGGTCATTTCCTGCAAGTCGGTGTAGTTCTTCACGCTTTCATAGCGCTGCGTCAGACGCGACACGGGCACCGCCACGATTTTCTCGTCGCCGCCATGCTCGTCTTTCATTCGCAAGACGCCGATGGGTCGCACGGCGATCACGGCGCCGGGCGCGATGGGCCGCGTGTTGGCGACGAGCACGTCGCAAGGATCGCCATCCTCCGACAATGTGTGCGGAATGAAGCCGTAGTTTCCGGGATAGCGCATCGCGGTATAGAGGAAGCGATCAACGAACATCGCGCCCGAGGCTTTGTCGAGTTCGTATTTAATCGGTTCGCCGCCAAGCGGCACTTCGACGACGACATTGACTTCGTGCGGCGGATTCGCGCCGGTCGGGATAGCGTCGAGACGCATTCAAAAAGCTCCAAGGATGTCAAAGAAGGTCAGCGGACCGGAGCGGAGGCGAAACCAAAGGCGACGCGGCTAAGCATATTGTCGCCAAACCGCTCCTCGGCGCGCCGAACGGTCAAGCCGCCGAGGCCGCGGTAAAATGCAATCGCCTTGTCGTTGTCCGCGAGCGCCCACACGATCGTGGACAAGCAGCTGTGCTCCATCAGCTCGCGGCGCGCCGCGTTGAACAGTCTGCGGCCGAATCCAAGACCCTGGTATTCTGGTAAAAGATATATTTCGAAAATCTCTCCCGAATAGGGCATGGATGGGACGCGATTTCGTCCATAGGTTGCGTAGCCCACGACACCGCCATCGAAAGCCGCCACGAGAAGGCCCGTCCCCTTTAAAACCGCCGAACGCCACCAGCGCGGGCCGCGACGCGCGATCATTCGCTCGAGCTCGCGACCTGGAATCACGCCGCGATAGGCGTCACGCCATGATAAATCATGCACTCTGGCGATCGCTTCCGCGTCGTCGGGTCGCGCATGTCGAATGGAGAAGGCTGTCGTGACCATGGGGGGATGTTAGGTCGCCTGACGCCAATTCCGCAAGTGCTCGAATCGGTCAAAGGCGATAAAAATTGTCATCCCCGAAAAACCGGCGCGCGCGCCACGGCGCGGCGCGCGAGATTTGATCGCGATTCGACGAGTTTATCGCGCCCCGACGCCGAGGAGCAGCAAGAGGCCAATGATCGCGCGATAGGCGACAAAGGGCCACGCGGAAAATCGTTCAAGAATGCGCATGAGACTCCAGATCGCCGCGAAGGCGGAGATCGAGGCGACAACCAGGCCTAACGCCAGAATCGACCAGCCGTGGACGTCGAGGTGCGCCTTGACCAATTTATAAAGTTCGTGAACGCCAGCGCCGGCGATGGCCGGAAGGCCGAGAAGAAAGGAAAAACGCGCCGCTTCCTCACGCTTTAGATCTAGAAACAGCGCGGCGGTCAGCGTCGAGCCCGAACGAGAAACGCCGGGAATCAGCGCGCCGACCTGGGCCAGTCCTACGATCATCGCGTCTTTCAGCGTCATATGCTCTAGCGTGCGCGTGTGATTGCAGTAGAGTTCGGCGAGCGCGAGCAGAGCCGCCATGACGAGACAGGAAATGCCGATCACCGTCAGCGAGCGCAGCGGCGAACCGCAAGCGTTGAGCGTATGCGACAGCGCGAGGCCGGCCAGCATCACGGGCAACGACGCGAGCACGATCCAGACCGTGAATCGGAACGTCCAATCTTGATAATCGCGCCTCTTGACCGCGCTGATCGCGCCTAAAAACAGCCCGCGCACGTCCGGCCAGAAATAAGAGACGACGGCGGCGAGCGCGGCGAGCTGCATCGCGGCGGAAAAGGCGGAGCCCGGATCTTTCCAGCCGAATAGCGCCGGCACGATGCGCATATGCGCGGTCGAGGAGATCGGCAGCAGTTCGGTAATGCCTTGTACGACGCCAAGAAAGGCGACTTTCATATAGCCGAGATCGACGAAGCCGGTGTCGAGACCCTCTGTGCAAGCGGTCGCCATTTATTTTCCCACCAAGATTTGAGGCCCTTTTGCTCAATGAATCGCCTAGGATGCTTAATAAAACCTTGTCTAAAGCCCCCTTCGTCCAATCAAGCCGTTCACGGCGCGCGCTGGTCGGCGCGCTCAGTGAAACATCGCCGCCGTCTTCAACAGGGTGATCCAGACGCCCCAGGTCAAGGGCGCGCCAACCGCGGTCCAGGCCGCGATCACGAGCGCGAGCGAGCCGCCGCCCCCGTCGGACGACTGCGCTGACGCGGCGGCGTCGCCATGCGCGGTCGGCTCCCGCGCTTCCTCAACGAAATCTTCGAAGTCGGCGTGGATTTCGCTTTCCTCCTGGGCGATCCGCGCCGGGGAAACCTTTTTATTCGCCGCCACTTCCTCATCGCTCATGAAGAACCGCGCCGCGACCGGCCGCACCAATAAGTTGCAGATGAAGCCAAGGACGAGGAGCCCGGCTAGAATATACATCGTTTGGTTGTAGACGGCCTCACGCGGAACGCCCGCCTTGAGCTGATGGTCGTGAAAATAATTGACCAGCATCGGCCCCATCACGCCCGCCGTGGACCACGCGGTGAGCAGGCGGCCATGAATCGCTCCCACCATATGGGTGCCGAACATATCGGCGAGATAGGCGGGAATAGTGGAAAAGCCGCCGCCGTACATGGTCAGGATCACGCAAAACAACGACACGAAAAGAAAGACGACGCCATTGTGGGCGGCGGTAGGCGCGAGGGCGTAAAGACAAAAGCCCAATGCGAAGAAAAGAGCGAAAGTCAGTTTGCGCCCCAGTCGGTCCGAGACGCTCGCCCATCCCAGGCGCCCAAAAATATTGCACAGGCTCAACAGACCCGTGAAGCCCGCGGCGATTTCCGCGATCTTCTTCCTCTGATCGGCGTCCAGGCTATCGAATCCAATGTCGAGTCCCAGCAAATGGCCGCCGAACACCTCCTGCAACATCGGCGAGGAAATGTACAGCACGCCGATGCCGGCGCTCACGTTTAGCGTCAGCACGCACCACAGGAGCCAGAACTGCGGCGTCTTCCAGGCCGTATCGAGGTGCACGTGGCGATGGGTGACCATCGAATCGGCCGCGGCCGCCGGGGGCGTCCAGCCCTCGGGCGCCCAGCCGTCGCGCGGAACGCGGTAGCCGAGCGCGCCGCAGACCATGAACACGAAATAGATCGCCGCCAGCGCGACGAAGGTTTGCCACACGCCGACGGACTCGCTCGTCGCGAAATGGCTCATCAGGCGGTCGGCGAGCGGCGCGCCGATCATCGCGCCGCCGCCAAAGCCCATGATGGCGAGGCCCGTCGCCAGACCGCGCCGGTCGGGAAACCACTTCATTAGGGTCGAGACCGGCGAGATATAACCAAGACCAAGACCGATTCCGCCGATCACGCCCGAACCGAGCCACAGCAAATAGATCTGGTGCGAATAGACGCCGAGGGCCGATATCAATAGGCCTCCGCACCAGCAGCAGGCCGACGCCAACCCGGCCTTACGCGGACCGGCGGTCTCCAGCCAATGGCCGAATATGGCGGCCGAGGAGCCCAAAAACACGATCGCCAGACTGAACGTCCAGCCCAGCGCCTTGTTCTCCCAATCGCAATCGGTCGCGAAGAGCCACTGGAGAAAGCTCAACTCATTGGAGCAGACTTTTGGCGCGACGACGCCGACCGCGCGTTGCAGCGGCAGCCAGAACACGCTGAACCCATAGATCATACCGATACATAGGTGGATCGCCAGGGCCGCTGGCGGAACCAGCCAGCGGTTAAATCCAGGCGCGGCCAAGGTTCGCTCGCGGCTAAGGAAACTTGGACTATCGGGGGTCGCCTTCAGCATGTGGCCTCTCTCGACTGGTCGGCGGCGGACTGGAGCGCTAGCCGACGCTGCGTTCAATGATATGCGCCAGATCCGTCATGATCGCATTGAGGTCGAAGTTTTTGGGCGTATAGACCGCCGCCACGCCCCCTTCGCGCAACAGCTTTTCGTCGGCGGGCGGAATAATGCCGCCAACGACCAGCGGCACGCCCGCGAGGCCCTCGTCCTTCATCCGCTGCATGACCTCATGCGCCAGCGTCACATGCGAGCCCGACAGAATGGAGAGGCCGACGCAATGCACGCCCTCCTTTTTCGCGGTCTCGACGAGTTCCTTGGGCGTCGAGCGGATGCCGGCGTAGATCACGTCGAAACCGGCGTCGCGGGCGCGCACGGCGATCTGTTCGGCGCCATTCGAATGGCCGTCGAGCCCCGGCTTGCCAACCAGGAACTTGGCGCGTTTGCCGATTTTGGTGGAGACGCGCTGCACCTCGCCGCGCACGTCGTCGAGCGCGCCGCCGACCTGCCGCGCCGTCGACGAGACGCCCGTCGGCGCGCGATATTCGCCAAACACGCCGCGCAAAACATTGCCCCATTCGCCGGTGGTGACGCCGGCCTTGGCCGCCGCGATCGAGGGCTCGACCATGTTGCGTCCCTCCTTGGCGGCTTGCGAAAGCTGCTCCAGCGCCGCCTTGGCCGCCTTGGCGTCGCGCTGCTCGCGCCATGCGTTCAGCCGGGCGATTTGTTCCGCTTCGACATGGGGCGGCACCACCATGATCTGATTGTCGCCCGCCGTCAGCGGCGAGGGCTCGCCGCCGGTGAATCTGTTGACGCCGACCACCACCTGCTCGCCAGCCTCGATCGCCTCCAGGCGCGCGGTGTTGGACTCGACCAGCTTCGATTTCATATAGCCGCTTTCGACGGCGGCGGCCGCGCCTCCCAGCGCGTCGATCTTGGCCAGTTCGGCCAGCGCCTCCTCCTTCAGCGCCGCGACCTTGCGCGAGATTTCGCCGGAGCCGTCGAATATGTCGCCATATTCCAAGAGGTCGGTCTCATAGGCCATGATCTGCTGCATGCGCAGCGACCACTGCTGATCGAAGGGGCGCGGCAGGCCGAGCGCCTCGTTCCAGGCCGGCAATTGCACCGCGCGGGCTCTCGCGCCCTTCGAGAGCACCACCGCGAGCATCTCGATGAGAATGCGCGTGACGTTGTTTTCCGGCTGCTGTTCGGTGAGGCCGAGCGAATTGACCTGCACGCCATAGCGGAACCGGCGCAGCTTCTCGTCCGCGACGCCATAGCGCTTGAGGACGATCTCGTCCCAAAGTTCGGTGAAGGCGCGCATTTTGCACAGTTCCGTGACGAAACGCATGCCGGCGTTCACGAAGAAGGAAATGCGTCCCACGACCTGAGCGAAATCCTCCTCCGAGAGTTCGCCCGACTTCTTAACATTGTCGAGCACCGCGACGGCCGTCGCCAGCGCATAGGCGAGTTCCTGCACCGGCGTCGCGCCGGCCTCCTGCAAATGATAGGAGCAGACATTTATCGGATTGAACTTGGGCGCCTCCTTGGTCGTGAACAGGATCAGATCCTGCGTCAACCGCAGCGAGGCCGCCGGCGGAAACACATAGGATCCGCGCGAAAGATATTCTTTAATAATGTCGTTTTGCGTCGTGCCCTGCAGTTTCGCGCGGGGGACGCCCTGTTTCTCCGCGGCCGCGATATAGAGCGCCATCAGCCAGACGGCGGTGGCGTTAATCGTCATCGACGTATTCATCTGCCCAAGCGGAATGCCCTCGAACAGCGCGCTCATATCGCCCAGATGCGAAACTGGCACGCCGACCTTGCCGACCTCGCCGCGCGACAGAGGATGATCGCTGTCGTAGCCCGTTTGCGTCGGCAGATCGAAAGCGATGGACAAGCCCGTCTGGCCCTGAGCGAGGTTGGAGCGGTAGAGCAGATTGGACTCCCGCGCCGTCGAATGGCCGGCGTAGGTGCGAAACATCCAGGGTTTGTCGCGGCGGGGCGCGGCGCTATCGGTCATGTTACAGTCCTCCAAGCGTTGCGATACCACAGGCGGCGGTAGACGCGAAAGGCGCCCGCGCGGCGTCTTGGCGCCGCTTTTCATGCCAACCCCTGAACGGCCCCTCTTGGCGCCGCGCCGCGCCGCCCCCATATTCACCGCGCCGCGCCCGATCAGGCCGGCTCCAACTCGGAGAGACCCATGTCACCCGAAGAACGCCAACTCCTCGCCGGCATGTTCGAGCGAATCAAGGCGAATTCCGCCGGGCCGCGCGACCAGGAGGCGGAAGCCTTTATCAACGACCAGATCAAGGCCCAGCCGAGCGCACCCTATCTTCTCGCGCAAACCGTGATCGTGCAGGATTTCGCCCTGCAATCCGCGAACCAAAAGCTGCAACAACTGGAGGCGCGGGTCCACGAGCTCGAGTCCGCGCCGAAGCCTTCGACAAGCTTCTTGGGCGGCCTTCTCGGCGGCGGCGCGCCGCCGGCTCCGCCACCGCGTCCCGCTCCGCCGCCCGCCTATGGTCAGCCGCAGGGCGGCCCGTGGGGCGCGGCCCCGCCGCCGCCTCCCGGCTATGCGCCGCAACAAGGCGGCTACGCCCAGCCCGGCTTCGCGCCGCAGGGCGCGCCTGGCTTCGCGCCAGCGGCTCCGGGTGGCTTTTTGAAGGGGGCGCTGGGCGCGGCGGCGGGCGTCGCGGGCGGCGTGCTGCTCGCCGACAGCATTCGCGGCCTGTTCCATGGCGGCGGCGGCATCGGCAGCGGGCTTGGCATCGATTCGGGGTTCCAACACAGCGGGACTCGGCCAGGGCGACGAAACCACCGTCGTTAATAACTATTATGGCGATGCTTCCGGCGCCGGCACGCAAGACGCCGGCTACGACGCGGCGGATGACGACGACTCCGCTGGCGAGCAGGACGCCGACTACGAACCCGACGATGGCTACGACAGCGGCGGCGACGGCGGTTTCGACGTCTAACGGTGATTTTGTCGACAAGGCGGGGCGCGTCGGCGCGTCCCGCCTATCCCATCGCGGCGAGAATGGCCTGTGTCAACGCCCCGAGGCGCTGTTCGATTAGCGCGGGGGTCTCGCACACGAACGCGACCGCCTTGCGCCGCTCGTCGAACAGGCGCATGTCCCACTGCAATGCCTCAGCCAGTTCCTTTAGCTTTTCCGCTTCGACGCGGGCGTCCTGGGCGTCCCGCAGCTTCTGCGTCTCCCCGCGCAGCCGCTCGGCGATGTCCTTTTGGGCGCGTCCATAGCGATCGAGGCCGGCGACGACCTCTCTCCGCTCGCCGTCGAGTTTGTCGTAAACTCCGGCGAAAAGCAGCGTCAACCGCTCCTTGCGTCGCGCTCCGGCGTCCTTCGCGAATTGCTCGATAAGCTTCGTGGCGGTCTCGATTGGCGTGCGGCGCGCCGAAATCCTCGTCACGAGATCGGCGAGAACGCCGTCCTCGCGCCAGATTTTCAAGGCGTCGTCGATCGGCGGGCCGCTCCAGATCGCCGCCAGCGAAAGATTGGCGACCTTTACCTGCCGGCAGGGCCAGTCGCCCTGTTCGCGCGCGCCCTGCTGCGCGGCCGCGGCGCCAAAGCCGACGACGAAGATGATTAAAGCCGCGAGAGATGTTGCGCGCGTCATTGCGATCCGTGTTTTCAAGCCCTGGTCGGCGGGGGATTAGGCCCCAAAACGGGGCGTGCTTCAACCGCCCTCTTCTAGCGCATAAGATCGCCACATGTTGATTATTCCAGTCGTCGATCTCATGGGCGGCCGCGTGGTCCGCGCGATAGCCGGGCGGCGGGACGCCTATCTTCCGATCATCTCGCCGCTGGCGGCTTCGAGCGCGCCTTGCGATATCGTCGCGGGATTTTTGCGACTGCACCCCTTCACGGTCGTTTATGTCGCCGATCTCGATGCGATCCTCGGGCGCGGAGATAATCTAAGCGCCGCGAGACGCCTCGCCGATAAATTCCCGGAAATCGCCTTTTGGCTCGACTCCGGCTCGCGGAGCGTCGCGCCCCGAATCTCCGTTCGAAACCATCATCGGCAGCGAGACGATGCGCCGCGAGGCGTCGCCGCCCGATCTTTCCGCCGAGCCCGGCGCCATTCTTTCGCTGGATTTTCAGAACGGGAACTTTTTGGGGCCTCCGGCCCTGGCCGCCTCGCCGCATCTGTGGCCTGCCCAAGTCATCGTCATGACGCTAGAGCGCGTTGGCCTGGACGAGGGGCCGGACTTCGCGACATTGGCGGCGATCAAGACACGCGCCGGCGGGCGCGAAGTCTTCGCCGCGGGCGGCGTGCGCGGGGCGGAGGATCTCGCGGCGCTGGCGCGAAGCGGCGTCGCCGGCGCGCTCATCGCCTCGGCGCTGCACGACGGACGGCTCGGCCCGCGGGATTTCGCGCGGTTCGCGGGCTCAGCTCCAGGCGGTTAAGGGCGTAAACCGCGGAAATTTCTTGACGTGGTGACGATCCATCCGCGCGAGAATGTCCCGCAGATAGGCGATGCCTTCGACGAGGTGGGGCCCCTTGTTGAGCATGACGCAATCCGCCCGCTGCGCCATGGCCGCGTCGGTCGTCTCGGAGCGGCTGAACACCCCGTCCTTGACGAACTGGTCGAGCACCTGCGTCGCCCAAACGACCGGAACATGCGCGGCTTCGCAAAGCCAAAGCATTTCCTCCTGCATTTCGGAAAGACGCGCGAAGCCGAGCTCCACCGCGAGATCGCCACGCGCGATCATCACCGCGGTCGGGTTGTGCTTCATCGATTGCAGGATGAGGCGCGGCAGATTGCGCACCGCGAGCGGCGTCTCGATCTTCAACACGAGCGGCTGCGGCGGCTTTTCGCCTCGCCTCGCCGCGAGATGGTCCTGCAAGAGTTCGACGTCCCGAGGGATTTTGCACAAAGGAGAAGCCGATGAGATCGGCGTGCTCCGCGACGAAATCGAGATCGGCGAAATCCTTCGCCGTCAAGGGCGGGAGCTTCAGCTCCGTGGTCGGGAAGTTCAGTCCTTTTTCCACCTTCAGCCGCTCGCCCTTGGCGCGCGCGGCGAAAACCTCGATCTCCGCCTCGCCCTTCGCTTTCGCGACGACGCGCGCGCCGATCTTGCCGTCGTTGATCCAAAGTTGCGCGCCGATTTCGAGTTGATCGATAATTTGCGGAAAACTGGGCTCGATCGCGACGCGGCCCCTGAGCTGAGTATCGAGATTGGCCAGCAGCAGGAGATGATCGCCCTTATGGGCGCGATATTTTTGCGGAGCGCGAAGTCTCTCGACGCGGCATTTAGGGCCGGCGATATCCATCAGAACGCGGCAGGGCCGCCCCAGCCGCTCCCGCGCCGCGCCGATGTTGGCGATCATCCGCGCCCAGGCTTCGGCGTCGTCATGCGCGCAGTTGATTCGCGCGCAATCCATCCCCGCCTCGAGCAGGCGCTGGACCAAGCCGCCGTCCGTCGCCGCCTCGGACGGCAGGGTCGCCATGACTCGCGTATGCGGACCCGTCCGCGTCGCGCCGAAAATCCGTTCGCATTCGCCGCGCAGCGCCTCCTCGCCGGCGCGTCTCTCCGCCGCCGAAGGATAAGGCGCGTCGGACTCGCCGCACAAGCGCCGCAGGCTGGCGATCAGCGAGTCGAGCGCGGTCCTCACCTTCGCCTCGCTGCGACCGAGCGACGAAAGACCGTAACTCGCGAGGCGCAACTGCAACTCGCTCAAATCATGGCGGCGCAGGGCTAAATAATCCGCGAGATTCAGCGCGCGATTTTCGAATCGGATCGCGTCGGATTCGCCCAAGGAATTCCGCGCGCCCCAGTCCGACAGCAGCAAAGGCGCCTTCCCCGCAACGTCGTCGCGCAGCGCCGTCACCCGATCGAGCAGATCGCGCAGATCACGCTGGGTCTCGTCGGTCGCCGCCCCGCCTTGCATCAAGCCGCCGTGCATACCAATTCGCCGCTCTTCGATTTCAGTCACTTTTCCCGCTCTTTCCATGTGTTCTCTCGCGGAGAATTATGACAAAGATGCAACAAGCGGCGGATTCCGCGGCGCGGCGAATCGGCGCTCCCCGCGAATCCGAGCCGCTAGCAGCCTTTGCTTGGCAATTGACGGAGCTCGCCGCTCAGGCGTCATAAATGCGTCATCAAGATATTATGACAACGGAGCCAGTAGTCGGCGCCGCTTCCTTATCTTTTTAAGGATTCGTCCGCCCCGCCCCTTGTTCGGCGAAGCCAATCGCCGAATTCGCAAAGGATCAGCCCGACCAATGAACTTTTTCCAGCGATTCACCTTCCTGTTCTCGGCTCCGGTGTTCGACGCGGACGACTTGGAGGGCATGCGCGTCGCCCAGATCATCGCGTCGATCGAGCGCATGGGTTTTCAGGTGGTGAAGGCGCGCCGCCTGGAGGACGCCGAACTCGCCGTGCAAACCGACGCGGCGATCGGCTGCATGGTGGTCGACTGGGGCAAGAAGGGGCTCGAGGGCAAGGCGGCTTCGCTCGTCAATCTGATGCGTTCGCGCGGCCTTGAGATGCCGATCGTCATTCTCGTGCGCCGCAAACGTTTCGAGGACATTCCGGTGGAGGTTCTCGACTACATCGACGGCTATGTGTTTCTCGCGGAGGAGACGCCTGAATTCATCGCCAAGAATCTGGTTAGCCGTCTCAAGCAATATGCCGAGACCCTCAAAACTCCGTTTTTCGGCGCGCTCGTCGATTACGCCGAGGAGGGCAACCAGCTCTGGACATGTCCAGGCCATAACGGCGGCATTTTCTATAGCCGCAGCCCGATCGGCCGCATTTTCGTGGAGCATCTGGGCGAAGCGATCTTTCGCGACGACCTCGACAATTCGATCCTGGAGCTTGGCGACCTCTTGACGCATGAGGGCCCGGCCCTGGCGGCGCAGAAGGAAGCCGCGGCGATCTTCGGCGCCGAGAAAACCTACTTTGTGCTCAACGGGACCTCTTCCTCGAACAAGATCGTGCTGTCCAATCTCGTCACCGAGGACGATCTCGTCCTGTTCGACCGCAACAACCACAAGGCGGCGCATCACGGCGCCTTGCTGCTGGGCGGCGGCGTGCCCATCTTCCTACCGACCGACCGCAACGCCTATGGGCTCATCGGGCCGATCCGCTTCGACGCCTTCGACGAGGCGGCGATCAGAGCCCGCATCCGCGACAATCCGCTGGTGGCGGACAAGGAGGCCTGGCGCAAGGAGCGGCCGTTCCGCGCCGTCGTCATCGAGCAATGCACCTATGACGGCACAATCTATGACGCGCAGACCATCGTCGAGCGGATCGGACATTTGTGCGATTATATTCTGTTCGACGAAGCTTGGGCGGGCTTCATGAAGTTCCATCCGCTGTATGAGCGCCGCTTCGCGATGGGCCTCAAAAATCTGGGCCCCGAGTCTCCTGGCGTCGTCGCGACGCAATCCGCGCATAAGCAGCTCGCGAGCTTCTCGCAGGCGTCGCAGATTCACGTTCGCGACCGCCACATCACCGGCCAGAGACGCCGCGTCGAACATAAGCGTTTCAATGAAGGCTTCATGCTGCACGCCTCGACCTCGCCCTTTTATCCCTTGTTCGCCTCGCTCGATGTCGGCGCGCAGATGATGAAAGGGAGATCCGGCGAAGTTCTTTGGGACGATACGGTGCGGCTCGGCATCGAATTGCGCAAGAAACTGCGCGCGGTGCGCCGCGAATTCGACGAGAAGGAGAAAGACCCGGCGCGCCGCTGGTTTTTCGATCCCTTCGTGCCGGATCGCGTCTCCATCCCCGACGTCGCCCGACCCGGCGCTTTTCACGAACGTCGCCTGGGAGAGCGTGCGCGACCGATCAATTGGCGCGCCACGCGAAATACTGGGAGCTCGCGCCCGGAGCCGCCTGGCATGGCTTCACCCAGGTCGAAAAAGGCTTCGCCATCACCGACCCGTGCAAGCTCACCTTGCTCACGCCCGGATTCGATCGCAAGACCGGCGCCTATGAGGCGCATGGGATTCCGGCGCCCATCGTCGCGCAATATTTGCGCGAGAACCGCGTCGTGCCGGAAAAGAACGATCTAAATTCCCTGTTGTTCCTGCTCACGCCCGGCGTCGAGTTCGAGCAAGGCGGGAACGCTTGTCAGCGCGCTCGTCGCGTTCAAGCGGCTCCATGACGACAACGCGCCGCTCGACGAGGTCATGCCGGAATTCGTTACCAAGCGGCAAAAACGCTATAAGGGCGCGCGCCTGCGCGATCTTTGCGCCGACATGCACGCCTTCTTCCGCGACGCCAATGTCAGCGCCTTGCAAAAGGCGCAGTTTCGCGCCGAGCATCTGCCCGAAATGGTGATGACGCCGCGCGCCGCGGCGCGGCAACTCGTGCGCAACAATGTCGACTATCTGCCCATCGACGAGATCGAGGGACGCGTCGCGACGACGCTGTTCGTCATCTATCCGCCGGGCATAGCGACGATTGTTCCAGGCGAAAGGCTTTGCCAAAGAGCGCGTCCGATGATCGAATATCTCAAGACCTTCGAGCGCGGCGCCAATGCTTTCCCAGGGTTCGAGGCCGAGATCCAGGGCCTCTATCGCGAGGTGGACGCGACGGGCGCCATTCGCTTTTATACCTATGTCGTGAGGGAATAGGATGAGCGACGCCATGACCCTGCAAGACTTGGAGAACAACGGAGGCTTGGCGAACAACGGCGCCGCGGCGCGCGGCGTTGTCGTGCGAGCCTCCCGCGACTGCGATGTCGGCGCCATGCTCGCGATCTATCTTCACCATATCCGCTATGGCGTCGACCCTTCGCAACATCACGACATCGACCCGCCCGACGCCGAAGACATCAAGCGTCGGCGCAAAAACATGCAGAAGCATAAATTGCCGCATCTCGTCGCCGATCTCGCCGGCCTCGTCGTCGGCTACGCTTACGCGGTGCCCTTCCGCAAGCGGCCGGCCTATCGCCATGTGGTGAAACATTCGATCTACGTGCATCACGAGCATCTGCATTCCGGCATAGGGCGGCTGCTGCTGCCCGCGCTGATCGACGCCTGCGCCGCGTCGGGCTATCGGCAGATGATCGGCTACATAGACGCGGCCAACAGGCCGTCGATCCAGCTGCACGAGGCCTTCGGTTTCCGACAGGTGGGCTATTTGCCGTCGATTGGCTTCAGATTCGGCCAATGGACGGATTCGCTGATGATGCAGCGCTCGCTCGGGCTGGGCGACACGGCGCCGCCGGACGCGCCTTGAATTCAAGCCCTTGCGTCTATGACAGCAAATCCGCCGCTCGATAGCCGGAGCGGATCGATCCCTCGATCGTCGCGGGCAGGCCCGTCGCCGTCCAGTCGCCGGCGAGCAGAAGATTGCGCCAATGCGTCTTCGCCCCCGGACGGCGCGCCTGTTGGCTGGGCGTCGCGGCGAAGGTCGCGCGTTTCTCCTTGACGATCCGCCATCGCGGCAATTCCGGCTCTAGGCCGGTGACGGCGCCGACCTCGGCCCAAATGCGCCGCGCGAGATCTTCCGCCGGCTCGTCCATCAGCCTATCCGCGCCGCTGATCGTCACCGAAAGGCGATCGTGGAAGGCGAACAGCCATTCGCTGAGCGACCCCACCATTCCGAGCAAGGACCGGCTGGCCCTCCGGCGGCCGGATCTTGAAATGCGCGTTGAGAATGGCGCGAAATTCGTCCGGCGCGACGAGGCCGGGGATAAGTTCCGCCGCCGACCAGGGCGGAACCGCCAAAACGAGGCTGTCGGCTTCGCCAAGTTCGACGCCTTCCTCGCCGAAGTTGAGGCGAGCCGCGCGATCCCCGGCGAAGTCGATCCCGCGCAGCCGCGCGCCAAAACGCACATCGACGCCGAGTTCTCGCAGCTTTTTCAAGGCGGGGTCGATAAAGGCCGGCCCTAACCCGTCCTTGGCCACCATCGGCCGGCAAGCGGCGCCGCCGGCGGCGAGAGTCTCGCGCAGCACCGCGCCGGCGAGCGTGGCGCTGGCCTCGCGCGGCTCCGTGTTGAGCGCCGAGAGCAGCACCGGACCCCACAGCCGCTCGTAAAGCGGCGCCCGAGCAATCCATCGTCTCGCCGATGGTCGCCCCCTCTTTCGCGCGGAGCAGCCGCGCCGCGCCGAGATAATCCGACTGGCCTCGTTCCCGGGACGCGGCGCGAGGACACGAAAATCCACCAGGGCAGCCGCGAGGCGTTGGGTCTAAGGCGCCAGCGCTCGCCGTCGCGCATATCGACGAAATCGAAGACGCATTGCTCCGGCCCGACCAGCGCGTCACCAGCGCCGATGCGCGCCGTGTAATCGCGCGCGGCCGCGTTGCCGGAGAGCAGCAGGTGATTGCCGTTGTCGATGGTCAGATCGAGCGTCGAGTCATAGTAGGAGCGACAGCGCCCGCCCGCCATGCGCGCGGCCTCGTAAAGCGCGACCCGCCTCCCCGCCTGCGCGAGCTTTATCGCGCAGGAAAGTCCCGCGAGCCCGGCGCCGACGATATGCGCGACGCCATTCGCGCCCGGGTCTTTCATGCGAAAGCGTAACGCAGCAGCGCCAGCACGATTTTCAGTTTCGAGGCCTGCACCTTTTCTCGCGGCGCCGCGAAACCCCTCTCGCAAAGCCGGTCGAGAATCGAGTGATAGGCGGCGGCCATCAGCGCCGGCGCCTTCACGGCTCGCGCCGGGCTCGCGGCCAAAATCCGCTCCGACGCCTCGTAATGTCCGCGCGCGACCCGCGCGACCTCCTCGCAAGCCTTGCCGAGTCCCTCATGCGCCAGAACGGCCTTGGGCGAAAAATCGGACAATTCCGGCCGCCAGCAGCGCTTCGCGCGGCAAATAGAGCCGGCCGCGCTCGGCGTCCTCGTCGAGATCGCGCAAGATATTGGTGAGCTGCAGGGCGCGGCCCAGATGATGCGCGAGCAGGCGCGCGTCTTCCGGCAATTTCCCCGGCGGCGTGGACTCGTCGACGAGACCGAAGGCGCGGATCGACAGCCGCCCCACGGCGCTCGCGACATTGTCGCAATAGCGGTCGAGCGTCGCCCAATCGGGCGCGCGAATGTCCTGATCGACATCCATCTCCATGCCGTCGATCACCGCCTCGAAATCGGCGCGCTCCAGACCGAAGCGGCGAACCGGCTCGGCGAGCTGGGCGCAGCGCAGGCGGGTGCGCCCGGCGTAAAGCTCGTCGAGGTCGCGCCGCCATTCGGTCAACCGGCGCCGACGCTCGTCGCGATCGCCTTCTTCGTCGGCGATGTCGTCCACGGCGCGGCAGAAGGCGTAGATCGCGAACATGGCGTCGCGGCGCGGCGGCTCCAGCACGCGCATCGCCAGATAGAACGAGCTTTTCTTCGCGGTCTGTTTCGGCTTTTGCGCCTGCGCCGCGCTCTCGGTCGCGCTCACGACGCCGCTCCCGCCGCTTTGCGGGGGCCGAACCGGCGCAGCAACGCGGCCGTCGCGCCAAGCGCGCCGACAAGCGCGAATTGCGCCTTGCTGGCGTGAACCTTTTCGCTCAGCGGATCGGCGACGGCCGAATCTGCGGGTCAGCATTTCGGCGAGACTTTGGATGGCGCCGACCTCCATGGCCAGGCGCGCGTCGGCGATCCGGTCCGCGAAGGGGCGCGCTCGCGCCAGAAGGTCGCCGGTTCGCCCCACCAGCTTCTTGAGCGCCGCGCGGAGCGGCGCGGGCGCCGCGGGCAAGGCCAGCATTTCGACGCTCGCGTCAAAGTCCTGGAGCGTGTCCAGCGGCAGATAGACCCGGTTGAGATCGCGGTAATCCTTGCCGCAATCCTGCAAATGATTGATGATTTGCAGCGCCGCGCAAAGCGCGTCATTGGCGCCCCAGGTTTCGCCAGCTTTTTCGCCGTGCACGTCCAGCACGAAGCGCCCGACCGGCATCGCCGAATAGCGGCAATAATCGATGAGATCGTCCCAGTCCTTATAGCGAAGCTGCGTCACGTCGCGGCGGAAGGCGGTCACGAGATCGCGGGCGTGCCCGAGGGAAAGCCCACGCTCCCGCGATATTTCCCGCAAGGCGCGGGCGACGGGCTCGTCGGGACCCTTTTGCAGCAGCGCCGCTTCCAGTCGGTCGAGCAGGGCGAGTTTATCGGCGGGCGCGAGCGTCGGATGGTCGGAAATATCGTCCGCCGCGCGCACGAAATTATAAAAGGCGAGGATCGGCGCGCGATGGCGCGGGGCGATCAGGAAGGACGCCACGGGGAAATTCTCGTGCCGATGGCTCTTGCCCGAAGACGTTTCGGCTATGTCGATCGTGCTGGCGCCGCTCATCGCTCGAAATCCTGCCCAGTGGCGGGCGCTTGATAGCGGCCCTTCCAGGCGCCGCCGCGTCCCAGCATGTGCTGCCACGCCGACTCCAGGGTGAACCACGTATAACAGGCGGCGACCAGGGGCAAGGCGAGCGCGTGAGCCCGCGGGAGATTATAGAAGCGCAGCGACGGCATATAGGCCTGGACCATCAGAATATAAGCGACCAGCGCGGCGTCGCGCGCCGGGGGTTCGCCAAGCAGGGCGATCAGCGGCGGCGCGAGATAGACGAGGGCCATGCCGAGAATCGCGCCAAAAAGCAGCGGCGGCGAGTAGTTCAGCTGAGCATAGGCCGAGCGCGTCACCATGCGTTCTATGTCCTTGAAACCAGGATAAGGGCGCAGGCTGTGGACGTCGCCCGTCAAGCCAAGCCAGATCGGCCCCTGGCGTTTCATCAGCGCGCCCAGAGCGCAATCGTCGATCAACGCGCCGCGAATCGCGCCAAGGCCCCCCGCTCGCGCCAGCGCCTCGGGTCGGACCAGCATCACGCCGCCGGCGGCGGCCGCGACGCGGTTCTTGGGATCGTTCACCCTGGAAAATGGGTAGAGCATCTGAAAGAAAAACACGAAGGCCGGCACGAACCAGCGCTCGGCACGACTTTCGCAGCGCAATTTAACCATCAGCGAGGCGAGAACCGTCTTCCGCGCCAGGGCGCCGGTCGCGAGGCGCTCGAGCGCCGTCGGACCAAAGGCGATGTCGGCGTCGCAAAACAGCACATAGTCCGGGAGCATCGGCAGGCCAAGCACATGATCGAAGCCGCGCTGCATCGCCGCGAGCTTGCCGGTCCAGCCGGAAGCGGGACCGTTCGAGGTGAGCACCGTCAATCGCTCCGCGGCCCCTTCGGCGGCGGCCCGGGCTCTGGCGGTTTCGGCGGTGCCGTCGCCGCTCTGGTCGTCGACCAGAACAATGTCGAGCCTCCCGGAAAATTGCTGCGCCAGCAGCGAGGAAAGACATTGCCCGATCACATCCGCCTCGTCGCGCGCCGGAATGATGGCGGTCACCGTGACGCCCTCGGGGGCAGGCGCGCCGGGTGGCGCGAAATTATCGTCCCGTTCGCTCAACCGCCAGAAGCCTCCATGAAAAACAACAAGGTAGAACCAGATGAGAAGGCCGGTGAAAGCGAGAAGCGTGAGGATCATCGGAATCGCGAGTTTTGAGGTGGAGGGCTCGGGCGAGCGAAGTCGCTCTATTACCCCGGACGAACGAAAAATGCGCCGCCCGCTCGCCTTCGCCCGCCTCAAAAAGCGAGGGATATTGCCTTTTTCAGGCAAAGCCCGCTATTCCACCGCGAACGACCGGCCCGGAGACGCGCGGCGCATGGACAGATCACAGGCCTTGACGGCGCCCGCCCTCGCGAGGGCGGGTGAAAACCCATGAGCGATCCCAAAAGGCCCGATCTCAAGGACCGCGCCCCCGAAGAGCTCGACCCTACCGACTGGGAGGCGTTTCGGGCACGGGCCCATGACGCGCTCGACGCGATGATCGACCATATTCGCGACGTGCGCGAGCGCCCGGTCTGGCGTCCGGCCAGCGAGGAGGCGAAGGCGTTCTTTCGCCGCCCTCTGCCGCTGGAAGGCCGGGACTTCGGAACCGCGCTGGCGGAATTCGATCGCTACATAAAGCCTTTCGCCATCGGCAACACGCATCCGCTGTTCATGGGCTGGGTGCAGGGCGCGGGCACGCCGGTCGGGATGATCGCCGAAATGCTGGCGGCCGGTCTCAACTCCAATTGCGGCGGCCGCAATCACATCGCGCTGGACGTCGAGCGGCAGATCGCGCTGTGGATGGCGCAAGCCTTCGGTTTCCCGCTCGACGCCTCTGGGATTTTCGTCACCGGCGCGTCAATGGCCAATTTTCTCTCTTTGTTGGTCGCGCGCGAGCGCGCCGCCGGGGCGAGGAATGTCCGGCTCAATGGCCTTAACGCTCTCGATTCCATGCTGGTCGCGTACGCCTCGCGCGAGGTGCACAATTGCGTGCGCCAGGCGATGGAGCTTTCCGGACTCGGCGCGCGGCATTTGCGGCTGATTCCTTCCGACGAGCGCCGCGCCATGCGGGTCGGCGACCTCGTTCACGCCATCGCCGCCGACCGCGCGGCCGGATTTACGCCTTTCATGATCGTCGGCACGGCGGGCACGGTGGACACCGGCGCGGTCGATGATCTCGACGCGCTGGCCGATGTGGCGCGGGAGGAAGACGTCTGGTTTCACGTCGACGGCGCCTTTGGCGCCCTGGCGGCCTTGTCGCCCGCGCTCAAGCCTCTGGTGAAGGGGCTCGAGCGGGCCGACAGCATCGCCTTCGATTTTCACAAATGGCTGCATGTGCCCTACGACGCCGGGTTTTTTCTCATTCGCGACCCGGAAATGCATCGCCGCGCGTTCAAGGCCGACGCCGCCTATCTTTCGCGCGCGCCGCGCGGGCTCGCCGCCGGCGAAACCTGGCCGTGCGATCTCGGCCCAGACCTTTCGCGCGGGTTCAGGGCGCTCAAAACCTGGTTCACGATCGAGACCTTCGGAACGGAGCTGCTCGGCGCCTGCATCGAGCAGACCTGCCGCATGGCGCGGCGGCTCGAAAAGGCGCTGGAGGCGTCGACCAGCTTCGTCCTCCGCGCGCCGGTCACGCTCAACATTGTTTGCTTTGGCGTCGCGGACGATCCCAACGGCGATATGGCGCGCGAGGTCGTGATGGAACTGCATGAGAGCGGCGAGGCCGCGCCGTCGCTGACGATACTCGACGGAACGCCGGCGATTCGCGCCGCGATCATCAACCATCGCACCCATGAGGCGGACATCGACACCTTCGTGGCCTTGCTGGAGGCGACGCTTCGGCGAGCGCGCCGCGAGCCCCACGAGGTCGAGCGAATCGCGGAAGCGCCCAAGGGTCCGGGCCGCACGCGGCTATCGCAGGATTGACGCCGCCCGCCGGATTCGCCTTGCGGTTACGCCAATGTTGCTTCATGAAGGGAGATTGAGCCGATTGGCGCGGAGCGCGCTGGTCGAGCCGGGATGGAAATTGTCAAGGTGCGGGAGCAGGATTTGATCGGGAGGGATCAGCCCGCCGATGGCGAGGGGATGGCCGAAGCCGCTCAGCGCGCGATCTTGGGCGCGGCGGTCGCGCCTGGCGTCGCCTCCTCGCCAGTTCCCAAATTCGCGCTGTCCCCACCCATGCATTGCGCTCACGACGCGGGTCATGTCTACGCCGCGCTCGATCTTGGCACCAATAATTGCCGTTTGCTGATCGCCAAGCCCGAGCGCCGGCCTCGCCGACGCGACGGCGAAATGCTGCGGGTCGTGGACGCTTTTTCCCGCATCGTGCGATTGGGCGAAGGCCTCGGCCGCCATGGCCGCATAAGCGAGGAGGCGATCGAACGCACGCTCAGAGCGCTGGAGATCTGTCGCGACAAAATGCGGACGCGCGGGGTTACGCGCGCGCGCCTCGTCGCGACGCAAGCCTGCCGCGGCGCCGAGAATGGCGACGAATTCATCTCCCGCGTATTGCACGAGACCGGTCTCGAGCTGGAAATCATCGACCGCGAGACCGAAGCGCGCTTCGCCGCGCGCGGCTGCGGCGCCCTGGTCGACCGTGATTCCGAAAGCGTGCTGCTGTTCGATATCGGCGGCGGTTCGACCGAACTCGTATGGCTCGCGCGCCCTCCGCACGAGCCGGGAGCGCCGCTGGAGCTGCGGGACTGGACGTCGCTGGAGCTTGGCGTCGTCTCCCTGGCGGAACATTTCGGCGGCAAAAGCGTCAGCGCCGAGACTTTCAAGGCCATGACAATTTTCGCCCGCGACGCCTTGACGCCCTTCGCGCGGGCGATGGCCAGCCGGCGCCGTTGCGCGCGGTTTCATCTGCTCGGCACCTCGGGCACGGTGACGACCCTGGCCGGCGTGCATCTTGGCCTGGAGCGTTACGACCGTTGGCGGGTCGATGGCCTCTGGATGTCCAACGAAGACGCTTCTCGGGCGATCGCCAGGCTGCGCGCCATGGATTTCGAAGAGCGGGCGGCGAATGGCTGCATCGGCCCTCAGCGCGCCGATCTGGTGCTGGCGGGCTGCGCGATCTTCGAGGCGATTCGCGAGGTTTTCCCGGCCGAACGCACCCGGATCGCCGACCGCGGCCTGCGGGAGGGGATGCTGCTCGAACTGATGGAAGCCGACGGCGCGCTGCGGAGCCATTTGGAGCGGCCCTAGACTTCCCAGGCGAAATCCTTGGCCTTGCGCCCGATCACCGCGCCGAGCGGCGCGTTTTCGCCGGCGAGGCGGGAAGCCAGTCCCCGCTTGATGCGGGTCACAAGCCCCGGCCCCTCAAAGACAAGCGCCGAATAGAGCTGCAACAGGGCGGCTCCCGCCTCGATCTTCGCGAAAGCGGCCTCCGGCCCGTCGATTCCGCCGACGCCTATCAAGGGAAACTGTCCTTCGACTCGCAGGAAAACCTGCGCCAGCCGCCGGGTCGAAAGCTCGAACAGCGGCTCGCCGGAAAGTCCGCCCGCTTCCGCCGCCAGTTTCGAGCGCAGCGATTCAGGGCGCGCGACCGTCGTATTCGAGACGATCATGCCGTCGATTTGGGCCTCGCGGGCGACGCGCACGATGTCGTCGAGCTGTGACAATGTCAGATCGGGCGCGATTTTTATCAGCAGCGGACGGCGCGTCGGCGCGCCCGCGCGGGCGTCGATGACGCGCGCGAGGAGATCGGCGAGCGCCTTCGGCTCCTGCAAATCGCGCAGCCCCGGCGTATTGGGCGAGGAAATATTGATCGTGAAATAGTCGGCCGTCTCGGCGAAGGCGCGCACGCCCGCCACGTAATCCTGGACGCGGTCCTTGGCGTCCTTGTTCGCCCCAATGTTGACGCCGACAACTCCGCGTCTCGCGCGCGCCGCGAGGCGCTTCAGCGCCGGCGCGTGGCCGTCGTTGTTGAAGCCATAGCGGTTGATGACGGCGCGATCCTCGAGCAGGCGAAAGACGCGCGGGCGCGCGTTGCCGGGCTGGGGAAGCGGAGTGAGCGTCCCGACCTCGACAGAGCCAAAACCCAAGGCCAGCGTCGCATCGAACGCCTCGGCGTTCTTGTCGAAGCCCGCGGCGAGACCGACCGGATTGGGAAAATCGAGCCCGAAAGCCGTCGTCGCGAGACGCGGATCGTCCGGCGCGGGAGCGCGCCTCGGCAAAAACCGCAGCGCTCCAATGGTCAGACGATGCGCGTCTTCGGCGTCGAGCCGGCGCAGCAGGGCGGTCGCGGCGGCGCCGAAATATCCGGTCATGGGGAAAGGCCGTCAAAGTCGTGGCTTCCGTCGGCTTTCAGCGGCAGCGGCTTGACCCAGGCCACGGCGGAGAGCGGCAATTCACCATAAAGATGTGGGAAGAGTTCGCCGCCGCGCGAAACCTCCCATTTCAGCGCGTCCCCAAGCCTCGCCGCGTCGACCGCGACCAGCAGCAAGCCGCCCTGACCGACGTAATGCCGCGCGGCGGTCGCCGGAGCCTGGCTCGATGTCGAAAAATGGATGAATCCGTCGGAAAGATCGACCCCGGCCCCACGAAACACGGGCCCCGCGGCGCGCCAGACCGGCTCCGCGACAATTTTATAGATCAGCGTCATTGGCGGCGAACCCCGCTCGCTTCAATCATTCGTCGGCGCTGGCCTCGCCCTTTGCGCTGGCCTCGCCCTTGGCGCGCCGCGGCAGACGCGCCGCCATCGAGATCAGCGCCCGGTCGCCGAGCGCGACGAGCCTTTCGCCGCGATTGAGCCATTGCACGGCGTCCTCGATCGTCTCGGCGTCCGCGAGCTTCGCCTCGGCGACGGCGCGGTCGGCGGTGATCTGGCCGCGCTGACGCGGCCTGCGCGCGGGCAACCACGCTTCGTGCAGTTCGCGCAACTCCGGGTCGCCGTGAATAGCGAAAAGCCCGTTCATCTCGTCCTCGCCGGCGCGGGCGAGCACTTTCGACAGCGCCCTGGCGCGCTTGGCGACGGGCGGGGTCGTTGTCTCCTCCGGAGTCGCCAGCAGGCCGGCGCGGCGGAAAACCAACCCCAGCCAACGCTGGCTGGTCAGCCAGGAGATGGGAATCGCCAGAATGAGGCCGGCGATGGTGGGCGACATCCAGGCCACCAGCGACGGGGAAATCAACAGGCCCGCGACCAGCGAGAGGACGCCGAGGGCCACATGCGAGCGGTGACGCCGCACGATAGCGGCGAAGGGCACCGAACCGTCGTCGCGGCGTTGCGGGTCCCAGCCCGTATCGAAACCGAATACGATATGCACGACATGGCCGGTCTAAATCAGCATCATGATGGGCGCGAGCAGAGCCGAGAGCACCACCTCGAACAATGTCGAGACGAGCAAGCCCGCGACGCCGCCAGAGCCCCGGCGCGTGTCCGGATCGCGGATCGCGACGATGAGCCCGAACAGCTTCGGCGCGAGCAGAATGCCCATGGTGAGTTCGAACAGCGCCAGCGAGCGTTCGGCGTCGAAACGCGGCCACACCGGAAACAGCGTGAATTCGGAAGTGAAATACTCGGGTCGGAAATAGCTGGCCTGAAACACCAGCGCGATGCCGACCAGCAATTGCAGCAGCCACAAGGGCGAGGTCAGATAGCCGAAGATGCCGGTCAGAAAATGCTGGCGCGTCGCCCAGTGGAAGCCGCGGCCGAACAGCACGCGAATATGCTGCAGATTGCCCTGGCACCAACGCCGGTCGCGGATGGAAAGGTCGATCAGCGACGGCGGGCTCTCCTCATAGGAGCCGCCCAGCGTCGGCAGCATGTAGACCGCGTAGCCGGCCCGGCGCATCAACGCCGCCTCGACGAAATCATGGCTCAGTATGTGGCCGCCCCATGGCGGGCGCCCACGCAGATCCGGCAGGCCGCAATAGCGCGCGAAGGCTTCCGTGCGGATGATCGCATTGTGCCCCCAATAATTGCCGTCGCGGCCCATCCACGCGGAAAGACCGGCGGCGATCACGGGACCATAGATCCGGGCCGCGAACTGCTGCACCCGCGCGAACAGGGTGTTGCGGTTGATGATCAACGGCAGCGTCTGGATGATGCCGGAATCGGGGTCCGCCTCCATCGCCGCGGCCAGCTGGACGATGGTCGCGCCCGCCATCAGGCTGTCCGCGTCGAGCACGACCATATGCGCGTAGGCGCCGCCCCAGCGCGAAACGAAATCGGCGATATTGCCGGCCTTGCGGCTCGTGTTCTTTTCGCGCCGCCGATAAAAGACGCGCGCGCCAAACGCGCCGAGCCGCCGCCGAATCCCGATGAAAGCCCGCTCCTCGGCGATCCATATGTCGGGATTGGTGGTGTCCGACAGAAAGAACCAGTCGAAATTCCCGCCAAGCCCCGTCGTCTCGACATCCTCGAAAATCGTTTGCAAGGCCGCGAAGACTCTGCTCGGCGTTTCGTTGTAGATCGGCATGACCACGGCGGTCCTGGCCGAAAGCTGGCTTGGCGCGACGGACGATGGGCGTCGACGCAAGAGCATCGCCGTGCCGACGATGCTGCTCGAAAAAGACAGCGCGATCCACGAGAAGTTCAGCACGAACAGGCCCAGCAGCGCCCATTTCAAGGTGGTGACGCCGCCGACGTCGATGACCTTATACATCTCGAGGCCGCCGTAGACGGTCAGCGCCGCCCCGCCGCCAAAGGCCACGAGCCGCGACAGCCAAGGCGTGAACCAGAGTTGCGGCGCCGCGAGACGGCGACGCTGCCGAGACTCGAATTTGAACAGGTTCTGCGCCGGCATCGACAACCGGCTTTCGATCGGGGTCGGCGGAGCGCTAACGACGCTCGGGGCGGGCCGCTCCACGGCGACCGGCGCTTCGATTTCGGCTAGCGCTTGATTTACGAGGTCCATCTATAAAGCCAGGTTTCGCTGATCGGGTCGTCGCCCGATTGGAGGACGAGCCGCAGCTCGCAAAAATTTTCCCCGCCGGGGTCGACGTCGAACAGCACACGGCAGGTCTTCGCGGACGGGTTGGCATAGAGGCCGATGATTTTCGCCGATCCGGGCGAGGTGGTCAGCGCGGGTTTCAACGTCGCGACACGAGCGGGGTCGCCAAGAATATCGCCGGTGAAAACGACGAGAAAACGGCGAAGTTTGGGCGCAGCCGCGCGACCGCCGCGCGCATCGGCGACCGAGGCCAGGGGCGGACGCGCCGGCGGCTCCCAACACCAGAACTGACGGTAGGCGAAATTCGCCTCCGCGCCGTTGGCGAGCGGTTGTTTCGGGCGCCAATAGGCGACGATGTTTTGGTTGAAGTCGGATTCGGAAGGGATCTCGACGAGTTGGACCGCTCCCTCGCCCCATTCGCCGAGCGGTTCGACCCACAGCGAGGGCCGTTGCTCCCAATGCGCGACGTCGTCCTGATAGGCGCCGATGTCCCGGTCGCGCGTCAAAAAACCGAAGCCTTTGGGATTGGCGTCGACAAAGGACGACAGTTGGAGATTGTTCCGGTTGGACAATGGCCGCCACAGCCATTCGTTCTTGCCGGTCAACATCTGCAGCCCGTTCATTTCCGCCGCGGCGGGGCGGATATCGTCGGAGCGGCGGCGATCGAGCGGCGTGAACAACGAGGCGCCGGCGAGTCCGGCGATGCCGACATGGTCGAGATCGACGCGCGGAAAAAGCGTCATCTCGGTGTCGATGATCGTGGCTTCGCCGGGACGAAGCGTGAAGCGATAGGCGCCCGTGACGCTCGACGAATCGAGCAAGGCATGGATAACCAAGGTGTTGTCGCCGAGCGCCGGCTTTTCGATCCAGAAGGCGCGAAAAACCGGGAATTCCTCGCCGCGCGAATCGGCGGTGCGCAGGGACAGCCCGCGCGCGGTCACGCCGAGCGGCTGATCCCTGGAGACGCGGGCGCGGAAAAAGCTCGCGCCCTGAAACTGCGCGATCATCTCCCCCTCGCCGCCGTTTTGGGCGCGGAGCACGCGAAATCCGGAAAATCCCATGTCGGGCAATTTCTCGGCGATCTTGAGCGCGCCATAGTCGAATTGGGCCTGGTCGTAGGCGATCCGCTTCGAACTCTCCGCCCTCGACGACGTTCAATTCCACGGGCGCGGTGAAAATCCACCCGCGATGCAGCGGCTCGATGGAGAAGCCCTTATTTTCGCTGGCCCAAACGGCCGCGCCCGGCTTCATCTTGATATCTAGAACATATTGTTCGTAAGTGAGGGTGGAGAAAGGCTCGCGAAGATCGTTGGCGGGCGGCGAAAACGGCTTTTTGGACAGCGCGCGAGCGCGTTCCACCACGTCTTTCTCGCGAGAAAGGCCGCGGTTCGCGGCCGGAGCCGGTGAAGTCTCCTGCGCGGCGTTGGCGGGGGTGATCGAGGCGGCCAACGCGCCCAGCGCCGCTTTTAAAACGTCTCTGCGTTCGACCATGAGCTTTAGGAACCTGGAAGCGGCGTATCGAGAAGATTGGGGCGTGGCGCCATCTATACAAGAATGATCGGGATTCGAAACGCCTTTCTTTAACTGGCCGCGACATTTCGCCAGCCGTTCCACGCGGGCGCGCGAAATTCCGACAAGCGCGGGCGTCCCAGGGCTTCGAAATCCGCGAATAGCTGGTAAAAGGGCGTCGCCCCGCCGCCCGAAAATTGAGTCGAAAAGGTTTTTGCGCGCCTATGTCCTCAGCAAACAGCCGAAGCGCCCTCGCCATTGTCCTCGCCGCCGGCGAGGGCACGCGCATGAAATCCGGTCGCCCGAAGGTTTTGCATGAGATCGCCGGACGCTCCATGCTGGCGCATGTGCTGACGAGCGTCGCCGGCGCGAAGGCCGACGGCATCGCGGTCGTCGTCGGACCCGGCCGCGAGGATGTGCGCGCCGAGGTCTTCCAAGCTCTGCGCGAGCGCGGAAGTTTTCGTGCAGGAACAACGGCTTGGCACCGCCCATGCGGTTCTGGCCGCCCGCGACGCGATCGCGCGGGGGCATGACGACATTCTGGTCCTCTTCGCCGACACGCCGCTCGTGACGACCGCGACGATTCTGGCCCTTCGCGCGGCGCTGGAGGGCGGCGCGGCGGTCGCGGCGCTCGGTTTCGAAGCCGCGAATCCCTTTGGTTACGGGCGTTTGATCCGCGACGAAGCGGGACGGCTGGTCGCCATAAGAGAGGAAAAAGACGCCAGCGACGCGGAGCGCGCGATCACGCTGTGCAACGCCGGACTGATGGCGATCGACGGGCGGCGGGCGCTGGAACTGTTGCGGGCCATTGGCGCCGACAACGCCAAGGGCGAATATTATCTCACTGATATCGTTGAGCTTGCGCGTTCAAAGGGACTGGAGGCGCGCGTTGTCGTCGGCGCGGAGAGCGAGGTGCTCGGCGTCAACGACCGGGCGCAGCTCGCGCGGGCGGAACGCATCGCGCAGGACCGGCTGCGCCAAGCCGCGATGATCAATGGAGCCACGCTGATCGCGCCGGAGACGGTTTTTCTCAACGCCGACACGAAGTTGGGCCGCGATGTCCTGATCGAGCCGCATGTCGTTTTCGGCCCCGGGGTGGAGGTCGCCGACGGCGCGCATATTCACGCATTTTCGCGCATCGAAGGCGCGCGAATTGGCGCCGGCGCGCATGTCGGACCCTTCGCGCGTTTGCGGCCTGGAACGAAACTCGGACCCGGCGCCAAGGTCGGCAATTTCGTCGAGATCAAGTCTACCACATTGGGCGCCGGCGCCAAGGTCAGCCACCTCACCTACCTAGGCGACGCCGAGGTCGGCGCCGACGCCAACATCGGCGCCGGGACCATCACCTGCAATTACGACGGCTTCTTCAAATACAAGACCCGCATCGGCGACGGAGCGTTCATCGGCTCCAACTCCTCGCTGGTCGCCCCGGTGAACATCGGCGCCGGGGCCTATGTCGGTTCGGGTTCGGTCGTGACCGGGGACGTAGCCGAAGACGCCCTCGCTGTCGCGCGCGGCCGGCAGGTCGTGAAGGCCGGCTGGGCGCGGGCGTTTCGCGAGGCGCGGCGGGCGAAGAAGACTGAAAAGGCCTAAACGCGACTTCCCCGCCTAGCCCTCTCGGCCTTAACCAAGTCCGGCGATAGCCGCCTTGCGTCCGCCTCAATGGCAAGGCTTTTGTTATTTCATCGGAAGATCGCCTCGGAGATCACCCATGTGCGGCATTGTAGGAATTCTGGGGCGCGAGCCCGTGGCGCCGGCTCTCATCGACGCGCTGAAGCGTTTGGAATATCGCGGCTATGATTCGGCGGGCGTCGCCACGCTGGAAAATGGCCGGCTGACGCGGCTGCGGGCCAGCGGCAAGCTGCGCAATTTGCAAGAAAAACTCAAGGAGTCGCCGCTGTCCGGCCACATCGGCATCGGCCACACCCGCTGGGCGACGCATGGCCGCCCCAACGAGACCAACGCGCACCCTCACGCCAACGACAAGGTCGCGGTGGTCCATAATGGCATTATCGAGAATTTTCGCGAGCTGCGGCAAGAGCTGACCGCCAAGGGCCACGTCTTCGCCACCGAGACGGACTCCGAGGTCGTCGCGCATCTCGTCGCCGAGGAAATGCGCCATGGCTCCAAGCCGCGCGAGGCGGTGGCGGCGGCGCTGGGACGCCTCAAGGGCGCCTTCGCGCTGGTATTTCTGTTCGAGGGCGAACTCGATCTGCTGATTGGCGCGAGGCGCGGTTCGCCGCTCGCCGTGGGTTTTGGCGACGAAGGCGCTTATGTCGGCTCCGACGCGCTGGCGCTGGCGCCTTTCGCCACGGAGATCGCCTATCTCGAGGAAGACGATTGGGTGACGCTGACGCGCGAAAAGACGACCTTCTTCGACGCCGCCGGGCGGATCGTCGAACGCGCGCGACGGCCGTTGCAGGCCGGCTCGCTGTTGGTCGACAAGGGCAATTACCGCCACTACATGGCCAAGGAAATCCACGAACAGCCCGAGGTCGTCGGGCGCACGCTGGCGCATTATCTCGATCTCGCCAACGGGACCGCGCGCCTGCCGTTCGACTTCGCCTTCGACCCCAAGGCGCTGTCGCGCGTCACCATTTCGGCCTGCGGAACCGCCTTTTACGCCGGACTCGTCGCGCGCTACTGGCTGGAGCGCTTCGCGCGGCTTTCGGTCGAGATCGACATCGCCTCGGAGTTTCGCTACCGCGAGGCGCCGCTGCCCAAGGACGGGCTGATGATCGTCGTGTCGCAATCGGGCGAGACGGCGGACACGCTCGCCGCGCTGCGCTACGCCAAGGCGCATGGCCAGCATGTTCTCTCCATCGTCAATGTCGAGACCTCGACCATCGCGCGCGAGAGCGACACGGTCGCGCAAACGCTGGCGGGGCCGGAGATCGGCGTCGCTTCGACCAAGGCCTTCACCTGTCAGCTCGCCGTCTTCGCCTGTCTCGCGCTGGCGCTCGGCCGCGCGCGCGGCGTGTTGACCGAAGAGCGGGAAAAGGAGCTGGTCGCCGAACTTATCGCGACGCCGGGTCTGATGGCGCGCGTCTTAAAGGACGAGGCGCGGATCGAACCTGTCGCGCGCGATGTCGCGAGAGCTTCGAGCGTATTGTATCTGGGGCGCGGTCCATCCTATCCGCTCGCGCTGGAGGGCGCGCTGAAGCTCAAGGAATTGTCCTATATCCACGCCGAGGGCTACGCCGCCGGCGAATTGAAGCATGGCCCGATCGCGCTGATCGATTTCGCCATTCCGGTGATCGTGTTGGCGCCGCATGACGCGAGTTTGGAGAAAACCGTCTCCAATCTGCAGGAAGTCGCGGCGCGCGGCGGCCATCTGATCCTGATCGGCCCGGAAAGCGCCCGCGTCGCCGCCAGCGCGGAACTGGCCGGCTTCATCGAAATGCCGGAAGTCGCGGCGGGCGCCTTCGCCGCGCTGGTCTATGCCGTGCCGGCGCAACTTCTCGCTTATCATGTCGCGGTTTTCATGGGCAAGGACGTGGATCAGCCGCGAAATCTGGCGAAGAGCGTGACGGTGGAGTAGCGGGCGGCTTCGCGCCGTCGCGCCGGGCTTGGCCCGCCATCGACGGGATGGCGGGCCGATTTGAGATTCAGGCTTCGCGCCATGAAAGGCGCGGCGTTTTCGGCCGCCGACTATTTCTTCCCACCGTCCTGAGTTGGCGCGCCAGTGGGGGCCGATTGGTTGCGCGAATTGGCTTTCCCGAGCACATATCCGGCTATTGCCGCCAACAAGGTGCCAATCTGTTCGTTTTTCAGCACGGCGGCGAGACCAAGGATCACGGCCGCGAAAATGATGATCACGATCGCCGTGAATTCGAGCACGAACTCTGGACCGCGCCCGCGGATCGCCGAAAGATCCACGGATAGAGCTTCATCCGCCGCGTCCTCCGCTTCTTTTTTACTCTCCTCCAAGTCTTGGCTATAGCAATAGCGTGCGCCGTCTCTTGTTTTCT
This sequence comes from uncultured Alphaproteobacteria bacterium, assembly GCA_963775775.1. Classification (GTDB taxonomy): domain Bacteria; phylum Pseudomonadota; class Alphaproteobacteria; order Rhizobiales; family Beijerinckiaceae; genus Methylocystis. The sequence continues at coordinate 55,993 of CAVZKF010000029.1, forward strand.
CAACCCAATCCCGGATTTCTTCACCGAATTTTTGAAACTCCGTCGAAAATAGTTTCTCCTTTTCTTGGTAATGCGAAGATATGTGAGCTTCGACGCGCTCATCAGCGAATAATCCGGGGAGACCACCGGGGCGACGGTTCTCGCTCCATCCCGTTCCGCTAAGCATGCCTCCCGTGGAAGAGCCGCCAAACGGATTCGCCCCGCTGCCCAACAGGGTCGTGAACAGATATTGGCGCATGGAGCGTTCACAGTCTCGCACTTGATTTACATAAAAATCTTTGTCGTTCTTGTTCTCCGGTTCGTTTCCGAGATCGGAGGCGGCCGAATAGAGAGCGCTCGCCGCTTTAGGGATCACGTAATGGTTTTTTTCTCTCCAATCTCGCGCTCTTTGCGTGGCTTCGTTTAGCAACTCCTCGATGTACTTACCTTTCACCCAATTCTCCTGGATCGGGCCGGCATGGCGGCTCTCCTCGATGTTGGTGACCGCCTCCTTGTATATTCGCGCGAAATAACCTGACTGCTCGATACGGCGTTGCCATGAAAACAATAAATAAAATAGCAACGCCATGGTCAAGATGAGTCCGCCGATCGCATAGAAGCGTTGATTTGGCGGTAGTAGTTGGGTCTTATCGTCCGTTTCGTCCCTCGGCTGCTCCTTCGCTATTGTTTGTTGCTTATCTGACGCAGTCAGCTCGTTCTGTCGCGGCGTTACCTCTTGCGGCGGTTCTGGTTGCCGCGGTTGCGCTATCGGCGCGACCGACTTAGGCGACGGGGGCGTCGCCTCCGCGGCGGAGGCGAAACCAATCGGCCCGCATGAGAAAGTCAATAAGACCATCGCGGCGCATAACCACTGGCGCCTTGTTTCAATTGCTTTTCGCATCTTGCGTCCCTTCTTCAACTCTTTTTGAGTAAATCGCCCATCGGATCTCAACCGCGATTGGCGGCCGCACCGACCTTTTGCAAGAGCAAATCATCCGCGCGCTACGGGGTGAATTCCACATTTCCGTCTTCTTTCCCAAGGCATGCGCGCAAGGGCGACCATGAGTTATAGCCAGAAATTCAGAACGACTCGCCGCCACTGACAGGCCGTCGGGCCAAAAGCGGTGCTTGCGCCTCGCACGACACTTCGGAGTCGCCCCCCACGTTATTGACGAATGGATTTTGCGATCGTCGCTCTAACCCTCGCGTAACACCAGGACGCCGCCGTCGAACAAGAGCGGGCGGCGACTTGCGATTTTTCAAAACACTTCCAAACCGCGGCCGCTCGCGGACTTCCATGCGCCGCGCGCCGGATTCATAGTTTCACGCTTCTTAAAAACAGCGGCCGGCTTTCAACCGCGCCAGCCAGGCGTTGCAATCCTCCTCGCCACGAGATCGTGGCGCCAGCCCATTTTTCCCGCTGGCGCCGCCGATTATGTCTGATGCAATTGTAGTAATTGGTCTCCATGATGACGCACAGCGCGTTGGGCCCGGCCAGCCCCATCGGCGCCAGGAGCAGAAAACACGAAATAATCAAAAGCAGCGGCGGCCGCATGACGAATCCTTTCGGTGGAGTTTGACGAGGGCGCCATTTTTCGCCAATCGCGACCAATCACGGGAAAGGCGCGCGTCGCCGGTTCGCGCGCCGCGATCATTGACGCCGCCGGCCGCGCCCCCCATTTTCTGAGCTGCGCGAAGCTTCGGCGCGAACGGAGGTGGGCGATGCGTATCCCTTGGCCAATGCTTGCCGCCATGGTTTGGTGTGGCCCCGCCTTGGCGCAGGCGCCGTCGACAAATCCGCCGGCGCCCTCGGTTCAGGAGGGGCGATTTTCGATGACGCCGACTCAAGGAGGCTTCCTGCGCCTCGACAAGGAAACCGGCGCCGTATCGTTCTGCACGGTGGAGGCGGGGCTGTCGCTTTGCCGCGTCAGCGCGGACGAGCGCGCGGCGCTGGAGAAGGAAATCGAACGTCTGCGCCGGGAAAACACGGAACTCAAAGCCGCCCGCGGCCCCAACGTTCCCGGCGCGTCCTCCGGCCTGCCCAAGGAGGAGGACATGGAGCGGGTGTTGAGCTTTACCGAACGCTTCATGCGGCGCATTATGCGCATCTTTAAGGAAGAAGCGAACGGCGAGAAATCCTGAGGTCTTTTTCCCCGAGCCCCGAGACGAACATGAGCAACGAAAATCCCTTCGCGAAATGGCCGCATATCGACGCGTCCAAACAGCCCGAAGCCGGATCCGCAGCGCCGCGAAGAGAGCTGCCCGGCTCGACGACGGAAGGACACGCGCCCGTGTCGAACCAGAACGCGCTCGAAAACTTTCTCGGGGGAACGCCGGCGTCGGTGTTCGTGAAGCTGCTGTTCGTCTCGCTCGTCGTCGGCGCGCTGCTGATGTGGCTGGACATACACCCGGCCGATATTTTCCGCGGCATTCAGGATTTCCTGAACCGCATCTACGCGCTGGGTTTCGGCGCGGTGCGGGAACTGTTCAATTATCTGATCGCGGGAGCCGTGATCGTCGTGCCCGCCTGGTTCATCCTGCGGCTGCTCAATGTCGGCGGCCGGGGCTGAGACCGCGCCCGTGGCGCGCGAGCGGATGTTGGAAATCCTCGGCGAGCGCATTGACAGGAGATGACGCCAACCCTAAAGACACACGCAAGGCCCAGGTGGCGGAATTGGTAGACGCGCTGGTTTCAGGTACCAGTGGTGAAAGCCGTGGAGGTTCGAGTCCTCTCTTGGGCACCAAATCGACGTTCGAGAACGTCCGTAAACGTCCGAAACAACCTGAAAAATCATATATTTAGCTCGGGGCGCCGTCCAGGGGTGCCCTTGGGCGTCCGTTGGTATCCGGCGAAAATGTTGGTATATTTGTTGGTATATCGCAGATACTAACAAACCATATACCAACATGCCTCTGAACGACGCCAAAGTCCGCGCGGCCAAGCCCGGCGCCCGCCTCGTCAAACTTTCTGACGGCGGGGGATTGCAGTTGTGGGTTTCGCCGGATGGAGCGAAGCGCTGGCGGCTCGCCTACAGGCTCGCGGGCGCTCAAAAATCGCTCGCGATAGGCGTCTACCCGGCGACCGGCCTTCGCGAGGCGCGAGAGGCGCGGGAAGAGACCAAACGTCTTTTGGCCAATGGGCAAGACCCTTCGCTCGTCAAACGGCTCGCCAAGTCCGCCAAGGCCACGGCTTCCGCCAATACATTCGACGCGATCGCCGGCGAGCTTCTCGATAAGAAGCGGCGCGAGGGGAAGGCGGACCGGACAATCGCAAAATTCGAATGGTTCATGAGCCTCGCGCGTCCGGCCATCGGCGCGCGGCCAATTGTCGGGATAACCGCGCCCGAAATTCTGGCCTTCCTGCGGCCTATCGAGGCGCGCGGGCGGCTGGAGACGGCAAAGAAGCTTCGCGGCGCGATAGGGCAGGTCTTCCGCTTCGCGGTCGCCACGGGACGCGCCCAAGGCGACCCCACGGGCGCGCTGAGAGGCGCACTGGCCTCGCCGACCGTCCAGCATCGCGCCGCGATAATCGAGCCCAAGGCTTTCGGCGGGCTGCTACGCGCCGTCGTCGGCTATGAGGGCGGACCGGAAACACGGGCGGCGCTCGAATTGCTCGCCCTGACTTTCGTGCGCCCCGGCGAGCTCCGCGCGGCGGAATGGGCGGAATTTGACCTGGACGCGGGCGTTTGGGCGATTCCGGGCGAAAAAATGAAAATGAAGCGCCCGCATCGCGTCCCGCTGGCGCCGCGCGCCGTGGCGATCTTGCGCGAGCTTCAAGGGATAACCGGCGCCGGAAAGTTCCTTTTCCCGTCGATCCGCTCGGCGGCGCGCTGCATGTCGGAAAACACGGTCAACGCTGCCTTGCGCCGGCTCGGCTTCGCGCAAGACGAAATGACCGGCCACGGCTTTCGCTCGGCGGGCTGTTCGATGCTGAACGAATCGGGACTATGGAACGCCGACGCCATCGAACGCCAGCTGGCGCATGTCGACAACGACAGCGTGCGCCGCGCCTATGCCCGCGCCGATTTTTGGGACGAGCGCGTCCGCATGATGGCTTGGTGGGCGGAACGCTGCGAGGAAATGCGGCGTGGCGCGGTTATTATTCTCTTGCGGGTTTGAGCCGTCCTCGATTGCCGCAAAAGCGCGGTCCCGACCGAGCGAGGCGGGAGCCGGGGCATTTTAAATCGCCTATGACCGCTTCCCGCCCCATAGGCTCGACGGCTCGTATTACGGCGAAGATTTTCTCACAGAATTCGAACAGAGCTTGTTTCGGCGCCTTCCGCCTCTTCCGCGTTCGCGACATTTGCGAGATTTCGCTCTAGTTCCGTCGACGAAAGAAGCAGCGCGCGCAATGCGTCCCTCATCAGATATGGCTCCGCAGCAAACTGGGGACTGAGGTTCACGCATCGAGGCAACACCGGTCCGCGCCCACCGAAAACCGCGCCATCCACGACATGCGGCACGGAGGCGCGCACCGGCGACGAATATCGCGGTCAGCAACATTGCGGAAACGATCAAGCCAGAAGCACGCGCTTTTCGTGCTGTCAAAATGTTCCGTGGACATTTTCCCGACTGGGACAAAGCTCTCCAGCAATTCGTGCGAACCCGCGACTTAGCTCCCGCTAATGGAAATTGAACGGCTGGCCCCGCAGGTCCGCGCCGCAGATCGATGGCCCCCTGGACGACGCGACGATGCGTCGCGCCAGCGCGGCGTGGGCGGGCGTCGAGCCAGTCGCCGAGACAACCGTCACATAGCCGCCGGGATGCACGCGAAACACGACGGTCGCTGAACCGGGGCCAAAACCAGCGGAAGCGGGCGAATGACGCCGCATCGACGACATGAGTTTCGCGAGGCAGAGCGATTGCTGATGGCCCGTGGTTCTCGCATGGCCGCCCGCCGCGCCGGCGTGGCGTAGCTGCTGGGCCGCGCGGGGCTTGGCGGCCCGTTCGACTTCGCGCTTGTGCTTGACCACGATCTTTTGAACCTCTTCGCGCTTCACCGGCAAGGGCGGCGCGTCGGGCGCCATCACGTGCGGCGGCGGCATCGCCAGTTCGGCCTCCTCGATCGGCTCGGGCGGAACGTCCTCCGCCTGTACGATCTCCTGTTGCTCGACATAATCGCCTTCCGGAACGAGCTCCATGTCGATCGCCTCGAGCGAAGGAACCGGCGCCATGCTCACGAAGCTAAGGCCTAGACCCATAAAATGCTTGGCGCGACGAGCCAGTTGTGATTCACGGCTTCCGAAAGGAAACGCCGATGATTCTCGACCAATTCTGGCTTACGGACGGGCAGTTTTCGAAGATCGCGCCGCATCTTCCCACGGACACGCGCGGTAAGGCTCGGGTCGACGACCGCCGGGTCATCAGCGGCATCGTTCATGTGCTCAAATCCGGCGGGCGCTGGATCGACGCGCCGCCGGAATACGGACCCAAGAAGACGCTTTACAATCGCTACGTCCGTTGGGCGGCCAAAGGCGTCTGGATCGACCTGTTCCACGCGCTCGCGCAAGCTGGCGGGCCGCCGGCGGAGGTTCTCATCAACTCCTCGGCGGTGAGGGCGCACCGCTCGGCCAGCGGGGGCGAAGGGGGGAGAAAAATCAGGCCATTGGCCGCTCGCGCGGCGGACGCACGATCAAAATCCACGCGCTGACCGATGGAAGTTGCCGTCCCATCGCCTTCATGCTCACGGGCGGAAACGTCGCTGATTGCACGGCTGGCGCGGAACTTCTCGCGCGGCTTCCACCTTGCGAAATCCTGCACGGCGACAAGGGCTACGATAGCGACGCCATCCGTCGGCAAGTCGAGGATGGCGGAGCGATGCCAAACATCCCGCCCAAGGCCAATCGCAAATGGAAGAACTGCTTCTCGCCGTTCCTCTATCGTAATCGCAACGCCATCGAGCGCATGTTCTGTCGCTTGAAGGACTTCAGGCGGGTCGCGACGCGATATGATCGAAACGCCGTCAATTTCCTAGCCGCCGTCTGCATCGCCGCGACCGTCAGCTATTGGTTATAAGTCTGGACCCTAGAACTTTCCGGGCGTGGACGAATATCCATGTTGCTCCCTGGCATTGGATTGCGCTTCGATTTGCGCGCTCGAGGCCAAAAAAGTAATAAAAACGTAATCAAGTCGAGCGCGTTGCCTAGCCTATGGGAAATCGATGATGATCGGCGCCGTTTCCCGTTGTGACGGGTGCGAAAAAAGGATGTTCGATGACGGTCGCGGGCTGGCTTGAGATCGCACTCACACTGGCGCTGGTAGTCGTTGTCGCTTGGCCACTGGGCGCTTTCATGGCCGCGGTTTTCGATGGACGAAAGACGCTCTTGACGCCGCTGGCGGCGCCCGTCGAACGCGGCCTTTATCGGCTATCCGGGGTCGATCCAGATAAGGAGCAGGACTGGCTCGACTATACCCTATCCATGATAATTTTCAGCTTTGGATGTTTTCTGGCGCTATATTTAATCATGCGTTTTCAAGCGCTTCTCCCGCTAAACCCGCTGGCGCGAGGCGCCGTTCCTCCCGACCTCGCCTTCAATACGGCGATCAGCTTCATCACCAACGCCAATTGGCAGGCCTATGCCGGCGAGACGACGATGAGTCATTTCACGCAGATGGTCGGCCTCACCGCCAATAACTTCCTCGATACGGCGGTCGCCTTGGCCCTAGCGCTTGGTTTGACGCGCGCCCTCGCGCGCCAGCAATGCGCGACGATCGGCAATTTTTGGGTCGATCTGACACGGGCGGTGCTCTATGTGCTGCTGCCGCTCTCCGTACTGGTGGCGCTGGCTCTTGTGTTTTTGGGCTCGCCCCAGACGCTGCAAGGGGCCGTGGAAGCAACAACGTTGGAAGGGGCGAAGCAAACGATCGCGATCGGTCCCGTGGCCAGCCAGGACGCCATCAAACTGCTCGGCGACAACGGCGGTGGCTTTTTCAACGCGAATTCGGCCCATCCGTTCGAAAATCCGAGCGCACTGTCGAATATGATCGAGTCGTGGAGCCAACTCGTTCTCCCTGTTGCTTTGGTGTTCGCCTTCGGCCGTATGCTGGGCGATCCTCGGCAGGGTCACGGCCTATTGGCGGCGATGACGATCATCTTTGTCCTGAGCCTCGCCACGCTCTATCGCGTCGAAGCCGCTGGAAATCCGCTGTTGACGGACCTTGGGGTCGATCCGGTCGGCGGGAATCTGGAAGGCAAGGATTTGCGCTTTGGTCAGGCGGGCGCCGCCCTCTTCGCGGTCGCGACCACGGGGACCGGAACCGGCGCCGCCAATGCGACCTTCGACTCACTTATGCCAATTAGCGGCCTCGTTCCGATGGTCAATCTGCTCATGGGCTGTATCGCGCCGGGCGGCGCCGGAACGGGACTCTATTCCATTCTTCTGATCGCCATCATCTCCGTTTTCATCGCCGGGCTCATGGTCGGTCGCACGCCGGAATACCTCGGCAAGAAGATCGAAGCGCGCGAAATGAAGCTCGCCATGCTGTCCCTGCTGCTTACGCCCGCTCTCGTGCTGACCTTCGCCGCCATATCCGTCAATTTGAAGACGGCGCTTGATAGCCTCGGCAACGCGGGTCCGCACGGATTCAGCGAAATCATTTACGCCTACGCTTCGACCGCGGCCAACAACGGCTCCGCTTTCGGCGGACTTTCCATCAACACGCCTTGGTTCAATACGACGACCGGCGTCGTCATGCTTTTGGGACGCCTCGGCGGCGTCGTGCCGATCATGGCCCTCGCCGGCTCGCTCGCCCAGAAGAGAAAAGCGCCGCCGTCGCTGGGCGCGTTTCCGACGCACGGAACACTCTTCGTCGTCGTGCTGCTCGGAGTCGTGCTGATCGTCGCGTTGCTGCAATTCTTTCCGATACTCGCGCTTGGACCGCTGGCCGAGCATCTCATGTTGGCGGGCGGCAAAGCGTTTTGAAATTCGCGGCGCCCAGCAGGCGAAGAGGGAAAGGTCTGGCGATGATGTTCAAGATCGGCATCAATGTGGGCGTTGTTTTCGTGGTCGCTTTGAGCGGGTCCACGGCCGGATTCGCGCAGACCGCGCCAAGCGACGGCGCCGATTCGCCGGACAAGTCGAGCTACAGCCTTTCCAATCCGACCCCTGAAGACCAGTTGCGCGACCTGTGCACCGACCGGCCTCCCAAGGCCAACCTGCCCTGCACCGTCGACCCCGGGCATTTCCAATATGAGTCCGACGTTTTCAACTGGACCCGCTCGGTCTCCGGCGGCGCGACGACCGACACTTTCCTTTACACCAATCCGACGCTTAAAATCGGTCTGACGAACACGATCGATCTCGAAGCGAACATGGCGCCGCTCGAGCGTGTCGTGACCAAGAGCGCTTCGGGCCAACAAGGTTTTGAGGGCGTTGGCGATCTTTATGTGCGCGGCAAGTTCAATCTGGCGGGGCCGGACGGCGGCGATTTCCAATTGGCTGTCATCCCCTACGTCAAGGCGCCGACGGGCGCGACGGGCGTCAGCAACGGGGCGGCGGAAGGCGGACTCATCGCGCCGGTTTCCTTCGCGCTGCCGCAAGGTTTCACGCTGTTGTTCGATCCCGAGTTCGACATGTTGCGCAACGCCAATGATTTCGGACATCACGCCAATATCCAGTTCCTCGGCAATCTCAGCCATGCGGTGATGGAGGACGTGACTGGATACGTCGAACTCTGGGGCCAGGAGAACAGCGATCCGATCAAACCAAACAAACAGGCTTCGCTCGACCTCTCGCTCGCGTGGCTCGCCTGGAAAAAATCGCCCAGTCTGCAATTCGATCTCGGAGCGAATATCGGCTTGACCGCGGCGACGCCAAGGATGCAGCTCTATTTGGGCGTTTCGCAAAAGTTTTGAAACGGCGACGGATTTCGTCGATACGCGTTTAGAATATGTTTATGAGCCGACCGAGCCTCGGAGCATGCATGCACCCGAGACAATAGATTTACTTTGATGGCTCGGTTTCCCGCCAATTACGCAGAGCGCCAATTGCGGACCTCCGCGGACAGCGCGAACTGGTCTTTCCTCCGGCCGCGATACGGCTTATCCTGTTGGCTCCGGCTGATCCAGGGCTGGTGGATATTCCCCGTATGAAACTGTTGACAGTCCCCGAGATGTTGCCATTATGTTCTCATGCCGAGTCGCTGGAAACATGACCGCCCAATGTCGCGAGCCGAGTTCGCCAGTCTATTCTCGGACAATTCGGCCTGCGCCCGATACCTATACGAGCGGCGATGGCCGGAAGGTTTCGTCTGCCCGACTTGCGGCGGCGTGAAGGGCTGGGAACTGTCCGGCAAGAAATTCACCTGGGAGTGCGCCGCCTGTGGTCGGCAAACCTCGGTGACGGCAGGCACGGTGATGCACCGCACCAAGCTGGCGCTCACGGTTTGGTTCATGGCAGTCCACTTGGTCACCAGCCACTCAAATGGCATCTCGGCCCTCCAACTTCAGGCCCAGCTTGGCCTTGGAAGCTACAAGACGGCTTGGCTGATGCTGCACAAACTACGGCGGGCCATGGTGGACCCGGACCGCTCGCTTCTGGCCGATCTCGCCGAGGTGGACGAAACCGAAATTCCCTACCGCACCAAGGACGATCCGGTGAACGGCGGCCAGGGCCGCAGCCATGTTGGCAAGCTGCTGGTGATTGGGGCCATCGAGTTGTCCGAGGAAGGGCATCCGCGCCGTATCCGCCTGGAGCCGCTGGCCAACTTCACCGCCGCCAGCATCACCGGCTTCGTCGAGCGGGTGGTGGAGCGCGGGGCGACGGTGATCAGCGACGGGTTGGCCTCGTACCGGAGCCTGAAGGAGCACAACCATCACGCCAAAGTGGTCGGCAAGATGGCGGCCCATGTGTTCCTGCCGTGGATTCATCGGGTCTTCGCCAACTTCAAGCGTTGGGCGCTTGGCACCTATCACGGTGTCCGTAAGGCGCATCTGCGCCGATATCTCGACGAGTTTGTGTTCCGCTGGAACCGACGACGCCACATGCGGGCATCGTTTGACGCGCTGCTTGGTTTTTCCGCGCGAATGGGGCACGCTTCGTACCGTGAGTTCGTCGAGCAGCACGCTTGATGCAATAAGACCGTCCGTCGTCGAAGGCCGCAGCATCGTTAGTGGAGGCTGATTCCATGGACGTAGTCCAGAAATACTACGCTGAACTGCGGCGCATTTTGGATGAGGTAGACCCTGCTTTCGCGGCCGAATTTTCGGCCTATGCTGCGAGCCACCGTCCCAATGAGACCTGGATGTGGCTCGACGACAAAATGGCGGCTCGCGAATTCCCGTCAGAACTTCGTAAATGTATGGAGGATTTCTACTGGATGATTAGATGACACAACATATTGTTTCACCGGAGACAGCGGGATAAGCCGCTTC
>CAVZKF010000030.1:0-19974 GCA_963775775.1 uncultured Alphaproteobacteria bacterium
ACAACACCGAAACGCCCTTTCGCCCCCCTCGCCAAATCTGCGCGCCTGGCGCTCCAGAAAAAACTCCTCGCGCGACATGATGGGATCGCCGGGATGGTTCTCGCGCCGATGCGCGGCGTAAACGTCGTAATCGGGTTGGCCGACCATCAAGGACTGGCGCCCGCGCGCAGCTTTGTCGCGAGGCGCGAAAGATCAAGCCGGAGCGGTTTGCAGCACTCCATCCTGCGTCTCCCTGGTTGTGGCGACCTCGCTGCGCAGCGCGTCGCGCATCGCCCTGAGCCCGAAGGCGCCCATCGTCAGCACCAGCGCGATCAGCAGCGCGGCGAGCGAAGCGTCGACGATAATCGTTGAAGACAATGCGCCGCATCTCCAGCATGCTCTTGGCCGGCGCGAGCAGTTTGTCGTTCGCCAGCGCCTCGCCATAGCGCGCGGCATGGGCGAGGAAGCCGATGCGAATGTCGGGGTGAAAAATCTTTTCCACGCCCGCCGTCAGCGTGCAGATGTAAAGCCACGCCGTCGGGACGAGCGCGATGAAGGCGTAGGATTCGCGCTTCATGCGAAACAGCACGACGCTGCACAGCGTCAGCGCGATCGCCGCCAGCATTTGATTGGCGATGCCGAACAGCGGCCATAGCGTGTTGATGCCGCCCAAGGGATCGACGACGCCCTGATAGAGAAACCAGCCCCAGCCCGTCACCGCGAGCGCGGTGGCCGTGAGATTGGGAATCCATGCGCCGCTGCGATTGAAGGAGGGCACGAAATTGCCGACCAAATCCTGAATCATGAAGCGCGCGACGCGCGTGCCGGCGTCGATGGTGGTCAGGATGAACAGCGCCTCGAACAGAATGGCGAAATGATACCAGAACGACGTGGCGCCGGAGCCGCCGATGGCGGAGGAGAGGATCTTCGCCATGCCGACCGCCAGCGTCGGCGCGCCGCCGGTGCGCGAAATAATGCTCTTCTCGCCGACCTGCGCCGCTATGTCGGCGAGCCCTTGCGGCGTGATCGCGAAGCCCCAGCCGGAGATCACATTGGCGGCGGCCTCGGGCGTCGAGCCGATCAGCGCCGGCGCGCTGTTCATCGCGAAATAGACGCCGGGCTCCAGCACGGAGGCGGCGCAAAGCGCCATGATCGCGACGAAGGACTCCATCAGCATCGCGCCATAGCCGATGAAGGGAATCTGCGTCTCGTCGCCGATCATCTTCGGCGTCGTGCCGGACGACACCAGCGCGTGAAAGCCCGACACCGCGCCGCAGGCGATGGTGATGAACAGGAAGGGAAACAGACTGCCGGCGAACACCGGCCCCGTGCCGTCGACGAAGCGGCTGATCGCCGGCATTTTCAGATCCGGCCAGACGATGAAAATGCCGATGGCCAGCGACATGATCGTGCCGATTTTCAGGAAGGTCGAGAGATAGTCGCGCGGCGCCAGCAGCAGCCACACCGGCAGCACCGAGGCGACGAAGCCATAGGCGATCAGCATGAAGGCCAGCGTCTCGCCCTTGAAGGTGAACAGCGGCGCCAGCGTCTCGCTTTGCGCGACCTCGCGCCCCAGCGCAAGGCTGGCGATCAGCAGCGCGAAGCCGATCAGCGACATCTCGAAGATACGGCCCGGGCGCAGATAGCGCCCGTAAACGCCCATGAAAACCGCGATCGGCAATGTCGCGAAGACGGTGAAGGCGCCCCAGGGGCTGTCGGCCAGCGCCTTGATGACGACGAGGCCGAGCACGGCGAGCAGAATGACCATGATCGCGAGAATGCCGAACATGGCGACGAAGCCCGCTGCTTCGCCCATTTCGGTCTTGACGAGATCGCCGAGCGAGCGGCCGTCGCGTCGCGTCGAGATGAACAGCACGAGCATGTCCTGCACCGCGCCGGCGAAGACGACGCCGATCATCAGCCACAGCGCGCCGGGCAGATATCCCATTTGCGCGGCGAGCACCGGGCCGACCAACGGGCCGGCGCCGGCGATGGCCGCGAAATGATGGCCGAACAGCACGTATTTGTCGGTCGGCACGTAGTCGAGCCCGTCGTTGCGGCGATGCGCCGGCGTCGGTCGTTTGGCGTCGAGCCGCAACAGCTTTCGCGCGATGAACAGAGCGTAAAAGCGATAGCCGATCAGATAGACGCAGATGGCGGCGGTGACGAGCCACAGCGCGTTGACGCTCTCGCCGCGGGCGATCGCGAGCGTGAACAGCGCGAACACCGCGGCGGCGCCGATCGCGGTCCACAGCAGGACGGCCAAAATCTTGCGGGCAGGGGGAAAGGGAAGCAGTCGACATGCGTGCGCGATCCTTGGGGCTGATTCTTCTCTCGCGCCCGCGGAGAGAATAACGGGATTATGGGCCGGGATCGAACCGCGGCGCGAAAAAAGCTCAATCGGCGCAGAGATATTCTCATGCACGGATCGCGTCTACACGAAATCGCGCGGGAGCGCGGCGCGCGCTAGTCCCGTCCGATAATTCGTCTTCGCCGCGAAGGACGAAAGACGCAACGATGTAACAACACTGTCATGGAAGACTTCCAAACAGAAGGCCTTTGTCACGGAAGACTTCCAAACAGAGGCATCCAAGCTTTGTCTAATGCGAGCTTACGGGGTATATGGATTCTTCATAGAGGAGAGCCCGCGAGTGCCTGAAGCCGTGCGAAAGACTATAACGGAGCGACTGTTGCGAAACGCGTCGTCGGAGCACTTTCGCGGCATCATTTTGTTGTCGGCGCTAACCTGCGCGACGCTCGCGGCTCCCGGGGCGCGCGCCGCCGACAAGGCCGCCGAACTCGGCGCCCGCGGCGCCGGCGCCTTTCGCATGGGACGGCTTTTATGTCGGCGGCCATTTGGGCTACGCCGGCGGGCGCTCGAACTGGTCGGGTCCGGATATCGCGGGCTCTAGCAGCGTCGCGAAGCCTATCGACACATTCACCGAGGCGGGCAGCTTCATCGGCGGATTCCAGGGCGGCTATAATCTTCTGCTGCCGTCCCATGTGCTCCTGGGGGTCGAGGCGGACTTCACCTTCCCCGCTTATCCCGACCTTTCGGGTCAATCCACGGGCGTGACGGCCAATTTCATTTCGCCGTCGCTCGGGCCCGCGACCTATATGGAAGCGATGCAGGCCTCCGGGACGGCGCGCGGCCGCCTTGGCTATGTGTTCAACGATTGGCTGCTCTATGCCACGGGCGGCTTCGCTTGGGCCCGCGACCAGCAAACCCTGACGCAAATCTCGAGCGGAACGACGGACGCGCCTTTCCTTTGGCGGTTGGGCTGGGCCGTCGGCGCCGGCGTCGAGGTTCCGCTGATCGCGAACTGGACGGCCAAGCTCGAATATCTGTACTCCAACTTCGGCGCGAAAAGCGTCGGCTTTCCCAGCAACAACGAGGTGTTCCGCTCGGATTTCGCCCTGCAAACGGTGCGCTTGGGGGTGAACTACCATTTTGGCGACTTCGCTTCGGCGGCGCCGTCGGAAGCGGCCGCGGCGCAGCCGGCCGGATGGACGCTGGCGGACGAAGACCGCGTGAATTTCCACAGCCAGGCCACCTTCGTCGGCCAAGGCTATCCCAGAATCCGCGCGACCTCGAACGGGCCGAACAGCTTGCCGCTCGCGGGCGACTTCCGACAGACCGGCGACGTCACGCTTTACGCTGGCCTGCGCCCCTGGCAGGGCGCGGAGCTTTGGGTCAACCCGGAAATCGACCAGGGCTTCGGCCTCGGCAACACCCACGGGGCGGCCGGCTTCCCGAGCGCGGAAGCCTACAAACTCGGCGATCCCTTTCCCTATACGCGCGTGCAGCGCTATTTCCTGCGCCAGACCGTGAACCTCGGCGGCGAAGAGAAGAAGGTGGAGGCGGACATCAATCAGTTCGCGGGAACGGTGACGGAAAATCGCCTCGTTTTCACCGTCGGCAAATTCGGCTGTCGTCGATATTTTCGACACCAACAAATACGCCAACAGTCCCAAGAACGACTTCCTGAACTGGTCGGCGATCAACGCGGGCACGTTCGACTACGCCGGCGACGCCTGGGGGTTCACCTATGGCGCGGCGGCGGAGTGGTATCAGGATCGCTGGACCGTGCGCGGAGGGATTTTCGACCTCTCGGCGACACCCACGGGCGGGGCGCTCAATGGGCCCGGCTATGGCCTCGACCCCAATTTTAGCCAGTTTCAAGTGGACGGAGAAATCGAGGAGCGGCACGAATTCCTGGGGCAGCCCGGCAAACTGAAAGTGACCGGCTTCCTCAGCCGCGGCCGCGCGGGCAACTTTCAGGACGCCGTGAACATCGCGAGCTGGACGGGGATGGACCCGAGCCTCGCCCTCGCCCTGGATCGCAAGTTCCGCAACCGACCGGGCGTCAGCGTCAATCTCGAACAGCAGATCAACGAGAGCGTCGGCTTCTTCGCCCGCGCCGGCTACACCGATGGCAGCGTGGAGCCTTGGGACTTCGCCGACATCGACCGCACCGTCCAGGCGGGGCTGTCGATTTCCGGCAAGGATTGGGGCCGGCCGGACGACACGATCGGCTTCGCCGGCATCATCAACGGCCTCGCCAATTCGCACGAGGCCTATTTCGCGGCCGGAGGCCTTGGCATCCTCATCGGCGACGGGTCGCTGCCCGCCTATGGACTGGAGAAGATCCTGGAATCTTTCCTACAACTATGCTCTGACGCCCAACATCAAGCTCGGCGTCGACTATCAGCTCATCGTCGACCCCGGCTACAACGCGACGCGCGGTCCCGCGAATGTCATCGCGGCGCGCATCCATTGGCAGTTCTGACGCGGCGACGCCAAGCACGGGAACTCAGATCATCTTGAGGCCCTTCAGACTGGAGTGGCCATTGCGTCCGACGATCAAATGATCGTGCACGACAATGCCGAAGGGCTGGGCGATGTTTATGATGTCATGCGTCATGCGAATGTCGGCGGTCGAGGGCGTCGGATCGCCGGAGGGGTGGTTATGCGCCAGGATCAAGGCGCAGGAGCCGAGTTCCAGCGCGCGGCGCACCACCTCGCGCGGATAGACCGGCGTATGGTCGACCGTGCCGACTCCCTGCATTTCGTCGGCGATCAGCCCGTTGCGCTTGTCGAGAAACAGCACGCGAAACTCCTCGCGCTCGGCATAGGCCATGGCGGTGCGGCAATAGTCGATCACGTCGACGAAGGAGGAGAGGACCGTGCGCTTCTCCAGCGCGCCGCGCGCCAATTTGCGCGCCGCGGCCTCGACCAGCTTGATTTCGCAAATCGCCGATTCGCCGAGCCCGTCGATCTCGCGCAGCCGTTCGGGGCGCGCGGCGATAACCTCGCTAAAGGAGCCGAAACGGGCGATCAACGCCTTGGCCAGAGGTTTTACGTCGCGGCGCGCAATGGCCCGAAACAGCAACAGCTCCAACAGTTCGTAATCGGCCAGCGCCGCGCCGCCAGCCTCCATGAAGCGGTCGCGCAAGCGTTGGCGGTGGCCGTGAAAATGCGGCGTCGCCGCCTCGCTCAGGCCCTGCTGGGCCGCCGCGGGCTTGTCGCTTTGCCGGTCGCGCGCGCGGCTCATGGGGCGGCGGGCGGCGTCGCCTGAGTGGGGTTGTCGCGCCCGAGCGGCGACAGGGTGAAGATCTCGACGCCGGTTTCGGTCACGCCGACCGAATGTTCGAATTGCGCCGAGAGCGAGCGGTCGCGCGTCACGGCGGTCCAGCCGTCCGACAATATCTTGACCTGCGGACGCCCGAGATTGACCATCGGCTCGATCGTGAAGAACATGCCGGCGCGCAGCGGAACGCCTTGGCCCTTCTGGCCGTAATGCAGAATGTTCGGCTCGTCGTGGAACAGCCGGCCGAGCCCGTGTCCGCAAAAATCGCGCACGATCGAACAGCGCTCGGCCTCGGCGTAGGTCTGGATCGCCGCGCCGATGTCGCCGGTGGTCGCGCCGGGCTTCACCGCCGCTATGCCGCGCAGCAGCAACTCATAGGTCACGTCGATCAGACGCTGGGCGCGCCGCGGGATTTCGCCGACGCCGAACATGCGCGAGGCGTCGCCGTGCCAGCCGTCCAAGATAAAGGTCACGTCGATGTTGACGATATCGCCCTCGCGCAGCGGCTTGTCGTCGGGAATGCCGTGACAGACCACATGATTGATCGAGGTGCAGATGGACTTGCGATAGCCGCGGTAATCGAGCGGCGCGGGATAGGCGCCATGCGCCATGGCGAAGTCGAACACGAGATCGTCGAGCGCCTTGGTCGTGACGCCGGGCCGCACATGCTCGATCAGCATGTCGAGCGCCTCGGCCGTGAGCCGCCCGGCCCGGCGCATCGCCTCGAAATCCTCGGGTCCATGCAGCTTGATGTGCCCGCTCTTGCGCCCTGCCGGCGCGAGATGGGACTCGATGAAGGTCATGATTTTTCGGTCTCTTGGTTCAAGAAGCTTTTGTTTGAGCCTAAACTAATGATTGGGCGCGTGAAAGCAAGCCGGACGGCCGGCGAGGCCGCGCGCCGGGCCACCGCCGTCACGCTGCGGAATCCAGACCCTCGCGAATATATCGGAGTCTTGATTTCGTCGGGAGTTTTCGCGCGAAAGCGAAGCGCGAATGTCTGGCGCGTTCCGTCCCTTCGCCGCGGGCTCGCCTGAAATGAAAAGGCCCGGATCGATGGAGTTCGATCCGGGCCGAATGTTGAGCCGCGGGTCAGGGGCGACGCGGCTCTTGAAGCAGAGTGAACGCTCGAATCGTTAATAAAGCGTTAACGCGTCGGTCCAGCGCGGGACTCCGATCACGAGGCGAAAAAATCAGGGCGGGTCGGCGCGCATTACAAATTGTCGCGGCGGCCGAATTTTGATTGACCAAAGCCCTTTAGAGGTTCATGATTTCTCGGTGTCGCGGTCGTGAGGGCAGGCGGGAAACCCCAGCCCTGATCGAGAGGGACCTCGAATAACGGCGCGGCAAACCGGAGCCAATCCTTTCGAAAGGAAACATGCGAGAGGAGCATGACGCCGCCCGTGTACTATGGCGCGGCCTGCCTAAGGTCGCCGGCGTCTCGAGGAATTCAAGGCCGACTATTCAAGACACGCCAATGTCGATCACGGATCGTCGAGCAAGGCGCGATACGCGAAGGCCAAGCGCGGCGCATACTTGCCAATAGCTGGGCATTCTTGGAATATGTTTCGCAAGGCGAAGTCCATCGCGGGCCCCGTAGCGTAGAGACGCTACAGGGTCTTCGTATATTGTCGGACGCGTTCCGCCTCTTCTCTCGCAAGCTTGTTCTAGCGCCAAATGAACAGGCGCATCCACCGCGGCCAAGACGCGGCGGGGAGGGCGGGCCGCCGCATAGCCGAGGCTATAGGCTGCGCCCGAGCCGCGAGTTTAGAGCCAACGCCCCGAGCCATTGGCCTCAACTCTCCCCGCCTAGACGAATGCGCGGATCGCTGCCCGCCTCCGCTCCCCGCTTGCGGGGAGAGGAACCGGGCTCGGGGCGTTTCGCGCCGAAGCAAAGTCTGTCAACTTTTATAAGAACTTGCTTTAGCGTTGCGTCAGAGGAACATGCCGAAAATGCCCGAGAGGATCGACATGACGATCACGGTCGCCGCGACGACGCCTATGTCGCTTGTCGCCCAAAGCGAGAGTATGGCTCCGAGAATTCCGCCGCCCAAGGCGCAAAGCAGGACGTAGGGGCTCAGCCCCAAATGCAATTCACGCATGCCGGTATATTTGTCCGCTTCCTTTTTCGACAGGTCGGCGTTTTTATCTAGATTGTAGTTGCTCATGGCGTTTCCCCTTTTTTCGACGCCTCGGACGCATCGCCTCCCCTCGGACGATCAGGCGCGCCTGAAAGGAGAGGCTGGCGCGTCAAGGCGCCGGCGTTAGACCGGGCAACTAGCGCCGCGACCGGCGAATTCAAGCGGGCGAGCGGGGGCGGGGCGCGGAGGCTTGAAACCCTTTGTCTGGCCGGGGCGGAACGCGACGCGAATGAATTATGACTTCTGACCACGCGCCCCGCCCCACAGCCACGCCGCGCCGCGCGCGCCGCCGCTGGCGCCGTGGACGTTGCGCACAACCCTCGTCTCCAACGCGTCCGAAAAAGCGTAGCTTTCGACCAGTCGCTCCAGCCCGTCATACAGCCGCGCGATGTTCGAGAGGCCGCCGCCGAGCACGATCACGTCGGGATCCACGATGTTGACGACGCCCGCCAGCGCGCGCGCCAGCCGGTCGCGATAGGCGTCGAGACTCGCGAGCGCATCGGCGTCGCCGGCGTCGGCGCAGGCGGCGATCTCTTCGCCCCTCAACCACACGCCGCTACGCGCGCAAAACTCGCGCGAGAGTCCGCCGCCGCGCAAAAAAGTCTCGATGCAGCCGTCGTGGCCGCAATAGCACCGGCGGCCCGGATATTCGCCTTCGCGCATCAGCGGCAGCGGATTATGGCCCCATTCGCCGGCGATTCTGTTGCGCCCGGACATCAGCGCGCCGCCGATGACGAGCCCGCCGCCGACGCCGGTGCCAAGTATGACGCCGAACACCATGCGCGCGCCGGCGCCGGCGCCGTCCACGGCTTCCGACAGCGCGAAACAATTGGCGTCGTTCTCGATCCGCGCGGGCCTTCCCAGCGCCTCGGCTATGTCGCGGTCGAACGGGCGCCCGTTGAGCGCCGCGGTGTTGGAGTTTTTGACGAGGCCGGTGCGCGGCGAGATCGCGCCGGGCACGCCGATCCCGACGCTGGCGCGGCTCCCCGTTTCGCTTTCCAGCGCGCGCGCGAGATCGGCGACGGCGCGCGGGATCGCCGCATAGTCATGGGCGGGGGTCGCCACGCGGCGGCTCGCCACAATCTTGCCGTCGGCGCCAAGCGCAATGGCTTCGATCTTGGTGCCTCCAAGGTCGACGCCGATGCGGATGGCGCCCGGCGTCATTTGGCGCGCGCGGCGCCGAGCCCCTTGGCGTCCTTGAGTAGCGCGAGCGCCTCGTCGTCGACGCGCGCCGAGTCGAGATCGAGCCCCGAAACCTTGGCGCCGTCCCATTTGGCGCCGGTGAAATCGGCGCCGGCGGCGTCGGCCCCCTGCATGCTGGCGCCCGAAAAATCCGCGCCGGCGGCGTGCAGATAGCGCAGATCGGCGCTCATCAGATCGGCGGCGGTGAAGTCGGCGCCCTCGGCGATCGCCGAGGCGAGCACGGCGCGCATCAGGCCCATCGACTGGTTCTTCATGTCGGCCGCCATGTTGGCCTCGCGGAATTTAGCGCCGCGCAGGCTGGCGCCCGTCAGATCGCCGGCGATGCGCGCGCGCGAAAAATCGGCGCCGTCGGCGCGCGCGCGCTGCAATTGCGTGGAGAACAAATGCGCGCCGACCAGCGAGGCGCCGGTCAGATCCGCTTCGAGCATCCAGGCCTGATCGAGAATGGCGCCGTCCAGCTTCGCGCTCGGACAGCCGCGTCTTGACCAGCCGCGCCGCGCGCAAATTCACATGGCTGAAATCGAGCCCGGACAGATCGACGCCATTGAGGCTCTTGCCGGAAAGATCGAGCGGGACGCCCGGCGGCTGCGCCTTCAGCAGCGCCACGATCTCTTCGCGGCTATACTCAGAGCTGGAATAGGCCGGCAGGGTCAGATCGACGCCGCGCAGCATGTCCTGCGCGAGGGCCGGAGTGATGGCGGCGATGGCCAGCGCCAGCGCGGCGGCGCCTCTCCGGCTCAATCGCATCATCGCGACGGCTCCTTGGCGGCGACCAGCTCGCGCGCCTGCTGAATCCATTTTCCGCGCTCGACCCGGCCGGGAACGGAAAGCGCCGCGCCGATCCAGCGTGCGTTGTCGATGTTCCAGGCGGCGATCTGATCGAAGTGAAACACGCCGAGCGCATGCAGCTTCTCGACGCTTTTTGGCCCAATGCCCTTGATCCTGGTCAGATCGTCGGCCGTCCCGCCGCGCGGCGCCGCGAGGCTTTCGGGCGGATGGCCGGGAAAATGCCTTTTCGTGGACGACGCCGTCGCGACCGACTCAGTCGCGGCGGCGGCCTCGCTGTCGGCGGCCGGCGGCTCGGGCGCGAGGAAGTTGGGAGCGGCGGATTTGGCGGCCGCGGATTTGGGGGGTGCGAACTTGCGAGCGGGGGCCTCCTCCTCGCGCGGGCGTCCCCGCACGACCACCGGCGTCGGCTTGATCGGCGCGGCCGCCGGCGCCGGTAAAAGGCTCTTGGCGCCGCCGCCGATGGGCAGGCCGATAAAATAAGCCGCCGCGGCGAACAGGCCGATCTCCAGCTCTAGCCCGGCGCGGCCCGGAACCAGCCCAAGCTTGGCGCCGGCGAAGCCGCCGGCCAGCGCGCCGAACACCGCCAGGATCACCCACCAGCTGGAGAATTTTCCGCCCCGTCCCCGCGTCGCCGTCGCGAATCCGACGAGGAGCCCCAGCGCGCCAGCGGCGGCGAACCAAACCCAGCCGAGAGTCAGCACGTAAAGCATTCGCCTTCTCCATCTCGCGCGCGTTTCGAGCAGGCTTGTTTCGAAGCGGCTCTCATTTCGGCGCCGACTTCGATCGCGGCGCCGCCTTCCGCTTGCCCGGCGACGCCGACCGGCGCGAGGTTGGCGGGATCGACGCCGAGCGCCGTCAGCCGGTCGATCACCGCCTGCGCCCTTTGCTTGGCGAGGGCGCGGTTGACCTCTTCTATGCCGGGGCCGCCGACATGGCCGATAATCTCGAAACGCGCGCCGCGACCGCGCGGCAGCAGCGCCGCGAGCGCGTCGAGCGCCGGCGTCGCGGAGTCGGAGAGCGTCGCGTCCGGACCGTCGAACAGCAGCGGCGTTCTTGGCCAGCGCGTCGTTAATGGCCTTCCGCAGCTCGTCGGCGTCCAGCGGCGGGCCGGGGTCGCGCGCGGTCAGTTGGGCCGCGGAGGCGAAGCCTTGGGGCAGGGCGCTCGCCAGACGAGGGCCAATGTCCGCCGCCGCGCCCGCGAAAGGCGTCTCGCCCTTGAGCGCGACCCCATTGTCCGAAATGGTCAGCGCGCCGCTGGAAAGGCGCTCCAGCGCCGGCAGGGCGGCGGCGACCGCCCGCGCGAAAT
This sequence comes from uncultured Alphaproteobacteria bacterium, assembly GCA_963775775.1. GTDB lineage: Bacteria > Pseudomonadota > Alphaproteobacteria > Rhizobiales > Beijerinckiaceae > Methylocystis. The sequence continues at coordinate 11,007 of CAVZKF010000030.1, forward strand.
CCTTCGGCGCGCCGCCGGCGAGTTTGAGTTCGTCGGTCACCGCCCCGCCCGGCGCGCCCTTTTTCGCGAGCCGCGCTAATCTCGTCGCGCGCGGCGGCGTCGGGGACATAACCCGTCAGCGTCAGCGTTCCGTCCTTGAGCGTCGCGGCGAAGACATAGGGCGACGCCGCCCCGTCGGCGACCTCGATCTTCGTCAGCGAGAATCCGCGCGGCAAAGTCGCCTTGGCGTCCTCCTCGATCGTCGCGGCGAGAACATTCGTCCTGCCGGCGCCTTCGACGCTCAGGCCGGCGTCGTTCAGCGCGACCTTGCCGCTCGCCAATTTGCCCAGCTCGGCCAGCGCGACATCGACGGCGCCGAGAAAATCTCCGGGCGGGGCGCCGGAGCCGATCCGCATCGCGTCGCTCACCGCGGCGCCCGCCGCGATCGTCCCGGCCTTCTCGATGACATGCGCGCGCGCTTCGCCGCTGGGAACAAAGCCCTCCAGCGCGATCATCTCGCCCTTGCGCGCGGCGCTCCAACCATAAGGCGACACGCGCGGCGGATAGATTTCCATCTTTTCGATCCGCGCGCCCTCGGGGGGCGATTTCGCCGCCGCGATCAGTTTTTCCAGATCGACCTCGGGCAGCGCGTCGCCCATCAGCGAAAGCGCGTCGTCGCTCAGCGTCGCGACGCCGGGGTCCATTTCCGCGAGGCGCCGCGCCGCGAACCCCGCGAGTTCCGGGAACACCGCCGGCGCGCCCTCGGCGTAACGGCTATGGTCGATAATCTCGAGACCTTGAACAATCAGCTCCTTGCGAAGCCTGTCGCGTTCCCCGCCCGGCGGAATATCGCCTTCCAACGTCACGCGAAGGCCTTTGCGCTCCATCTTGAGAGCGAAGGGATGAGCGGTTTCGACGAGGCCGCGTCTGGTCGAGCGCGGCGCGCGCGCCGTCCATTTGGCGAATCGCGAGCAGCGCCTTGTCGCGCCCAGGCGCCGACAGCACGACCCCGGAAATCACGATATCGCGCCCGTTCGCGACGACCTCGGCGCCGTCCAACGCGCCCTTTTCCTCCGCCACAAGCTTGGGCGGCGCGATTTGTGAGGTCGAGCTCGATCCGCCGCGTCAGCGTATCGCCGGCGAAATAAATAATCCCGGCGAGAATCGGAAATCCGATCCACCATTTTCCCGGCCGCGGCATCGTCACGCCTCCCCCAGAGAATCACGCAGGCCATGCGTTGCTCCATAGTCGACGCGGGAGACGCGGCGATGTCAAGCCGACGGTTGCGCGGCGGGCTGGCTTCGCGGCGTCCCCCGCCGCCACGAAGGCCGCGAAATCCTTTTTGTTTTGCGCGGCGTAGAGCATGGCGAAGGAGGCGATCGCATCCGCGAAGACCTCGTTGCGGCCCATGTAGCCCCAAATCGTCGCGGCGTCGGCCGAGCGCGCGTGGGCGCGCGCCAGCGTGCGTCCGCACAGCGTCGCATATTGCGGCAGCGCCTTGGTCTCCAACAATTCGCTGATCGAGCCGAGCCGGCGGTTCTTCAGGTGCCGGACATAAAACTGCCGCCCCGACGCGGGATCGGTCGTCCAGCCCAGGAACAGATCGGTCGCGGCTTGCATGATGCGCTGGCCGGAAACGACCCGCGCGCCCTGCTGGCCCCGCCAGGGCGTCACCTGCAGGCGCTCCATCGCGGAAGGGAGCGCCTCCTTGATCTGCAGGAACAGCGGATCGCCGTCCATCGTCTCGAACAGTCCGATCGCGCAGTAAGTGCCGACGCTGCCGACGCCCACCACCTTGAAGGCCGAATCCGCCAATTGGTAGCGCGCGAGCAGGGTCGCGACCTCCGGCGCCAGAGTGCTCACCACGCCGGCGAAGACAGTCGGAATGTCCACGTGAATGGACGGGTCTTCCTTGTCCGGCACATGATAGATCAGCGGCGGATTGTCCTTTATCCGCCAGTCGCCGGTCGCGGGGTCGCGCGCGATATTGCGGAAAATTGGCGTCCTCCTCGCGGTCGGCATGTTTTTGCGCGGCGGCGAGCCGAAGCTTTTTGGCGAGGTCGTCGTCGAACAGCCCTTCGGCTTCATGCGTCAGATTTATCCGCGAATGCCAGGCCTCCAGCGGCGAAAGGCGGGCAAGTTTCGCCATGCGCTCGCGATAGGCCAGCGCCACGTTCTTGGCGATGCGCCGCGCGGACTTGTCGCCGTCGCCGGCCGCCAGCGCCGCCACCGCGAAACTGGCGGCGAGCCGCTTGAGATCGGCGGTGAAATCGACATCGGGCAGCGTCTCGTCGAAATCATTGATGTCGAACAGCGCATTGCCTTCCGGCGAGAGGAAGGCGCCGAAATTCATCAAATGGCAGTCGCCGCAGGCCTGCACATTTATGCCGGGGCTGGGCTGGCGCGCGAGGTCGACGGCCATGAGCGCCGCCGCGCCGCGCAAAAACGCGAAGGGCGACTGCGACATGCGCTGTCGGCGGATCGGCATGAGGCTCGGCAGCCGGCCTTTGTTGGTCTCGTCGAAAATGGCGATGGGATCGCGATCCCCGACCGAGAACTCCGCGAGACTCTCCCGCGACACCGTGTCGCGGAGCTGCTTGCCCGCGCCGAAACGCTCGTCGAACGGGCGCCGATGCGCCGCCGCGACCGATGGATCTTCTTGTTTCGTCAAAGCTCTCTCCAATAACCAGAATGTTTTCAAGCTTGGCGGCTACCGCTCCAGACCGCTTCAAATTCCTGCTCGGTAATTTCCTCGGGGAGGAACTGTGGGTCGGCGGCGATTTCATCGAAAGGGGGCAGCGGGACAAGTCCCAGACGCGTTCCACCGCGCTCCTCGCCCTCCATCGCATAGCCTTTGAGCCGTCCGCGAACACCTCGACCTTGCGCCTCTCCCATCGATGGTCATCGAGTTCGCTGACGACCAACACCGGGGCCTCGGGATTCTCGTGAAGCCATCGGACACGAATGTAGTTCATCCGATTCCAATCCGCGCCTTGATTTCCAATTCACCGCGACCTCGGCTTCGTAACTGATCGTCGGGCCAAGGCCTCTTCGCCAAACTCGCTTGGCGAACATCCGGGGTTAGATAGTTCGGCTTCCCGCGCGGGACGATGATTATCGCAGAAAAACGGCGGCGGCGGAAAAAACCTAGCCGAGCAGCGCGATCAGCGGGTCGATCAGCGGCGCGTCGGCGGGCGGCATCGGGAATTTGCGCAAGTCGCGCGGGCGCGCCCAACGCAGCGCCTGTCCTTCCCGCGGCGACACGAGCCCGTCCCAGCGCCGGCAGACGAACAGCGGCATCAACAGGTGAAAATCCTCATAGGCGTGGCTGGCGAAGGCGAGCGGCTGCATGCAGGAGACGCAGGCGTCTATGCCAAGCTCCTCGCCAAGTTCGCGCGCCAGCGCCTGCTCGGGCCGCTCGCCGGGGTCGATCTTGCCGCCGGGAAACTCCCACAGGCCGGCGAGTTGCTTGCCCGGCGGGCGCTGGGCGAGCAGCACGCGGCCATCGGCGTCGACCAGCGCCGCCGCGACGACGAGAAGAAGCCTTAGGGGCGAGGATGTTTCGCTCAATTTCCGCTCCACCCGCCATGACAGGCCAAGGGTCGACCACGCCGAGGGTCGAAACCGGCCCAAGCCCAAGGGAAAAGGTTCATCTCGGCGACGCTGTCAGTCTCTCGGTTTGGAGTTCCACCAGAGAATCGAAATCCAAAACCCCTTCGAGCGCGGAAGAACAAGCAGCACGATGGCGACCGTCGCGAGCATCACGACGAGAAACTCGGCGTAATAGCCGAGCCATTCGCGGCGCTCCAGGAAGATCAGCAGTGGCACGACGATATGCGCCGCGATGCCGATCGTCAGCCAAGCCGGACCATCGTCGGCGTCGAGGCCGACAAAACTCTCGCCGCAATGCGGGCATGCGTCGCGCCGCTTGAGATAGCTCGCGAAAATCTCGCCGGCGCCGCAACTGGGGCAGTTGAGCTTCACGCCGTTGAGTAATGTCTTAGTCAGGGTCGGCGCGTCGCTCATCGCCGGTCCCGGCCGAGCGTGCGCTCCAGTTCGAGAATGCGCGTCGTCGCGCGCAGCACCGTGTCGGGATTGAGGCTGATCGAATCTATGCCGAGCCGCACCAGAAACTCGGCGATTTCAGGATAGTCCGACGGCGCCTGGCCGCAGATGCCGCAGTGGCGCCCATTGCGCCGCGCGCCTTCGACGGCGAGACGGATCATCGCCTTCACGCCTTCGTCGCGCTCGTCGAAATCGAAGGCGACGATTTCCGAATCGCGGTCGACGCCGAGCGTGAGCTGCGTGAGATCGTTGGAGCCGATCGAGAATCCGTCGAAATGCTTGGCGAATTCGTCGATCAGCATCACATTGTTGGGAATTTCGCACATCACATAAATTTCGAGGCCGTCCTTGCCGCGCTCCAAACCCAGGTCGCGCATCAAAGAGACGACGCGCTCCGCTTCCTCGACCCGCCGGCAGAACGGGATCATCAGTTTGACATTGACGAATCCCATCTCGTCGCGCACGCGCTTCATCGCCGCGCATTCGAGCGCGAAGCCTTCCGCATAGGCCGAGTGAGCATAGCGCGAGGCGCCGCGAAAGCCGATCATCGGATTGGCTTCGACCGGCTCGAAGGCGCGTCCGCCGAGCAGCGACGCGTATTCATTGGTCTTGAAGTCCGACATGCGAACGATGACCGGCTTTGGATAGAAGGCGGCGGCGATGGTCGCGACGCCCTCCGACAGACGCTGCGTGAAGAATTCGCCGGGGCTCGCATAATATTCCGTCAGCCGCTCGATCTCGGCGCGCTCGCGCGCGTCCGCGATCCTTTCGGGATGAACGAGCGCCATCGGATGCGCCTTGATGGAGTCGGTGATGATGAACTCCATGCGGGCGAGGCCCACCCCGTCATTGGGCAAGGCGGAAAGCCCGAACGCGCTTTCGGGATTGCCGACATTCATCATCACATGCGTCGCGGGCCGCGGCAGATTGGACAAATCGGTCTTCTCGATCGAGAACTCGATCTCGCCCTCATAGACCTTGCCGACGTCGCCCTCGGCGCAACAAACGGAGATCATCTCGCCCGTGCGGATCACGCGCGTCGCGGCGTCGGTTCCGACAATCGCGGGAATGCCGAGTTCGCGCGCGACGATCGCCGCGTGGCAGGTGCGTCCACCGCGATTGGTGACGATGCCGGCCGCGGATTTCATCACCGTGCCCCAGTCCGGCGAAGTGGTGTCGGCGACGAGAATCTCGCCGGGAAGGAATTGCGATAATTCGCTCAGATGTTCGATGACCCGCGCCTTGCCGAAAGCGATCTTGGCGCCGACCGCGCGTCCTTCGACCCTGACCGGACCGTGCTTCTCGATCCGATATTCCTCGATGAAATTTCGGTCACGGCGCGACGCCACGGTTTCCGGGCGGGCCTGCACGATGTAGAGCCGCCCGTCCACGCCGTCCTTGGCCCATTCCACATCCATCGGGCGGCGCGACGCCCGCCTTGGCGCTGTAATGCTCCTCGATGGCGATGGCCTGGCCGGCGAGTTCGATAACTTCCGCGTCCGTGAGGCAGAATTTCTGCTGCTCCTTGCGATCGGTCGGGACATTGCGGGTCGTGACGCGCCCGCCTTGCGAGAAGATCATCTTGATCTTCTTTCCGCCGAGCGTCCGCTTCAACACCGCCTTTTTCCCCGCGCGGTAGGTCGGCTTGAACACATAGAACTCGTCGGGATCGACGGCGCCCTGCACCACGTTTTCGCCAAGGCCAAGCGCGCCGGTGATGAACACGACATCCTCGAAGCCGGTCTCGGTGTCGATCGTGAAGATGACGCCGGACGAAGCGAGGTCCGAGCGAACCATCTTCATGACGCCGACGGAATTGAAGACCTTGAAGTGGTCGAAGCCATTGTCGACCCGATAGCGGATCGCGCGATCGGTGAACAGGCTCGCGAAACAGTGACGCACCGCGTCGAGCACGTTGGCTTCACCGCGCACATTGAGATAGCTGTCGTGTTGCCCGGCGAAGCTGGCGCTCGGCAAATCCTCCGCCGTCGCCGACGAGCGGATCGCGACGCTCAATTTCGGGCCATATTCCGCGGTCAATCGCGTCAGCGCCTCGCGGATTTGCGCTTCAAGATCGGCCGGGCAAGGCGGCGGCGTAGACAATCTCGCGCGCCCGCGCGGCGCGGCGCGCGAGATCGTCGACATCGGCAACATCGAGCCCGACGAGCGTCTCTTTCAACGCCGGCCAGGCGCCGGCGGCCTCGAGCGCATGGCGATAGGCCTCGGCGGTGATCGCGAAGCCATTGGGAACGGCGATGCCCTTGGGCGTGAGCTCCCGGAACATCTCGCCAAGCGAGGCGTTCTTTCCGCCGACCAGCGGAACGTCCTCTATGCCGATCTCGCTAAAGAAGCGGATGTAGCGCGCGCCGGCCCGGGTCTTGGCTTCCGTTGTTTGATCGAGCGATCTATCGTCCAAGGCGCATCTCCTGTCTCGCCGCCCTATTTGGCGGAGCCCTTGCCGCTCTTCAAACTGAGAAGATAAGCGACAACCTTGTCGATTTGAAAATCGGCGAGCTGCGGGTTCGGCATTTTGGCGCTCCGGCCGAGATTGCCGTGCGGCTTGCTCAAGAGCTTTCGCAGGGACGCCTCGGACACGTCGCCATGCTTGACAAGCGCGAGGAAACTCGGCGCGGGCGGCTTCAGGATCGGCGGCGATATTTGGTCCGTGGCCACGACATGGCAGGCCGCGCAGACCTTGAGCGCGAAATCATGACCGGCGGCGACGAGGTCGCCCTGGCCTTCCTGAGCCAGAGCGGGCGAGGCCGCGCCGCAAGCGAACGTAAAGGCGAGCAATAGCGATGCTGTTTTCATACGGTCCTCACTCATAGCGCAGCGCCTGGATCGGATCGAGCCGGGCCGCTTTTCGCGCGGGATAATAGCCGAAGAATATCCCCACCGCGGCGGAGAATGCGAAGCCTATCACAATCGCGCCGAGCGACACCGGCGACGACCATTGCGAAAACAGCGCGATGATTTCCGAGATCACGACGCCCGCGACAATGCCGGCGACGCCGCCGCTGACGCTGATGAGCACGGCCTCCGCCAGGAACTGCATCAACACATGCATGCGTTGCGCCCCTACCGCCATGCGCAGGCCGATCTCGCGCGTGCGCTCGGTGACGGAGACCAGCAGAATATTCATGATGCCGATGCCGCCGACCAGTAGCGAGATCGAGGCGACGATGGCCAGAAGGATCGCCATGACGCGGCTGCTGCCCTCGGCGGTCTCGGCGATCTGGCTCAGATTGCGGATGTCGAAATCCTTTATGTCGGTCGGCTTGATGCGGTGGCGGCGCGTCAGGATGCGGTCGATTTCCGCGATCGCCGTCAAAATTCTGTCCTGCCCCGTGGCCTGAACGTAGATCGAGTTCACATAGCCGGTGAGACGCGGCTGAAGGTTGAACGGATTGGGCGGCAGCGGATAAAGCACCGTCAAATTGGTCGCCTGGTTCGGCGAGGCGACGCCGAGCACTTTTTCCTCGCCGGTCTTGAACGGGATCATCACCAGATCGTCCTGATCCTGGCCCCACATGCTCTGCCCCTTGGGGCTGAGCACGCCGACGACGCGCAAGGGAAAGCCCTTGATCAGGATTGTCGCGCCGATCGGATTCTCGCCATGCGAGAACAGCTGTTTTTGGACCGTGCGGCCAATCACCACGACGAGGGCGGCGCTCTTTTCGTCCTCCGGAGTGACGCCGCGGCCGGACTCGATGGTCCAATTGGTGACGGGCGGATAATTGACGGACACCGCCTGAATATTGGTGGTCCAGTTCTGATTGCCCATCTGCACCTGGCCCATCTGACGCATCAGATAGGCGACCAGCGCGACCGTCGTCGCCTCGCGGCGGATCGCCTGCGCGTCGGCGACGGTCAGCGTCGAGGCGCTGCCAAAGCCCGCCCGCGCGCCGCCGGTCAGCACGGCGCCCGGAAGAACGACCGCGAGATTGGTGCCGAGAACTCTCGATCTGCTTGCGCACCGCCGCGTTCGCGCCATTGCCGACCGCCACCATGGCGATCAGCGCGGCGACGCCGATGAACACGCCGAGCATGGTCAGCGCCGAGCGCAGCTTGTTGCGGCCGATCGCCTGGATCGCGGCCGAGACGATCATCGACGCGAAGGCCAGCGTCGAAACGCGGGCCGCGCCCGCCGCCGCGCTTTCCCGCGGATGAAAAATCAGCGTCGCCGCCGATGCGTCCGCGGCGCTCGCGGATCGGGCCGAACCCGCCGGCGCGGCGGCTGTCGGGCGCCGCTCGTCCGAGATGATCAGCCCATCGCGCATGGTGATGACCCGGCCGGCGTAGGCCGCGATATCGGATTCATGGGTGACGACGATGATCGTCACGCCCTGATCGCGGTTGAGCGCGACCAGCGTCTCCATGATCTCGTGCGAGGTCTTTGTGTCGAGATTGCCGGTGGGTTCGTCCGCGAACAAGACGCTCGGGCCGTTGATCAGCGCTCTAGCGATGGCGACGCGCTGCTGCTGTCCGCCCGATAGCTGCGCCGGCGTGTTTTTTTCACGGTCGGCGAGCCCGAGCAGTTTTAGCGCCGAGCGCGCCTTGTCGAGCCGGTGACCGCCGTCCGACGCCCTGTCGGAATAAAACAGCGGCAAAGCGACATTCTCGATCGCGCTCGTGCGCGCCAGAAGGTTGAAGCTTTGGAACACGAAGCCGAGCCGTTCGCCGCGAAGCTTGGCCAGTTCCGGTTCGGCCAGCGCCGCCACGTCGACGCCCTCCAGAAAATAATGGCCGCCGGACGGCGGGTCGAGACAGCCGAGAATCGCCATCAGCGTCGATTTTCCGGAGCCCGAGGCGCCCATGATCGCGACGAACTCGCCGCGCGCGACGGAAAGATCGACGCCCCGCAGCGCATGGACCTCCACATCGCCGACGAGAAAGGTGCGGGTGAGGTTTCTCACGTCGATG
>CAVZKF010000031.1:0-57859 GCA_963775775.1 uncultured Alphaproteobacteria bacterium
GCGCGAACTTACGACGGCGCGCTCCCGAACGCGCCGCCATGCGCGAAACAGTGCCGGCTTCTGTCGAGTTATCTGCTCAATTTGGACAGGGGACCGGCGGCGGTTCGCGAGATGATCGTCGGAGACATCGATCGCTTTCGCGATCTGGGCGCGCGCCGACAGGCGTCCGATTTGTGCTTGGTGCTCGATTGTTTCCTCGCCGATTTCCCGGAAGCCCGCCCGACGCCGGGCGCGCGCGAATGCTCGACCGCCCGTTAAATCGCGAAAAGCAATTTTGACGAAACGCCGCGGCGCGCTCCGCGCATGCGAACGCGCTCGCTTGAAACCATTGGAAAAGAAACTATTTGCGATCGCGGACTGGGGAAGGCGTTCAGAGAACGCGGAGGTCGAGATGACCCGACGCAACATCAAAACCATCATGATGGCGTTCGCGCTTGGCGCGCCGATGATGGTCTCCGGCTTCGCGCAAGCGGAAGCCTACAATCCGAACAAACTATCTCCTCCGAGCCAAGGCTCCGCCCCTGGCGTCACCAATATGGACTGCGAGTGGGTGATGGACGACAGGGGCAATTTGTACTGCATGGGCACTCCCGGCGAGCAACAGCAACATCAGAACCCGCGCCGCTGACGGCGGCCCAATAGCTTAGCTTTCATCGCGGAAGTATTAGGGAGCCTAAAATGATTGCGCCTTGGCCCTATCGCATCCCCCGCGCCGTCCTGCTTTTCGCCGCTTTTTCTCTCGGTGGGTCGACATTCTGTTTCGCCGCCGAAGCGCGGACCTCGTCGACATCCTCCCCGCCCGCCGATGAGTTGCGCATCGTCTCGAAGGAGTTCGCCTTCTCCCTCCCGCCCACGCGCGTGGTCGCCGGCCGGCCCGTGACCGTCGTTCTCGACAACAGCCAAGGCGAAACGGAGCACCAGCTCGTCTTCCCCGCATTGGGCCTGCGCCTTTTCGCGAAGGCGGGCGGCGTGGCGAAGCAGATCTATGCCTTCAAACATCCCGGCGAATATGAATTCGTCTGCGATTTGCCGGGACACCTCGACGCCGGGATGAAAGGCAAATTGACGGTCGGCCCACGCGAGAGCGCGCCGAAAAAATAGTCGGAAAAGACCACGAAGATGAAGGGATCGACAAGAAACCAGACAACTGGGGGGAGGAATTACGATGGGCGCGAATTCATATCTTTTGCATTTCCCGAAGAGATGGCGCGGGGTTTTGGCCGGCGTTTCCCTGGCGGTCGGAGCGGTCGCTTTGTTCGCGGAATTCTCATATGCGGAGCAGCGCGCCGCGCGGCCTTTCAACTTTTTCGCGCGCGCCCTGGCGGAGCCGGCCTCCGCGAAACTGCCCGCGGGACTCGCGCGCCTTCCCTCGCCCGCGGTCGCGCCGCCAATCGCCCGCAAGGACAGCGCGCTTGTCAAAGTCGAGCTTGAAGCCAAGCCGGCGCAGGGCCTGATGGCCGACGGCGTCGGCTTCGCCTATTGGACGTTCAACGGCACGGTTCCCGGCCCCATGATCCGCCTGCGCCAGGACGACGACGTTGAGCTGACGCTCAAGAATTCGACCAATAGTCCAGTCAGTCACAGCATCGACTCGCATGGCGTGATCGGGCCGGGGGGCGGCGGCAAGGTCACCCAGACGCCCCCCGGCGAAACGAGCGTGTTTCGGTTCAAGGCGACGACCCCTGGAGCTTTCATCTATCACTGCGCGACGCCAATGATCCCCTTTCACCTGTCGCACGGCATGTATGGCCTGATGGTCGTCGAGCCGCGCGATGGATGGCCCAAGGTCGACAGGGAATTCTATGTCGTGCAGGGCGATTTTTATCTCAGCGGCGATCCGGCCAAGGAGGGGATGCATCAGGCCGTCGTCGAGCGCATGAGCAAGGAGACGCCGGACTATGTGGTGTTCAACGGCAGCGTCGGGGCGCTCGCCAAGGAGCGCGCGCTTAAGGCCAAAGTCGGCGAGACCGTGCGCATTTTCTTCGGCAACGCCGGACCAAACCTCGTGTCGAGCTTTCACGTGATCGGCGAAATCCTGGAGAAGGTCTATCCCGAGGGCGCGTCGGAGCCGATGACCAATATTCAGTCGACGCTCGTGCCGGCTGGCGGCGCGACGATCGTGGAATTCAAACTTCGCGCGCCGGGAACCTATCTTCTCGTGGACCATAGTCTCGCGCGCCTGCAAAAGGGCGCGCTCGGCATGCTGGAAGTGGAGGGACCGGAAAACCCCGAGCTGTTCCAGAGCGTGAAGATGGGCAGCCCGGGCGGCGGCGGGCATTAGAGCGCTTATCGTTCGAGCGACAGGAAATCGCGCAAAACCAAAATGCCGGGGCAAGTTCCCGTCGCAAAAGTCTGTCAACTTTCGCGGGACTTGCTAATGTGAAAGCGGCACTGGCCCAAGTCGAAGCTCGGCCTCGCCGCGACAACTCGGCTGGCTTATTTCGTCGATAACTTCCGCCGCCCAACCATTGCTCGACATTCGCCGGATCAATCGCCCGGCGGCGCGAAAGCGCCGCGCGCCGCGCGCCAAGCTTCCGCCGGCTTGCTTTTCTTCCCGCTCCCGGCGACAAATGCGCGCCGGTCGATGCAGGCGGGCGTTCTTTGGAGCGACGACAGATGGAAGAGTTGATTCAGCGCATTCGCGACTCGGTTGGGATTGACGAAAACACCGCCAAGGCCGCCATCGGCCATGTTCTCGGCTTCGTGCAAAAGCAAATTCCCGAGGGGCCGGTCGCCGATCTCATCAACAAGCTGCCCGGCGCGCAGGAGGCCATCGCGGCCGCCGAGACGACGCCGGTGGAAGGGCTTGGCGCGGCGCTCGGCGGGCTCGGCGGGATGCTTGGCGGCGCCGGCGGCAATATCATGGCGCTGGCCGGCAAGCTCGGCGGCCTCGGCCTCGACATGGGCCAGATGCAGAAGCTCAGCCACGAAATTTTCTCCCACGCCGAGGAGGTGATCGGCAAGGAGAACGTCGACAAGATCATCGCGGCGATCCCCTCGCTCGCGCCGTTCCGCTGAGATCCACGGGCCGGTTTGGCGGCCCTTTTCGCGCCGACGCGCTTGGCCGATTTCGAGGCCGCGACGCGTCGGTTCCGGCTTGCCAATCCAGCCAAACCGTCGCGGATTTGGGCGGCGAGAGGGACTGTCTGGCGAATGCCGGCTCAAGAGCTTGGCGCGTTGCTGGCGCCATATCCGCGCCTCGCATCGAGGGTTCCCGAACCGATCGTCAAAAAGTCCGCGGATCGCCGAGGAGTTCTGGCGCGCCGTCCACGACAGCGCGCGCCGTCGACGCCGGGCTCGCGCCATTAACGGTCATGCGCCGAGATTTTGATCCTAACCTCCCTATCGCGTAATTAATTGATTTTATTGGCCCGGTTTTCGCATGAAAGTTGCTTCCTTGATCGAGAGTTTTCAGTCGGGAGGCCGTTTCGGCCTAATCCTCGTCTTGCTTAAAAGGGCCGAAAATGACGGAGGAAGGTGAAAAGACGGTCGAAGGGCGACCCTCCGCGGGCGCCGCGCGGCGGGACGCAAGTCGGCCGCGGCGACCCGCCAAAGAGCCCGCCCGAGCGCCACGCCACCGGCCGATCCGGCGCGCCCCGCCGCCCAATCTCGAGGGATTTTTCGACTCGCCTCAGCGCAACCTGATCGGCGGCGTCGTTTTCATTGTGTTGGTGACGACCGTGGCGACGCTCGCCTATATGTCGCAAGGCTGGAGCCTGCGCGATGCATTCTACATGGTCATCATGACCGTTTACACGGTCGGCTATGAAGAAGTTCAACCGGTCAATTCCAACTTTCTTTATTTCATAACAATCACATTGATCATTCTTGGCTGCACGGGAATGATCTTCCTTACTGGCGTCGTCGTCCAGTTCTTCACGCTCAACCAGATCAACAAAATCGCGGGACAGAAGAAAATGGAGCAACAGATCGAGCAGGTTAAGGGGCATGTCATCGTCTGCGGCTTCGGGCGGGTCGGCATGGTGCTGGGCCAAGCGCTGCGGCGCAGCAGCGCCAGTTTCGTCCTCATCGAAGAGAGCGAGGCGCGGATCGCCGAGGCCCGCGCGGCCGGCTATCTCTGCCTTTGCGGCGATTCGGCCAGCGAAGACATGCTTATCGCCGCCGGCGTCAAACGCGCGCATGCGCTCGCCAGCTGTTTGGCCAATGATGCGCTGAATATTCTCGTGACCCTCAGCGCGCGCGCGCTGAATCCAGACATTTTGATCGTCGCGCGCGGCGACAAGCCGAGCACGGAAAGCAAACTGCTGCTAGCCGGCGCCGATCGCGTCGTGTTGCCGGAATATATCGGCGGCGAGCGCATCGCCGAGCTTTTCCTGCATCAAGAGTTGGCGCGGTTGATGGACAATCTCGAAAAGTCTCACGGGTTTCAGCGCGCCTTGCGCAATTTCGGCATGGAGCTGCAGGCGCACGCCGTCGCGCCGCGCAGCTCGGCGTCGCGGATGACCGTCGGCGCGTTGGAGCGGCAAGCGAAGGGCGCTTTTTTCGTCATCCAGATCAACCGCGCCGACGGCGACGTGCATCTCAACCCGCCGGAGAATGAGAGTTTGCAGGAAGGCGACACGGTTCTCACGCTCGGCAGACCGGATCGCGGCGCGGCGGTGGCCAATCTGTTCGAGTCCCGCCAACTCGGCGGCGCGCGCAATCTCTAGATTGGCCGGCCCGGCGCGTCTTTCATCTTGCTCTCGCGCGGCCGCGCGTTTAAGTCTACCAGAGAGGTAGACTTAAACGCGAAAGGCGCGTGGCCATGACCAAGACCATAACCATTCTCGGCGCGTCTCTCCTCGCCTGCGCCGGGGCGCTGGCGCAAAACACCCCCGTGACATTTGGCGACTGGCGCATGGACGCGCCGGGCGTTAGGCATGAAATCACGCTTTCCGATCTTCCCGCGCCCTTGGCCAGCGAGCCCAAGGCCAGCCGCTCCGAGGTTACGCCGCGCCCCGAGGGCGCCGAGCTCAAGACGCTTCCGGGCTTTAAGGCCGAGATCGTCGCCTCCGGCCTCGACGAGCCGCGCGTCATTCGCTTCGCGCCGAATGGCGATCTTTTCCTTTCCGAGAGCAAGGGCGGGCGCGTCCGCGTGCTGCGCTTCGCGCCCGGCCAGAGCGCGCCGGTCCGCGAGGAGGTCTTCGCCGCGGGGCTGGACCGGCCCTATGGAATCGCCTTCTATCCGCCGGGGCCGAACCCGGCCTATGTCTATGTCGCGACGCATGGCTCGGTGCTGCGCTATCCCTATCAGAGCGGCGAGTTCAAGCCGTCGGGCGCGGCCGAGACCATCGCCCGCGTGCCTGCGGGCGCCGGCCATTGGACGCGCGATCTCGCCTTCTCGCCTGACGGCGCGACGCTTTACGTGGCGATCGGCTCGCGGACCAATGTCGCGGAAGGCGAGACGCCGCGGCCCCGCGCCGAGGCCGAGGCGCTGGAGAAGGCCGAAGGGCTCGGCGCCGCCGCCGAAACCGGCCGCGCGCTGGTCGCCGCCTTCGATCCCGAGGGCAAGGGCCGCCGCGTCTTCGCCTCGGGCCTGCGCAATTGCTCCGGCGTGACGATCCGCCCCGGCTCGGACGAACTGTGGTGCGTCGTCAACGAGCGCGACATGCTCGGCGACGATCTGCCGCCCGATTACGCGACGCGGGTCGTTCCCGGCGCCTTCTATGGCTGGCCCTGGTATTACATCGGCGCCCACGAGGACCCGCGCCACAAGGGCGAGCGGCCGGACCTCGCTGACAAAACCGCTGTCCCCGACGTGCTGATCCAGCCGCACAGCGCGCCGCTCGGCATAAGTTTTTATGAAGGCGGGCAATTCCCGGCGGCGTTCAAGGGCGACGCCTTCGTCGCGCTGCACGGCTCCTGGAACCGCGCCAGCCGCACCGGCTACAAGATCATCCGCCTGCGTTTTAAAGACGGCAAGCCGACCGGCGCCTATGAGGATTTCATCACCGGCTTCGTCATCGACGACACAAAAGTCTGGGGCCGCCCGGTCGATGTGACCGAGGCCCCCGACGGCGCGCTGCTGTTCACCGAGGATGGCAATGGAACGCTGTGGCGGGTGTTTTATACGGGGCAGTGAGGGGGCGGGCTTTGGGCGCGCCTCCCCCAATTCCCGCTCCTATCGCCGGTTCCTTCGGGCCATCGCGGCGGCGCTGATCGAATCCAACCTCGCCTTATGCCGGCGCGCGCATTCGGCCGTCGCCGGCTTTCCGCACAGCCGAACCAACTCCTTCTCGCATTCCGGCGTCGGGATCATTGCCGCAGGCGTTCTCTCGCACGGCGTCATGCCAGCTGCCCGTCATCATGCCCATGCCTTTCGAGGCGTCGCATTCCTGCGCGGAGCCGTCGATCACGAGACTGTAGCCCTTCGCGCCATGTTGAAAGGTCAGGGTTTGCGCGCGGGACGCGGCTCCGGGCGGCCTCAACCCGATGGTCAGGCGCTCGTCGCTGTTTTCAGTGATCGCCTCGCCCGCCAGGGAAGTCTTGGATTTCGCCTCGCCATCCGACCACAAAACGCTTCCGTCGCGCGAAAAGTAAAAGAAATCCATGCCGCAGCCGAGCGTGTTCTCGCGCAGGCTCGATAGCATGTCCGCCAGCGCGGCGTGTGGCTCCAGCGCGAGCGCCATGACTATCATCGCGGCAATTGCTGAAAATTCGCGGCGGTCGCGCATGGCGCGTTGCTCCCTTTGTTCCCTCGACAAATATGCGTCGAGCCAAACGATTTTCGCTCGTCCGGGTTTTTTGTGTCGAGCGATAAACCTTCAAGCACGCGGAGCGGGATTTGGGGAGGGGAGGGGGCGCGAATCCTTCTCCCACTTGTGCGGTATTAGGTAGCAAGCTCACCTGGGCGCTCTAAATAGCGGTGATCGCCGTCGGATCAGAAAAATTTAGGAGGGTCCCAGATGGCCGTTGAAGATCACCCGATGTGGCCGGAATGGAGCGCCGCATATGACCGGATGCACGCGGCCAAGGTCGCATTAGACGCGCTCAAGCATCTTCCAAGCCATGACCCAGTTCGCAAAGCCGCCGAAATCGACTACCTGCTTGCGCTAGCCGCCTATCACGCAGCTTCATCTAAATTGGAGTGACCGCCTCAGTTGGGTTCCTGGTCGCCTTTCCGCTTATCTGCGGCTCGCGGGCGAAGCCCCTTGATTGCCTGAAGCTTGGAGATCAAGTCCTCGATATTCTCTTGAAATAATAGAACGGCTGAAACCTCAATCCTATCGTCCTCAATTTTCACGGAAGTGGTTCCTAAGCGTGGAGAGCCCAATACCGCTCCCGCCGTCGTTATGGGCATCGGCTGCAGGTGATGAGTTTGAGGTTCCATGATCGGCTCCTTATTCAAGTTAGTAGCCGAATCATACCCATCCGATTCCTGCGTCACAAGCTCCATCGTTTCACGAAAGGACTGAATGACATTAGCGAGCGAGGTTTGCGAGAAGCCCTTTCGCACGAGGTAAGCTCTAATGTTGTCGTCGCTCGGCAATGATCCCTTGAAGTGCTCAAGCAACTCATCGAACAGTGCGGGGGCACGTGCTGCCTCATTAATGGCAGCAGCTTTTTCATTAGGGGTATGTGGATGCAAGATTGCAACGGCGCGATCTGAAACTCGATAGTCCTCCCCACGCCCTTCCTGATCCAGTAGCCCGTATTTCACCAGCGCTGACAGTGCTCCCAGCGAGACGCCATGGACGCCAACATATCCCATGCCTTTTATGACCACTTCCTTGGAACAAGGATGCTGACGCTCTTTGGCGTGGATTTGACCAATCCGCTTGATGGCTTCAGCCAAGCTAATGGCCGGGTAATTTGGGCTACGGATGCGCGCCATGTTCGTTCTCCGGATATAAGGCTGGAAGCCTCTTATAGCCGAGAACATTTCTTTTCGCAATCTTTTTTCTTTATTCACGAATAAAAAGATTGACGGAGAGTTGCGACCGTTCTAATTTGCCAAGAACGAAAGGAGACGCCGGTGACAACAGTTGGAGCCCCGCGCAGGCCATCCGACGGCGCAGGGGCGAGGAAAACGAAAGGCCGTCACTCTGCCCCGCGAAGGAAGAAGTGACGGCCTTGATATTGGTTAGCAAAGCGACCAGGCGGCGATGCTGCCTGTTTTTCATCGGCCCCGTGGCGAAATCGGTAAACGCAGCGGTCTTTAAAACCGCTTTCCCCCACGGAATTGTCGGTTCAACTCCGACCGGGGCCACAATTTTCTTAGCAGAATCGAGAGATTCTGTCCAGCGCGCTAAGCCTCTGTTGGCTCAGCGTAGGCAACTCCACATGTCCCGTTTTCGTCCCGACCCACAAAGCCGATCCGCCGCGCCCCTGGTGCAGCTTGAATTGTCCGACCCCGCTTCGCGGGGCCACCTTCTCCCGCAGGCGGGAGAAGGGTTCGCGCCCTAGGTCGCCGCCTCCTCCCCCGCCATCGCCGCATTAAACGCCGCGACCGCGCGCGCCAATCGCGCCTCATGCGCCGGGGGGATGAACAGCGTCACCTCCGCGCGGGGGTTTTTCGCGCCGCTCCACGATCTCGAAGACGTCGAAGGCCAAAAAGCCGCCATGGGCTCTGCTGGCGTAAAAGCCCAGCTCCGGCGGGCCGTCGAGGGTGAGGTTGAGCGGGCCGGTCAGGCGCATGGGGTTCTCCTGTCACGCGGCTTCGCGCGCGGCCTCGAGCCGCATCGAGAGCTCGCCGTGCAGCACGGCGAGGTCGAAGGCGGAGAAGCGGGTCGGCGGCTCGCGGTCGCCCTGGCGGCGGGCGGCCCAGTCCGACAGCGCGCGCTCCAGCCGGTCGACGCGCCAGCGCTCGTCGTCGATCAGGCGGATGCGCTCCCTTGGCGCCGCGACGGCGGCGAGATGGGCGTCGAGCCGGGCGAGATAGGCGCGAACGGCGGGCTTCATCGCGCCGGCCCCGGAAGGGAGGGAAGATGGGTGGATTGCATGAGCGCCTCCGCGAGTTGGTGACGGCGGAGGATATGTGATTTAAAAATCTCGTCAAGAGGCAATGTGATTTATAGACGCCTAATGGCGAGACGGCCCAGCGCGGCATAGAGGTGTGAAAACATCGGGTGATTCGGGGAAGGGCCGCGTTCTCCCGAACCATGGGAAGAAGGGCGTCACAAATCCAGCATCACCTTGCGCACGCGGCCGATCACCGTCGGCGGGGCGTCGAGGTAGATCGCCTCATGCGCGGGGTTGGTGGAATAGGGCTCCAGGCGGTCCGGCCGGCTCATCCAGCGTTTAAACGTCGCCTCGCCGCCGTCGGGCGTCGCGAAAACATAGAAGCCGCGCGGGCGCGGGATCGTGTCGGAGCGGTCGACGATGATGATCGAATTTTCCGGCGCGACCAGATTCATCGAATCGCCGACCACCCGCAGCGCCAGGAAATCGCCGCGCGGCAGGCCGGGCACCGGCAGATAGGAGAGATCGTCGCCGCGCAAGACCGGCGGCGTCTCGGAAAAGCCGGTCGCCGCGACCCAGGACACCAGCGGAACCTGCGCGACGTCGGCGCCATAGTCGCGCTCGCCGATCAGCCGCGGCCCAAGGCCGGTCGTGACCCAATACATGCGCAGGCCGAGCGTGTCGCAAATGCGCTGGAGATTGTCGACGCGCGGCCAGCGCGACGGGTTGCGGCGGAGCTGACTCAAGAAAGTGCGCTCCAGCCCGGCGCGGGTGGAGGCCTCGTTCTCGGTCATTTTGAGCTCCGCCAGCCGGTCCGTCAGGCGAGCGAGGATTTCGTCGCGGGAAATATCCATGCCGCGATTTTAAAATTACCGGCGCGCAAGCGTTAGTGGTGTTAAAACCTCTATTGGCCATTGACAGGCGATTTAGAAATCGCATAATTCACCCGGTCGCTCCGCTCTTCTCCCTTCCGCGCGCCGGCGATTGTCCTCCTCGCCTCCCCCCGCGCGGCGACTGCGGCCGGTCCATCGCGGACCGGCCGCTTTTTTCCCGGGAATGCAAGGGATTCCAATGACTTCTGGTCCCGCCAACATAGAGGCCGAGCAGGCCGTGCTCGGCGCCTGCCTCTTGAGCCGCGAGGCGCTGGCGGCGGTCGCCGGCTTTCTGGAACCGGCGCATTTCGCGGAGGAGTTGCATCGCCGCATATTCGCCGCGATGCGGGAGCGGCTTGCCGAGGGCGCGCTCGCGACGCTGGTCACGCTGGGGCCGCTTTTGGGCGATCTCGACCTGCCCGAAGGGGCGGCGGCGCCCGCCTATCTCGCCCGCCTCGCGGCCTCCGCCCCCAGCATCGTCAACGCGCCCGATTATGCGCGCCAGATCGTCGATCTCGCGCGGCGGCGCGCGATCATGCGCGTCGCGCGGGGCGCGCTCGACGCGGCGGCGTCGCCCGCCATCGGCGGCCCGACCCAGGCCATCGCCGCCGACGCCATCGACGGCCTTAACGAAATCGTCGCGGCGGGCGGCGAGCGGCGCCGGCGACCCTTGGGCGAGAGCGCCGCCGATCTTCTCGCGCACGCGGAAAAAATCCGAGCGGGAACAATGGTTTCGCAAGCGGCGACGACCGGCTTTCGCGATCTCGACACCGCGACCGGCGGCTATGAGGCCGGCGCGCTGTGGATTGTCGCGGCGCGGCCCGGCGTCGGCAAGACGATTTTTCAGGTGACCTCCTCGCTTAAAGTCGCGAAGGCCGGGGCGCGAAGTCTTCGCGAGACGGGCGAAGGTTTCGGCGCGCTGGCCTATAGTCTAGAGGTGCCGGAAAAGCAGATTTGCGCGCGATATCTCTCCGATCTTTGCTATCTCCCGCGCGCGCCGATCGAATATGGCCGCATCGCCCGCGGCGAGTTCTCCGACGAGGAGGCGGGCCGGCTGGAGGCCGCGCGAAAAACCCTCGCGCGCCTGCCGCTGACGCTCGACGCCTCCTCAAAACTGACGCTGGCGGAAATCGGCGCCGGCGTGCGGGCGGAAAAGGCCGCGATGGCGCGGGCCGGATCGCGGCTGGCGGTGGTCTTCGTCGATTATCTGAAGTTCATCCGCGCCAGCGACCGCTACAAGGGCCAGCGTCATTACGAGGTCGGCGAAATCTCGGCGGGCTTGAAGCAACTCGCCAAGGACGAGGGGCTTTGCGTCGTGCTGCTGGCGCAGCTCAACCGCGCGCTGGAAGCCCGCGAGGACAAGCGGCCGGGTCTCTCGGACCTGCGGGAATCCGGGGATTTGGAGGCCGACGCCGATGTCGTCGCGTTCCTGCACCGCGAGGCCCATCGCATCCTGAAAAGCCCGGAGTTTCGCGCCGGAAGCGCCGAGGCGCACGCGCGCTACGCGCTCGTCGAGCGCGAGGCGGAACTGATCATCGGCAAGAACCGCTCGGGGCCGGAGCGCACGGTGAAACTGTGGTGCCTGCCGGCCTGCTCGACGATGGCGGACGCGGCGAGGGGGGCGGTGGGATGAAACAACACGCGAAAAAGCAAGGGCGCTTCCTTCTCCCGTTTACGGGAGAAGGTAGCCCGGCGCGGCCGGGTCGGATGAGGGACGCCGCGGCTTGGTTGGAACTTCCCATGAGCCCTCATCCGACCCTTGCTTCGCAAGGGCCACCTTCTCCCACAGTGGGAGAAGGGAAGTGCGTTGTTATCCCTCGCCTTCGGCTATCGCCGCGCGGATCATGTCGAGCGGGATGTTTCCGCCGCCAATCACCAGTTCGTTGCGAAGCCGGAGGAGGCGATAGCCATGTTCGCGCAGCCAGGCGTCGCGCGAGGCGTCGCGAGCTTTTTGCTCGTCGCGATCATGCGGCGCGCCGTCGAGTTCGACCGCGAGGCGATGCCGGATGCAGAGGAAATCCACGACATAGCGGCCGATGGGAACCTGCCGGCGGAATTTCAGCCCGTCGAGCCCGCCGCCGCGCAGCGACCGCCACAGCATCGCCTCGGCCTGCGTCATGTCGCGCCGAAGTTTGCGGGCGAAAGCGGTGTGGTTTTCCGAGACGCGGGCGGGCATGGCGAAGTTTCGCGCAAGGCGTGCGCGAAGGCAAGTGGGGCGCGTCCTTCTCCCGTTTACGGGAGAAGGTGGCCCGGCGCAGCCGGGTCGGATGAGGGACGCTGCGGCTTGGTTGGAACTTCCCAAGAACCCTCATCCGACCCCGCTTCGCGGGGCCACCTTCTCCCACGAGTGGGAGAAGGGAGGGGCGTTGTTATCGCGAGAACCCTCATCCGACCTCGCTTCGCGAGGCCACCTTCTCCCGCAAGCGGGAGAAGGATGCGCCCGAGTTTATGGAACCACCGATGAAACAACCCTGGCTGAAATTCTTCCCCACCGACTGGCGCGCCGATCCCGCCTTGCGCATGTGTTCGCTCGCCGCGCGGGGGCTGTGGATCGAGATGCTTTGCCTGATGCACGAGGCGCGGCCGCACGGGTCGCTGCTGGTCAACGGCAAGCCGGTGACGGCGGCGCAACTCGCCAATCTCGTCGGCGGCGGGGTCGCGGAGGTCGAGGGGTTTCTGGCCGAACTGGAGGAGGCCGGCGTGTTCAGCCGCGACGCGGATGGCGCGCTCTACAGCCGGCGTATGCGCCGCGACGAGGAGAGAGCGGCGGTCAACCGCGTCAACGGCCGGGCGGGCGGCAACCCGTCGCTTAAGGCGTCGGATAACCCACCGGTTAACCCACCGGTTAAGGCGGGGGATAAAGCCCAGAAGCCAGAGTCCAGACTCCAGACGCCAGATCCAGAAAACGGCGCGGCGACGGGCGCGAAGCTCGACGAGATCGAGGCCGCCTGCCGCGCGGCGCTGGGCGAGGCCGCGCCGGTCGATGTCGTGATCGGGCCGATGCTCGCCGTCGTCGAGAGATTTGGCGCGGAGCGGGTGTGTCTGGCGCTCGCCAGCGAAGCGCGGCGCAAGCGGCGGCGGCCGATCAAAAGCTGGCGGCTGTGGGCGGAGATTGCGTGCGAGTCGTTGGCGGAGGAGCCGAGAGCCCCGCCGCCCGCGCGGGGAAATGGCGGCGCTGCTCAATGGCGAGAGCGTGCCGCGCGCCGCGCTAATGGCGGCGATCGAGCGCTGGAACGCCGGCGGCGACTGGCCGACGAGCCTCGGCGGCCCGCCCCGCCGCCACGGCTGCGCGCTGCCGGAGACGTTTTTGGCGATGTGCGTCTAGGGCGAATCCTTCTCCCGTTCACGGGAGAAGATGTCGCGCCGAAGGCGTGACGGATGAGGGCTCTCGCGGCTTGGTTGGAACTTCCCCAGAGCCCTCATCCGACCTCGCTTCGCGAGGCTGCGTTCTCCCGCAAGCGGGAGAAGGAAATCCCCGGTCCCCCAACGAAAGGCTGTTCCACATGTCCACGCATGCGCGAAAAACCTCCCGGCTTATCGGGCGATATTCCAGCGTTGGCGGGCTCTCCGGGCTCGATCTGCCGCGCGAGGGCAAGCGCGCCGGCGGCAAGATCGAGATCGCGCATGGGCACGAGGTCGATCCCTATTTCGCGGGCGAGGCGGAGGCCGCCGGCAAAAACGAGGCGCGGATATCACGCCAGCGCCGTCAGCGCGTCGCGATCAACGCCCAGACCGACGCGCTCGAATATGAGGCGCGGCGCGGGCGCATCTCCGCCGCCGCCTATGACGCCGGGCGCTATGTCGACCGCGTGCTGGAGGCCGCGAGCGGACGCCGCTCGGGCCGCGAATTCGGCGAAGCCGACCGCGCCGGCTTTTCGGCCTTCGCGCTGCAACAGGCGCTGGTCGCGCGGATCGACGCGGCGCGAAAGGCCGGGGCGCTGAAGGACGCGATAACGAAGGAGATCGGGCCGGAGTCGGCGCGGATCATCGTCAAGGTGATCGGCGAGAGCCTGTCGTTCCGAATGATCGCCCGCATCGACGCGATGGCGGCGGGCAAGAACAGGGAGGCGGTTTCGACGGGGAAGGGAGGGCAAGGGAGGGACTGCGAACGCGAAGCGCGGGCAGTGGCGGGGAAGTTTCGCGACGGGCTGGAGGCGCTGGCGGCGGCTGGGAGAGGCGGGGGAAGCCGGTGTGAGGGACAATTCCTTCTCCCGTTTACGGGAGAAGGCGGCTCCGCGAAGCGGAGTCGGATGAGGGGCGCCGCGGCTTGGTTGGAACTTCCCCAGAACCCTCATCCGACCTCGCTTCGCGAGGCTGCCTTCTCCCACGAGTGGGAGAAGAATTCGCGCCCCCTCATCTAAAGCACCCGCGAGATCAGATTCGGGATGTAATGACAGGGCGACGCGGGGTCGAGATGATGGGGCGTGAATTCCACGCGATCTCCGGTTTGCGCGGATAGTCCGGCGGGGAGCAGCGCGGCGCGCGACGCGCCGTCCGGCGTTCCGTCGATATGCAAGAACACGCGCGCGTTGGCGACATATCTTCCGCTGATCGGCATATCCATTCGGGCCTGAGTGATTTGGATCATCTGGGCGGCCTGGGCCGGGGTCGCGTGTCCGAGCACGGTCGCCTGCCGCGCCGGAGGGGGCAGCGCGGGGATAGGCTTGGTAGCGTTTGCGCCGCAGTGGATTTCTTCGCTTCACGGTCGGTTCGGTTTCCGTCGTCGCGACGCGCGGCTTTTCTTTCGCCACGGGCTTTCGCGACGGACACGGCGGCGCGGTTCTCGGTTGGTGCGCGGAACCGGCTTTGGCGCGAAGGGCGTGATCAGGCGAGAAATTTCCTTGCGCGGGTCCGGGTCGATTTCCTCGGCATAGCGATCGCGGGCCGCTTCGGGCCTTGGCGTCGAGCCGCTCGCATTATCGCCGGTTCCGTCGCCGGCGATGGTCTCTTGCGCGGCGGCGCCTTCAATTGGCGCTCCTCGTCGGCGACATTCGGCGTCGAAGCCGGCGCGCTTGGCCGCTGTTCGGCGGCCGGCGGCGGCGGGTTTTCTTGCATGATCTCGGCGGCGTCGATTGGCGGCGGTTCGACAACGATGTCGATCGGCGTTTCCTCGACGACGGGAATCTCGACCGAGACTTCGATCTCGACGAACATCAGCAAAAGAAGCGCGGCGTTGATCGCCAGCGACGCCGCGTAAGCGACGACGAAATTCGCGAGCCTGGTTCGCAAGGCTTCGCGGCGCTTTAAAATCAGATGGTCATTGGCGTCGGCGGTGAAGGACATATCGGCTTTCGAAAATTTCGAGGCGGGGGCGCGCTCCCCCAAGTGGGAGAAGGACGCGCGGCCGACCTAAAACACCCGTGAGACCAGGGGCGGAACGTAGTGACAGGGCATCGAGGGGTCGGCGTGACCGCCCAGAAATTCGATACGATCTCCCGCCCGCGCCGATAAGCCTCGCGGAAGCAGCACGACCGACGAGCCGCCCGCCGGCATTCCGTCGATATGGACGGCAAGCCGCGTGTTGCCGATGTAATGCTGGTTTATGCGCAGATCAAAAACCCTTTGGTTGGCTTCCATCGCGCTGGCGGCCTGACTTTCAGTCAGTTGTCCCAGCACCTCACCTTGCCTCAACGTGGGCGGCGACGGGAAAAAGCGCGTGGCGTCGGCGCCGCAGTGAATTTCCTGCTTCTTCACGGTCGGTTCGGTTTCCGTCGTCGCGACGCGCGGCTTTTCTTTCGCCACGGGCTTTTGCGACGGACGCGGCGGCGCGGTTCTCGGTTGTTCCCGCGGAACCGGCTTTGGCGCGGAGGGCGCGATCAGGCGAGAAATTTCCTTGCGCGGGTCCGGGTCGATTTCCTCGCGCTCGCGATCGCGCGCCGCGTCGCGCCTTGGCGTCGAGCCGTTCGGATTATCGCCGGTTCCGTCGCCGGCGATGGTCTCTTGTCCCGGCGGCGCTTTCAATTGGCGCTCCTCGTCGGCGACATTCGGCGTCGAAGCCGGCGCGCTCGGCGGTTGTTCGGCGGCCGGCGGCGGCGGGTTTTCTTGCATGATCTTGGGAGGCGTCGAGCGGCGGCGGTTCGACAACGACGTCGATCGGCGTTTACTCGACGACGGGAATCTCGACCCAGACTTCGATCTCGACGAACATCAGCAAAAGAAGCGCGGCGTTGATCGCCAGCGACGCCGCGTAAGCGACGACGAAATTCGCGAGCCTGGTTCGCAAGGCTTCGCGGCGCTTTAAGATCAGATGGTCATTGGCGTCGGCGGTGAAGGACAATTTGGCCACCACGATTTTCGCACAAAACGGAGACGTTCAAAGCTTGTTTTGATCGGAACGCGCGTCGCGCCGGCAGCCTTGCGCCGCATATTCGTCGACGACCTTGCGCGCCGCCGGCGTGTTCCGCGTCGCCGGCGCGATGGCGATCCAGGCCAGTATCGTTTCCGCCGCCTTGCAGGGCTCGCCCGTCGCCAGAAAAATATTGGCCATTTCCCGAAACACTTTCTCGTCAAACTGGCCGGATTCTTTTGCAGCTCTATCGTGCTCGCGTAATCGGCCAGCGCGTCGCGATAGCGTTCGGCGCTGGCCAACGCCTGGCCGCGCAAATAGTGGTAATTGACGACGCCGGGACTTTTGGCGATCAGCGCGTCGAGGATGGTCACGACTTTCGCGTTATCGCCGAGCGCGCGCAGAATTTGCGCGGCGCGAAACCGCGCGCCGTCGCCATTGGGGCACGCCTCCGCGAAACCGAGCAGGGCCTCGGCCGCGCTCCGCTCCGCGCGCTCCTTGACCAGCGCCTCGCCAAGCGCGGCAATCGCCTTGCCGTCGCAGGGCTCGCGCGCGAGCACCGCGAGATTGGCGGCGATCCTGTCCGACGCGGCCAGGCTCGCGGGCAGGGGCGCGAATTCCCAATCGCTTGTAGACCTCGGTGAAATCGCCGACGGGCGCGGCGACGCCGACGAGGCTCGCGGCGGAACGGCCAAGGCGCGCCGCCGGGTCGCGCAGCTCCGGGATGGCCACGAGGGCCAGCCCCGCGACGAGGATCGCGATAACCGTCGTAATCGCGAAAACGCGGCTCTCGGGACGCGCCGTGGGAGGAGTCCGCCGTTGCAAATCAAGTTGCATTCATGGCCTCGGAAAATTTCCGATCGAAATCTCGCGTGACTGGCGCGGCGATATAGCCGCTATAGCCGATACAATCGATGCGCGGAATAGCATGGAGCCGGTGTGAGGGGCAATTCCTTCTCCCGCAAGTGGGAGAAGGATTCGCGCCCCCTTGGTGCGGACGGCGGGACTCGAACCCGCACTCCCTTGCGAGAAGCAGATTTTCTTGCCGCTTCGGCTTTCGCCGCCGCCCTTTAAGAAAAAAGGGCGTTCGTGGTCTGGACTATCCCTTCGCCTTGGCCGTTGTGGCTTTAGGCGCCCCCCGTCTAGTCTCTACACCTTCCCGGGACCCCGGGCTTGGCTCGGGATTGGCTTGGGCGCATCGCCTTTTGGGCGCTCGCACCTTTAGCGTTCCCCGAATTTGGGCGGTTCTACGCCGCGGATTTCCCCGCGGGCACTCCAATTGAAGTCTGCTGCGTCTACCATTTCGCCACGTCCGCTGCGGCGTTAGCGTTAGCGCCGGCGCGGGCGAACCGCAAGCGTGGGGGCGCGGCTGTTTCATGGGCGTAATGATTAAAATATAGGCTGTGATTCGCCTTAATTATAGGCGTAAGCCGTCTTTTTCTCCGCTAGATGAGAGAACCGCCGCGCCAAGCCTCGCTTTGGCATGGCGATTGCTCACAAATACGCCTTTCTGCCTATCGAGGAAGCACAACATCAGATGAAGCTGATCATCGCCGTCATAAAACCCTTCAAGCTCGACGAAGTGCGCGAGGCGCTGAACGAGGTCGGCGTGCTCGGCATGACCACCACCGAGGTCAAGGGCTTCGGACGCCAGAAGGGTCATTCCGAGATTTATCGCGGCGCCGAATATGTCGTGGCCTTCCTGCCCAAGGTGAAGATCGAACTCGTCGTGCCCGACGAGATCTCCGACGCCTGCGTCGCCGCCATCGCCAAGGTCGCGCGCACCGGCCACATCGGCGACGGCAAGATTTTCGTCTCGAAGGTGGAGAGCGCGGTGCGCATCCGCACTGGCGAAAAAGACGCCGACGCGCTATAAGCCCCGAATTCCTTCTCCCGTTCACGGGAGCGCGAATCCTTCTCCCACTTACGGGAGAAGGCGGCCCCGCGAAGTGGGGTCGGATGAGGGTTGCTCGCGGCTTGGTTGGAACTTCCCCGGAACCCTCATCCGACCCGCGCTTCGGCGGGCCGCCTTCTCCCACGAGCGGGAGAAGGAGGCGCGGCCGCACTTTATCCTACACATCCCCTCCCACATCATTCAGAGCCAAACCCCATGCGAAAATCCCTTTCGGCCCTCGCCGCGCTTTGTTGCGCCGCCTTCGCCAGCCTGCCCGCGCGCGCGCAAGACGCCGCCGCCAACAAGATCGACCCCGCCGACACCGGCTTCATGATCGCCTCGACCGCGCTGGTGCTGATGATGACGCTGCCGGGGCTCGCGCTGTTTTACTGCGGCATGGTCAGGAAGAAGAACATTCTCGCGACGATGGCGCAGAGCCTCGTCGCCACCGCGCTGGTGTCGATCCTGTGGGGGCTGCTCGGCTACAGCCTGGCCTTCTCCGGCGACGGCGCTTATCTCGGCGATTTCGCGCGCATCGGCTTGATGGGGATCGGCGATCGAGACGATCAGTCCGCTCGCCAAGACCATCCCTGAAATATTGTTCATGGCCTATCAGATGACCTTCGCGGTCATTACTTGCGCGCTGGTCGGCGGCGCGGTCGCCGAGCGCATGAAGTTTTCGGCCTTCATGCTGTTTTGCGCGGTGTGGCTGTTCGTCGTCTATATTCCCACGGCGCATTGGGTGTGGGGCGGCGGCTTCCTGCAAAAGATGGGTCTGTTGGATTTCGCCGGCGGAACCGTCGTGCATATCAACGCCGGCGTCGCCGGGCTGGTCGCGGCGCTGGTGATCGGCAAGCGCCAGGGTTTCGGCCGCGAGAATCTCGCGCCGTTCGATCTGTCGCTGGCGGTCGTCGGCACGGGATTATTGTGGGTCGGCTGGTTCGGCTTCAACGGCGGCTCGGCGCTCGCGGCGGGGTCTCGCGCGGTGTTCGCCATCGTGGCCACGCATCTCGCCGCCTGCGCCGGCGCGCTGATGTGGAGCGGGCTGGAGTGGGTCCAGCGCGGCAAGCCGTCGGTGCTCGGGCTGATCTCCGGCGCGGTGGCGGGGCTCGGCACGATCACGCCGGCCTCGGGCTACATTCTGCCCTGGCACGGCGTCGTCATCGGCCTGATCGCCGGCGCCGTGTGTTATTTCATGTGCACGGCGGTCAAGCAGCGCTTGCGCTATGACGACACGCTCGACGTGTTCGGCGTGCATGGCGTCGGCGGCATGCTCGGCACGCTGCTGGCCGGCGTGTTCGCCACGCGGGCGATCACCGCCTCGGAGGGCGATCCCGGCGTGTCCGGACTGCTCGAGGGCGACGCGCATCAATTGGTCACGCAGGCGATCGGCGTCGGCGTCACGATAGTCTGGTGCGCGGTCGGCACTTATGTCGTGCTGAAATTCGTCGACGTGCTGATCCCGCTGCGCGCGGAGCCCGACGAGGAGCGCGAGGGCCTCGACATCGCGCTGCATGGCGAAGCGCTGCATCAGTAGGGGGCGCGAATCCTTCTCCCGTTTACGGGAGAAGGCGTCATGCGGAGCATGACGGATGAGGGACGTTACGACTCGGTTGGAACTTCCCGCGGACCCTCATCCGACCCTTGCTTCGCAAGGGCCGCCTTCTCCCACGAGTGGGAGAAGGAAGAGAAGACTCACACCAGGCCGAGCACGGCGCCGCCGAGCGCGCCGAGGATCACGCCGATTACTCCGGCGGCGGTTCCCATCGTGGTCGCGAGAACGGTCCCGCCCGCCATCGCGCCGATGATCGCCAGCACGCCGATCGTGATCGGGTTGCCGCCTTGGTCGAATTCGGATCGCATCGCATGTCTCCATCGGGTTGACGCCCGACGGCTTGACGTCGGCGCGGTTCCGCCTCCGCTGACTCATATGGCGATCCGCTGGCGGAAGAGAAGACCGTCACAACAAGCGCGATATCTCCTCCCGGGCGTGTTCGAGCGCGGCGAGCAGACGGCCCGGCGAGGCGTCGGCGTCCGGCGCGTTGGCGCGCAGCGCGTCCTCATAGGCTTGCGCCGCCTCTGCGAGCGCGAAGGCGCCGATGGCGCGCGACGAACCCTTGAGCGTATGCGCGAGCACGATGCGTTGCTGAATGTCCCGCGCCGTCTCGTTTTGCGGCGCCGGCGCGAGCAGCCGCGCCGCGAAAGCGCGCGCCTGCGCCTCGAACAGGCGCAGCAATTCCGTCTCCAGCGCCGCGTCGCCGAGCGTCTGCCTTGAGAGATGAACGAGGTCAATCACCGGCTCCGCCGCTGATTCGCCGCGGGCCGATTCGTTGAAAACATGGTTAATTTTTTGTGCCGCGGCCTGTTGCGCCATGATCGCCTCCGGGCTCGGCGCGCTCATGCGAGAGCCATGCCGCGCCTTGTTTCGAAGGGCGCCGCGGCGCCAATCGGCGCGCGCCGACGCCGACGGGTGTTTGCATGAAAACAAACCGTTACACCCGGACTCGCAGTCGCCGCGCCCTTACCGATAACATCGTATCGCCAAGGTTGACGCGCAAGGGTTAACGCCGCGTTAACGACAATTGTGGATGGCCCTGTCGCGCTGGTTTCATTTAATGCTCAATCGCTGTAATATTTGGTTAATTCTTGTTATCGGGTCTCGGTCTGCGTGGAGCGGCGCGGCATTTTATCGAGAGTCCGCTCGGAGTGAGTCAAATGGCGATAACGGGTAAGATCCAGGATGCGGCGGCGGCGGCTCTGTCCGCGATAGAGGAAGCGCTGGATCTGAACGAGCCCGAGGCGGCGGGCAAGGACGCGAAGTCCGACGAAGCCCAAATCCGACAAGCCCAGCATCGCGGCCGCCATGAGCGCCGCCGCTCGGCGCCTCCGGTTCGTCGACGCCAAGGCGGACGGCGAGTCCGCCAAGAAGGCCGACATCGACGACTCGACACCAATCCGACGCTCAATCTGCAACTGCCGCGGCCCGCCAAGCCCGCCGACAAGGGCGCCGCCAGACCCGCCGACAAGCCGGCCGACAAGCCCGCGGCCAAGCCTTCCACCGCGACGCGGCCGGCCAAGCCCGCGGCCGTCGGCGCCAAAGCCGGCGGCCTTCCCACGCCGCGCTCGCCCGCGCCCGGTTTTTCGACGCCCGCGAAGCCCGCGTCCGGTTTCGCGCCCGCGCCAAAGCCGGCGGTCCGCGCCCGCGCCAAAGCCCGCTGCGCCCGCGCCGAAACCCGGCGCGGCGCCCGCGCCAAAACCGGCGAAGCTCGCGCCGACGACGCCGCCCGCCAACGACGACCGCCGCAGCATCGGCGAGTTGCGCGCCGCGCTGAACTTCCGCCCGAGCGGAACGATCACCGTCATGACGGCGCTGTCGATCATCGCCTGGACGGCGCTGTGGACGCTCTATGTCTATTTCCATCGCGAAAGCATTTTGGGCGCGGACGGCAATTTTCTCGCGCCGACGCCGATACTGACGCTGCTCGCGCTGTTCGGGCCGATCGTGTTCCTGTTCGTCACCGGCATCATGGCCCGCCGCGCGCATGAGATGCGTCTCGTCGCCAAGGCGATGACCGAGGCGGCGATCCGCCTGATCGAGCCCGAGACCGTCGCGACCGAACAGGTCGTTTCGCTGTCGCAGGCGATCCGCCGCGAAGCCGCGTCGATGGGCGACGGCATCGAGCGCGCCCTGGCGCGCGCCGGCGAACTCGAAGTGATCGTGCGCACCGAGGTGACCAACCTCGAACGCTCCTACAGCGAAAACGAGCGCCGCATCCGCCTGCTGATCGACGAACTCGCGCATGAGCGCGAGGCCATCGTGCTCAACGCCGACAACGCGCGCACGTCGCTCTACGGCGCCCGCGACTCGCTGGCGTCGGAAGTGGCCAGCGCCTCGGCGCATCTCGCCGAGCAGGTCAGCGCGGCCGGCAATCGCGTCACCGCGGCGCTCGGCTCCAAGGGCGAGGAAGTCAGGCTCGCGCTGGAACGCCGCCGGCGACGGTCTGGATCGGACCTTCGCCGGTCATGGCGACCGGCTCGTCGCGGCGCTGGCGCAAAGCGGCGACGAAGCCGCGCAAAAGATCGGCGCGGCGACCGACGGCGTGGCGCAGCGCTTCGCCAATGGCGTCGGCGAGATCGAGGCCAAGCTCTCCGTCGTCGGCGACACGCTGTCGCGCAATTTCGACGATCACAGCGCCAGCGTGGTCCAGCGCATCGAGGCGCTCGGCCTGCAATTGTCGCAAACCATCGGCGGCGAGAACGATCGTCTCGCGACGCGGCTCGCCGATGTCAGCGGGCGGCTCGAGCAAACGCTCACGACGCAAGGCGGCGCGCTCGACGCGACGCTGGCCGAGTCCGCCGAGCGGCTCGCCGCGCGGGTGCGCGAACATGTCGAGGGCGCGCGGACCGTGTTCGAGTACGCCGAGAGCCAACTCGCCGCCTTGCTCTCCGCCGCCCACCGGGTCGCGCGCGACGACTTCGCAGGCGCGCGGCCAGGCGCTGCACGAGAATCTGACGCGCGATTTGTCCCAGACCGCCGCTGCAGCTTGGCGAACACGCCAACGCCGTGCAGGAGCGTTTCGCGGCTGTCGCCGTCGACGCCGTGAGCGCGATCGGCGTGCAGGGCGACCGCGTGACCGAAACCCTGGCCGAGCGCCTGCGCGCGTTCGAGCAGATCGTGCTGACCCAGGGCGCCGAAATCGCCGAGCGCGTGACGGGCCGCGGCGCCCATGTGCATCGGCGCTCTCCGAACAGATCGCCGCCTTCGAAAACCTTTCACGGAGCGCGCCGGCGACGCGGCCAACCGCGTCGGCGAGCATGGCGACCGCGTGGCCGGCGCGCTGGCCGAACAACTCGCGGCGTTCGAGCAATCGGTCGCGACCGGCGAAGCCGAGACCGCGAGCGGCGTGACCGGCCGACGGCGCCCAGGTGGCAATCGGCGCGCTGCCGAACAGCTCGCGGCCTTCGAAAGCCCCGTCACGGAGCGCGCGGCGGACGCCGCGAACCGCGTCGGCGAGCATGGCGACCGCGTGGCGGCGACGCTGGCCGAAAGACTCGCGGCGTTCGAACAATCGGTCGCGACGCGCGACCGACGAGACCGCGAACCGCGTCGCCGAAGAGGGCGACCGCGCGGCCGGGACTCTGACCGAACGGCTCGCGGCGTTCGAGAGCGTCGTCACGGAACGCGCGGCGGACGCGGCGCGGCAGGTCGGCGAGCATGGCGACCGCGCGGCCGGCGCGCTGGCCCAAGGGCTCGCGGCGTTCGAGCAAACGGTCGCGACGGCGACGAGCGAGACCGCGTACCGCGTCGCCGAACATGGCGAGCGCGTGGCCGGGACGTTGACCGAACGGCTCGCGGCGTTCGAGAGCGTCGTCACGGAACGCGCGGCGGACGCGGCCGGCGGTCGGCGAGCATGGCGACCGCGCGGCCGGCGCGTCTCGCCGAAGGGCTCGCGGCGTTCGAGCAAACGGTCGCGACGGCCGCGAGCGAGACCGCGAACCGCGTCGCCGAACATGGCGACCGCGTGGCCGGGACTCTGACCGAACGGCTCGCGGCGTTCGAGAGCGTCGTCACGGAGCGCGCGACCGACGCGGCGCGGCAGGTCGGCGAGCATGGCGACCGCGCGGCCGGCGCGCTCGCGGAAGGGCTCGCGGCGTTCGAGCAATTGGTCGTGATGGCGACGAGCGAGACCGCGATCCGCGTCGCCGAAGAGAGCGACCGCGCGGCCGTCGCGCTGACCAATGGACTCGCGGCGTTCGAGCAAACGGTCGCGACGGCGACGAGCGAGACCGGGCGCCGCGTCGCCGAACATGGCGATCGCGTCGCCGTCGCGCTGACCGAAGGGCTCGCGGCGTTCGAGCAAACCGTCACGACGGCCTCGGCCGACACGGTTAATCGCGTCGCCGAACATGGCGACCTGGTGGCCGTCGCCTTGGCCGATGGGCTCGCGGCGTTCGAGGAAGGTTTCGGCCGGCACGGCGAGGACATCGCCAACCGCGTCGCCGAACGCAGCGATCTCGCGATCGGCGCGCTGGCCGAGAAGCTCAACGCCTTCGAGGCGAGTTTCGAGCGCAGCGGCGAGGAAGTCGCCCAGCGGCTGGCGCAACAGGGCCGGCGCCTCGGCGAGGTTCTCGGCGAGCAGCTCGCCGGCGTCGAGGCCAGCGTCGGGCGCCGCGGCGACGAACTCGTCGCCCTCGTCGCCGAGCAAAGCGACCGCGCGGCGAGCGCGCTGACCCAGGGCCTCGCCGAATTCGAGCATAAGGTGGTCGGCACCAGCGGCGACGCCGCCGGCCGGATGGTCAAGGCGGGCGACCAGATTCAGGAGCGGCTGACGAGCCGCGTCGCCGAATTCGAGGAGAAGGTGGTCGGCGCCAGCGGCGACGCCGCCAGCCGAATTGTCGAGCAGGGCGACAAGAATTCACGGCGCGCTCGCGGACCGCATCGCCGCCTTCGAGGAAAAGGTGCTTATCGCCAGCGGCGACGCCGCCGGCCGGCTCGCGGAGGAGGGCGACAGGGTTCAAAGGCGGCTGGCGAGCCGCATCGCCCAATTCGAGGAAAAGGTGGTCGGCGCCAGCGGCGAGGCCGCCGGTCGGCTGGTGGAGCATGGCGACAATGAAAAGGCGTGCGACGCATGCGGTTCGAGGAAAAGGTGCTGGGGGCTAGCGGCGACGGCCGCCGGCCGGCTCGCGGAGCATGGCGACAAGGTTCAAACCGGGCTGGCGAGCCGCATCGCCGAGTTCGAGGAGAAGGTGGTCGGCGCCAGCGGCGAGGCCGCCGGCCGGCTGGTGGAGCATGGCGACAAGATTCACGCGCGGCTGACCAGCGGCCTCGCCGAATTCGAGGAGAAGGTCGTCGGCGCCAGCGACGGCGCGGTTTCCAAGGTGGCCGAACACGCCGATCAAATTTCGCTCGCGCTGACCGAAGGGCTGGCGTCGTTCGAGGAAGGCTTCGGCCGTCACGGCGAGGCCATCGTCGCGCGCGTCGCCGAGGCGAGCGAGCGCGTCGGCGCCGAACTCACGCAGGCGAGCGACCGCGCGGCGTCGACGGTCTCAAGCGCCAGCCAGCAGGCCGGCGAAATTATCGCGCGCGGCAGCGAACGCGCCAGCGCGCAAATTTCCGAGAACATCGAACGCGCCAGCGCGCGAATCTCGGAGAACAGCGAACGCGCCAGCGCGCAAATCTCGGAGAACAGCGAACGCGCCAGCACGCAAATCTCGGAGAACATCGAACGCGCGAGCACGCAAATATCCGAGCGCAGCGAGCGCGCTGGGCGCGCAAATTTCGCAGAGCAGCGAGCGCGCGGGCGCGCTTGTGGCTGAAAAGCTCTCCGCCTTCGAGGAAGTCATCACCCGTCAGAGCCGGGCCGTCGCGGCGACCGTGGTGGAGCGCGAGGCCGCGGCGCGCGAGACGATCGTCACGCGCCTCGCCGAATTCGAGGACAAGGTTGGGGCGGCGTCGGAACTCGTCGCGACCAATGTCGGCGCGCAGGGCGAGCGCGTGAGCGAGGCGCTGAAGGGCGGACTCGCGGCCTTCGAGGCGAGCGTGCGCGAGCATGGCGACGCCGCCGTCGCCAAGGTCGCCGAACACGCCGGCCGCATCGACGACCTCTTGAGCGAGCGCGTCGAGACGCTCGGCGCGCATGGCGAACAGCTCTCCAGCCTGCTGGAGTCGCAGCGGGGGGAGGCGCAGGGAGCGGTTCGCCGCGCATGGCGCGGCGTTGCGCGCCGCGTTGCGGGACACGGTGGAGCAGGCGGGATCGGCGCTCGCGGAGCATACGGCGACGATCCAGGATCGTTTCGCGGCGACGGCCAGCGACGCGGTGGTCGCCCTCGCCGTGCAGGGCGAGCGCGTCAACGAGACGCTGAGCGACGGGTTCAAGGCGTTCGAGGGCGCGGTCGTCGATCAGGGCAAGGAGGTCGCGCAGGCGCTCGCGGCGCGCGGCGACCATATCGCCAGGGAACTCGCCGATCATCTGCATTTGTTCGAGCGCTCGCTGCTGCGCGAAGGCGGCGCGCTGACCGAACGCATCGACGAGCACGCGCAAAATCTGTCGGAGCGGATCGGCGAGAGCCTCGGCGCGGTCGACGATGTGATTTCCGTGCGCGGCTCCGCCGTCGCCGAGAAATTGACCGCGCTGGAACACAATGTGACGACGCGCGGCGACGCGATGGTCGAGCGCCTCGCGTCGGAGTTGGAGCGTCTCGCGACGCGTCTCGACGACGCCTCGCGCCATATCGGCGAGAATGTCGGCGGACAGCTTCAGGCGATCGAGGAGACGATCACGCGGCGCGGCGAAGCGCTGGTCGAACGCCTCGCGTCGGAGTCGGGAAGTCTCGCCGCGCGTCTCGACGACGCCTCGCGCCATATCGGCGAGAACGTCGGCGGACAAATTCAGGCGATCGAGCAGTCGATCACGCAGCGCGGCGAAGCGCTGGTCGAGCGCCTCGCCTCGGAGTTGGAGACTGCTCGCGGCGCGTCTCGACCACGCCTCGCGCCATATCGGCGCGAATGTCGGCGAACATCTTCACGCCATCGAGCAGTCGATCTCGCGGCGCGGCGAAGCGCTGGTGGAGCGCCTCGCCTCCGAGTTGGAGCAGATCGCCTCGCGGCTCGGCGACAACTCCCGCCATTTCGGCGAGGAGCTGGACGGCAAGCTGCGCGTCATCGAGGAGACCATCGTCGAGCGCGGCGGCAGGCTGGTCGAGACGCTGGACGCCCAGGGCGTCGCGGCGGCGCGGCGGCTCGGCGAGACGGCCGACAAGATTTCGACCGAAGTGGTGCGCGGCATCGCGGTGATCGACGACGCCATCGCCAGCAAGGGCGACGCGCTGGTCGGCAAGCTCGGCGA
Source organism: uncultured Alphaproteobacteria bacterium (assembly GCA_963775775.1). Taxonomy (GTDB): domain Bacteria; phylum Pseudomonadota; class Alphaproteobacteria; order Rhizobiales; family Beijerinckiaceae; genus Methylocystis. Next base: position 26,800 of record CAVZKF010000031.1, read on the forward strand.
TCACGCGACGAACATCGCCAACGCGCTCGACGAGAAGATCGGCGCCTTCGAAAATGTGTCGAACTCGCGCCTGCAGGAGACCGGCGACCGGATCGACTCGCTGGCCGGCCGTCTCGACGCGGGGCTCGCGGTCGGCGGAAAGAAGCTGCACGACACGCTGGCCAAGCACGCCATCGACGTGGCGCGCGCCTTCAGCGAGGGCGCGCTGACGACGACGGGCGCGCTCGAGGCCAAGATCAAGGAGATCGACGAAACGCTGGCCGCCCGCTCCGGCGAACTTGCGACCTCGCTCGACAGCAGGACGCGGGCGCTCGACGCGGCGCTGCTCGGCCGCTCCAGCACGCTTGATCGACAGACTGTCCGGCGCCACGCGGGAGATCGACGAGACCCTGGCCGCGCGCGCCGGCGAGACTCACGACCTCGCTCGACAGCAGGACGCGGGCGCTCGACGAGACGCTGGCCGCGCGCTCCGGCGAGCTTACGAACTCGCTCGACAGCAGGACGCGGGCGCTCGACGAGACCCTGGCCGCGCGCTCCGGCGAATTACGAACTCGCTCGACGGCGGGACGCGGGCGCTCGACGAGGCGCTGGCCGCCCGCTCCGGCGAGCTTACGAGCTCGCTCGACAGCAAGACGCGGGCGCTCGACGAGGCCCTGCTCGGCCGCTCCAGCGCGTTGATCGACAGACTGTCCCGCGCCACGCGGGAAATCGACGAGAGCCTGGCCGCCCGGTCCGGCGAACTCGCGGCCTCGTTCGACAGCAGGACGCAGGCGCTCGACGACGCCCTTCTCGACCGCTCCGACGCGTTGATCGGCAAGCTGTCGCAGACCACGCGGGAAATCGACGAAACCATCCTCGCCCGCTCCGGCGAACTGACCGACAAGCTCTCCGGCAAGGCGCGGGAGATCAACGAGACGCTCGGCGCGCGGGCCGAGGAGATCGCCGGCGCGCTCGACAGCCGCATCGACGCCTTCGAGACCAAGGTGGTGCAGCGGCTCGATCAGGTGTCGGGCGAAATCTCCGAGCGCGGCCGGCTGGTGGTCGAGACCATCGGCTCGCGCGTTTCCGAGATCAACGACACGCTGGCCGCCGCGCGGCGCGAACTCGACGCCACGCTGCACGCCCGCACCGGCGACCTCGGGCAGGCGCTCAGCCGAGCGCGTCGGCCAAATCTCCACGTCGCTGGAGGAGCGCCTCGAACATATCCACGAGGTGCTCGGCGGCCGCGGCGGCGAGGTGACGCGCGAACTCGCGAGCGTCGGCGAACTCATCTCCAACACGATAGCCAGCCGCGCCGCCTCGATCGTCGAACATCTGGGCGCGAAGCGCGCGGAGATGGTCGGCGCGATCGATCTGTCGACGCGGGCGCTCACCGAGGCGCTCGACGCCGGCGCCAAGACCTCGGTCGCCTCGATGATCGCGACCAACGACAAGCTGCGCGCCGAATTGCCGGCCTTGCTCGACAGCCTGTCGCGCACCAATGGCTCGCTGCAAAACATCGTCGACCGCGCGGGCGGCGAACTCGCCAAGCACGAAGCGACGCTCGGCGTGCGCCTCGGCGACTTCCAGACCGCGATCGACACGGTGGCGAAACAGGTGAGCGCGCTCGACGCCATCGCCGGCGGCGCGCTCGGCGAGGCGACCTCCATCGTCGGCGCGATGGAGACGCATTCGCAATCGCTGGCGCAGAGCGCCTCGCAGCTGACGCGCAGCCAAAGCGCGCTCGACGCGGCGTTCGAGGCGCGGCGCCAGTCGCTGGCCGGGCTCGTCTCGCTGATCGAGACGAAGCAGCGCGAATTCGAGGGCGCGCTGGCGTCGTTCTCGGGCCTGATGGACGAGAGCCTGCGCAACGTCGAGGCGCGGGCGCGCGACATTGGCGGCGTCATCGAAAAGACGACGCAGGAGACCGCCGATATCGTCGACGAACGCTTCGGCGCGGTGCGAACCGCCGCCGAGCAGGAGCGCGCCCGCACGGCCGCCGCGATGCGCGCCGCCTATGAGCAGGCCAATAACGAACTCTCCAGCGTGTTCGCCCAGGCGAGCGAGAAGTTCAACGCCGCCGCCGGAGAAATCCGCGGCCTCGCGCAGGAGATTCACCGCGAGCTGGAGACGACGCGCGAGGAAGTGCGGCGCGGGGCGCAGGAATTGCCGCGCGAGACCGCCGAACAGGCGTCGGCGCTGCGCCGCGTCGTCGGCGATCAGGTCAAGGCGCTCAACGAACTGACCGACATCGTGGCGCGCTCGGGCCGCGTCTACGACATCGCCGAACCCGCCGGCGGGCCGGCCCGCCGCGCCTTCGAGCCGCCGCGCGCGGAGCCAGCCGCCGCGCCGGCCGCCGCGCCTTCGATGCGCCCCGCGCCGAACCCCCGCGCGAGATGGCTCGCCCCGACGTCGGCGCGGATGGAGCCGCCAAGGATGGAGCCGCCAAGGGCGGAGCCGGCGCGCATCATGGAGCCGTCGCGGTTCCGTCCGGCCGCGCCGCCGCCGCCGCCAGCCGCCGCGCCGTCGCGGCCCGCCGCCTGCGTCCGGCGGCGCCGCGCGCGGAGCCGGAGTCCGGCTGGCTCAGCAATCTGCTGGAGCGCGCCTCGGACGAAGGGCCGGCGCCGGCCGCGCCGCCGCGCCCGGCGGCGCCCAGCGCGCTGGATAATCTGACGCTCGACATCGCCCGCATGGTCGACACCTCGGCCGTCGCGGAATTGTGGGGACGCTACCAGCGCGGCGAGCGCGAGGGGCTGTTCTCGCGCCGGCTCTACACCGTGCAAGGGCGCCAGACGCTTGATGAAATCCGCCGCCGCTACAAGTCCGACCCGGACTTCCGCGGCACGATCGACCATTATCTGCGCAACTTCGAGGATCTGCTCGGCGAAACCAATCGCAACGACCGCGACGGCCAGCAATCGCTCGATCTGCTGACCGGAGACGCCGGCAAGGTCTACACCATGCTCGGCCATGCGGCGGGGCGTTTCGAGTAGGGGCGGGGCGTTCTTCCTTCTCCCGCGCGCGGGAGAAGGGGCGGCGGCGCCATCGATTCGCCGGAACGAAGCGGGGAGGCGATCGAGAATGGAACGAGCGACAGCCGCCGCGCGTTTCAAAAGCAACGCCCCTCATAGTTGGGAGGAGCTTAGGAGCTTGGCCATGTGGATTCGGATTCAAATCGCGGCGATGGTCTATTTGATGGTTCAGGCGATCATGTTCGGCGCGGGCATGATTCTCGTGCTGGCGACCCCGCTGAACGCCATGGCGATGCAACTGATCCCGTGGGTTATCGGAGTTACAGCCCTATTGTCGCTACCCATCGCTTGGCTGATCGCGCCGCGGCTTCGCGCGCGCTACTGGCGGGAGAAAGGGGATCAAGTCGGATTTCATATCCGGCCCGGTTTGAAACCCGCGCGGGAAATTTAATCCTGGCGATCGGAATAACCGCGGCGGTCGTCGCGGCAATGCGCTCCAGAATTGATTTGATCTTCGAGAAGAGCTTCTCGATCGGATTGAAGTCCGGCAAGTAGGGCGGAAGATAGAGGCTGTTCGCGCCCTTCGCCTCGATGGCGTTTCGCGCGCGGCGGAAGGGGCGGTCGGGGTGGGCGTGGAATTTCGCATCGGGAGCTTTGTGTGATCCAAGGCCGTTCCAAGGCCACGCATAATTGCGGGCGGGCGGCGAAGCGTGTTATAACATCTGTAATAACACGACGGGAGCCACGCCATGACACAACTCAAAATCCGTCCGGTCGGGAACTCGCTCGGCGTGGTTCTGCCGAAGGAAACGCTGGCGCGTCTCAATTTGAAGAACGGCGACAGTCTTCATCTTACCGAGTCGCCGGACGGTTCGATGCGGATCACGCCATACGATCCGGCGTTCGAGGAGCAAATGCGCTTCGCCCGCGAAGGCATGGGGAGATACCGCAACACGCTGCGTGAACTCGCCAAATAGGCGCCATAAGTGGAAGAGCCGATCTGGGTCTTGCGGGCGGTCGTCGAAGCCGTCCATGACGCTCAACTCGCCGAGCACGGCGGAGCGCCTGGCGTTCGCGACGTGGGACTTCTCGAATCCGCTCTCGCTCGACCGGCGAATCTCCATGCCTATGGCGAGAGCGCGCTTTGCGTCCTCGCGGCGGCCTACGCTTTCGGCATCGTCCGCAACCATCCTTTCGTGGACGGCAATAAGCGCACGGCCTTTTTGGCGGCCTATGTGTTTTTGCGCCTGAATGGCCTCGATCTTGTCGCGGATGAAATCAGCGCGACGACCGCCGTGCTCGCGTTGGCGTCGGGGGAAATGACGGAGGCGGATTTCGCCGCATGGCTTAAAGCGCTTTCCGTTCGAACGGAATCGTTCGAACGATAAGAAATCGGTCAAAATCAGAATGTTGGAGCAAGCTCTTCTCGAAAAAGTCTATCAACTTTTTTAAGAGCTTGCTCTGGCGACGACTCGGCGCCGCTTTGAACGCCCGCCTTCACTTCCCCTTGCGCTTCTTCTTCTCGTCCGCGCAAAAGCTCTCGTAAAGCGCCTGCATCATGCGCGAGACCTTGGGATTGTCGATGCGGTAAAAAATCGTCTGCGAGACGCGGCGCGTCTCGACGAGGCCGTCGGCGCGCAGGCGCGCGAGATGCTGCGAGAGCGACGACTGCCCGAGCCCCAGCGCCTCCTGCAACGCCGAGACCGACAGTTCGCCCGCGTGCAATTCGCACAGGATCATCAGGCGATGCCGGCTGGCCATCGCCTTCAGAAAGCTTTCAGCCTCCGCCGCCTTCGGCGCGAGTTGTTCCACGTCCATGCCGCCAAACCCATGCCGCCAGCGCATCATATTATAGACATCTAATTTAGCCGCAAGGGAGGACTATGTGGTTGGCGCGTCCTTCTCCCGTAAACGGAAGAAGGGAGTCGCGCCGCAATTATTTCAACCCGGACGCGCGATGCGTTATGATGCTGTCATGATCGTGCAGCCGCCCCGTCCCGACGCCAGCCATCTCGCGCAACTCGGCGAACGGTCGCGCGAGATTTTCCGGCTCATCGTCGATTCCTATCTCGCCTCGGGCGAGCCGGTCGGCTCGCGCCAGCTCTCGCGCCTGTTGCCGATGACGCTATCGCCGGCCTCGGTGCGCAATGTGATGCAGGATCTCGAGGAACTCGGCCTCGTCTATGCGCCGCATATCAGCGCCGGGCGGCTGCCGACCGAGGTCGGCCTGCGCTTCTTCGTCGATTCGCTGCTGCAAATCGGCGATGTCGAGCAGGACGAGCGCGCGCGCATTGACGCCGAGGTCGCCGCCGCCTCGCGCGACCATGATCTCGAAGGCGTGTTGGCCGAGGCGACCAGCCTGCTGTCCGGCCTCACCCGCGTCGCCGGCGTCGTGGCGGTGGGCAAATCCGACGCGCGGCTCAAGCAGATCGACTTCGTGCGGCTGGAGCCCGAGCGCGTGCTGGCGATCCTCGTCGCCGAGGACGGCTCGGTCGAAAACCGCGTGCTGCCGGTATCGCGCGATCTGCCGCCCTCGGCGCTAATCGAGGCGGCCAATTATCTCAACGCGCGCATCAGAGGCCGCACGCTGGAGGAGGCGCGGGCCGAGATCGACGCCTCGCGCCGCGCCGCGCAGGCGGAACTCGACACGCTGACGCGGCGGCTCGTCGAGGCGGGGCTGGCGAGCTGGGGCGGCGGTTCCGGCCGCCAGCTGATCGTGCGCGGCCAGGCGCGGCTGCTGGAAGACCTGACCGCGCTCGACGATCTGGAGCGCGTGCGGCTGCTGTTCGCCGATCTCGAGACCAAGACCGAGGTCATCGACCTGCTGGAGCGCGCCGAGGAAGGCGAGGGCGTGCGGATTTTCATCGGCTCGGAGAGCAAGCTGTTTTCGCTGTCGGGCTCGTCGCTGATCGCGGCGCCGCTGCGCGACGCCAACAGGCGCATCGTCGGCGCGCTCGGCGTGATCGGCCCGACGCGGCTGAACTACGCGCGCATCGTGCCGATGGTGGAATATACGGCGAAGGTGGTGACAAGGGTGGTGGGCGGGGGCTAACGGAATCGCAAGTCTGATCGAGACTTTGCAATAATGCCTCCCGAATCATGCCCGAGCCCGGGATGTCGCCTAATCTTTTCAAACTGATCGAACGATGCGACGCGCTTGAAGCGCCGGCCTCGCCGCGCGCTACCGCCAGCCGAAGCCGCCGCTCAGTGCACGCCGCCCAAGCCGCCGCCCATGCTGGGGCCGCCCAAGCCGCCGCCCGCTCCGCCCATCATGCCGCCGCTTCCGCCGCCGCCGCGCTGTTGCGGCGTCTGAGTCTGGGTGGGCGTGTTGGCGGCGCGGATGTCCTCGCCGGTCACGTGGCAGGTGTGTCTTTTGTCGAAGCGGGCGAAGAACGGGCTCTCGAATTCAATGAATTCTTTTTGGGTGACGCGGCCCTTGCCGGCCATGTCGAAGTAATCGAAGGTGGCCGTCTGAAACACCGGGCTCGCCTTCTTGATGATCTCGAAGTCCTTGGCCTCGATATAGCCGCGATGGCGCGGGTCGCCGAGCTTATACATGCGCGTGACATAGGCGCGCCATTGGTCGCAGGTGTAGACGCCGTGCTGGCCGCCCCATTCGTTCGCCGTCGCCACCAGCGGTTCGTCGGCCTGCTGTGCGAAAACATGCGGCGCGAAGCCGGCGGTGGAACAAAGGGCCGCGATCACGGCGAGGGCGCGTGCGCGCATGGGCTTCTCCTGCACAAGAAAACGCCCGACCGTAGCAACGATCGGGCGTTTCCGCCAGTCTAAAAACTTAGCGGTGATAATGGTGGTGGTGATGATGATGATATTCGTGATGATGGTGATAGTGATGACCCGACCACGCCATGGCGGCGGGAGCGAAGGCCACGGCCGAGGTCACGACAATAGCCGCGATGATTCTCTTTAACATCGTGTTTCTCCTCAACTATTAGCATTATCAGCGCGTTGTGGGCGCGCCGGCAAGCTGGAGGCCAAGCTAGGCTATTTCAAGGCGGCTGTTCGCGCCGGCCGCCGAGAACAGCCGCGACGTCGGCCAATGATGGCGGCGGGGCGAATTTTTATGCTTTTCGCGTTTTTCGCGCTTGACGGCCGCGGGCTCGAATGGTAGAGATCAGGCAACGTCGAGAGTTGCGCCCGGGGCCGTGTTGGTCGCCGGGCGTTTTCATTGGACGCATCCCCCCAACCGACCGCGATCCCCATGCCGCGACGCCCGCCCGCCGCCATCGCGCCTTCCCGCGACCGCGCGCGGCGCGACGTGGCCATTCTCGACTGGCGGCTGGAAGGCCGCTCGCTCGAGGACATCGCGCGCGATTTGCCCGCCGCGGGCTTCGAGCCGCTGTCGCAGTCGCAACTGCGGCGTCTGCTGCGGAGCGCGCGCGAGGCGGCCAAGGCCCGCCCGCAAGAGGAGGCGCGCCGGCTCGATCTGCTGCGGCTCGATCAGATTGCAGGCCGTGCATTACGCCAAGGCCATCGCCGGCGACAATCCCGCCACCGACCGCGTGCTGGCCATCATGGACCGCCGCGCCAAACTATTAGCCGCGCCGCCGACCGCGCAAGAGACCGCCGAATCCGAAAGCGCCCGAAGGGCCCTGCTGGAAAAGCTCAACGCGATCGCGGCGCGGCTGATGGGAGCGGGGGCGGGGTAGGAATAGGATTGACAAAATAAAGCACAATGCGCCCTGGCCCGATTGTCATTTTTTTCCGCGCTCTCGAACTTGAACAGCGACAAGGCGGCAGACGCGCAGGACGAATTGTATCAACGATTTATCGCTTTGCCTGGCCGACAGGATCGGGCGAGATTCACTGGTTGAGCTCCGGTTCGAGGAGTGTCGGAAGCCTTTGGCCTTGGCGGCCTTTCGATGCGCGATATCCAAATCGCGCGCGGTCGTCACGGCGGCCATGATGGAGTTCGTGGGCGCCCGCGATGGTTGAACGGCGCGCGGATTTTCTACCGCCACGAAGGTTTTCGTCATGCTGGATGCTCCTTGGTTTTGCTGTTCTTTGATCGTTTCCACGTCGACGCGATGCGACGCCGCGGCATGAAGCAGGCGCAAAAGGCCAGAAACGCTCACAAGATGAACATCGACGCTTAAGAACGATTTAAGCGAGCCAACATAGGCGGATCGCTCACGCTGACGGGTCGGCGTTTCGTTTGACGGGTGGAATTCCTGTGTTTCGCAAGCGTAGCTATGGAACAGCTTAACGGTGGCAATTTGGTGACCGCACAAATTTATGAATTAACGGTATAAAATGGCGATCAAAGCTCGCCGAAGGAATCGCCGCCCCGCTGAAATTTTTTCCCGCGCGCCAAACGCCCTGGGTTGAAAGGGTCGAGCGGCGCAATATCCTCCATGCCGAAGCGAAAGCTTCCTACACGAGGAGGGAACGATGGTTTGCAAACACGCGGCGCTGTTCGCTTTCGTTATTGCTTCGGCTATCGCCGGCTTCAGCGGCGCCGCTCTCGCGGACGATAAGGGCGGCTGGGCCACGCCGAACGTGCCGGGAATGCCCGGCTACAAAGAACCGCCGAAAGGTCCAGACGAGCCAAAGAAACCGATTCCCGTGCCGCCCGCCGACCCGAACGCGGCGAGCTATATCCAGCGCTTGGAAAGCGAACCCGCGAAAAAATAAGCGGCGCGGGGCAGGCGCGAACAGTGGGGCGGCCGTGTTTTCACGGCCGCTTTTTTTAAGGTTTGGCGACGCATCAATGGGCGAAGAATGGTTGCAGCTTCGCTCCGCCGCGACTTGGTTGAATCCTTCCCGTGAACCCTCATCCGACCCTTGCTAACGCAAGGGCCACCTTCTCCCATAAGTGGGAGAAGGACAGAGCGCCGATTGTCCCGCATGATCCACTCGCAAAACCTCGCGCGCATGACACCGCTCGAGCGCGAGGCCTTCGTCGCCGCGCTCACGCCGCGCGAGGCCGCGGAGCTGCCGTTTCTTTGGGAGTTTTGGGCGCGGCCGGCGCAGCTTCCGCCGCGAGGCGATTGGGTCTATTGGCTGCCGCTTGGCGGGCGCGGCTGCGGCAAGACGCGCACCGGCGCCGAGGCCGTGCGGCAGTGGGCGAAGACCAACGCCTACGTCAACATCATCGGCGCCGCCGCCGACGATGTGCGCGACGTGATGGTCGAGGGCGAGTCCGGCCTCATCAATATTTGTCCGCCGGACGAGCGGCCCAAATTCGTCGCCGCGCGCAATTGCCTGGAATGGCCGAACGGCGCGCGCACGCTGTTGTTTTCGGCCGAAGCGCCGGAACGCTTGCGCGGCAAGCAACACTGCAAGCTATGGGCCGACGAACTCGCGGCCTGGCGTTATCCGGAAGCCTGGGATCAGGCGGTGTTCGGGCTGCGGCTCGGCGAGCGGCCGCAAGCCGTCATCACGACGACGCCGCGTCCGACCAAGCTCATTCGCGAATTGCTCGCCAATCCGCTGACCCATGCGACGCGCGCGACGACTTACGACAATCTCGCCAATCTGCCGCAAAGTTTTATCGACAGGATTTTGCGCGCCTATGAGGGCACGCGGCTCGGGCGCCAGGAGCTGAACGCGGAACTGCTGCTCGACACGCCCGGCGCGCTATGGACGCGCGCCACGATCGAGGCCGCTTATCTAGCGAAGCCCCCGGCGCTGACGCGCGTCGTCGTCGCCGTCGATCCGCCGGCAAGCTCCACCGAGCGCGCCGACGAATGCGGAATCATCGTCGCGGGCTTAAGCGAGAACGGCGAGCCCTGCGTGCTGGCGGACCTGTCGTCGCAGGGCGACACGCCCTTGCGCTGGGCCAGCCGCGCGGTCCAGGCGGCGCGCGATTTCGAGGCCGACGCCATCGTCGCCGAGGTCAACAACGGCGGCGACATGGTGGAGACGGTGATCCGCCAGATCGACGCCAATGTGCGCGTAAAGTCCGTGCGCGCCAGCAGAGGGAAGTTTTTGCGCGCCGAGCCGGTGGCGGCTTTGTACCAGCAGGGCCGCGCCAAACATGTCGGCGTGTTCGCCAAGCTTGAAGACCAGATGTGCCTGATGACGCCGGAATTCGACCGCCGCGCGGCGGGGTTTTCGCCCGATAGAGTCGACGCGCTGGTGTGGGCGGTGACGGAACTGTGTTTTGCGCAAAACGACGGCGCGGCGATTATCGATTTTTATCGGAGGCTGGCGAAAGAGGGCCGGGCTTCGCCGATCAGATGAAATATGCCTATTTCGACGGGGGCATCGTCGCGGGTTGGGAAAAACAAGCGAGAACGCAGGTCGACGCCGCCGGCGAGCGCGGTGTAGCATGGTACTTCGCCGAACCCGAGGCAGCCGAGAGGGCGCGAAAGCTATTCGAGAGCGACCCAAGACTTCGAAAGATCAAAGTGATTTACGAACCCGCGGAGGTTCCGTGATGGGAGATAGGACGCCGGGAGAAATCAAGACAACCGACAGCAAGGACTACTACATCCGCGCCGGTTGGGAAGCGCGGGCCGAGACGCCGGACGAACTTGCCGCGCGCTTCCTTCGCATGATCGACGCCTTGAAAAAGATTGATCCCGCCTTCAGCCTTTGGACCTGCGGTGGAATGCGATCCGTGGATTTCGAAAAAATCCGCGACCGCTACGCCGAGGAGATCGCGGCGGGATTGTCGCGGAGCGATTGGGGAGAGCCCACGCCGGTCTATGGCTATTGGTTCGCCGCCACTACTCGGGACGTCCCGCGAGAGCGCTATTTCGTGGTGAGGTGCCATGCGGGCGGGACAGTCAAGGAATTTTCCCGAACTCCATAATACTCGAAACATCCTCCTTGGCTAATCTCAAACCTGACCCACGTGTCCTCAGCTATCGGGTTTTTCGTCCCGCGCTGGCGGCTATTGTCGACGCCTGGAACCCCGCGCACACGGGGGCCTACTCCCAGCAACTCATTGAGAAATACGGCGGCGACTCGTATTTTTCGGCGGCCTGGATTCAATATCTTTGCCCCTGGCTCGCGCAAAAAATCACGCCGCCGTCGACGGTGATGTCCGAGCATTTGCCAAACGGCGGGCTGTTGATGACGGCGACGACGGAAACCTTCGACGTCGACAACCCCGCGCATCTCAAAGCCGCGCAAGACATGGCCGCCGCGATGGCGCCGTTGAACGCGCTGCCCTGGCCTTCGGGGCGCACATAGTTTCCGACACAGGCGGTAATCTTCACACGAGGGCGTCCCCTTCTCCCGCTCGCGGGAGAAGGTGTCATGCGGAGCATGACGGATGAGGGCCGCCGCGGCTGGGTTGGAACTTCCCCTGAACCCTCATCCGACCTCGCTGCGCGAGGCTGCCTTCTCCCACGAGTGGGAGAAGGACGCGCGTCCCTTGATTCAACTTAAATCCCCAAAACCCAAAGAGCCCCATCATGCCGCACGTCTTCACGACCGCGCGTCTTTTCTTCGCGCGAGGAGTCTAGCCCATGGCCGCGCGCGATACCCAAGCCGGGCGCCCGTCATGGTCGCTGGCGCCGCAGGCGCTGTCCATCGCTTATGGACAGGCGCAATTCATGTCGTCGACCGGCGCGACCAGTCCTTCCGGCTGGTTCGGGCCGCTTACGCCGCTCAGCCCAATCGCGCCCCCCGACGTCGCCGGGCGGCAGATGGATTTTCCGTCGGGCTACAACATCGTCTCGGGCGCCCGCGCCTATGAGCCGATCGGCTTCGAGGATCTTCGCGCGCTCGCCGAGACCTATGATCTGCTGCGGCTCGTCATCGAGACGCGCAAGGATCAGGTCGAGCGCATGTCGTGGTCGCTGCGCCCGCGCCGCGGCGCAAGCGGGCCGGGGGCTAAGCGCATAAACCAGCTCACGCGGTTTTTCGAGCGGCCCGATGGCCAGCATTGCTTCGCGATCTGGCTGCGCATGTTGCTCGAAGACCTGTTCGTCATCGACGCGCCGACGCTTTGGCGCCAGCGCGCGCGCGGCGGCGAATTGGTCGCGCTGCATCCGCTCGACGGCGCGACGATCAAGCGCGTGATCGACGACTGGGGCCGCACGCCGCAGCCTTTTCAGGACAATGGCGCGCTGGTCCATCCCGTCGCCTATCAGCAAATCCTGAAAGGCTATCCCGCTGTCGATTACGCCGCGCGCGACATCATCTACGCGCCGAGGAATCCCCGCGCCAATCGCGTTTACGGATTCAGCCCGGTCGAGCAGATCGTGATGACCGCGAACATCGCGCTCAAGCGCCAGATGTTCACGCTGTCGCATTTCACGGAAGGCAACATCCCCGAGAGTCCTTGATCGGCGTGCCCGAGAGCTGGACGCCCGATCAGATCAAGAATTTTCAGGACTATTGGGACGCTTACTTCACCGGCGATCTCGCGGCGCGGCGGCGGGCGAAATTCGTGCCCGGCGGCGTGGCGAAAACCTTCATTCAGACGAAGGAGCCGGAGCTCAAGGGCGTGTTCGACGAATGGCTGGCGCGCATCGTTTGTTATGCGTTTTCCGTCTCGCATCAGGCCTTCGTCAATCAAACAAACCGCTCGACCGGCGAGACGCAAAAGGAGATGGCGGAAGAAGAGGGGCTGTGGCCGGTTTTAAAATGGGTGAAGCGGCTGATCGACGGCGTGTTGATCGAGGATTTTGGCGAAGAGGACATCGAATTCGCCTGGGGCGAGGACGCCCAGATCGACGCGGGCCAACAGGCGCAGGTGCTGACGAGTTACGTCGGCGTGGGGATTCTGACGCGCAACGAGGCGCGGGTGAAGCTGGGCGAGGCGCCGGTCGCGGACCCGGCGGCGAATGTGCTGACGGTGACCGGCCCCGCGCCGACGCCGGTGGGGCAGGGCTCGGCGGAACTGGCGAAGGGCTACAACCCGGAGCAACCCCGCGACTGGCATGGGCGGTTTGGGTCCGGGCGCGGCGAGGCGAAGGCGCCGCGCGTTCGGGCCACGTCGGCAAGGGACAGTCGCAACGTGGCGGGGAGCGATGCCTCCGGCCCTTTTGTTGAAGGGTCGGCGGCGGCGATCGCCCCCGACCTTGCCGCGAACATCGCCGCCGCGATCCCCGGCGGCCTCGCCGCGGCGGGGGCGGCGCTGGAGACGGCGGGCCCCGCCGCGCAAGCCCTGCTCGCCAACCCCGCCACCGCCGCTGCCGCAACGGCGCTGGGCCTCGGCGCGCTTGCCTATTACGCTTACAACCACTGGTCCTCTTCGAGCGAGCCCGACGCCTTGAAGGAGGAGCCGTGGCCCGCAGCCGCGGAAGCTCCGAAACAGCCCGACGCCGCGGCGGGCGCCGGGCGCCGGACCCTGACGATCCGCAAGGGGCGCGGCGCCAAGATGACGCCGGCGGCCGAACACCGAAAAAACCAAGTTACGAAATCGGTGCCTCCGATGGCGGGCCAGGCCAGTGGACGAAGGTCAACGAAGGCCGACGCCCGAGGAGGACGCCTATCAACAGAAGGCGACTGGCAGCCCCGCAAGGGACGGTCTACAATGTCCCGAACCCCGAGGCTCCATCAGGCGTCACCAGTTTCGACGGCTACGAGCCGGCGACGAATACATTGATCGACGCTAAATACTGGAATAAATGGCCGATAGATGAGGGATTTTCATCCAATTGGTGGTTAAGCAAAGAGCCAGATCGACGCGGCGAAGGGAACGAATATTGTGTGGAAGATCGCCTCGCCGGAGAAGGCCGCGAATGTTAGCGAGATTTTGGAGGACGACGGAATCTGTGGGCATCGCTATAGAGGTTCTTCTTGCCTAGGAGCAAGAAATGAGTTCTCATTCCCAGATAGGTTGGTGATTTAAGCCTCCGGTTTTGGCCCGGCGATGACGGCGCGGCAGTCGATCCTAAACGCGAAGAAGATCATGCTCGACCTCGAGGCGATTTCGCCCTGGCGGCGTCCGTTCGTAGTCAGCGGATGCACCAGGGAAACCGGCGACATGCCAATCGCGGCGGATCTTTCCGACTTCGACGAAGTGGTGATGCGCGCGCTGCGGAGTTATGACGATGTTCGATATTACAATGAAAATGATCCGGACAATTGGAAGCTTACGCCAGACTCCTATTCTCCATACGGGTTTGGAGAAACATTCTCCAATGCTCCTTCAGCGGGCGAATACAAAAACCGCGTCTCTGTCAGTGTTCGATGCGTATGAGTGAGGAATTGTATCTCTCTCCACGATGGAGTCCATTATATTGCTGTTCCGTTTTATGAACCGGGACAAATCAATGCGGCATGGTCGGACCCAGCCGTGGTGCACCGCCTGTTCGACTATTTCATCGAGACCTACAATCCGCTAAAATGCACTGTTTTCGGAAGCGACTAAAGTCTCAGAATTTCACCGCAACCAAATTATGCGATTGGATGGCTCAACTATACGAGAGAGGCAAAAGTTGCGGAGATTTTTACGCGGACGGGAAAAACTGTTCCCTATCGCGCGGGGACATTGTTGAAACTCGGCGACGACGCCTCGGTTCTGTCCGACCCGAAGATCGACGCCGAACTTAAAGAAATCGGCGAAGCGCTCTGGCTCCCCGGCGTGACGCGTTAGTCGAAATTTCGACTCTCCTTGATCGCTCTTTTTTACTTCACCGGCGATCTCGCGGCGCGGCGGCGGGCGAAGTTCGTGCCGGGCGGCGTCGCCAAAACCTTCATCCAGACGAAGGAGCCGGAGCTCAAGGGCGTGTTCGACGAATGGCTGGCGCGCATCGTTTGTTATGCGTTTTCGGTCTCGCATCAGGCCTTCGTCAATCAAACAAACCGCTCGACCGGCGAGACGCAAAAGGAGATGGCGGAAGAAGAGGGGCTGTGGCCGGTTTTAAAATGGGTGAAGCGGCTGATCGACGGCGTGTTGATCGAGGATTTTGGCGAAGAGGAAATCGAATTCGCCTGGGGCGAGGACGCCCAGATCGACGCGGGCCAACAGGCGCAAGTGCTGACGAGTTACGTCGGCGCGGGGATTCTGACGCGCAACGAGGCCCGGGTGAAGCTCGGCGAGGCGCCGGTCGCGGACCCGGCGGCGAATGTGCTGACGGTGACGGGCGCCGCGCCGACGCCGGTGGGGCAGGGTTCGGCGGAACTGGCGAAAAACTACAACCCGGAGCAGCCCCGCGATTGGCATGGGCGGTTTGGGTCCGGGGGCGGCGAGGCGAAGGCGAAGAGCGTTCGTGCCGCGTCGTCGCGGGACAGTCGCAACGTCGCGGGGGGCGACGCCTCCGGCCCTTTTGTTGAAGGGTCGGCGGCGGCGATCGCCCCCGACCTTGCCGCGAACATCGCCGCCGCGATCCCCGGCGGCCTCGCCGCGGCGGGGGCGGCGCTGGAGACGGCGGGCCCCGCCGCGCAAGCCCTGCTCGCCAACCCCGCCACCGCGGCTGCCGCAACGGCGCTGGGCCTCGGCGCGCTGGCCTATTACGCCTACAACCACGCGTCCGCTTCGAGCGAGCCCGACGCCTTGAAGGAGGAGCCGTCGCCCGCAGCGGAGGAAGCGCCGAAGGAACCCGTCGCCGCGGCGGGCGCGCCGGCGCCTGATCCAGACGATCGCAAGCCCGACGACGACAAAAAAACCGGAGACGAAGGCGAAAAGTCAGCCATTCGGCTCTCCGAAGAGTATAAAAACATCGTCCTGGACGAGCATCCCGAACTCACTCCGGAAGCGCTGGCTAAAATAGAGGAAGAGGCGCAGCCGCCTGGAACAAGGCCCGACCAGCCCGCTGGCAAGGGCGTTCCCGGGCCGGACATTGTTTACAAGGACGCCGAGACCGGCGACACGGTGACCGGTGTCCAAGTCAAGGTTGCGAATAGCGTGAAGGCGATCCCGAGAGCGATTCGGGATGATCTGGTCTCGCAGGACCCGAGTGAAATCATCGCCGTTCAGGCGCCTGAAGGAACCCCTGCTGGAGTCGTGAGCAAAATAATCCGTGACTACGATTTCGATGTGGACAAAGCCACGGACAAATCAATTGTTGTCGTGGACTCCACTGGAAAAATTTTGGTTTCTCTCGGTAAGCTCTTGAGGTGATCGATGAGCAATGCGCACTACATGATCGGATTGGATACGCTCGAGGTCCTTGGCGTGGGGACTGGCCGAGGAAAAGAATTTGATACGATGCCTTTAGGTCAACGCGAAGGACCGAAGATATCGTCATACTATTTTGGTTTTCAGCCAGGACGCGTACTCTATCTTTACCCCGAACAGCTCGATCTCCTCTATAAGCGCTTTAAGGAGGCCAACCCATCTGGGGTTGTCGCTGGGACCGGAGATTTATTCTATCGTGGATATGCCCCAAAAAATCTTTCTCGGGAAGAGATTGAAGACATGGAGAATGATGGAAAGATATTCGTTCACCTGTTTGATGAGTATCCGCCTCATCCATACCCCTACGTTAGAAAATACCTCCCAGAACTGTTCCAGCCAGGAGTAGTAGAGAAAATGCATCGGGACCCTTGGCTACATGTGCATCTACTTGGTCAAGCTGTGAAAGAAGGGGCGGTTTCCGTCGGTCCTGGGGAGTCGAACCGCTGGTCGCCGGAATGGCGCGCCTATTGCGACAGGCTGGTTGCTTCGGGCGAATATAAGTAAGCGCGTCAGGCCGGCCGGATCAGATCAAGAATTTTCAGGAACTCAGGATTTTGAACATGGCGTCCATAAACATTAGCGAAGAGAAAGGCTGGATTGGGGCCGCATGGATGCTTAGAGGTATCGTTAGACAACTCCAGCGGTACGGGGACTTTCCGAGTCTCGGTCAAGATTTCGCCGCTGTGAACGCGGGAGTGCAATATCTCGACCTCAGCGAATTGAACGAAAGCGAACGCGCGGAACTGCGCCAAGTCGTGCCGCTCATCGTCAGCGAAGTCAAAAAAGCGGGACCAAATGTCCTAACCGACCCAAAGTTTTATCCGGGCGTTCTTGGCCGCCGTTGAAGAATTGGAGCGGTTGGTGACCGGCGGCGCTTCCAAATAGCGCGGCGTGCGGCGGTCTTGTGGCGTCGCACGCAGTCTCTCCGAGGCGAAACGCAAAAGGAGATGCGGAAGAAGAGGGGCTTTGGCCGGTTTTAAAGTGGGTGAAGCGGCTGATCGACGGCGTGTTGATCGAGGATTTCGGCGAAGAGGACATCGAATTCGCTCCAAGGATTTATTTGGGGCGAGGACGCGCAAATCGACGCCGGCCAGCAGGCGCAGGCGCTGACGAGTTACGTCGGCGCGGGGATTCTGACGCGCTGGCGAAGCGCGCGTGAAACTTGGGCAAGCGCCGGTGGCGGACCCGGCGGCGAATGTGCTGCTGGCGGCGACGGGCGTTTTGCCCAAGCCGCGGCGGGAGCGCGTCCCGGGCGAAGGCGCGGGGGCCGCGCTATAAATGAACCCACGGCGTTTTCGCGCGATGGGGAGCTTTTGAGATGAAACAATCCATGAAAGCGACGGCGCGGCTGTTTTTCGCCGCCTGCTTTTGTTGCGCGCTGGCGTTTTACGCGGGCCTTGGCCGCGCCGAGGACGTAAAGCCGGCCGCCAAGCTGATCAAGCTCGCGGTGTTCGATCTCGAACTCGACGATTTCAGCGCCGGCGGGCCGTTGGCCGGCGAGAGCGCGGAGGAGACCGCGCGGCTGCGACGCGTCACCGCGCTGGCGCGCGACGCAGCTCGCGAAATCCGGCCTGTTCGAACTCGTCGATACGAGCGCGTCGAGCGACGAGAATGTGAAGGCGCATTGGCTGCGCAAATGCAACGGCTGCGAGGCCGACATCGCCCGCGCGCTCGGCGCCGATATGTCGTTCCTCGGCTTCTTCCGCAAGATCAGCGTGATGGAGCAAAACCTCGAATTTCGCATCCGCGACGCGCAAACCGGCGAGTTGATGAACGTGTCGCAAACGGATTATCGCGGCGAGACCGACGAGTCCTGGAGCCGCGCGATTGTCTGGCTCATCAGGCACGGCCTCGTCGAACCGGAACTCGCGCGCCGCGCCCGCGAGACGGCGCGCGTGCGGACGATAACCAGTGAGAACCCGTCATCGCGAGGCTGAGCGACGAAGCAATCTAGTGATCGCCCGATCTAAAGATTGCTTCGCTCCGTTCGCGATGACGGTTAAGCTACCGCTCGCGCCTCATCAAACAACCCATGCCAACAAGGCTCGCCTCGCGCGGGCCTTTTTCTTTAAGGACGCGCACAGATGACGCAGTTGCAGATGTTCATTCCGCTGACCAAGATCGACGCGGGCAAGCGGCTTGTTTACGGCGTCGTCACCGCCGAGACGCCGGATCGCGGCAATGAGGTCTGCGATTACGCCAGCACCAAGCCCTATTACCAAAAGTGGTCGGACGAGTTCCGCCAGGCCAGCGGCGGCAAGAGCCTCGGCAATCTGCGCGCCATGCACGGCAAGGTGGCGGCGGGGCGCGTCGAGGCGATCCACTTCAACGACGACGACAAGCAGATCGAAGTCTGCGCGAAGATCATCGACGACGCCGAATGGGCCAAGGTCGAGGCGGGCGTCTACACCGGATTTTCGCAAGGCGGCGGCTATGTGAATCGCTGGCCCGACGAAAAGAACCCCGACCTCATGCGCTACACCGCGAGTCCTTGCGAGATTTCGCTGGTCGATCTGCCCTGCCTGCCGAGCGCGACATTCGCGATGATCAAGGCCGATGGCGCGGTCGAGACGATAAAGTTCGCGAGCTTCGACAACGCCGTCGAGCAGGTGTGGATGGCGGGCGACGGCAAGACCTTCAAGAAGAAAGCCGAGGCGCTGGCGCACCAGGCTCTGCTCGCCAGTTCCGCCTCCATGCTGGGCGCGCTGGAGCGGATGGAGAGCGATCTGGGCAAGGCCGCGCCAAGGCCGATGACGCAGGCGCTGGCGCGTCTGCGCAAATGTCTCGGACAAGAAGCCTTCGACGCCGGCCGCGCGATCGCCGCCTTGCAAATCGTGTTCGACGTGCTGGCGGCGGAAATCGCCGAGGGCGAGGAGGACGAAGGGCAGATCGCCGCGCTGCGGGACGCCATCGTCAGGCTGAAGGATTTTATCGTCGCGGAAATCTCCGAGGACGACGAAGACGACGAACAGCCGCTCGCGCCGCTGGAGCAAGCCGCTTCGACAGGCGATCTCGCCAAGATCGCCGAGACGCTGGAGGCGGCGCGGCTGGAGCGCGACGCGCAAAAGGCTTTGCTCGCCGAACTCGCGCCGCGTCTCGAAAAGCTCGGCCAGCGCGTCGAGGAACTCGCCCGCCAGCCGCTGCCGCCGCCAATGCTCGCCGGCACGCGCGCGGTGGAGAAGGGCGCGGAGGCGCGCGTCGAAGACCTCGCGGCGACGCTCGCGGCGATGACCGGCGAGCAACGCGCCGCGCTGCTGATCAAGGTGGCGCAGAGCCAACCCCAAGCGCTGCGGTGAGGACGGCTATCCGGCGGCCGATTTGCGCCGGGCGCGGCTTCGTCTTGCACGCAATGGCGCGCTTCCTCGAAGGCGAGCCGAAGCTTGTGTTCGAGCGAAGCCTTGAGGTTTGTCCTGAGCAGGCATCCGCCGGAAGCGGCGAGCGTCGCGACGACGTGGTCGTCGAGTTCGTGCTTCCTCGGACGTTGCGTTCCAACAGCAGGGCCGCCCGGCCCGGCCTCAGCACGTCGTCGACTTCCCTAACGAACTCCTCGCTCACGCCGGCGTCCTTCAAGCCCTCGCCGACGGCGCCCGCCGCGGCGCCGGCGAGAATGCCGAAAATCGGATGCAGAAAAAGCAGTCCGATGAGCAGTCCCGACATCGTGCCCGTTCCAAGGTTCAAGGCCCCGGAGCGAACGATATGGCTGAGTCTTATCTCGCCCTTCTTGTCGCGCGCGGCGACGACCGCGTCGGATATACGAAAGATTTCTTCGCGCGGCAGCGCCAGCAGCGCATCGCGCGCCGCTTCGGCGGCCTTCGCGTCGGGATAGCCAATCACAATCAGGTCGCGCATGTCGCACCCTCCCGCTCGCGCGCCGCGATGGGCGCCGTTGCTCATATAAAGCGATGCGAACGGCGAACAATCAACCGTCTTCGCATCGCCTTCGTCGCTGAAAGAACCTCATCCGACTCCGCATCGCGGAGCCACCTTCTCCCGCGGGCGGGAGAAGGAAGAAACATCCGCGCCGGGGACGGCGCGTCCACCTCACATCGGGACTCCACACATGACCATCCAACACACCACGCATGAAGTTCTCGAAGCCATTCGCAAATCGCAGAGCCTGCCGCAGGGCGATCCGCGCCTGCTCGCCTTCGGGCTCGAAAAGAGCACTTTTTCGCAGCCGACCAGCGCGACCGACGGCCTCGCCTTTTACGATCTCGAACCCGGCGCCAAGTTCCTCGCGCCCGTGCTCACGCCGCTCCGCAACGAGACGCCGCGCGTCTCCGGCCGCGGCGGCATTCAGGCCAATTGGCGCGCCATCACCGGCATCAACACCAACGGGCTGCGGCTCGGCGTTTCCGGCGGCAACCGCGCCGGCGTGCAGGCCGTGACGACCGCCGATTACTTCGCCTCCTATAAGGGCATCGGCCTTGAAACCTCGGTCGACTTCGAAGCCGAATACGCCGGCGTCGGCTTCGACGACGTGCGGGCGCAGGCGGGCCTGCGCGGGCTTCAGGCGACGATGATCGGCGAAGAGGCGCTGATCCTCGGCGGCAATAATTCGCTGCGCGCTTGGGCAGACGCCGACCCCGACCTTGACCGCTTCCGCCAGCGGCGGATCGCTCGCCTCCGGCACGCTGTCGGTGATCTGCGTCGCGCTGTCGCTCGACGGCTTCATCAACGGCTCGGTGCTCAACGGCGTGCAGTCGCAGATCACGCGAACCAACGCCGACGGCTCCACCGATATTTTCGGCGGCGGCGCGGCGCAGAAATCGACGAACGCCACGGTCGCCGTCACCGGCCCGTCGGGCGTCGTCGCGGCCGTTGTCGCGACGGTGCGCGGCGCGCTCGGCTACGCCTGGTTCTGGGGCGCGGCGGGCTCGGAAGTTCTGGGCGCGATCACGTCGGTCAATTCGGTCAGCATTTCGGCGACCGCCGCCGGAACGCAGACGGCGGCTTCGCTTCCCAGCGCCGACTGGTCGAACAACGCGCTCGTGTTCGACGGGCTGCTCACCATCGCGCTGAAGCCGGGTTCCGGCGCCTATGTCGCGTCGCAGGCGAGCGGGACGGCTGGCGTCGGAACGCCGCTGACGGCGGACGGCGCGGGCGGCGTCGTCGAGATCGACGCGGCGCTGAAATCCATGTGGGACAATTATCGTCTCTCGCCCGACACCATCTGGGTCAACAGCCAGGAGGCGCTGAACATCTCGAAAAAGATTCTCGCCGGCTCCGTCAATTCGGCGCAGCGCTTCATCTTCAACGCCGCGCAGGACGCGATCGGCGGCGGCGTGATGGTGCGGACCTATCTCAACCGCTTCTCGATGAGCGGCGGCTCGACGCTGGACATCCGCGTGCATCCCAATCTGCCGGCGGGAACCATTCTGATGACCGCGCGCAGCATTCCCTATCCGCTGTCGGGCGTCGGCAATGTGTTCCAGATCAGAACGCGCCGCGACTACTACCAGATCGAATGGCCGCTGCGCACGCGCCGCTATGAGTATGGCGTCTACGCGGACGAAGTGTTGCAGCACTATTTTCCGCCGTCGCTCGCGGTGATTTCCAACATCGCGAACGGGTGATGTGGTTTCCTTCTCCCGTGGAACGGGAGAAGGTGGCCCCGCGAAGCAAGGGTCGGATGAGGGTTCTTGGGAAGTTTCAACCAAGTCGCGGCCTTCCTCATCCGTCACGCCTTCGGCGCGACACCTTCTCCCACAAGTGGGAGAAGGGAGCGCCCGCCGCGCTGATAAACAACGGAGCATCCACCCATGACCACCGGCGATCTCGTCGCGCTTGGCGCGGTGAAGAACTGGCTCGGCGTCACGACGGACGACGACGACGCGCTGCTCGCCGCGCTGATCTCGCAGATCAGCCGGGGCATATACAACTACATCAACCGTTCCTTCGTGCTGCCGACGGAGGTGACCGAAGCTTACGACGGCACGGGGCGCGATCAGCTTTTGCTGCGCAACTGGCCGGTCGGCGCGGTCTATTCCGTCGTCGTCGACGGCAAGGCAATTCCGCCCGCGCCGATGATGGTCGCGAATGTCCATCGGGCGCAAGGCTATGTGCTGGAGCAAAGCGACGACGCGCCGCCCGGCGCGATGCAGCAGCTTGTTTTTGCGCGGGCCTCATGTGTTTCGCAAGGGCCGCCAGAACGTCGTCGTCTCCTATCGCGCCGGCTATGAGATCGTCGGCGAGGCGCAGGCGATTCCTTCGAGCGCGCCTTTCACGATCGACGCGCTCGCGCCCTATGGCGGATGGGCCGCGGACACCGGCGTCACTTACGCCGGCGGCGCGGCGATGACCGCGGTTTTGGGCGCGCCGGCGCAGGGGCAATATTCGGTCGGCGCCGGCGTTTACACATTCGCCGCGGCTGACGCCGGCGCCGCGGTCGCGTTGTCCTATGGCTATATCCCCGCCGATCTCGAGCAATGCGCGCTCGAATGGGTCGCCGACCGCTACAAATACAAGGACCGGATCGGCATGACGAGCAAGAGTCTCGGCGGCCAGGAGACGGTCGCCTATCAGAACAAGGCGACGCCCGATTTCGTCGCGCAGTCGCTGATGAATTTCCGCAGGATCATCGCGAATTAAGGTCCGGCCATGCTCGACGTCGACATCGAAGGCGCTGACGAACTCGCCGCGCGCTTTGACGCCATGCCCGCCGCGATCCGCGCGGCGCTCAAGGACAAGATCGCCGATCTCGCCGACCGGCTGGTCGACAAGATCAAGAACGACAAGCTCGGCGGCGAGGTTTTGCGCGCGCGCACGGGCGCGTTGCAGGGGTCGATAGGATCGAGCGTCGACGACGACGGCGCGAGCGTTTTTTCGGCGGGCGTCAAATACGCCTTCGCGCAGGAATACGGCTTTGACGGCGACGAGACGGTCGCCGCGCACGCCCGCGCGATCCGGGAAGCCTTCGGCAAGGCGATCGCCCCGAAGACGATTTTTTTGCGCGCCTTTTCGCGTCACATGAACCTGCCCGAGCGTAGCTTCATGCGCTCCGCGCTGGACGACATGCAAGACGAAATCGCGCGCGCGTTCAATGAGGCCGTCAGCGAAGGGTTGGACACATGAATGTCGCGCGTGAAGCGGTCATGGCGGCGCTGGTCGCCTTGCTGGAAGGCGTCGTGTTCGCGTCGCCGGTCAATGGCCAGACGGAATTCGTCTCGGTGTCGCGGCGCTTGAAGCTCTGGGCCGACGTGCCGAAATCGCAGCGCCCGGCGCTGTTCGTCAGCGAGCATCGCGAGCAGCCGAACTATCAGAGCGAGGCGCTGCCGAGCAAGACCACGCTGAGCGTCGATCTCTTCATCTACATCGACGCCAGCGACAGAAACACCATTCCCGCGAGCGCGCTCAACACGATCATGGACGCGCTGGACGCCGCGCTGCTGGCGTCGCCGATGGCGAACAACCGCCAGACGCTCGGCGGCCTCGTCTCGCATTGCCGCGTCGACGGCGCGGTTTTGAAAGACCCCGGCGATCTCGACGGCGACGGCCTGCTGTGGGTTCCGCTGAAGATACTGGCGCTTGAGCGCGCTCCCTTCTCCCGAGGGAGAACGCCATGACTGTAATTCCACACATGAACTTAAGGAACCAAACCCATGTCCAACAACACTTCGCTCGCCTTCGGCTCCGGCGTCCTGATCGGCACGACTTCCGCCGGTCCGTTGCAATTTGGAACCTTGCAGGATGTGTCGGTCGACTTTTCCTTTTCGGTCAAGTCGCTGATGGGGCAATATCAGTTTCCGGTCGCGGTGGCGCGCGGCGCCGGCAAGATCTCGGGCAAGGCGAAATTCGCCAATATCGACGGTCCCATCCTCAACACGATTTTCTTCGGCAATACGCCGGCGACGGGCGAGACGCTGTGGTCCTATAACGAGGGCGCGACTGTCGGCGCCGCCTCGCCCTATACCGCGACGGTCGCCAACGCCGCGAATTTCGACGAGAATCTCGGCGTCGCCTATGCGTCGAGCGGACTGCAGCTGACGCCCGTCGCCAGCAGCCCGGCCGCCGGGCAATATAGCGTCGCCAGCGGCGTCTATACGTTCAGCTCCGCCGACGCCGGCAAGGCCGTGCTGATCACCTACAGCTATACGCAATCCGTCGCGGGCTCGAAGGCGGTGATCTCCAACAAGCTGATGGGCGTGGCGCCGACGTTTCAGATCGACTTTTACCAGACCAACCCCAATGTCGCCGGCGCGCAATGGTCGCTGCGGCTTTACAGCTGCATCTCGTCGAAACTCTCGATGGGGAGCAAGCTCGAAGACTTCACGATACCCGAAATGGATTTCGAAGCCTTCGCCAATGCGTCGAACAACATCGGCCAATTGAACACCGCGATTTAAGGCGCTCCCATGAATCCCGATCCCAACATCAATTGCGCCGGCGCGCCGGTGGTGACTCTGGCCGGGCGCGAATGGTTCGTGCCCGTGCTCGCGATGCGCCAGGCGCGCGTCGTCGTGCCGGCCCTGATGCGGCTCATGCCCGTGCTGCAGGAAATGCAGAGCGGCCAGCCCGGCGGCGATGGCGCGGCTCTCCGAGGAAAATTACGACGCGATCATCGCCGTCGTTCACGCCGCGTTGACGCGCGCCTATCCCGAACTGTCGCGCGAGATGTTTCTCGATTTGCCGGCGTCGACGCCGGAACTCGTCGCGGCGCTCGGCGTCGTCACGCGGCAGACCGGCTTCTTTCAGGCCGGCCGATGCTTCGGGAGACGGTTTGGGGGAAACATTGGGGGAGACGGCGAAGCCTGCGACGGCTCCCCAAAATTCTTCGACCGGCTGATCGCGCATTATTGCCAATGTTCGGGCGAGCGATGGGACGACGCGCTGGAAGCGAGCCTGACCTTCCCGCGCCTGTTCGCGCGCCAAGGCTATTGGCGCGAGTTCCCGCCGACGCATGTGCTGGTGCGCGCCATCGCGGTGGGGCTGGGGGTGTTCAAGCCGGCGGCGGCGCCAAGGGATGCGATGACGACGTTGAAGGCGATGTTTCCGGAGGGGAAGATTTAGGGATGCGCGGTGCGCGCCAGCGCGATCACCGCGCCGAGGATGATTACCGTCTGAAAGACAATCGCGCCGAACATCCATTTGATGATTTCGGTTTTGGCGGAGTTGATTTCGGCCTCAAATTGCAACTCGAAAGCGCGTAGATCCTCTTTTGTGGCGAGATCGTCCTGCAGCGCGTCGGCCAGCGCCTCGGCAAAGCCCTCCGCTTGCTCGGTGGTGAGATGGGCTTTTGCTTTGAGCGCCTGGACGAGTTTCAGCGTGTCGAACGCGATGGACGTCATGACTTTGGCTCCGTCCCTCTAAATAGCCCCGCCCGCGCGCACGTCTACGTCGCGGCGCGCGAAGCCCTCCGCCCCGCCTCAACCCGCGTGCTTCTTCACCCAGGCGACATAGCGGTCCATCCAGGCCTGCACGAACTGCCGGCTGGCGGGGCCGATCTCGCCGTCCGCGTCGAACAGGCCCTCCTTCGCCTGGATGAAGGCTTCGGGCTGGCCGAGCGTCGGCGCGTCGAGATAGGCGAGGATGTTGCGCAAATGCTGCTGCGCCAGCGCCGTGCCGGTCGCGGCGACCGAGACGCCGATGACGCCGGCGGGCTTGCCCGCGAAGGCGTTGGCGCCATAGGGACGCGACGCATTGTCGATCGCGTTTTTGAGCACGCCGGGAACCGAGCGATTATATTCCGGCGTCACGAACAGAACGCCCTTGGCGGCGATGATCTCGTCCTTGAGCCGCCTTACCGACGCGGCCTGGTCGGCGTCGTCGTCCTGGTTATAGAGCGGCAGATCGCCGATTTGCGCCTGGCGGAGCGAAAACTCCGGCGGCGCGAGTTTGGCGAGGGCGTTCGCCAGCTTGCGATTGTATGAGTCGCGGCGAAGGCTGCCGACCAGCACGAGGATTGGATAAGGGCTCATATCAATCGTCTCCGAAATTCGAGAACGAGCGGACGCATGGACGCATCAAGAGGGTAAATATCGTTCGGCCGCGGCGAAAGGCCAGCCGTTGCTTCCCAGTCAATCGCAGCCCGCGCCGACGCTCCGCCAATCCGACCAAATGCGCCGCCGCGCCTCGTCCAGCGCGAGGCGGCCGTCGCACACCGCGCGGGCGAGGCAGGCTTCCTTGCGGTCCTTTTCGCCCGCCTCGTCCCAGGGCTGCAACTCCAGATTGGCGGGCTCGTAAGGCGCGCCGCCAAGGCTCAGGGGAACGCGGTGATCGAGTTCGAAATCGCCGAGCATATCCCGCGGAATCTCCAGTTCGCGCACCAGCCCGATCTTCACGCGCCGCGCATAGGACGACGACGGCCGCGCGCCCCTGGTCCAGCCGGGAACGCAAATCGTCGTCCCGATGGTCTCCTGCGTCACGGCCGGATTATGCACGGGATATGCTCGCCCAGATTGTGAGCGAGCCGGGCTCGCGATGAGGAATATTAGCAGCAATAATAAAGGCATATGCGCGATCCCCGCGGTTTGGCGAATCATTGCGTCGGCGCATTGAATACAATCTCATGGTTGTAAAAGTACAAACAGAGAACATAAAATTCGCGCCAGTTCCGGCGCGGCTCAGATCAGGGAAAAACCGTACATGGCCGACGATGTGACGATCCGCTTTAGCGCCGACACCGACGATTTGGAGGACGGTCTCGCCAATGTGCGCGGCGCTGTCGGCTCGGTGACGCCGGACCTCAAAAAGCTTTCGGAAAGCGTCAGCGACGCCGCGCAAAAAACCGCGCCGGCGACGACCGCCTTTTCGCGCATGTCGGTCGCCATCGGCGACGGCTTGACCGGCGCGCTGC
The DNA here is from genome assembly GCA_963775775.1 of uncultured Alphaproteobacteria bacterium. Taxonomy (GTDB): domain Bacteria; phylum Pseudomonadota; class Alphaproteobacteria; order Rhizobiales; family Beijerinckiaceae; genus Methylocystis. The sequence goes on from CAVZKF010000031.1 coordinate 53,588, forward strand.
GGCCGGCTTCCGCCGCCTTGGGCGCGCTCGGCGACGACGCCGGCGCCGCCAAGACGCGCATCGACGGCGAGATCAAGGCGCTGCAAGAGTCGCTGGCGATCAAGAAGACGATCTTCGACGGCGAGGCGAAGCTCAAGAACATCAGCGAGGGCGAAAAAATCGCGCTCGTGAGAGCCGCGACGCAGGAGGAATACGAGGCGCAACGCGCCTTGCTGGAGCAGGAGGCGGGGCTCGCCGATCAAAGCGTCAAGCAGAAGGAGCAGGCGCTGAACCAAGATCGCGACGCTCGAAGCGACGCATCAAAAGCAGATGCTGCAACTCGCCTATCAGGCCGCCGAGGAGCAGGACAAAATCTGGCAGGGTCTCGCGAGCAAAATGGGCTCTTCGATGAGCTCCAGCATCATGGGGCTGTTGCAGCACACCACGACCTTTCGCGAAGGCGTGCGCCAGATGGCGGTGCAGGCGACGCAATATTTCGTCAATATGGGCACGCAATGGGTCGCCAGTTTCGCGATGAACATAGCCAAGAACATCGCGACGCATGTGATGGGCGAACAGGCGATGACGGCGGCGACGCAGCTCGGCGTTTCCGAACGCACGGCGAGCGAGGCGGCGGGAAGCGTCGCCGACATCGCCGGCAAGGCGGCGGCGGTGATCAAAAGCATCATGGCGTCGTCCGCCGAGGCTTTCGCCGGCGTGTTCGGCTTCATGGCGCCGCTGCTGGGGCCGGCGGCGGCGGGTCCGGCGGCGGCGGCGCAGGCGACCGTGGCGGGCGCGGCCAGCATCGCCTCGTTCGACATCGGCGCCTGGAACATTCCGCAAGACCAGCTCGCGATGGTGCACAAGAACGAACTGGTGATGACCGCTAGTCAGGGCGAGGCCTTCCGCAATCTCGTCAATAACGGCGGCGCGCGAAGCGACGCCGCGCCGAGCGTTCACGCGCCGGTGAATTTCCACGTCCACGCGCTCGACGCGCAGGGCGTCGCGAGCTTCTTGCAGGGCAATGGCCGCGAGATCATGAAGGCGGTCGGCCGCCATGTGCAGGACGGGTTGCATCTTGGCGTGCGGGGATTGAATCCGACGTGAGCGACGAATCCGACGGCGCGCATCCTTCTCCCGCCCGCGGGAGAAGGTGTCATGCCATAGGGCGGCCGGCAGGACGCCCGTCATGAATGACGGGCTATGGCATGACGGATGAGGGGCGCTGGGAAGTTCCAACCAAGGCGCGAAAACCCTCATCCGACCCTTGCTGACGCAAGGGCCGCCTTCTCCCATAAGTGGGAGAAGGTTTCGCTGACGACCATTCGAGGCCCGCATGACCTTCCCCTATCTCTCCGCGATTAACCTCATCCCCGCGTCGGGCGAGTTCGTCTACGACACCGTGGCCTATAGCGGAATGCAGCCGGGCGCCTCGACCTTTATGCCGATCAACACCTATCACGCGCCCGGCGGAACGCGCACCGACCTTATGTTCGCGCTCGATCAGTTGCAGGCGACGCTGCCCAATTGCACGAGCGTCGCGCTGGTCGTGCAATGGCTGGGGAACTCGCTCGACGCCTCGGCCTGCCAGGTTTATCCGGCGACGACCTATCTCTTTGACGGCGCGGTCGGCGCCTTCGAGCCGACGGCGGGCGGAACGGATTCCTGGCGCGTCTCCGACGTGACGCTGGCCACATCCGGCCTCATTCCGATCAGCCGGCCCGACGGCGTTCACGCTGTTTACGGCGGCACGCCCTCCGATCAATCGGTCGTGCGCTGCATCGCGGAGCTAAAGAACCGCGGCTTCAAGGTCGCGCTCTATCCGATGATGAACATGGACGTGACCGGCAAGCCCTGGCGCGGCCTCGTGACCTATTCGCCCGATGTCTCCAGCGCCGCGACGACGGCGGTGAATGATTTTCTGGGAAGCGCCGCGACATCGCAGTTCACGCGCGACGCAACCAATCTCACCGTGCATTATTCGGGCAATGTGCTCGACTTCACCTATCGCCGTTTCGTGCTGCATTACGCCAATCTCGCGGCGCTCGCGGGCGGCGTCAATCTGTTCGTCGTCGGCTCCGAGTTGCGCGGGCTCGAGGCGATACGCGGTCCCGCCTGGACGCCCGCCGGCACGACCGACGCCAATGGAAACGCGGTGTGGGATTATCCCTTCGTCGCCGGGCTCGTCACGCTCGCCAATGATTGCCGCTCGGTGTTCGACACGGCGGGCTTCACCAAGAATCTCGCGGCGCGCGAGAACCTCATCACCTATTCCGCCGATTGGTCGCAATGGATGGGCGCGCAGCACGCCGGCGTGACGGGAATCTTTCCGCATCTCGACACGCTGTTCGCGTCATCCAACATCGATTTCGTGTCGATCGACAATTACATGCCGCTGTCGGACTGGACCACGGGCGACGGCGGTCTCGACGCGCAAAACTGGCGTCTGCCGCCGCCGACATCGTGGCCGCTCGCCAGTCCGACGACGCTCGGCTTTGGCCTCACCGGCGCGCCGGACGTTCATCGGATCGACTATCTGTCCGCCAACATCGAGGGCGGCGAGAAATTTCATTACTGGTATGGCGACTACACATCCTCGATGACGCTCGATCCCAATGGGACGCTGCGATATGTGACCGCGCCGCAAGGCGACCGTCTCGCGCAGGCGCGCAACGCTTATTCCGCCGGCCAGGAGTTGCTCGCCTTCAAGCAGATACGCTGGTGGTGGAACAACACGCATCAAGCCGTCTATGACGCCGGCGACGGCGCGGGGACCGTTCCGCATGGCCCCCACACGCAATGGGTTCCGCAATCGAAAAGCGTCGGCTTTCTCGAATACGGCTTTCCGACTTCCGATCGATGCAGCAACGAAGAGAACGTGTTTTACGATCCCGCTTCGATCTCCGGCGGAACGCCGTTCTGGTCGATCTGGAACGCCGCCAAAACCGCGCCGCTGATCGACGCGACGCTGGCGCTGACCGCGCTGCAAGCCTTTTGGCAATATTGGACGACGCCCGGCAATAATGAAACATCCTCCGCCGGCGTGCCGATGATCGCCGATGATCTGATGTTCGCGTGGTGCTGGGACGCGCGGCCTTTGCCGGAGTTTCCGCTGCGCACGGATATTTGGTCGGACGGCGCGGAATGGGCGAATGGCCATTGGCTTAACGGGAAGCTGCCGTCGCTGCCGCCGCAAGCGCCTTTGAGCGCGCCGAGCTTTGGGCCGTTCGCGAGCTTTCCGACATTGATCGGGCAGGGCTGGTCGAGCAAGGTGACGCCGCGGTTCGCGACGTTGGCGCACGAACGCGCCTCGGGCAAATCCTCGCGGCGCATGAAGATGCGCTGGCCGCTTTACGAGATCGAACTGACCTTTGATTTTTTGCGCGGCGACGCGGCGACGCAAGAACTGCAAAACATCCTCGGCTTCTTCGAGAGCGCGCAGGGACAGGCGCAACCCTTCTGGCTCGCGCCGCCGGGGCTCTCCGCGCTGACGAACCAACTGATCGGAACCGGCGACGGCGCGACGACGGTGTTTGCGATGCAGCGCGCGACCGGAGCGTTTACCGAGCCGCTCGCGGGCGTGTCGAGCCTGTCCGCCGTGCGCGTAAACGGCGCGGCGCTGGCGCCTGGCGCGTGGAGTTTCTCGTCCGGCTATGAGCCCAGCCTGACGCTCGCGAGCGCGCCGGCGATCGGCGCGAGCGTCAATGTGGACGGCGCGGCTTTGTGGCTATGCCGCTTTGCCGACGACGCGCTCGACTTCGAGCAGTTCGCATACAACTTGTTTCGCTTAAAGAGCGTGAAGTTGGTGACGGTGAAACTGTGACGCCGATACTCCCTTCTCCCGTTTACGGGAGAAGGTGGCCCCACGTAGTGGGGTCGGATGAGGGACGTTGCGGCTTGGTTGGAACTTCCCGGCAACCCTTATCCGACCTTGCTTCGCGGGGCCACCTTCTCCCACCAGTGGGAGAAGGGAAGGCGCCGTGCAATGTGAGGCCAAATGACTCTTCCGACGTTCCCCACTCTTGCCGGCCAGACTTTCGCGACCAAGAGCCCAATCACCGCGACCAATGTCGCCGAGCATGACTCCGGCCGCACGGTTCGCACCGCGCTGTATCAGGGGCTCTATGAATTCGAGGTCGGCTTCGAGGCGCTCGCTTCGGACGCCGCGTGCAACCCGGTCTCGGCGCACAATCCTGCAGGCGGTCATGGGGCTATATCTGCAATGCGGCGGGTCGTACGGCGCATTTCTCTATGTCGATCCGAACGACAACGCCGCGACCAATCAGACGATAG